>JBBCIL010000034.1:0-80290 GCA_037200265.1 Bacteroidota bacterium
ATGTATTCAAGGCTGCGATTGGTTTTAATATTCTCATTTCTCGTCTCTTTTGCATTTGGTCAGAATACCCGCATCACGGGTAAAGTGGTGAATGAAAAGAATGAAGCGTTAGTAGGTGTCTCCGTAAAAATAGCCGGCCAGCAAGGCGGCAGCACTACAGATGTGGAAGGCCATTATACGCTTTCCCTTACTCCCGGTAAAAAATATGAACTGGAATTTTCACGGGTAGGTTATGAACCAAAAACCATAACGGATGTGGATGTGACCAGCGGTCAGCTCAATGAGCTCAATGTAGTATTGACACAGAAAGCCAAAGAAGGTGAAAACGTTGTTGTAAGCGCAAAACGTTTCAGTGCCAAACTGGAAACAGTCAATTCTGCTATCTCCTTTCAAAAGAATACGAATACGGTAGCTTCTGTTATTTCTGCAGAAAGCATACGCAGATCACCGGATAAAAATACCGGGGAAGTCATCAAACGTACTCCCGGCGCCAGTTTACAGGAAGGAAAATTCATCATTGTAAGAGGCTTGGCAGACCGGTATAACCAGGCAATGCTCAATGGGATCTTGCTTACAAGTACTGAACCGGATCGTAAAACATTCTCCTTTGACCTTATTCCCGCCACGATGATTGATAATGTTATTATCAATAAAGCGTTTGTTCCCGAATACCCGGGCGAATGGGCCGGCGGTCTTATACAGGTAAATACAAAAGATATTCCTGCAAAGAACTTTTTGAATGTACAACTGGGCACCGGTTTTAATACCGCTACTGCCGGAAAGGATTTTTATAAAGAGAAAAGAGGACAGCTCGACTGGCTCGGTATTGAAGACGGATCAAGAGGTTTGCCATCCGGCTATACTACCAAATCAGCGTTTGACATACTGCCCCGTGCTGAAAAAGCAGCTATCGGAAAAGCTTTTGATAACCGCTGGACAGCAGATAAAGGTTCGGCGCCGCTCAATGCCTCTTTCCAGACAAATGGTGGTTTTGTTACCAATCTTTTCGGAAAAAACTGGGAGGCACATTCGGTATCAACTACTCAAAAAATGCCAGCTTCTTGAAGGAAGGAATCAGCTGACGAGTATTGATCCTGTCAATGGTATTAAAAGCAATATCTATGATTACGAAGACAGGTTATCATCACAGGAAATAACCACAGGCGCCCTGGGCAGTTTAAGCCTGCAGCTGAATCCATTGAATAAGATCTCGCTGAGGTCTATCATCAATGTGAACACGAGTAACCGCATCACCCAGCGCAGTGGCATTGATTATACAAGAAATGATAAATACATTTCAGGATCAGAGTTTACCTTCAAACAAAATACATTCTTTACCGTACAGGCATCAGGCGATCATAGCATAACTACTCCCCTGAAATTTAAATGGTACGGCGCTTTTAATATTCTCGATGGCTATGTTCCTGATCAGCGCAGGATCACTTATTCAAAACAGGAGTTATCAGATCCTTACCGCTTAATCATATCCAGCACGCTATCGCAGCAGAGTGGCAGCCGTATTTACCAGAGCCTGAGCGATTATATCTATACAGCCGGCGGCGATCTTACGTATAGTCTTGGCAATAATCACTCGGTAAAAGGCGGATACATGCTGCAGGTGAAGGACCGCTTGTATGACGCGAAATTGTTTGCCATCTACCTGCCGACTGATAATGATGCATTGCGTCAACTGCCGGCTGACAAGGTTTTTGCCCCGGAGAATTTTGGAGACGGCACCGGTAATAAATTCGGGTTTGATGCCATTAAAGGAAATACTTTCCGTTACCTGGCCAATACGATCTTAAATGCGGGCTTCTTACAATTTGATAATAAGCTGGGCAAGATATACGGGTAGTATGGGGCCTGCGTGTTGAAAATTATGACCAGCTTATAGGAAGCGTAAAGAAATGGGATCCCCGTCATACTTACTCCAAGGTGACTGATTACCTGCCCGGGGTAAATGCAACATTCAAGCTTAATAACCAGACAAATCTCCGTTTATCAGGTTCACAAACAGTTATCCGTCCTGAGTTAAGAGAGCTTGCATCGCTTAATATTTATGATTTCGAACTGAACGCATCGGTACAGGGTAATCCTTCTCTTAAGAGAGACAAAAGTGACTAACCTCGATCTGCGTTATGAATTATATCCAAGGGCCGGTGAAACATTTTCTGCCGGAGTGTTCTATAAGCATTTTGAAAATCCTATCGAGCAGCTCTTTAATGCAAGCAGCGGCGGCGCCAGCACTTTCATTTCCAGAATATAGACCAGGCTACTGCTTTGGGAGTGGAACTTGAATTCCGCAAAAACTTGACTTCACCGATGGTTGAAAAACTTTACCATACAGGGTAATGTGTCTTACATAAAAAGTAAGATCAAAGATGAAAGGTTTGATGTGGACAGACCTATGCAGGCACAGTCTCCTTATGTTATCAATGCAGGATTATTATATGACCTCGAAGGAAAAGGGCTGAATGTAACTGTGTTGTTCAACCAGATCGGCCAGCGCATAGGCTATTGTAGGAAATGCTACGGATGGCTTCCCTGATATTTACGAAGCAGCCAGGCCATTGCTGGATCTGCAGGTGGCTCAAAAAATGTTCAAAAAGAAAGGCGAGATCAGGCTGACTGTTTCAGATATTTTAAACCAGACCAGGAATTTTTATATGAACAGCACAGGCAAAAGCAGCTTTCAGAAAGATAGTGATCCGGGCAGGTTTGGCCGCATATTCGGCACAACGTTCAGCGTGACATTCAATTATTCAATTTTTATAAACTCAAATCTTTAATAATAAAAAAATGAAAAGTACATTCTCTGCGTAACCGCCATTGCCCTTGTAGCGATCTCAGGCTGCCGTAAGATAGAAATGGACGGAGAAAAAGAAGTAATAATAGTCCCCGGTGGTGGTAGCGGAGGTCCTTCCGGTACAACTATCACCCTGCAGGGCCGTATAGATGCGGACACTATTTTACGTAAGCAAAATACCTATATCCTGAAAGGGCTTGTGTATATGGTCGGCAATCATACCATGACCGTTGAAGCAGGGCACTGTGGTTAAAGGTTCTTTCAGCGGCGCCGATGTGGCTGCATTGATCATTACCCGCGGTTCAAAATTAATAGCACAGGGTACACCTACTGAGCCCATCATCTTCACTTCTGCGGCTCCCAATCCTCAATCAGGCGACTGGGGCGGTATCGTACTTTGCGGCAAAGCAAGTATCAATGCAGCGTTTGCCGGTACAGGTGGCGGCCAGGGTATCTATGAAGTAGAAGGAGGAATAAATAATGCTACCAGTGACGGCCTTGCCGGTGGCGGAGCACACCTGATGACAATGATAACTCAGGTACATTAAGCTATCTGCGTATCGAATTTGCCGGGTACGCTTACCAGCCAGACAAAGAGATCAACAGCCTTACCATGGCAGCAGTAGGCCGCGGTACAACGATTGATCATATACAGGTAGTATACGCCAAAGACGATGCGTTTGAATGGTTTGGCGGAACTGTTAATTGCAAATACCTCATCGCCTATAAAACACAGGATGATGATTTTGATACGGACAACGGGTTCAGCGGTAAAGTGCAGTTTGGCATTGTGATCCGTGATTCTCTTATCGCTGATATTTCCAATTCCGAAGCGTTTGAAAGTGATAATAATGCTACCGGTACTACCGCCGCGCCAAAAACATCTGCTATCTTCAGTAACATCACGGCTATCGGACCTAAAGCCGTATTGACGAATAATGGCAGCAGTTTATACCGCGGGGCGGCACATATCAGGAGAAACAGTGCTTTATCCATTTTCAATTCAATCATTATCGGATGGCCAAGGGGTATTGAAATTGATGCGACATTGGGTGTATCCACTGCCCTGAATATCGAGGACAGCAGTTTGCGCTTACGGAATATCACCATAGCAGGATGCGGCCACCAACACAAAGTTCTCAGGTGTAGCAGGCGCTACCATTACCAATGACGCCACTTTCCTCAACTGGTTTTCCAACTCGTATTACAATAATGATGTGCTGACAAATACATCAGATGCGAAACTTATCCAGCCATATAATTATGGCGCCCCTGATCCAACACCTTTTGCTGGCACTAACGGCAATCAAAAAATCCTTGCGGGAGGTAATTTCAGCGATCCTAAATTCAGCGGCGATACATTCTTTGATAAAAAGCTACCGGAAGATGCCACCAAGGATCTTGCATTCCGCGGAGCAATCGCCCCTGCAGGCCCGCTGGCCAGCTGGTGGAAAGGATGGACCAAATGGACCTATTGATAATATAGAAAATATCTTATACAGAAACCGGCTTTAAAAAGCCGGTTTTTTTTATTGCAGCAGGAAGCTGAACTAAACGCTCATCTCACAATGAAAAACTGTTTATTCTATTTCGCTGATAATTTTTTACGCTGATCTACCGCCTGCTTTTTTCAGCGCATAGGCATATACTATTTCATAGACCGACTTTCTGAGATCAGGGGATAGTTGCCCTATTTGCAGATCAATCTTTTGAGGAGTAGGTTCACATACAGAATATTTCTCCCCGTTATACAGTATTGTTTTTCCACCGGTTTATCAAACTTAACAGCCACGGTTACGTGGCTGGAAAAGAAAGTACGATCATCGGCAGATTGTATATCTCTTTCACCAGGTAAAAGAATAATGCGGCCCTGTCCTCACAATCGCTTTGATTCGTATAATAAAGTGTGTTCCGGCGTCAGTCTTTTTTCACCTCCGAATACAGCTGAATCGGTTTCGAACAAAAAAGCATAACGGGTAAACCGCATCAGGTAATCAACCCCGTTCTTTTCACTTAATCCTTTCACATTTTTCCGGAGTAATGGTATAAGGGATCTGTAAGTTTCGGTACTGAGTGGTATATTAAATAAGATTCATAGTCCACCACGGGATAGTTGGCGAAAATGGTCTTTACCTCCGGGTTTATTTTTACTTTATAGTAATAATCGTTCTGGTTATAACTGAACCGGATATCTTTTTCAAGGTAATCACCGGGCCTGAAATGAGGTAAATGCCGCACTTTATACGAAAAAGTCATCTGCGCCCCGGCAACAGAATGACTACTTCCGAAAATGTTTCTTTACCAAAGTCAATAAAGGCCGCCATAGTCATGATAATTGAGACACACAAACTGTTTCCCCCCTTTCATACGATAAGGGATATTATAAATATTCTCATCGCTCTGCACATAAAAAAGTACACTATCCCCGGCTACAGTAAGTATGGAGTTATATCCCGACCTGGTAAGTAAAAACCACTTGTATAAAGTATAGCGGGGATAATTTTCTGCCTTGGGGCTTATCTTCTGCGCTGTCTTTCTTATAAGCTGGTAGTACAACCAGTCATCCAGTTTAAGTTCAGATTTGTACGAGAGAAGCGCCTTGATAACCGGCTGGTAGCTGAAGAACTCATTTTATCATTAAATGCTTTAACGGACTGATCAGAAAGCGGCTCATTGAAACTGACGCGGAATGAAGGATCCAGTTGCAGCGCGATGGTATCGCCATAAAAATCAAAATTTATATGGGAAGTATTATCCTGCGCCTGCAATACTACCGGAGCAAAGCATGAGAGAAGGGCAAATAATCGTATGAGGTTTTTTATTTTCAAGGGATCGCCTGCTACTAAACTACTAAAACTTAATAATAAAGTAATGCCAAAGTTCTGCCGGGATAATATAAAACAGTCAACAGGTAAGAGGTAACTGATCTTTGCCGCAAATTTAACGCCCCGCAAAAGGCATTCATCTCCTGTAAATTAATCCTGAGATAACCTTGCAGTAATAAGTACATAACAAACGGGCTGCATCTTTGCAGCAGCTCTTTCAGATCGTTCGTTCCTAATTACACAAATGGGTTAGCAAATTCATTTGCATGCAGTTTTCCATCCCGGTATCAGTCAGTGCCGGGGGTGGCTTTTTTATTTTGGACCGTCTTGTCAAAAGACTTCTCCCTATTATTTCTGGATAACTTTATCCACAAAGACACTAAATACACAAAGCAATCATACTCAATGTAAATTTCTTTGCTTGCCCGCATCTTATGGAAATATACTATCAAAATAAGAGTATCATTTCCATTGGCAGGAAATGCTTAAATTGGTTTCTGCAATGCATAAAAAAAATTTCTACCCGTATATCATTCATTATTCTGGCAACCCTGTTTTGCCTGTCTGCGCAGGGACAATATTATTTTGACAAACTCACGGAAGAAAACGGCTTATCCGATAACCGGATCACCTGTTTTTTGAAAGACAAAACGGGTTTTTTGTGGATCGGAACTAAAAATGGCCTGAACCGTTATGACGGAAACTCTTTTACCACCTTTAAGCCCACAGGTGGAAATTCTATTTCCAACGAAGTGATCAACGATATAGTGCAGGATGCTGCCGGCAAGATATGGGTAGCGACACTGGCCGGGCTGAACATTTATGACCCCGTAACCAATCATTGGGAAACAATGATGCCCAGCAGCAGTGATGTAAAAGGCGATCTGCCCAGTTACCTGATCTGGGACCTGTTTGCAGATGAAAAGAATCGTATCTGGATCGTATCTGATGTATGGGATCTTTCTGTATACGATCCCGTGAAAAAAAAAATTATCTATTATGACTGGCCGGCCGTCATGCAACAAGAGCAATACAGTAAAGCCTCCCGCTACCGTACCATACAAAAAATAGAACGTAAAATGAAAACGAATGGTGGCTGGCTACCAGCATCGGATTATTCTCGCTACATATACAGTCCGGAAAATTTACATTTTACGGTTCAGGTTATGCCAGCAGCATCAAGGATATAAAGTATGACCGGGCGCATAACAATGTTTTTACAGTAACTGAAAAGGGACGGTTATTTTGTTATAATGATGAAAAAAATATTTATGACGAAATAACACCTGTCTACCAGGTTTTTCCTGCTCTTGCATGGGATTAAAAAAAGGGAAGTAAAAGACCTGCTATTGTTGCCGCACCCCGGGGCATACTTGAAATTAATACTGTCACCCGTAAAGCGGTGGTGATAGCACACCGCCCTGCTTTATCTTCATCGTTATTACCGGGGAAACCAACAGCGTTTACACCGACAATACAGGCATCGTATGGGTGGGTACGGTCAACGGCATTAATTATTACAATAGCCATAACCTTATTGCTGATTTTATTCCGCTGACAGCAGAATCAGGCAAAGAAAGTACAGATGATATAGAGTGCGGCGGTCTACGACAGCATAGATCACAGGTATTTTGTTACTTCTATTCGCTCTAAAAAAGTATTTATCATTGACGATCATACAGGAAAGATCAGCGAACTGGGGTTCCGCGGGCGGTAAGTCTTTTACTGCCTGTGTAAATATTTGCACAGACAGGCAAAATAATATCTGGCTGCTTACTGAGACAAATGTGTACAGGTATGACAGGGTAAAACAGCAATTCAGCTTATTGCCAACGCCCAATAATGAAGAGCCTGTAGTATTTACCGACATCATTGAAGATAAATCAGGTGATTACTGGCTATCTACCTGGCGTGACGGGTTGTACAGGTATAAAATAAAAGAAAAGAGTTTCCGGAAGTTTACTGAAAAGGATCATATCTATGCGAACAGTGCCACCGCGCTGATCAATGACCCGGTTGATAATGCGGTCTGGATCGGCACATTCAATACAGGAGCCTACCGGTATGGATCTGCAAAAAGATAGTTTCCTGAACTATTCAGAAACATCGGCCAGCCCCGATTATTTACAGTTGAACCTTATCAGGGATTTCGAAACAGATGCTTCAGGAAAAATCTGGCTTACTACGTTTGGCTCGGGATTATATGTGTATGAACATGGAAAATCCTATGAAAAAGCATTCACGCATATCACGGCGAAAAAATGGCCTGACCAACAGCAGCTATTATGCTATTTGCTGCAGATAATAAAAACCGGTTATGGCTTTTGAGCGGAAAAGGATTAAGCGTGATAGATAATTCAGGCAGATTTTTATACGACGTACCTAAACATCCGGCGATCAGTTTTGCAAATTATGCGCCTGAAGACCGTTATCCGAAAAGGATATCTTATAATCCCGTCAATGATGAAATACTTATACCGGTAGGTGGCGGCTTGTTATTGTATTATCCCGGTAAAAAAGTTCCCGCTGCAGATTTCCCGGTAACACTTACGGACAATTTCGATAGACGGGCGTTCTGTTATTTATGATTCCCTGTATATAAACAATAACGATATCATTATCCATACAGGTCTACTTCACTGTCATTCCGTTTTGCTGCACTCAACTATACAGGTCATCAAAACATACAGTATGATTACAAACTCCATGAAAGCGATGCAGCATGGAAACCACTTGGCACTACCAATACTGTAAATTTTCCGGATCTGTCTCCCGGGTATTATACTTTTATCGTAAGGGCCCATGACAATGCCGGCAACCTGTCTGCTAATAATATTTCCTTTTCATTCCGGGTAATTCCTCCTTTCTGGAGAACATGGTGGTTCATTACGTTGCTCATCCTGGCTATTGCTTATGGCTTTTATCAATGGGTAGTGTACCTGCGTCGCAAAATAAAAGCACAGAAAATACTTAACTATTTCGCTACTTCCCTTTACGGTCAAAATACGGTAGAGGACATCTGCTGGGATATAGCCAAGAACTGTATGAGCCAGCTGAAGTTAGCAGACTGTGTAATTTATCTCTACGACCCCCGAAGAAAAGTGTTACTGCAAAAAGCGGCATACGGTCCTAAGAATCCCGGGAAACATGAAATAATCAACGCCATAGAGATACCTGCAGGAAAAGGTATAGTAGGCGCGGTGATGGAAACAGGCAAACCCGAGATCATACGTATACATTAAAAGACAGCCGTTATATCATGGATGATGAGAGAAGGAGATCGGAGATCACTGTTCCCCATTTTTGTGGATGGAAAGATTTTCGGCATTATTGACTCGGAACATCCGCGGAAAAATTTTTACAAAAAATATCACCTGAGAATCCTGCAGGGTATCGCCGCTATCTGTTCGGATAAGATATCAAAATACATTGTTGAAGAAAGACTAAGGGCAAAGATCTCCCGTGACCTGCATGATGAAATAGGTTCTGCACTGACGTTTATTAATGTACTCAGTAAAGTTGCATTGAGCAAAGCAGGTGACGGCACAGAGATCAGCATTACCTGTCAAAAATCAAAGACTCTACTTTTGATACTATGGAAAGCATGAGTGATATTGTATGGGCTATCAATCCGAAAAATGACAAACTGGAAGCGCTGATGAGCCGGATGAAAGAATTTTCCGCCAATATTTGTGAAGCAAAAGGAATTGATCTTGCCTTTATCCTGCCGCCCGAACTTGAAAATCTTTCCATTGATCTTGCCTCAAGAAAAAATCTCTTCCTCGTATCCAAAGAAGCCGTGAATAATGCGGTAAAATACAGTGGTTGTAATTTATTACTTATCCGGTTTGAAAGAATGAACGATCAGTTGCAGATGGAAATACAGGACAACGGCAAAGGATTTGATATAACAACCGTCGCCCGTGGAAACGGGCTTTACAATATGCAGGAACGGGCCAGTGAATGTAACGGCAGCCTGTATATCCGGTCATCTGCAGAGCAAGGGACAAGCGTGCTGTTTCAGATACCCATCACCCGATTTGGGGTTTCTGCAAATAACCAGTCATATTAATTTAGTATGATGCCCACCACCATACATATTTATGATGATAATACTGCTTTAAGGCATGGCCTGGAAGAATTACTTTCTCTTACTGATGAATTTGCCGTCACCGCCAGCTTTGATAATTGTACTAAGGCGGAAGCAGAAGTAAAGAAAAATCCACCTGACGTTATACTAATGGATATTGACATGCCCGGAATGACAGGAATAGAAGCCGTAAAAAAGATCAGGCATTTTAATAAGAAGGTATATATTATCATGCTCACAGAAGGTATATATTATCATGCTCACAGTATTTGATGATAATACACATATACTGGATGCGATCTGCGCGGGAGCTTCGGGTTATTTGTTAAAAAAGAATATTTCCGAAAAACTGGTGCCGGCTATAAAAGATGTATTGGCAGAAGGCGCCTCGTTAAGTCCGTCTGTGGCCAAGATGATCATCAATTCTATGCAGCAATCCGCTCCGCAGCATAATTATGATTTTACCAAAAGAGAAAAAGATATTCTCACCCTGCTTTGCAAGGGCAATAGCTATAAAATGATTGCATCCGAGCTTAGCATCTCTTTCGAGACTGTCCGCTCTTATATTAAAAAGATCTATGAGAAATTACAGGTGCATTCTGCTACGGAAGCTGTCAGCAAAGCCATCAATGAAAGACTGGTATAGGTCAATATAAAATCGTTAGCGTATATCTATCTTCCTACTCTGAACTAAGGTTGCTGCGTAGTAAGGGAACGCAGATTTTCATGATTCTTACGATAAGCGTGATACTATCTTAATCAATCTTAACCATCATAAGGATCAGCGCTCTACTCTCTTTTTTTAAATAAAATTCATGTAATCGTATCGTTTGCCCCAATACCTTCTGTGCATCGGCGTTGAGCCATTTATCCAATATTGTAGCATATACATTTTTAAAGTCCACATTGTACTTCAGATCGCCTTCCTGCAGGTCGGAGAGATCGGGTAACGGGTTGATCACTCCCTTTTGTTTTAATCCACCGCTGACCAGGAACATATTATTAGCCGTACCATGATCAGTGCCGCCGCTTGCATTCTGCTGTACCCTTCTTCCGAATTCAGAAAATGTGAATAGCATCACGTCATTGAAACGATTATTGTCTTTCAGGTCTTTTACAAACGCTTTTACCGCATCATTCATTTCGGTGAACAAACGCTGCTGCTGCGCATCCTGGTTGATATGTGTATCAAAACTTCCGATTGATACATAGTATACCTTGGTATTGATCTCGGAATAGATCAGTGAGGCGATCGTCTTCAGGCTGGTGGCCAGATCTGTTTTAGGATAGTCTGCTGATGAGGGATGCAGCCTGCTTTGTTTAAAAATATAATCGGCAGAAGAAAGTGTTTCTGCCATTGTTTTGTATAAATAATCTACCGGCTGCTCTCCTGCTTCATCCCTGGTGATTCTTCAATACATCCCGGAAGAATTTTTCATTCGACGTGCCATATAAACGCCTCGGATCTTTTACCGCGATGCCTTTAATATGTTCTCCTTTCATCGCCAGGCTTAACACATCGTCTATTTCGATCGCCTGTGTCCGGTTTATCACAGCCACTGCATTGGGCATCGAGGTAACGGCCCTACCCACCCGGTGTTCAGGTATTCAGTGCTCTGGCTGGCGGTATGCCATATATCCATACTGCGGAAATGCGACCTGTCGGGATTGGGATAACCTACGCTATTCATAATACCCAGGCTACCGTCATCATATAGTTCTTTGAAACCGCTCAATGCAGGGTGAAGACCCACTTCGTCTGTCAGCGATAACGCCTTTGTTCTTTCAATACCCAGCCTCGGCCTCGATTTATAATAAATATCATTTCTTACCGGTATCACGGTATTTAATCCATCATTACCGCCGCTTAATTGCAGTATCACCACCACCTTATTCCCCTGCGGCACCAATGCCTTTCCTTCAAATGCTTTCAGGAATTTGGGAAGCATCAGGGATGCTGTTGCCAGCGAGCCGACCTGGATGAATTCTTTACGTTTGATCAACATAGTAATAAACTTTGAACTGTTAACTGCAGGCCGTGGTCTTATATCCGGTCCATAACCCGCAACCAGCAGCTGATTTTAACACAACTGGTATTCCGGCGTGCTCATTATCTGTATGGTCGCCGATTTAATAAAATTATCTCTCGCGGTTTCATCCGCATATTGTCTTATTATATCATTGCTGATGGTAGCTTTTTACCTGCAGCAACAACTTCGATATCGAATCAACCAGGTTTTCTCTGCCACTTTATCAAGATTCTTTACATACAGGGTTCCAGTCAACATTGGCATTGATCTGCTCTTTCTTTAATGCATTGGCACGGCCTCCTGGTTTCTTTACTTTTTCTTCATTCACCATCCCGGGACTTCCCATCATCTGGTCGTCATCGTCTTTGGGTTTTACATTCATTTCATCTTCATCGTTGATCAGTTGCGGTATACGCATGCGCATCATCAGGGTAGAGCTGTCTATCCATGTTTTGCCTCCGGGCCAGCCTGCCACATTCGGCGGATAGAATAATATTTGCCCTAATATCCGCTGCAGCACCAGCAAAGCATTTTCATTTTCCAGGGTCATTGGCAGCATCCGCTGAATACCTGCCAGTAACTCAACCGGGATTTTATTTTAACACCGACATTTTTTTCTTCATAGAACCACTCACTGGTAAAAATGTCTTCCAGCAATCTGGCGATATCATATTCATTTTTATAAAACCGGTCGGCCAGCCATTCTACTTTTGCCGTATCGGGCTGTTCATTCACCAAAAACTTATATAGTTTCAGAGAAATATATTTAGCTGTTTGCTGTTGATCCAGTAAAATATCAAGCACTTCATCAACCATCAAAATTCCCGGTCCGGCCAGTACTTTTTTATCATCAAAATCATGCTGGCCTTTACGAAAAACAAATTCTCCTGCAGGTTAGATCCCCAGCCGGTAAAGGCGCGGGCTGCTTCTTTGATATCGCTCTCTGTATAATTTCCGCGGCCAAGCGTAAACAGTTCCATCACTTCGCGGGCGAAGTTCTCATTGGGATGTCCTTTTTTGTTTTGCTGGTTGTTTAAAAAAATTCAGCATGGCCGCTGATTTGGAAACCTCTTTTAATAATGTACCGAAATTGCCCAGCGCATGCCGGCGGATCACATCCAGTAAACCCTGCTGGTAAAAAACATTCAGGTTGCGGCACGCAAAATGCCCATGCCAGAAGAACGCCATTTTCTCCCTGAGCTGGGCGCCGCTGTTCACCATTTCTTTCAGCCAGTATACATTCAGGTTGCGGGACAGCTTCCTTGTTCTTTTGCTTAATTTGTTTTTTTTCTTCGGCAGACAATTCCTTTTTCTGCATCTGCCCCACAGCGTCAACTCCCATCACCAGTCCCTGCAGGTAATTATCAGCTACATTAATGTAGGCAGGCCTTTTTTTCAGAAGCTTTGACCAGGGCTTATAAAATTCTTTGGGAGAATAATGGGTAAGATCACCTAATTGCTCAACAGCAGGGCCAAAGCCTGCACGCCATAACAAATGCTGATTTTTTTGCTGGTTAGTCAACGCCATCAATGATAGATTTTAGGTTCAGACTTTTACGGGGATAATAAGTTTAACAACAGCTTATATGTTTTTATAAAACGTCCAAAAGGGTGCCATTATTTTTTAACTTTGACGCGCATTAACCACCCCTGCATGCGGACATTCAAATACATTTCTCCCTTTTATAATTTACGCGGGTGCATTCAGGTCTTTTACAGTAACAGGATGGGAAGTCTGGCTGCCATTGATTTATGCATGGTTTATTATACCCATTCTTGAATTATTCATCAGCCCCGATACCAAAAATATGTCTGATGCAGAAGAAGAAATAGCCCGAAAGAACAGGATATATGATTATCTATTATACTTTGTTGTCCTTCTTCAATACATAGCCCTTATCCTGTTTCTGTATGCTATGTCGCATGATGAAATGACCTGGATAGATATTGCCGGCAGGATATGGGTCATGGGTATGTTATGCGGTGTATTTGGTATCAATGCAGGACATGAACTGGGTCACCGCGTAAATAAATGGGAACAGGGCCTCGCAAAAATGCTTTTGCTTACTTCACAGTACATGCACTTTTTCGTTGAACATAATAAAGGTCATCATAAAAGAGTAGCAACACCGGAAGATCCCAGCAGCGCCCGCTATGGTGAATGGGTGTATACTTTTTATTTCCGCAGCATCATATTCAGCTATATCAGCGCCTGGGATATAGCCAGCAAAGAAGTACAGAAGAAAGGGAAGCCGGTATTTTCTTTTTATAATGAAATGATCCGTTTCACACCCTGATCCAGGTAATATTTGTTGCTGCTATATGCTTCTCTTGCGGATGGCTTGTCACATTATATTACCTGGCAGCTGCGGCTATTGGTATCATACTGCTCGAAACAGTGAACTACATAGAGCATTATGGCCTGCAGCGCAAATCCGTTGCTGATGGGCAAATATGAAAGAGCGATGCCGGTTCATAGCTGGAACAGCGACCATGTGATCGGGCGGGTAATGTTATTTGAACTCAGCCGGCACAGCGATCATCATTACCTGGCCAGCCGTAAATACCCAGTTGCTCCGTCATCATAATGATTCACCGCAGATGCCTACAGGTTACCCGGGTATGATGCTGCTTTCATTGGTGCCGCCGGTATGGTTTTATATCATGCATAAGCGGATAAAAAGATACAGCGCTGCTTTATATCCATGAGGATTCCACATAAAAAAGCCAAATAAATCCCGCGACGGCGCAAAGAATGACCTACTGACAATCAGTCGTTGCGCCGTCGCGCCGTTGCAGGTACATTCATTTAAAATACTATTGATACCGTCTCTTTTTTAATAGTGAGTTTTTATATCACTTACTTTTTGGCGTTCGCCATAACATACGCTGTTACCTGCCTTGCCTGTTCATCATTCAGTCTTGTCTTGGGTATCATTGATTTTAAAATGGATGTCCAGCGGTCAGGGGTATATGCATCCACAGGCTTCATATCATGGCAACGTATGCATTTACCTTCATAGATCGTTTTAACCTGCCGCCATAAACTCAGGAGCAGTGGCCTCAATGGGTGCAGGTTGAGTTGTTTTAGGTGGTTCCGGAAACGCTGTTCTTGCTGTAACAACAGGCACAGCTTTTTTATGGCAGGCAATGAACATACCAATACAAATCATCAAAATCACATACTTGTTCATGACAATTAAATTTAAAAGTAGTAAAGGTTTCAGGAAATCAAGGCTTCTCCAAAGGGACCATGCAAGGCAGCAGGAAGTTTAAATCCCTTCCGCAGTTTGATTATTTTCCAGCAGGCAGGCCACGATTCTTGGCAATGCCAGTGAGCTGCCGTTAAGCGAATGAACTAATTGCGTTTTGCCTTTCTCGTCTTTGAAACGAACCTTCAATCGGTTGGTCTGGTAGGCTTCAAAATTAGAAACAGAGCTTACCCTCCAGCCATCTTTCCTGCGCAGCGCTGTACACTTCAAAATCGTAGGTAAGGGCAGAAGTAAAACTCATATCGCCACCGCAAAGAGCCAGTATACGGTAAGGCAATTCGAGACTGATCAGTAATTTTTCTACATGCAATACCATTTCTTCATGTGCCTCATAACTTTTACCGGGATGCACCAGCTGAACGATCTCTACTTTTTCAAATTGATGCACACGGTTCAGCCCACGGACATCTTTGCCAAAACTACCGGCCTCTCTTCTGAAACAGGGCGAGTACGCTGTCATTTTTATAGGGAGATCCGTTTCCTTTACTATTTCATCACGGTAAATATTAGTGACCGGCACTTCAGATGTCGGTATCATATAAAAATTATCAGCCGGCATATAATACATCTGCCCTTCTTTATCGGGCAACTGGCCCGTGCCATAGGCGGAAGCCTCATTGACCATGAATGGCGGAAGGTATTCCGTATAACCGGCCTTTGTATTAAAATCTAAAAAGTATTGCACCAGCGCCCGCTGTAATTTGGCGCCTTTGCCTTTATATAAAGGAAACCCGCTGCCGGTGATCTTAACGCCGGTTTCAAAATCAACGATATCATATTTCTTAATGAGATCCCAGTGGGGAACGGCATCTTTTGGCAATTGCGGTTTCACCCCGCCTTCTCTTACTACTACATTTTCGGCCGGTGTTTTACCAACCGGCACTTTATCAGAAGGAAGATTAGGCAGTTTTACCAGTTCATCCTGTAACTTTTTCTCTATCTCGCTTAATTTTTCTGAAATAGGCTGAAGGGTAGATTTTAATACAGCGACTTCCTGCTTTTTTGTTTCGGCTTCTTCTTTCAGACCTTTTGCCATCAGCCCACCGATCTCTTTGGAAGTACTGTTCACTTTCGCCTGGTTGTTATCAAACTCCAGTTGTAGTTTTTTTGCGCTGATCATCCAATGAAAGGATGGTATCCACTAATCCTGTTTCGCCAAAATATTTTACAGCGAGTCTTTTCTTTACCGCTTCCGGATCCTGGCGAAGTACCTGTAACTGCAACATCTTTTATAATTGAAATTTGGGCAAAGATAATGGGAGGTGGGTTTTGTTTCACGTAAAGAATGGAGGGAATTTCGCGTAATGACGCTAAGAATGTCACGCAAAGACGCAATACCTGTATGGGTTATACAATACACCACCGTGCCTTCGTGTAAAATGAAACCAGCCCGGGCTTATACGTTGCGACGCTGCGCCTTTGCGTGACATTCTTAGCGTCTTTGCGTGAAATAAAACACCTGCCACTATCTTTGCGCTTATGAATATAAGTGATGATCTTCAAACCCGCTGGTGGGCACTGGAAGCAAAACTCGTAGAGCGGTTTAACGGTAAAAAACCCGATATGGAAACGATCCTTTTCCTGATCGGCATCCAGGAATTTGGCGGCATCAAAGAAAAATTTACTAAAGAACAAAAGCAGGACCTGATGCATGTGGCCGTCTGCAACCTGCTTTCTGTAAGCGGCTATTATGAACTGGAAGGAATAGATGATGACGGATGGCCGCATTTCAAACAACTAAAACCGATGCCGGAAATGGATACAATTCAGCAGGAAAATTTTTTGAAAGACCATATCCTGTTGTATTTTGAAAACCACGACTTCTGACCCATGATTTTTATTGATTAAATTGATTTGAATGAAAAAGATTTTACTGTTCAGCCTGCTTTTTTGCGTTGGTTTAATTTCGTTTGCACAAAAAAGATTCCACCCTTAAAAAAAAGGACAGGAAAAAAGATGTACTGCTGCAAACCAGTCTCGGCGATATCACTATTCGTCTTTCCGATTCTACTCCTTTGCACCGCGACAATTTTTTGAAGCTGGTGAAAATTGGGTATTATGACAGTGTATTGTTTCACCGTGTTATCAAAAATTTCATGATACAGGGTGGCGATCCGGATAGTAAAAGGGCAACGCCCGGGCAAGGTCTGGGTAGCGGTGGTCCATCGTACAGGGTACCTGCCGAATTCAGGGCATCGTTGTTTCATAAAAAAGGCGTACTGGCAGCGGCAAGAGATAATAACCCCGAGAAAGCAAGCAGCGGCAGCCAGTTCTATATTGTACAGGGAAAAGTATATACAGAAGCAGGATTGGATTCAGTAGAAACATTCAGGCTAAAAAGAAAATTACCCGCAGACCAGAGAGAAGCCTATAAAACTATCGGGGGTACGCCGCAGCTTGATCAGAATTATACTGTGTACGGAGAAGTAGTAAAAGGGCTGGATGTAGTAGATAAGATCGCTGCGGTAGAAACCAGCAAAGGTGCTGACCGCGACCGGCCGCTGGAAGATGTAAAGATCATTAAAGCCAAACTGGTTAAAACGGAAACGGAAATCCTGATAAAATAAAAAGCGCACGTTTTAAAACGTGCACTTTTTATTTTATGTCAATCCTGTAACAGGATTATCTATTACTGACCTATACCACCGCCGCCTTGTGTACGCCTTGCTTCTTCTTCAGAAGCTGCTTTGCGCTGACGGGCTGCTTTCACTGTATTGCTGCCAAATCTCCAGGTAATGGCTCGTACGTAATTGCCTTGTTTCACCAAATCCGCGGGCGATCAGTCGCTGGCTGTCGAAATTGCTCTCGCCTTTCCAGCGTATGGTTTTGAATATATCGCTCACAGAAACTTTCAGATTTCCTTGCCTTTAAAGATGGTTTTCTGTACACCGGCATCTGCACTCCAGAGAGCTTTACTCTTGAATGTTCCGCCCCAGACAGATGGTGAATTATACCAGCCGCTCGCTTCTGCTGTCCAGCCTTTCTTACCGATCTTCAGGCTATGCTGCATGAAAACGTTGAAGGCAAAAACATCCAGGTTAACCTGCTCGTCAGGACCACCGAGGTTTGCTTTATACTTGGAATAGTTTCCGTTGAGGTTGGCAAACACACTGTATGATTTGTACTGGAAAGGATAACTCACAGAAAGATTTACCACATCCTGGCTTGCCAGGTTCTCTTTTGTCATAAAACTCGCGGAATCATCAGCCACTTTTACCAGTTGTACGAATATATCTGCTACATGGCTATAACTTAAAGTAGTAGTGAGCTTGTACTTATAGGTATTCGTCAGCGAAATGATATTCGAGTATTGCGGACGAGAAGCAGCGTATTACCTTTCATATAGGTGTACTTATCCAGTTTGAACTCAAACGGGTTCAGATCCTGATAAGCCGGGCGGTCAATACGGCGGCTGTAAGAAAAGCCCCATTGATTCATCGGGTTTTTATTGAAAGTAATGGCGCCGCTTGGGAAAACATCTGTGTATTTTCTTTCAAACGAACCCTTACTGTTTTTATCTACCGTAGCATCCGGCTTCAATCCATAAGAATCTCCCCGTTGAATTGGTATTCTCTTACCCTTACACCTACCTGTATCATAAATCCTTTGAACTGCTTATTATAATTAACATAACCGGCATTGATATTCTCCCTGTAATTAAACTGGTTGCTCAGATCTACATCCAGGCTTTTCACTTCAGGTTTCATTTGCTGTACATCATATCTTTCAAAATGATTGTTGGTTTTGATCAGCGAGGTTTTAAAACCTATGCCTAATCTTCCTTTTTTGAAATTCTGTTCGTAGTCGCCTTTCAGTGTGTAAATATCAATATCCGTCGGGGAGATAAAACGATAGATGTTCTCGTTAATAAGAACTGTTTCAGAACCATTGTAGTTGTAATTAGGCTGCAGCTGGTTGCCTTTTATACGGAACAAGCCGTAATCAGCATCCAGGTTCAGTTCACGTCCTGCTGTATCTGTATACCGGTAATTGAGGTTAAAGTTTACATTACTTCTCTCCTGTGCATTTGTATTATTCGCTTTCGTTACCCTGTCTGTTGCGCCTGTTGTTTTATTAATGATCGGTGTTCTGCTGTCGCTGCGCATATCGTTGTCCGAAACATTACCATTGATCAAAACGCCGAGTGTGCTATTATTATTTACAAAATAATCAAGCCCGCCTTTGAAACCATGACTTTCGTTCTTCATGTTCATGATCGTTTTGCCCATCAAAAATGATATCGTTTACATCACGGTACAACAGGAAATTGTTCCTGTTTTGGGAATTGTTGTAATTATAATTACCGAAGACATTGACCTTTTTACCGCGGTTATTTAAAGCTATCCCTGCATTGTATTTGGGGGAAAGTGCCGATATTATATCCTGCATTCACCGATCCGTTCGTACCAAAGGCTTTGTTCTTCTTTAATTTGATATTGATGATTCCTGCATTACCCGCAGCTTCATACTTGGCAGAAGGGTTTGTGATCAGTTCAATGGCTTCTATCTGGGCCGACTGCAAAGATTTCAGGTAAGCGGCCAGGTCTGCGCCTGATAAGGGAGAGGGTTTTCCATCTATAAATATCTGCACCCCGTTCTTGCCTGCCAGGCTGATATTATCATCCTTGTCAATCGTTACACCCGGCGCTTTACGCAAAAGCTCGAGACCGTCATTGCCGGTAGCATTGATCGTTCCCTTCTATATTCATCACGGTCTTATCGGCCCTTACTTCCACCATTGGTTTTTTGGAAGATACGCTGACACCTTGCAGAACTTTTTCCGCTTTAAGGATGGTCAGTTCAGGAACTGAAAAATCAGCGCCCGCTGCCAGTTCGAAAGGAGCCGAGTAAAGCGGCACGTAGCCGACGCTGGTTATATTGACAAGGTATTTTCCGGGCCCGCCGGCGATTAAGGTATAAGCGCCTGTTTTATCGGTAGTTCCGAATTTTACAGCTGCTGAATCTTTTGCACGAAGCAGGGATACGGTAGTCTTTTCTACCCCCTTTCCTTGCTGATCGCGGACGATCCCGCTTATTTTCTGGGCATAAGTGACAGAACCCAGCAGGGCCCAAACTCACAAACAGCATAGATAACTTTCTCATAAAATGGTTTTTGATTGATGTTGGGGCAAAGATACCTCCGTGTCACAGGATTGTAAAGCGCTTACCGACCAATGGTACAATGAGTGGTATGAACGACCTTAAAATTCCGGTGAACTGCAAAAAAAAATTCAGCTTACCGTCATTTTTGTCAAATCCTTTTTACCCATATTTGCGTTATAAATCATTCAGTATGAATTTTTCCCGAAAATCTTCGCTACACAAAAGACCACGAATGGGTCAGCCTTGAAGGTAATATCGCCACGATCGGCATTACCGACTTTGCACAACGGGAATTAGGCGATATCGTATACGTTGAAGTAGAGTCTGTTGGCAAAACTTTTGAGGCAGGAGAGGTATTTGGAACCGTAGAAGCGGTAAAAACCGTTTCCGACCTTTTTTTACCTGTTACCGGCACCATTTACAGAACTCAACCCGGATTTAGCCAATGAGCCGGAATTGGTAAACAGCGATCCTTATGGTAAGGGCTGGATGGTCAAAATGACAGTAAATAATCCCGCCGATGTACAGGGTTTGCTGGATGCAGCAGCTTATGCAGCAGTAGCCGGGTTAAAATCCGGGACCGCATTTTGCATATAATGAACAACTTTTGAGTCAATCCCTAACATATAGCGAAAACGAACTTGTCAGCTCCCTGCAGCAACGCAGTGAAAAAGCCTTTAGTTACCTCTATGATAACTATTCAGGGGCTCTATATGGTATCATCAGCGCCATCGTCAACGATGCAGAAACAGCCAATGATGTATTGCAGGATGTCTTTGTAAACATCTGGAAAAAGATAGAATCGTATGACTCTTCGAAAGGCAGGCTGTTTACCTGGATGCTGAACGTTGCCAGGAATGCGTCCATAGATAAAATACGATCCAGAAGTTTTAAGGATGGTTTAAAAAACCAGCCATTATCGGAAAACGTAGATAATAGCGTTGGTTCATCCATTGGTCCTTCTGTGAATGATGTGGGGCTGAAAAAGGTAATAAGCCGGCTAAAAGAAGAACACCGTATCCTGGTAGACCTTTCTTATTTCCAGGGTTTTACACACGAAGAGATCGCAAAGGCCATGAATATACCATTGGGCACGGTAAAGACAAGGATAAGAAGCGCCCTGATACAGTTAAGAACATTGATACAGTAAAGTGAACATCAAAGAATACATATTAAGCGGAATAGTTGAGAGCTATGTACTTGGGCTGGCCACAGAACAGGAGCGTAATGAGTTTGAACAGCTCTGTACGAAATATCCTGAGCTGGTAGAAAGCAAGAACAAATTTCGAATTACTATTTGAGAAGCAAGCCATGGACAATGCGGTGGCGCCACCTGTTTACAGTAAGGAAAAAACCTGGTCTGTTATAGAGCAAACGCCTGCATCAAACACCTCAAAAATTAATAACCATGGAACCTTCAACAACCCGCAGGTCATCCGGTATGCGCTGGGTGGCTGCTGCTTCAGTTATTCTCCTGTTGGCTGCGAGCTATTTTGCTTTTAATTTTTATGCTGAGAATAAAAAACTACAAGACTCAAACAAAGAGCTGGCAAACAGGCTCAACCAGATGGATAGTGCTATAGCCAGGATGACAGAAGAAGAAAAGCTTAAGTATGACCCCAATGCTGATCCCAATGTTGTTAATGTCACCCTTACTGCCACAACCCAGGCCGCGCCTTCGGCAAATATCTATTGGGATTCGACTTCAGCCAGTGTTTTCCTTCTTGTTGATAACATGCCAAAGCATCCTTCTGATAAACAGTACCAGCTTTGGTCACTGCTGGATGGCAAACCGACAAGCCTTGGTCTGTTTGATGGCAATAAAGCCAAAGTGATGCTCAAAATGAATAATGCGCAAAAAGCGGATGCGTTTGCCATTACTATCGAGCCCAGAGGCAATACAGGTGGTCCCCATCTTGATCAGTTACAGAATATGGGCAAGACGAAATTGTAAGCAATCCAAATACGTCAATCAAACGTAAATAATTACCAAACTGCTGAACAAGTAGTTTTGGTTCTATAGTTGGTTAAACAGAGGCCTCTTTTGGGGCTTCTGTTGTTTTACCTATTATTGCAAAAAAATATCTTGGTAAAAAATATCTCCCGCTCCTTGCCGCTATCAGCTGGTTTATTATTTCAATCATTCTTTTAACGATTCCCGGAACGGCTTTCCCGCAGGAAAACTGGCTGGATAAAATATGGGCTGACAAATGGATTCATATCGGCATGTTTTCCGTGATGGTAGTACTCTGGTGTTTTGCGTGGCGGGCATTGAAAAGAGATTTTTCGATCCCTGCATTGCGCCGGCTGTTTATCACGATCGCTGTTATTTTTTTATGCTATGGAATTGCTATGGAATTTGTTCAGCGGTATTTTGTTATTAACCGCTCTTTCGACATGGGAGATATTATAGCTGATGCTATTGGTTGTGCTGCAGGATTGATTTTCAGTACCAGGAGGTATATAAAAAAAATAGACCCCTGTAGAAACAGGGGGTCGCAACCAAAACTAACTGCTTATGAGAAAATTGACTGCTTTTATAATAAGAAGAACTATAAAAGTATAACGCAAATTTACTGCCATTAGTATCAATCTTGCTGTTAACGAAAAACTAAAGCCTTTCTTTCGTAAATTAACTCTTTACCGCTTCGTAAACCTTCCATTTGTGTATTCTATTTCCCATTCATCACAGCGGTAACTGCACATACAAGATCCTGTAAAAATCAATTCTGTAATTGACTACTAACTGACAAAGAACTACTATCTATTCTGATGCTTCTGTATACAGTATTACATAAATCAGACCAAAATATTTCTAATTGGACGGCATCACTAATAAAAAACTTGTTAACCAGTTAAAAAAAAAGCCCGGTAGGGGTAAACGCTATGCTTACATTATTAATTAAAAAAGCCCCTTTTATAAGGTCAGCAATTCCGCCGCCGCCATCCTGTGTTTCCTGTTCTTTTTTTTGTTGCGCCCCTTTTGTTACCTGGCTGATGATATCCTGCCAATCAAACCCTCCGCTTGCTTCATTGCCACCCCCCGCCGCCTGTAAGCCTGCCAAGAAGACCCTGTAAATCAAATCCGCCTGTTCCGCCACCACCAGTATTTCCACCCGTTAATGATCCTATAAGATCGTTCAGATCAAATGCATCATTGGAAGGATCATCACTCGCTGTTTTACTCACAAGATCATGCAAAACATTCGGGATAAGATTGTTTGATACCTGGCTGGCCTGCGCTGGGCTCATATTATATTTACCGATCAGCTTGCTTATTAAATGTCCGACCATCATCGTTACCATCGGGTTCTTTAACAAACCCGCAATACCATTGCCACTAGCAGATCCTCCTCCTTTTGTGAACATGGAAACGATGTCCTGTAAACCGCCACCCCGCCAGCATGTTCTGCATTCCCGAAGTGATTGTGTTGGTTGCTTCAGCCATTACCGCATTATTGTTTTCAGCAGGAATTGCAGGATTGTTGACAACCGTATCCTGTCCGTAATATTTTACGAGGTCTGAGATTTGTTCCAGCATAATAAAGATTTGGATAAGAAATGTAGCAGATTTTCCTCAAATAAAGTAAGTGGGCAAAGAAAGCTGGTCATCTATGTTCAGCTTCCAATGACTGAAGTTGTATTTTTTAACCTGTTTTTTAATCTCTTTGTGAAACTTTGCGCCCTGAAGTGAAATATTAATTCTGTTTAGCGAGCTTTTCAGAATTCTCAGCGAACTGAAGCGCTTCTACCAATTCATCAATATGGCCGTTCAGCACTTCCTGGAGATTATATAATGTCATTCCTATACGATGGTCTGTTACCCGTCCCTGTGGAAAATTATAGGTTCTGATCTTGGCGCTGCGGTCACCTGTGCTTACCAGGCTTTTTCTGTGGCGGGATATCTCGTCTTCCTGTTTTCTTACCTGCTCTTCGTATAAGCGGGTACGCAGCATCTGCATGGCTTTTTCCCGGTTACCCAATTGCGATCTCTCTGTCTGGCAGATCACCACTGTACCCGTAGGAATATGCGTCAGCATTACTTTTGTTTCTACCTTATTTTACATTCTGCCCGCCGGCTCCGCCGCTTCGGGCAGTTTCCATTTTTACATCGGCGGGGTTGAGTTCAAAATCTACTTCTTCTGCTTCGGGCATTACGGCTACAGTGGCCGCAGAGGTATGTACACGTCCGCTTCCTTCTGTATCAGGTACCCTTTGTACCCGGTGCACACCGCTTTCAAATTTTAATATACCGTATACATCCTCTCCCGTTACTTCCAGTTGCGCTTCTTTGTATCCGCCTACAGTTCCTTCACTTTCGCTGAGCAACGCGGTTTTCCATCCGCGCCTTTCACAATAACGCATATACATCCTGAGCAGATCGCCGGCAAATAAACTCGCTTCATCACCGCCGGTACCGGCTCTTATTTCAAGAATAGCATTCTTTTCATCCTGCGGATCTTTGGGAATAAGCAATTGGCGGATGTAGGCTTCCATCTGCACTTTCTTCTCTTCAATAGCCGGCGTTTCCGTTTTGGCCAGTTCTCTCATTTCATCATCACCACCATTGAGCGCTTCTTTGTAAAAATCAATATCGTCCAGTACTTTTTTATACTCGTTATATGCGTTGACGATCTTTTCAAGACTGCGGTATTCCTTACTTGTTTCTGCAAATTTTTCTGTTATTGCCCACGATCTCAGGGTTGGTAAGCGCCACGCCCAACTGATCAAATCTTGCTTTTATGGCTTCCAGTTTATCCAGCATAATACTCTGTTCTCAGGGCGGCAAATTTAGCGATAAAACCTGTACCGTTTTGCGTATAATGAATTGACCGTACCAACCAGTGAATCGGTACAGGTTTTATACCGAATTTTACAAAATATGGGGTTCAAAAAATTCAGGGCGGATCAGTTGTTTGACGGGTATAAAATGCTGAACGATCAGCATGTACTGATCACCGGCGAAAGCGGTATCGTAGAAGATATTGTAAACATGGCTGAAGCCGGTGATGATGTACAGCAATTCAGCGGCATTCTTTCGCCTGGTTTTATCAATTGCCATTGCCATCTCGAACTATCACATATGAAAGGCCTGGTTCGTGAAGGCACCGGGCTGGTTGATTTTGTTTTTCATATCGTATCGCAACGGCATTTCCCTGATGAAGAGATCTTACAGGCGATCGAAAAAGCAGAAGATGAAATGCTCACTAATGGTATCGTCGCTGTTGGTGATATCTGCAATAATATCCTGACCATTCCCAAAAAACGAAGGGAAGAATTTATTATCACAATTTTATTGAGGCCAGCGGATTTAACCCGCAGATAGCTGATCAGCGTTTTGAAAGAAGTGTTGGTTTTTTTCAGGGAATATGCAAAATATTATTCGTTGCCCGCCGAATCCAATTCGATTGTTCCGCACGCTTCTTATTCAGTAGCCGATGAGCTATGGCAAAAGATCATTCAGTTTCCCGGCAATCACCTGATGACGATTCACAACCAGGAGACAGCCGCTGAGGATGAATTATTTTTAAAAGGAACCGGGGATTTTTTTGCGGTTATATCAGAAAATGGGGATTGATATTTCGTTTTTCCAGGCTTCCGGCAAGAGCAGTTTACAATCGTATTTGCTAAAGTTTATAAAAAACCAGTCCGTCCTCCTCGTTCACAATGTGCATACCACGGAAGAAGATCTTGTTTTTGCCAAAGAAAGTGACAAAAAGCTGACATGGTGTTTCTGCCCCAATGCCAACCAGTATATCAGCGGTCAATTACCTGCTATTGATTTGTTTATAAAACACGATTGCGACATCGTTCTGGGCACGGACAGCCTTGCCTCCAACCACCAGCTGAATATCCTGGAAGAAATTAAAACGATACGCAACCATTTCCCGGATATTGCCGCCAATCAATTATTGCGCTGGGCCACCATCAATGGGGCAAAAAGCCTTGCAAATGGACAAGTTATTAGGTAGTTTTGAGAAAGGAAAGCAGCCCGGAGTGATCCTGTGCGACGACCAGCTTTCCCGATCAGAAAGACTTTTATGACCACCCAATGAAAATTTTTGCAGTCATATCCACCATTCTTGCCGCTGTATGCTGCTTTTCATTCAGCCTGCAGCACAAAAAAGAATATACCAGTCTCTATTCAAATTCATTGGCTGAATTTAAAGGGCAGCTCACTCTTTTATCAAATACAATCAGGAGTACAGATATTTCAACTGAACAGGGCCGGCAAAAGATACGTGAACAAATAAGAAGCAGCCGCTTAAAGATGAAAGGGCTTGATTTCTGGTTCCGTTACTTTGAACCCAATGTATACCGGAAGATCAATGGCCCTTTGCCTGTAGAATGGAAAATGAAGTGTTTGAAAAATTTGAACCGCCTTACAAAAGAGAAGGCGCCGGTCTTACATTAGCAGAACAATATCTTGACGAAGAAACGATCAGCAAAGACTCACTTTCTTCACTGATCACATCATCCGTCACCGCGCTTGAAACCTTCCAGGCGGATTCTATAACGCGGAACCTGGATTCCTATCATCATTTTTTCTTAGCCAACCGCCTTTTTCTTTTAAACCTTGCCGCGCTTTATACCACAGGATTTGAATGTCCCGATACCAGCAATATCATTCCTGAGTTACGGTCAATGGTAAAAGATGTAAAAGATATCTACAGCAGTTTTGATGAAACATTTTCATCAACGCCTTTGCCGCAGGAGTATCTTTCGCTGTATGATAAAACAATCGCTTTTGCGGATCAGCAGCCCGCCGGTTATTCGGCATTCGATCATTTCAGTTTTATAAAAGACTATGTGAATCCCCTGTTCAGGATGAACCAGCAGTCAATCATTAAATATGCCGTAGTAACAAAAAACTATAATGACTATTCGCTGAATAATGATTGTCTTTCGATCTTTGACAAATCATTATATGCACCCCCAGAATACAAAAGGAATTTATTCGCTGATAGAAGACAAGGAATTGCTGAATGAGATAAAAAAAACGGGCAAGTTGTTATTTTACGATCCTATTATATCATCTAACAATTCAAGGAGCTGCGCCTCCTGTCATAAACCCACCGAGTATTTTACAGATACAACGCAGGCCACTCCTTTTCAATTTGATCACCAGCAGCGGTTTGCCAAGGAATACACCTACGCTTATCAATGTTATCTACAATCACCTGATCATGCTTGATGGCAAACATATTTCCCTGCAGGACCAGGGCAAAGATGTAATGCATAATGAGCAGGAGATGAATAAACAACCAGGAAGACCTGATCAAAAAAGTGCTGAGCTGTAAAGAATACAAAGACGCTTTTAAAAAATTCCTGAAATATACTCCTGAAGAAAAGGAAGTGAGTAAAAGTCATCTTGTTTCTGCTATTACCTATTATTACGCTGACTTCAGTCTTTATTCCGCGCCGTTTGATGATGCTATGAATAATAAGCAGGTTTTATCACCGGAAGCCAAAAAAGGTTTTTAATCTCTTTATGAGCAAAGCGCAATGTGCCACCTGTCATTTCGTGCCGATTTTTAATGGCGTAAAGCCGCCTTACATCGGTTCTGAATTTGAAGTACTGGGGCGTACCTGCAGATTCAGGTTATCACAAACTCAGTGAGGATAAAGGGAGATATATGATAAACCCGGCTAATGAAACAATGAATGCATTCCGTACAGGTACGGTAAGAAATGCTGAGCTCACAAAACCGTATATGCACAATGGCGTGTTTCAGACATTGGACCAGGTAATTGATCTGTATGATGCCGGTGGCGGCGTTGGGAAAAAAACTACGGGTAGATAACCAAACGCTTTCAACAGATTCACTTAAGTTAAGCCAGGCTGAAAAAAAAGAACTGATCGCATTCATTCATTCCCTGAATGAAAATATTATTTTTGAAACGCCACCACCCGCTTTACCCAAATCAGCGAATAAAGAACTAAACAAACGCAGGATCGGAGGCGAATATTAAATTGAAATATACTTTTACCATATCGGTTCTCTTCTTTTGTGCCGTTGCTTCCAATTCCAAATGCAGTTCGCAAAAGCAAACAGAGTATGATATCCCGGATCATTATACGGCCGAGAACAAAGTACTGTTTGTCGAGAGAGCTGAGAAAGGCAAGGTCCTTTATAAACTGTATTGCTCAGGCTGTCATGGCATTTTTACCAAAGGAAAAGATGGTGTTCCCAATTTTACAAAAGTGCAGATAGATAATTACCATGCCACAGCGCTGATAGGCCTTGATCCCAATAACCATGCAGTCGCCAAGAAAATGAGCAGTGAGCAGATTGATTATATCGTTACTTTTCTGCGGCTGAGGAAGGTTAAAAAATAATATCCTTATTCAGCTTAATATTTCCCTTAATACCGGCAGCGTTCTCATTATTCCGAAGTCATGAATATGCAGGGCATAATACTGTTCATACCTGTGTAAAAGGTTGCGGCGGAAATCATGATTGAGTTTTACGTCTTCCAGTTCTTCCGGGCGCTGGGTCTTTAATAACTGTGAAGTAATAGCCGCCTGTTTGTCTTCGAGGAAATAAGGATTAGATGGCGGCTGTGATACAAAACTTCCTTCCTGCAGATCAAGATAACTATTCTTATCAGAATAGTTATCGTTGATCCGGAAGCCAAAAAATACAGGCAGGTGCAAAGCAAAATATAGCGGGAGATTGGCGGTGACGGTATCGCTGCTTTTATCCAGGTGAAGAAAAGCATCTTCTGTGAAATGAAAAAGATCGGCATGGCCTTCCGGCTGCTTCAGGCATTTGGTCAGCAATTCTATCATGAATACCGCCACTGCATTCTTCTTTACATCTGACAATATATGCTGGTATAAATATCCCCACCTAGAATTCTTTTATTCGTTGCAGTTGTTTTAGTTTCGCTATGGTAAACTACCATGTCAAGCATAGCAGATGGTTGAAACAACATAGCTTTGCCTGTCCCTTTCTTTGTAGAGGTTCTTACGCCATTTACCATATAAGATTGTACACCGAAGAGCTCCGTAAAGATGGTGACGATCACACTCGTTTCCCCATACCTGACAGTACGGAGAACGATTCCTTTTGTTTTTATGTAGTTTGTCTGGCATTGAATAAGTCCGGAAGCCGGGAAGTCCGCTGCTTGAATATCTGAAAATATCCAATAATGAAAGTCCGAAAGACACTCACTAAATCAGTAATGATATTACTGCATTGAAACTCGTCTTTCGGACTTTCATTCTGATATCCTTCTACTTCTTACGCAGCGGACTTCCCGGCTTCCGGACTTTACTTATTTACTTATGAAAACAATTTTAGCTGCGGCCTTTTCTTTCTTAGGAGCACCGGAAGATCCGTCGTCGCTTATTAATACAAGGTACACCCCGGTCGCTACTTTTCTTCCCCTGTAATCACGGCCATCCCATACTGCCTGCCCTCCGAATGCTCTTGCCTGGTATACTAACCTTCCGCCGGGTTCGGTGATCTTTACAATAGCATTGTTTACCAACCGCGGATGCCGATCGTTCCTGTATAACCGGGTGGTACCGGGTTAGGAAACACCAGTACGTTTTCATTTACTTCACCACCTTCTGTTGCCGTACTGCGGAAAGAACAAATACCTTTTAGAGTAGCAAAATATACTTCGCCGGTTCTGCCATCAATAGTGATCTTCTTTACATTATTACTCAGCAGGGGGGCTATTCTCTTCAGTAAAATTGTAAATAACTTTTTCTCCTGTTGCACTGATCAGCCAGACACCATTGCTGGTCGCTATCCATTTTCTGTCGGCTCCGTCTACCGCGATACTTCTTACTTCCTGCCCGTTGAACAAATAACCTGCGAAATTTCCCTGTTGTACGATGGGCCATACGGCATCACATCCCTGCCCGGTGAATACATCCTGTGAACATTGAATAACCCCGATACCATTGCCTGTACCTACCCAGATAAAACCATTCTTATCTTTTGCCATACAAAACACTTCACCTTCGGGTAAATTACCATTGCCGGCGCCGGAACTATATCTTTTCCAGCGATCATCACCGATGTTGTCTATATCGGCGCCGTGATCAAAACAAAAAAGAAAGACTGATTTTGCTCCCAGTATCCATTTATAATTATTATCATCAACGATGATCTGTGCAAGTGAATTCTCTGATAAAAAAAAGGGAAGAGTAAATTTTTTCCAGTTGCCATCTGCTTTTTTTACCAATAAAGGCTGTACAGCGCCGAAGTTGGATATCCATAAATTATTTTCAGCATCGAAGGCCAAGCCTGAAATACGATAGCTGTTGGGATCACCGATTGCCGGGCCAATATTACTTTGCTTGATTATTTCAAAAGCCTGGTCTGTTTTGATATGCAGCAACCCTCCGCCGTACGAACCGGCCCATACTGTTTCATCTCTCTTGTCAACAGCAATAGTAATATAGTCAAGTAAAGAATCTATCTGCGGAAAACGAAACCGGTTAATATTCGTCCATGTGCCTTCTTTAAAAATGAAGATGCCATTGCCATTATATTGATAATTCCACGATTCATTTACCTCACCCGCTGTGGCGTAAAAAGTATTATTATAAACAGTCATTTCACCCGCTGCCGGTGGCTTCGGGTGAATTCGGTTTATATTGCTCATACGATGAAATACCGAAATGTGTGAGGCCGCCAAACTGATCGGCCAGCCAGGGATCATTATCAACCAAAATAGCTTTACGGGGAAAAGAGATGGGAGCCATCTGGGTCAGCGTTCTGGCGATCGTTCCATCGCCGTTAAGGATATTTACTTTGCTCTGTACATTTACTATTCTTTCGCATAGCAGAAGCTTATTTCCTGAGAGATTGCTGCCTGTTATTTCCCATCCATCCGCATAAAAAAGGCTCCAGCTATTTCCACTCAATACAAAAAGTGAATCGCTTTTCTGTACGATCACTTTATTGGAAAAGTTCAGGATGTTCTGACAGGCTCCTGCAGATAAACCATTAATGCCGCTCACCAATTGCCAATTGGCATAGTTGGCAAGATCGGCGGCATTCACCGGTTGCTCTTTTCAACCCTTCATCCGTAGCCGCATAAAAGAAAGTGCCGTCGCTTGTAACCCCGTTTACTTTTACCTGGTTGCCTCCGTTACCGATAAACCATGAATCTTTTACTTCATAACGGTCTCCGTCTATGACGATCACCCCAAGACCGGTAGAGAGATAGTAATTCTTTTGCAACGGGTAGATATTATTGATCTTTTTATCGCCAATGATATCATCCCTTTTGATATCGGGAACATTAATAATATCTCATTGCGGTAGATAATATCAATATTGCTGTTTTCGTAAGCAATAAAAAGTTTGCTGTTTGCTTCATCATATTTTATAGCGCTGATACCGGTTTCGCTAAGACCCGTAACACGGCTAAGCCTTTCGATGGAATTATCAGTGAGGTTTACAGAATAGAGGCTATAAGGAGTTGCGCAATATACTTTGCCATCAACCGGCTGCGAGGTCAATAGCGCTGTTGTAAGGTAAATGTTCCCGCCACAAACCAATAGGCGGTATGGGCTGCTGGGCAACGGCTTGAGAGGAAAGAGCCAGGGTTATGATAGCATACAAAATTCTCACGTATCAAAAGTAACCCAATTAAGAAATTTTGGAACCGGGAAGTTTGAAATCCCTTTTGGCCGTTAAACACCTGGATGTACCGGCATTTACACGAAAGAGGTAAAGAAGGATGTAAGCAAATTCCCCAATTTCGAAATTCAAAAATTCAAAATGCGTCAATGCCCCGCTTTTTTGTGTTTCTTTTGCGCATCCGATTCCTGATTAAACAAAACAATTATGTGGCCCCGACTAGGAAAGTTTATCCTGAAATACCGTATTGCTCTTTTACTGGCGCTTATCGCTATTACTGCTGTAGTTGGCTATTGGGCCAGCAAAGTGGAACTGAGCTATGAATTTACCAGGGCCATTCCTACCAATCACCCGGCCAGCGTCACGTACCGGGAATTCAAAAAGAAATTTGGTGAAGATGGTAATCTCCTCGTTATAGGTATCCAGACAAAGGACCTGTTCAAAGAAAAATTCTTTACGATTATGCTTCGCTGCAGCGCAGTCTGAAGCAGGTAACCGGTGTAGAAGATGTGATCGGGCTTCCTTCTGCAGTAAATCTTGTAAAGAATCCCGAAACAGAGAAGCTGAATGCGGTGGCTATTTTCCGGGAAGGAAAACTGGGCCAGGCAGAAATTGACAGTTGCGCGGCTGTTTTCCTGAATCTTCCTTTTTACCAGTCTCTTTTATATAATCCTGAAACCAATGCCTGGCTCATGGGCGTTCGCATCAGCAAGACATTATGAATTCCAAAAAGAGGAATGATGTTACAAAGGGCATACGAATACTGGCAGAAAATTTTGGTAAGGAGAATAACACCGGTATATACCTGAGCGGGTTGCCTTTTATCCGCACAGAACTTTCTACCCGGATCGCTAAGGAGATGAGCTGGTTTCTTTTCGCCTCTGTTGTTCTTTCAGCGCTGATATTACTGGCTTTTTTCCGTTCGGTCAGTTCCATGTTACTTTCACTGACCGTGGTGATCATTGGCGTATTGTTCAGCCTGGGTACTATGCACCTGATAGGCTACAAGATCACGCTGCTCACTGCATTGATACCACCGCTGATCGTTGTGATCGGTATTCCCAACTGTATTTATTTCTTAAATAAGTTTCATACTACCTACAATGAGACTGGCGATAAAAAAGTAGCCTTGGTAAACATGGTGGGTAAAAATGGGAATTGTTACCCTGTTTTGCAATCTTGCCGCCGCTATCGGCTTTGCTGTATTTGCGCTTACGCGAAGTGAGGTACTGAGAGAGTTCGGTGTGGTAGCCGGTATCAATATCATGCTGCTGTTTTTCATTTCACTTATTATTATCCCGGTAGTACTTAGTTTTTTGCCTGCTCCGAAGTCAAGGCACATGAAATATCTCGACAACCAGCGGCTTAAGCGCTGGCTTGACAGGCTGGAAAGATGGTCATTGAATCACAGGAAACTTATATATGGCATTACTACCGTTTTGATGATCGTCGCCGTGATGGGTATTTTCAAATTAAAAAGCGTTGGCTATATCGTAGATGATCTGCCAAAAACAGATAAGATCTATACTGACCTGAAATTCTTTGAAAAGAATTTTAAAGGTGTAATGCCACTGGAAATACTGGTGGATACAAAGAAGAGATATGGTGTTTCAAGAAACCTTGGCAACCTCTTGCGTATTGATTCATTATCAAAATTTCTTGTGTCTATGCCTGAAATAGCCCGGCCATTAAGTATTGCAGAGGGATTAAAGTTTGCCAAGCAGGCTTTTTTGAAGGAGACAGCGCCAATTATTCCATGCCTTCCAATTATGATCTGCCCGCATTGGCGGAATACCTGAGTTTCAAAAAAGATTCTGCCGGGAGCTAAAAACTCTTTTGCCAAGCTGGTATCAACTTTTATGGATAGCAGCAGGCAGGAGGCCCGTATCAGCGTGAGCATGGCGGATGTTGGCAGCGCCCGTTTGCCGGAGATACTGGATAGTATACGGCAGAAGGTCAATAGCCTGTTTCCAAAAGATAAATATGATGTGCAGCTTACAGGCACCAGCATTACTTTCCTGGAGGGCAGCAGTTTCATCATTAATGGATTAAAAGAAAGTATTATGTGGGCTTTTCTCCTGATCGCCCTTTGTATGCTATACCTGTTCCGTTCTTTCAGGGTATTATTATGTTCATTGATCCCTAATATTATTCCACTGGCTATTACGGCCGGGGTAATGGGCTGGGTGGGTATTCCGCTAAAACCTTCTACTGTACTGGTTTTTAGCGTAGCGCTCGGTATTGCGATAGATATCACTATACGGTTCCTGGTAAATTATAAACAGGAGTTGCCCGCATCAGCAATATGATCTGGAAAAAACAGTGATTGAAACGATCCACAGCACAGGGATCAGTATTATATATACATCAATGGTACTGATAGCCGGTTTTATCATTTTTTGCTTCAAGTGGCTTTGGCGGAACCCAGGCGCTTGGCTGGCTTACATCGCTTACATTGGTGACTGCTACTTTTACCAACCTGGTGCTGTTGCCGGCCCTTCTTATCGGCCTGGTAAGGGTCAAAAAAAGATAGTTGCCATAAGAACGATGAATTATGGTTACCGGAAGGCCCTGCCGGCGAGAAAAATTTTGATTTTTCTTCGGGAATTTGTTCGCTCAGCAACAAAATGTCCATTATGGACAATCTTATATTGCCGTAAATACAAGTTGTTAATTAACAATTTGTTATAACTTTTTATCCCATTGTCATTCCAAACAGATTTTTTCATAATGGAGGTATAGAGGTACCACCGGCCTTGCAAATATGGATATTCCTTCCTCCAAATAGCAGTTTTTTCCTACATTCGTGCAGCCATAAAAAATGGTTCGGGTGTCTTTTGACATGGTTAAGTAATTTATTATTAGATTTGGGACGAATAAATTAAAGGTTCAGGCAGTTTTGATTAAACAGATTCAGTCGAAAAAAGTAGTGTCTGACTCCGGTAATTTACGGCTTTGCTTGCCTTTTATCTGTCCCTATTCCCTTGAAAAAAGTCATCGTTGTACCCGCACACATGAGATTACTATCAATCTTTTTTTATTATCTAAAAACTAAAATGCAAATGAGAAAATTGCTATTAGCGCTGACGGCTTTCCTGTTATTAACGGGGCAGTTGCTGGCTCAAAAATCAATCACCGGAAGGTGACTGATGACAAAGGAAATCCGGTCCGAACGCATCAGTAATGGTAAAAGGGACATCTACCGGAACTACTACAAAATCCGACGGTTCTTTTTCACTGACAGTTCCGGCCGGTGCTACAACTCTTGTTATTTCTTCAGTTGGCATGGTTCCTAAAGACGTTGCCATTGGATCAGGCAACACAGTGAATGCTCAACTTGTTGCTTCTTGCACAGGATCTTTCAGAAGTAGTGGTAGTGGTTCCTTACGGAACGGTTAAGAAAACTGCTTTTACCGGTTCTGAAGCTACAGTTACAGCAGCTCAGATCCAAAAACAGCAGGTTACTTCGGTTACCCGTACGCTTGAAGGTCTGGTACCAGGTATCATTGCTACAAACGGTGGAGGCCAGCCAGGTACAGGTGCCAGTATTCTGATCCGCGGCGTGGGATCTGTTAATGCGACCAGTGCTCCCTATATGTGATGAATGGTGTGCCTTATGACGGTTCTCTTGCAGCTATATCAAACGATGATATTGAATCTGTAACAGTATTGAAAGATGCTGCCGCTGCTGCTCTTTATGGTTCACGTGCAGCCAATGGCGTGATCATGATCACAACTAAAAAAGGAAAAATGAGGAAAAGCAACTGTAACAGCAGTCTTCGCCAGGGCTTTATGAGCCGTGGTATTCCTGAATATGACAGGGTAGATGAAAAAGAATATTATGAATTATTCTGGGAAGCTTACAGGAATTCTTATGTAAGCCCAGGGTCAGAGTATGACTGCTGCCGGAGTAAGTGCTTCAAATGTATTGGCAGGTTCAAGCGGGCTCGTGTATAATGCATATAATGTTCCAGCCAGCCAGTTGGTAGATCCTACGACCGGTAAACTTAATCAGAACGCTTCTTTATTATGGGATGAATCATGGGAAGATGCATTGTTCCGCACAGCATCACGTACCAATGCCAATATAAATATTTCCGGCGCCAATGAGAGCATGGATTATTATTTATCAGCAGGCTACCTCAATGAAGATGGTATCGTTAAGAACTCAGGCTACAAGCGCTATAATGTCCGCTTAAACCTGAATGTAACCCCTACAACATGGTTTACAGCAGGTGTTAACCTTGACGCTGCAATGGCCAAAAGAAAAGATGTACCAAGTGGTGGTACAGCTACTACCAACCCTTTTTATTATACAAGACAAATGGCCCGATCTACCCTGTATACCAGCATAACCTGACTACAGGAGCTTATGTAGATACTCTGGGTGAACATAAATTAGACTGGGGTGTTCCTGAGCAAATGGGAACAAGACCTTATGCAGGAAGATCAAACCTGTTAGGTTCTCTCGCTTTGGATGACCGCTCAAGAGATATTTTCAATGGGAATTCTAATGCCTATGCAGAAGTCAGGTTTTGAAAGATTTTTCTTTCAGAGCTACTTTAGGCCTTAATTATATAACCAATAGCATTACTGCTTACCAGAATAACCAATATGGTGATGCAGCGCCTACTACACCGGGCGGTACTAACGGCGGAAGATCTACCAAAACTTCTGAACAGCAATTATCATTAACCGGCAACGAAGTATTGACCTGGAAAAAATCATTTGGCTACCATAATATCAGGGCTTTAGCGGGTCATGAAAACTATAAATTTAAATACACTTTCCTGTCTGCTAATTCTTCCGGATTTTTATTTCCTGGTCAGACAGATCTTGATAATGGTACTGCACCTTTTGGACCCGCGAGTTCCAGAGTGGATAATCGTCGTATAGAAAGTTATTTTGGTAATATCAACTACGATTATAATCAGAAATATCTACTTTCAGCAAGCTATCGTACAGATGGCTCATCAAGATTCGCTGATTCAGTTCGTTGGGGTAATTTTTATTCAGTAGGAGCGGGCTGGAGAATATCACAGGAAAAATTCCTAAGCAATGTGAGTTGGTTAAATGAATTAAAACTCCGCGCCAGTTATGGTGAACAGGGAAATGAAGATATTGGTTTATTCTACCAGTATAGAAATTATTATTTAGCTAATGGCAATGGTTCATATACATCTCCTACCAGGGAAGCTAATCCTGATCTGTTATGGGAAAAAAATGCTACTACTAATATTGCTATTGATTTTACTATTCTGAAAAGACGTCTTTCAGGAACTATTGAATGGTTTAACAGAGATCCTCCAACTTGTTATTTGATATTCCTAACCCTACTTCTTTGGGTATTGGCGGAAACCAGTTTAAGAATATCGGTTCGATGAAAAATGTTGGTCTTGAATTACAATTAGGATACAATGCAATATTGACAAGTGCATTTAATTGGAGAATAGATCTTAACCTGACCCACTTTAAAAATGAGATCACTAAACTTCCTCCCAAACAAGCAGAAAGTGGTATTCCGACTGGTACCAAGAAGTTATTGGTGGGCCATGGCATCTTTGATTTCTGGTTACCAGAATACGCTGGTGTAGATGCATCAAACGGAGATGCTCTATATTACAGAGATGTTCTGGACGGTGCCGGGAAACCAACAGGAGTAAGAACATTAACCAATGTTATAGCAAGTGCTACTTCATATTATTTTGGCTCTTCATTACCTGATATATCAGGAGGGTTGACCAATTCTTTCAATTATAAAGGATTTGATTTTTCTTTCCTGCTGACTTTTTGCTTACGGTGGTCAGTTTTATGATGGTAACTATGCGAGTATTATGCATCGCGGTGCTGCTGGTACAGCCTTCCACACAGACATTTTGAATAGGTGGCAAAACCCGGTGATGTAACTAATGTTCCAAGACTACAAAATGCAATTGCAGGACAAGATGGAGCTTCTTCAAGATGGCTGGTAGATGGATCGTGGCTGAATGTTAAGAATATTACGTTAAGCTATACCTTACCAAAAACAATGATCAGCAGACTTCATATATCTGGTCTGCAGGTATTTGCTAACGTAGATAATGCATGGTTATTTACTTCTCAGAAAGGTATGGATCCGCAGCGTGAATTTAATGGCACAGCAGACGCGACTTATACACCTTTCCGTACTGTTAATTTTGGCTTCACCGCTAATTTGCAATAAAATTAAAATATAACAAACATGAAAAAAATACTATTATATTCTTCGGCTTGCCTGTTGATCGGTATGGCAGGTTGCAAGAAGGATTATCTTGAAACCAAGCCAAGTAATGGAGTAACTGCACAGGAGATTTACAGCAGGCTTAATACTGTTTATTCTGCGCTTGACGGTACGGTAAAACAACAGTATGCTTTTGCAATCGGAGCAAGTACCGGACATGATAATTTTGGTCAAAAGTCAGTAGATCTTCAAATTGATCTGATGGGTAATGATATGGTGGTGCATAGCCAAGGATATGGCTGGTTCAATACTGATTATAGTCTGACCGAATGGACACGTGATGTTACAGGTCGTCAGCCGGATAATGCGTGGTATTTTTATTACGATTTGATCGGCCAAGTGAACAGACTTCTTCCAGTTATCGACGGTATCAATGATGCTACTACTGCTCAAAAAGAAACTATCAAGGGTCAATGCCTGGGAATAAGAGCTTATTCCTATTTCACCCTGATCAATCTTTTTCAGCAAACCTATAAGGGAAATGAAACCAAACCCGGTATACCTATTTACACTGTAATTTCACTCGAAGAAAACCAAGGGTACTGTGCAGGATGTGTACACGCAAATCATAGCAGACCTTACTGCGGCTGAGACCCTGCTGACAGGCAAACCACGCACATCAAAAGCTAATATTGACGTGACTGTCTTACAGGGATTGCGTGCCAGAGTAGCATTGGTTCAGGAAGATTGGGCAACTGCTGCCAGCAAAGCTGTTGCAGCCCGTACAGGTTATACCCTGATGAATGCTGCCCAGTACACTGCTTTCAGCGCTTTTTCGTTATCTAGTAATGCTGAATGGATGTGGGGATCTTCAATTCCTGCAGATCAAGCGACTATATACGCTTCTTTCTTTTCACATATGGATATCCGTACGGGAGGATATGCTGCTCTTGGTGGACAAAAGAAGATTACCAAGGCTTTATATGATCAGATCAATGCAGCAGATGCCAGAAAAGCTTGCTGGAAAACTCCAGGCACTGGCACTACAAGCAATCCCGATTACAACCAATTGAAGCACCAAGTACCTACAGCGGGTAGCTGGGCAGCTGATTACTTGTATATGCGCGCATCAGAAATGTACCTGATCGAAGCAGAAGCATTAGCCCGTCAAGGACAGGAAGGTCCGGCACGTACTGCTCTCGAAACAGTTATCAAAGCAAGATACCCGGCTTATAGTGCTGCTGCTTTTTCCGGCGCTGGTCTACTTAGCGAAATCTATCTTCAAAGAAGAATTGAATTGTGGGGTGAAGGTTTTTCAATACTGGATATCAAACGTCTGAACCAAGGCCTTGCGAGACCTACAGGGGCTGGAAATCACGGAGCTCCTAATTTCGATCCCGGTGTATATACTACTTCTGCTGCGGATGCGAGGTTTATCATGAAGCTTCCTAAAAGAGAAATAGACAATAATACCAGTATGACACCAAACGATCAGAACCCGTAAACAAAATGATTCTAACAAGTAAAAAAGTGAATTATGAATAAAATATTTTTTTGTATACTTTTTGCAGGACTTGTAGTGCTTAGTGTAACGTCCTGTGATAAAAATACCGAGGTAGTAGACAAAGAGGTTATTCCACCTACTTTGGCTAAATTTAATACAATACTTGCGGCTGATACAATCAAGACCTATTACGTAACAAGTAATAATGCTCCTATCAAAATTCCGATAGGTATTTCCAATGTATCAGGACAGGACAGGACCGTGCAACTGACTTACACTTCCACGACAGCAGTAGCGGGCACTCAGTACAATGCACCGGCCACACTTGTTTTTCCAGCTGGCAAGGTTTTAGACTCGCTGACTTTTACGGGCTTATTCACCGGTTTTCCTTCATCGAGCAGGATAGATACGGTAAAAATTGAAATTACGGGAACCGAAGTTCCTGCGAGTTCTTACAAGAACAGGTTCTATGTGATAATGCGTAAATATTGTGATGTAACCCTTGCAGGTATCGCAGGAGACTATGCGCATACAATGGAAGGTACTTATGGACCTTACACCAGTAGTGTAATAAATCTTACTTCTACCGGCCCGACTACGGCCACTGGTACTTTAACCAATGTGTATGATGATGGTATCACCGCTACTAATGTGGTCTTTAACTGGACAGATCCGGCTAATTTTACAGTCACCATTCCTGAACAGAATACAGGATCCATTGTCAGTGGTTACCAAAGATGGATAAGAACCTCTGCCGGGCACTGGTAATTCATTTTCATCCTGTAATAGTACTATAGCTTTAAAGATTGACCTTATTGGAAAAACATCTGCGGGCGTAGTTGCAGGGTATTTTGCACAGAACTATGTTATTACTATGGCGAGATAATTTTCACCGACTGATAATATTGTTAATATCAATAAAGAAGCCGTCCTCTGGACGGCTTCTTTATTGATATTATGTAGCATCTTCTATATAAAAAGAAAGTTATTTAGTTGCGGTCATTTCAGCACTTCCGCCAGTTTATCTTCCAGCTCTCTTCCTCTCAATCCCTCCGCAATAATTATTCCCTGGGGATCTACCAGTACATTGTACGGGATGCCATTAAATCCATATAAGGGAATTACACTGCTGTCCCAGTATTTGAGATCACTTACATGCGTCCAGGTAAGATGATCCGATTCAATCGCATCCAGCCATTTACTCTTTTGACCCGGCCGGTCAAGAGAAACACCCAGTATCGTAAAATTTTTAGTTTTAAAACTGGTTGTAAGCTTTTACTACACTGGGATTTTCAGCATTCCCATACAGGGTAACTGTAATTGTATACTGCTCCCACTTTCTCTATCTGTACTTTGCGGACAGGCCCTTTGAAATAGGTCAGCCCCAGTTTCCATCTTCGTACATCAAAGAACCTGTGCTCTTCAAAAGACAATTCCACGCGTCTTTCATTTCTTATAAGATCACGCAATGCTGCCTGGGTAGGGCCAGCTACCAATGCAGGTTGTCCCGATCTTGCTCTTACCTGGTTGATGGCAGAATATACGGAAGCATCCGGACCGGTTGCTTCATTTTGTGCTTCGGCATAATTGAGTAATACCTCAGCATAGCGGATGTATATCCAGTCATTATCACCGTTATTACCGGCTGCGCCCCATTTGGTCGTATCAATCATCTTTAATAATCCATAACCTGTCTTCGAACTATCCAGCCTGTTGGTATTATTAGTATTACCACCACGGTATGTTTCGATGATGACACCTGCCTTATACACGGAACCCTGGTGAAGAACAGATTTATCCAAACGACTGTCGCGGTTCGTATACGGGTTCTGCGCATCATACCCTGATGTCGGGTCTGTGATCGCCTTTCCGTTTTTCATTTCATAGGCATCCACGAGATTCTGCGTCGGGCAGAATCCACCCCATGCACCGTCATTTACTCCCGGTACGCTCATATACCATTTATTCCTGGCGCCATCACTTGGGTTAATATTCGGATACAAAAACTTACGGGCGAAGATCACTTCTTTGTTTCCCAGTTTATCCATGAAAAGCTTGTAATAATCCGGGGTGAAGTCCATAATCGTTTGTTCCCGGAGGAGGTCCAAAGGCCATTACCGCTTTTGCTGCATTAGCAGCATTTGACCACCTGTCAGGCGCATTGCCGGTATTGTTCAAAGGACTTGCGAAGTATAAAAGTATTCTTGCTTTTACGGCCAGGGCGGCAACCTTGGTAGCTCTGCCCAAATCAGCGGCAGGCATTACAACCGGCAGGTCAGCAGCAGCTGCATCACAATCACTGACGATCTGCGCTACACATTCATCATACGTATTACGCGGAATGATTGATTCTTCCGGTGTACCGGCAGTAAGCATGAGAGGAACACCTCCAAAGCATTTCACGAGCTCGGCATAACAAAACGCCCTCAGGAAACGTGCTTCCGCTTTCATTCTTTTTTTCAGTGCTTCATCAGCAGGCACAGCGTCTATCCTTTCCATAAATGAATTAGCCTTGCGGATAACAGCATAATTCTGTACCCATATATCATCGGCATACGCCCATGTGGTAGGCAGCGTACCGGTATTTAAACCATGCGTAGAAGCAGCGAGGTTATTGGCTTCGGCATCATCTTCCGCCATAGCAAAGGCGCTCATGCCTCTCGACCAGCCTGCATCGCCGGGGTTCTGATCCCTGCGTGCGTATCCATTAGGTAAGGTGCCGTAAATATTGGTCAGTACCCTGTTGGCAACATTGATATCTGTAAATACTGTTACGTCAGTCAAAGAATCACTGGGGAATATATCTAACAGCTTTTTCTTACAGGAACCGGCGATCGTAGCGATAATGGCTATCCCGGTTATCCATTTCAATTTTCGTGCAAGCATATATTTAATTTTAAATGAGGTATGTTTTATCAAACGATATTTTAAAACTGGAGGTTGATACCGAAATTATACACTGCCTGCACCGGGTAATACCAGCCGCTGGCGTTTGTATTTTCAGGATCTACATTATGCAATTTTGTAAATGTTACCAGGTTCTGACCAGTTGCAAACACCCGCAATTGTGAAATGCCTGCTTTTGCCAGGATCGCTGGTTTAAATGTATAAGCGAGCTCCACATTCTTTAACCTCAGATAAGATGCATCTTCGATCCAGAAACTATTTCCTCCGTTACCATAATTCGGTCCGCCCGGTATCTGGTAATTATTGGTTGTAGCCGTTGCATTGGTTGACAAACGGGGGTACTTACCATCCGGATGATCAGGAGTCCAGCGGTCAAGCCATTCACTTGTTACTCTTCCCCCGTTGAAGAATGCAAAACCTGCATTCTGTGACAACTGCTGGTTAACATTGGTAGCTCCCTGGAAAAGGAAGTTTAATTCAAATCCTTTGAACATCACTCCTCCTGAAATACCGTATACTATTTCAGGTATGGAACCGCCGCATAACCATTGCCTGTCTCCATCGTTTATCATTCCATCTTTATTTATATCCTCGTACATGATATCTCCAAGGCTGATAGGAAAAGCCGTTGTTTTTCCATAGCTGTCAAAAGTGGCCTGGTCTTTAATGATACCAATTGCCTTGTACCCATAATAAGATCCGATAGGACGGCCTATTACGCTGAAGGCAGCGGGGATATTAGCAGGCTCAGGGGCATAAACGATCTTGTTTTTTGCATAGGTGAAGTTGCCGCTGACCGTATAAGAAAGATCACCGGATAATCTTTTCGTATGCCTGAGTGTTAATTCTATTCCTTTATTTTCTACTTCACCCACATTTTCTGCCGGCAGCGGTCCTCCGTAAGCAAGCGGTATCTGTGTAGCGCGGGTAGCGAGGATGTCTTTTCTCTGCTCCATGAAATAATCAAATTCCAGTTCAAACAATCCTTTCAGGAATCTTGCTTCCAGGCCAATATCCGTTTTCGTGGATACTTCCCAGTTAACGATCGGGTTATAAGCATTAGGATTCAAACCGGGCAATGTTGTTCCGCCAAATGGATAGTTATTGGAAACAGCTGAATACCTGGGAATATATAGAAAGTGGCCGTCTATCCTGTCACTGCCCAATTGTCCCCATGAACCTTTTATTTTGAGGAAATCAAGGGTGGATTTTACTCCATCCATAAATGTTTCACTGGATACGATCCAGCCCGCTGAGAAGGCAGGGAAATAACCTCTTCTGTAATCAGGCGCAAATCTTTCAGATTCATCTGCACGTAAACTTGCCTGGAACATATATTTATTATCATAGTCATAATTGATACGTGCTGCTGCGCTTCTGAGAGCAAACCCTGTCTTTGGTACCGGAGATAGTTTCTGTTACCGCACCGGCAGTACTTGTAGCAGGGCCCTGGCTTAATATATCAAAGAAAGAAAATTCATATCCTTGTCTTGAAGCTGCAAACTGATTTTGCGGAGCTTCCTGCTGCAGGAAAAGCACCAATGCCGATACGCCATGCTTACCAAAGCGATTGGTATAATTTATATGCGCCTGCAATTCTGTCTGGTATTGCTGGTAATAGTTTTCGGATAAACTTGGATTACTATACGCGGAGCGATCAAAGTTTCCTGTAGTCGGGTTCTTGGTATATACATATACGTTGTCACTCCACCTCTTTCCGTAGTTCATCCTCTTATCATATCCCATGACTCCTTTTACAGACAATCCTTTGACCCATGGTATCTGTTGTTCGATCTGTATGCTGGTAATGATGCTGTTATTCTCCGACCTGTCATAACCCGCTGCAGCGTCAATGGCTCTCAGCGTATTGACATAAGAGCCAACCTGCGCATAACCAACCCCCTCATACACAGCCGGGATAGTTGGCGGGTTTCTCAGGGTATGTTCAAAAATGCCTGAAATTCCCGTAGTAGGAGCTGTTCTGTTTTCCAGTCTTCCGGAAAGATCTATAGAGATCTTGGTAGTACTGGTCATTTGCAGATCCAGGTTAACACGGGCATTATATCTTTTATAATTTAAAGAGCTGTACAGACCATCCTGGTCGAGATAACCTAATGAAGCAAAATATCTTGCTTTATCAGTACCGCCGCTGAAAGAAAGGTTATGCTGCATCATCGCGGCTGTTCCACCAAGTACAAGCTTTTGCCAGTTGGTATTAGGATAAAGAACAGGATCTTCTCCTGATCTGAATTTATCAATATCTGCGTTGGTGAATGCCAGTGGTAAACCATCGTTCAATAAAGCTTCATTTAATAACGTAGCATATTCATAAGAACCGAGGTTGTTATTGAACTTGGTTACTTCCTGGAAGCCATAATTGAAAGAATAGCTGGTGACCATTTTTACCGGCTTTACCTCTTTTGGTAGTGACCAGTATGACTCCGTTAGCTCCTTTTACCCCGAATATAGCAGCGGAAGAAGCGTCTTTTAATACGCTCACTGATTCTACTTCATTAGGATCGAGCTGTGAAAAATCACGGAAGGAACGTACAATTCCATCTACAACAAATAAAGGCTCCATGCTGGCTCCGTAGGTGGAATTACCGCGTATATAAATATTCGCGTTGTCGCGGCCCGGTTCGCCTGAACCCTGTTTGGTAATGATACCCGGCACACGGCCCTGCAATGCATTACTCAGATCGGCTACCGGTGACTGTACCAGTTCTTTTGTTTTGATAGTAGAAATAGCTCCTGTAAAGTTTGGCTCTTCTCTGCTGTCCGTAACCTACCACCACTACATCTGTTAAAGTCGCAGCCGTTCCTTCTTCCATGCTGAAATTGACTTCACCCGCACGCTGAACAACTGTTTCTGTTACAGCAAGCCCGATATAGGAAACAACCAATGTACCGCCCTGTGGCATAGATATGGTAAAACTGCCGGCATCATTAGTAGTGGTTGCCGTGTTCGTTCCTTTTATACTTACTGTAGCGTTGGCCAAAGGTTCTCCTGTTGATTTCCGGGTAACCTTACCTGTTACCTGGATATTATTTTGCGCCCATGCCTGGCAAACCAACCCCAGCATGAGTACTATACTGAATAAATACCTGATGTTAACTTTCATAATGCAGTTTTTAGTTTTAATAGTCTTACTTCTTGCTGTTACTATTGTGCTATGAATTTAAACTGGTGAACAGTTTCGCTTGTCGTGCCTGACCGCAATACCATAGCCGTAGCTGATATAGATATGATACGGTAAAAATTAGAAGAAATATCAGTGACGCCGATAAAATTGGTGGGCACTGCCCCCGGCAACGTAATAGTAGCCAGGCCTGCTCCTGCGGTAACTCCCGGTGCGAAAGTATAACTCAGGTTAGTATAGCTTCTGTCAGTGCTGCAGGTATAATTGGGAGCAAGGTTACCGGCATTGAACGTAGCGCCGTTTGCATTATAGGTCAGCTTAAGACCCGTTGTAAAAGTATAGGTATCGTCTATCTGGCAATCAGCGAGTGCACCGCCACCGAAATACTGGGCGGGATTACCCTCTGTACCCACAATAATAGCATTGGCGCCGGCGGCCGGGTTCAGTTTCCAGGTCTTAGCTGTCAGCATCTGGAAAACCGGGTTGCTTAAGATATCATCCACGGTAATGACTACAGACTGGGAAGCTGTATCATATCCCCCTCTGCCAAAAGCACGCAGGTTAACCCTGTATGTTCCATGCAAAGGAAAATAAGCGGTATCCACCTGCTTGCCTTTTACAAAAGATCCGGTGCCCTTATCCCATTGATAGCCGAATGCATTTTGAGAGGTGCTGGTTAAAAGATAGGTATTGATCCTTCCGGCTACAGGAGCCATGGTAAACGAGGCTGTCGCCTTGATACCCAGATCTGTAGTGGATTCGGGCCTGCAGCCAGCCATAAATAACAGGGCCGCTGAGATAAAAATGGAAAAGAAATGTGTTACTGGTTTCATTTTAAAAAAATTAGGTGTAACAAAACAGTTAGTTGTGAAACAAAATGACATTTAGTGCTGGCCGTAGCTAACACCATAAAATTCTAAGTACTAAAGATTTTGAAGGAATGCCTTGATTTGTAAAGGCTAAGAGAACCGGGGGAGTAATAATAACCCGGCAGGTTTTTGACTTTCATACGCAAACAATTTTGGTTTTAGGCTTACTAATGCAGTTTAGCAATCGTGAATTAAAAGTAAGGGCATTAACAGTTGTATTGAAATATCTGACCACATCACTACTACTTCCTTAGAAAAAAATCCACCTTTTACGCTTATTTTACTACATCTGGACTACTTCTATCCAAAAAACTGCCTCCAGTTTGAATTGCCATTCAGGATTTACCGTTTAAATTGCTGGTATTATTCGCCGATTAACTGCCATTATGATTTTCAGGTCCTTATTTTCCCTTTACCTGCTTCTTTTTTGCTTTTTCGCTTCCGCCCAAACCTATATTGGTCAGCGCGAGATCGTGAGTTATGAAAAACAGCAGTACAATGCGGGAGCCCAGAACTGGGCCATCAGGCAGGATACGCAGGGCAGGATATATTTCGCCAACAATGAAGGCCTCCTGAGCTTTGACGGCATTTACTGGAAATTATATCCCCTGGCCAACAGGACCATTGTCCGCTCACTTGAATTTGGAACCGACAACCGTATATATATAGGTGGCCAGGACGAGATCGGCTATTTCGCCCCTGATAATACCGGTAAACTGACTTACACTTCCCTGAAAGACTTATTGCCGGAAGCCGACCGCGCATTTGCCGATATATGGGATATCACCAGCTATGCCGGCAGTATCTTCTTCCGGTCAAACAACAAGATGTTTCGCTATGCAGACAACAAGATGATGGTATTTAAACCTCATGGTTCCGGTTCCGGCGCATGGCTCTTTATGGGATTGAACAAGGACCAGCTAATTGCCCAGGACCAGCAACTGGGGCTACTGGAATTTAAAAACGGCAACTGGACGCCATTGATAGGAAAAGATCTTTTACCGCCCGGTTTTGATATTACTGATATTACCCACCTCAATAAGGATTCCTGCCTGATAGTCACCCAGGATAATGGTATGTATGTACTGGCCAACGGGAAAATAGAACCCTTTCAACTATCAGGGATAGAAATGGACCCGCACCAGATCTTATCCAAGTCGGTTAAGATAGATGAAGACAATTTTATCGTCGGCACTTACAACAATGGCTTTTACCTGATCAGCAATACTGGTGTCGTTATTGAGAACTTCTCGGGCAAAGAAGGATTGCAAAACAGTAATGTCAGGAGCCTGTTCTATGATAACAATCATAATATCTGGCTGGGCCTTGACAGTGGTATTGATTTTATCGCCTACAAACAATTCGATCAAGCATATCAATCCCCCGATCATGAACAGCGGTGGAGGATTTGCTGTAGCAATGTACCACAACAGTTTATTTTTCGGTTTATCAAACCGGCATTTACCAGTTGCCGTTATCTCCGGATATTAAAGACCTGAGCTATGCAAAAAACAATTTCAGGTTCATCATGGGCGGGCAGACATGGGGATTATCCGTCATCAATGACAACCTGCTGGCAGGAAAAGACGGAGGTTTTTTCCAGATAACAGATAATGAGGTCATCCCCGTTACGAGAATGACAGGTTTCTGGACCTTTCAGCCATTACAAAGCCTCCATCAGTCTTCGATGGTAGTAGCGGGTAATTATAATGGTGTGCGGCTGTTTGAACAAAAAGGCAATAGTTTTTTGGATAAAGGCGCGGCCGAGAATTTTACTGAGCCTGCGAGGTACCTGGTGATTGACAATAATGACGTTATCTGGGTATCACATCCGTACAGGGGGGTGTACAAAATACAATTCTCCGGTTCGCACAGCACGGTGAAATTATATACAGCCGCTGACGGACTTCCTTCTACCCTGAATAATCATGTATATAAGATAAAGAACCGCGTTGTCATTGCTACAGAAAAAGGAGTGTATGAATACAATGACCGTAAAGATGCTTTTGAAATGTCTGCTTATTACAAAGAGATCTTCGGTGACAGAAGCGTACGGTATATGAAAGAAGACCCGGGCGGTAATATATGGTTCATACAGGAAAAGAATATTGGTGTAGTGGATTTTTCGACTTTACAACCCGCGATCATCTACCTGCCCGAATTGAAAGGGAAAATGCTCAGCGGGTATGAACATATATATGCAGTGGGCGATAACAATGTTTTTGTGGGTGGCGAAAAAGGATTTTATCATATCAATTTTGAAAAATACAAACAGAACAATCACCCGCTGAATGTATATATAAGGACAATAAAAGCTATCGGTAAAAAAGACAGCCTGCTGTTCGGCGGCTATTTTGGAAATGTGAATGAAAATAAGGCGCAGCCCAAAAACCTTGTTCCTTCTATCAGTCACCAGTGGAATTCATTTCATATTGAATTTTCTTCCCCTTTATTTGAGCAGCAGTCAAACATAGAATACAGCTATTATCTCGACGGGTTTGATAAAGACTGGTCGGAATGGTCTAAAAAAACAGAAAAGGATTATACCAACCTGCCCGCGGGATCGTATACGTTTAAGGTAAAAGCAAGAAACAACCTGAGAAATGAATCAGCTGTTAACAGCTATTCTTTCTCTGTACTGCCGCCCTGGTACCAGACAATATGGGCCTATCTTTTTTATTGCCTGCTGGCTGTATCGCTTGCCTATCTTCTTTACCGGAAACAACAGAAAAAGCTTTTGCGGGAAAGACAAAAACACCAGGAAGAACAAAAAAGAACGGCTTACCTGCACCAGCTCGAACTGGAAAAGTCGGAGAAAGAAGTCGTTAAACTCAGGAATGAAAAACTGGAATCAGAAATAGGATTTAAAAACACCGAGCTGGCCACTACGGCCATGCACCTTGTTCAAAAAGAAGAATTTTTGCTGAAGATAAAAGAAGAGATACAGCACCTGAATAAAAACGGTAAGGAAAAAGCGGATCCGGCCGAGTTAAAAAAGATACTGCGCATCCTGTCTGAAGAAGAAAAACTGAATGAAGAATGGGAAACAGTTCTCCGTTCACTTTGATAAAGTGCACGGCGATTTCCTGGTCAGGCTGAAAGAAAAGTATCCGAGCCTGAAGCCGCATGAGTTGAAGCTTTGCGCTTACCTGCGGATGAACCTGTCCAGTAAAGAAATCGCTCAGCTGATGAGTATTTCTGTAAGAGGTGTGGAAATAAGCAGGTACAGGTTAAGAAAGAAACTGGAGATACCGACAGAAACTAATCTTTTCCAGTTTTTATTTGACCTGCAGAGAAATGATCCGAAAAGTTAAATACTATCCCACAAAGACCAAAGAACACTACGTATTATCTCTTTGTGCACTTTGTGTCTTTGTGGGAAATTCTAATAGCGGTCTTATTATAACATTACATCCCTGTTACAATGAATTTGCATAAATTATTTTACACCGGCATTTTTGTATTCCTGGGTTACCAACTGCTTGCGCAGATGAAACCTGTTCCAGGCATTTCTTTCTATCCCACAAGACCGGAAGATACTGCTGCTGTTTATTTTACTCCCGGCAATTATACTATTACCGCAGATGGTAAGACCGATGTGTCTGATGCATTACAGGAAGCTATCAAAAAAGTGAAGACCCGGAATAATTTCGGGATTGTCTTTATACCTGAAGGAAATTATCTCATCAGCAAAACCATTTATATACCGCAGGCAATACGGCTGATCGGTTATGGGAAAAACCGGCCCGTGATCACCTTGCAAAAAAATTCTCCCGGTTTCCAGTCGGAAGACACAGCCGATAAAGGAAAAGCCAGGTATATGTTTTGGTTTACCGGCAGCCTGCCACAACCCGGTCAGCCGATAAGAGATGCCAATGCAGGCACTTTCTACAGTGCTATGTCCAATATCAACCTGTTTATTGAAGATGGCAATCCCGCAGCAGTCGCCCTGCGTACACATTTTGCACAGCACAGTTTTATTGCACACGTGGATATTTATGCTGGCAATGGCAAAGCGGGTATGTTTGATGTGGGCAATGAAATGGAAGATGTCCGTTTCTTTGGGGGTGAATATGGTATCTATACCACCAAACCTTCACCGGGCTGGCCCTTTATGATGGTAGATACTTATTTCGAAGGACAACGTAAAGCAGCGATCCGTACACAGGAAGCCGGGTTGACCATTGTACGCATGCAGGTAAAAAATGTACCCGTTGTCATAGATATCAACCCGCATTTTTATGAAAAATTATTCATGGAAGACTGCCGCTTTGATAATGTGAGCGGCCCTGCCATTATTATCAGTGATGAGTACAATGCGCATAACCAGGTCAACCTGCGCAATATTGATTGCCGTAAAGTACCGGTATTGATCTATTACCGCCAGAGCAAACAAGAGCTTGCAGGCATAAGTAATATATATAAGGTAAAAACATTTACACACGGCAATCATGTAGATGAACTGGGCGCTGAACCACAGATCAAAACAACGCAGGACATACAGACCCTGGCTTCTTTTCCTTTACCTGTACCAACCAATATTCCAAAACTACCCTCAGCGGCAACATGGGTAAACCTTAAGTCGTTAGGCGCTGCAGGCGATGGCAAAACAGATGATACCAAAGCGATACAATCAGCGATAGATAACTATCAGACTATCTATGTGCCACAGGGCTGGTATAAAGTGAATGAAACGATACGGCTTAAACCGAATACTGTATTGATCGGTCTGCATCCTGTCGCCACGCAATTCATTCTTGCTGATAACACAGAAAGTTTCGGTGGCTTTGGTGCGCCAAAGCCTTTACTCGAAACAGCAAAAGGAGGTGAAGCTATCGTTACAGGCATTGGATTAGACGCCGGTGGTTCTAACCCCCGCGCAACAGCCTGCAAATGGATGGCCGGCGCCGGCTCTTATATGAATGATGTAAAATTTATCGGCGGTCATGGCAGCATGAGCAGGGATGGTACACGCACCCCTACTTACAATGCCAACAGGAGCGGTGATGGTAATGCCGACCGGAAATGGGATTCACAATACTGGAGCCTCTGGATCACAGACGGTGGTGGCGGCATATTTAAAGGCATATGGACAGCCAGCCCTTATGCCGCAGCAGGCTTATATATTTCTAACACTTCCACCAAAGGCATTATCTATGCCATGTCATCAGAACATCATGTGCGTAATGAAGTAAAATGTAAGAAGGTTGCCAACTGGCAATTCTACGCATTGCAGTTAGAAGAGGAGATAGCTGAAAGCTGGAATTGTTTGCCTGTTGAAATGGATGCCTGCAGCAATCTTGATTTCGCGAACCTCTATCTCTTTCGTGTGATCTGGCTGGCGAACCCTTATCCCTATGCAATAAAGACATGGCAGTGCAGCGATATAGCGTTCATGAACGTACACAATTTCACACAGGTAAAATATACCATTGACAATACTTTATTTGATGTAAGCACCCATACGGAAGTACGCCCCTGGCAGATCGCCCGGTTATATCTTTCCGGGAATGCACCGAAACAGGAAACACCAAAACCCCCGGTAGTTACGGCCGGTAAAATAGAAAAGCTGGCCGGTGGATTTGAATTTGCCGACGCTATCTGCAAAGACAGCAAAGGGGATATAATTCTTCAGTGATTCACGCTGGATGCGCATTTATAAATGGTCGGCCGGTACAAAAACCGTCAGCCCGGTTACTGATATTCCATGGAAACCGTTATCCCTGGCAGTTGATAAGAATGATAATTTATTGGTAGTGACAGAATATACGCCATTGAAGGGATCAACCATTAATGGCAAAAAAGAAGTGTACCCAAAACCAGATGACGCAAAAGGCACATCATACGGCGTATGGTACAATACCGGCTCTACGATAAAAGTATATGCAATTGATCCCAATTCACCGGAAGAAACATTCCGTGAATTGCAAACCGTTCCGGCCTCATCAGTACAGGAGGGTTTATAAATGTCTTTATCCTGCCAACCGATGGAGGGATAACAGCGATTATTTATCTATCACTGTAAAAAAACCGGAGCAATATTTCGTAGCACCCGATGGCATTACTTTTATACCCTTCACGTATGACCTGATCAGGTCGAATGCGTTGCTGGAAGCCTGGCCGGGAAAACCTTTTTATGCGGCAGATGAATACAATAAAAGAACGGTGCTGTTCACGGTAAATGCGGATGGATCTTTAACCGATCCGAAAATATTTGCAGAAAAAGGAGAATATACTGTTGCCATTGATGCGCAGGGCAATATTTATATCCCCGACGGAGAGATCTACGTATATGACAAGAATGGAAAATTAATAGATGAAATAAAAGTACCTGAGCGTCCTGCCACCATTTCGTTTGGCGGAAAAAATGGTAAAACACTTTTTATTACAGCACGAACTTCTCTTTATAGTATAGAAACAAATAGAAAATTTAAAATCAATATATGCATCTCAACAAGATAGCTTTTGCTTTTTTAGCCGCGATCGTTCTTTTCTCCTGCAGCAACGATAAAAAAGCCGGTTCAGCATCATGGTCATCTTTACTGGAACATACAGGCACGTATTCTTCTGCCAGGACTGTTGACCTAAACAATGATAATGTACTGGATATCGTCATCGGCGCAGGGGGGAAAAGAAGAACTGCATAGTGACACTGTGGTGCTGGCCCTGGATGGTAAGACGGGCAAAGTATTATGGATGATACCCGGTTCCAACCAGTATGTAGGATCAGCGGTATTCATGGATATTAATAATGACAAGACGCCGGATGTATTCATCGGCGGACGCTGGGCACAGTTAACGGCTATTGATGGCCATACCGGTAAACCTATCTGGAATTTTTTTCCTGAACGTACAAGAACAGACGGATCGGATGGTGGCTGGTTCAATTTTACTACGCCGCAGTTTGTACCTGACCAGGACAATGATGGCATTGACGACCTGATAATAGCGAATGGCGGAGATGCCCGCGCCGCTCCCGGTGATCCTAACAGGCCAGGTGGAATATTACTTGTGCTGAGCAGTAAGACAGGAAAGATACTCGCGAAAGTACAGGTACCCGATGGCAGGGAAACATATATGTCTGTGGTATGTGAAAAGAAAACGGATAAAGATATAATGGTTTTGTTTGGCACCGGTGGTGAAACATTGCCGGGTCATCTTTACAAAACTACTCTGCATGATATCATGCAGGGAGATATCACCAACGCCACGGTACTCGCCTCCAGTGCAACAAAAGGATTTGTCTCGTCGCCTGTTTTGGTTGATATCAACAACGATAAAGTAAAGGATGTAGTCGTGAATGCGGTAGATGGCCGCATGCTGGCAATAGATGGCGTCACGGATTCATTGATATGGCAGGTGAATTTTCCGGGTACTGAAGCGTATACGATCCCGGCTATCGGTTTTTTCAACAGCGATTCCATTCCTGACCTGTTTGCTAATTTCGCCATTGGTACATTTCCCCGGTTGAATTATTCTGTTCGCTTCATGGTAGATGGTAAGACCGGGAATATAGAATACCGGGATACTATACCGGCGTTTCAATATGCAAGCGCTGTTACCTCCGATCTTGACGGAGACGGGTATGATGAGGTCATCGTGAACCAAAGCGCATTAAAGCGAACACAGTTTGACAATGTTTTTTACAGCCACCTGCTGGTCTTTGATTTTAAGAATCATAAGAATTATGCGATCGGGGATACATTACGGGCAACCAACCTTGCTTCTACCCCATGGATCGGCGACCTGGATAATGATAATAACTATGATATCATTTACAGTGCGGTAAAATATGGCAATGCGGCATTCGACCTGCAAACGCCACTTGGCTTATACATTGCGCGGTTTGCAACCGGTATCAAAATAAAAAAACCTGCCCGCTGGGGAGCTTTTATGGGAAGCCGGTATGATGGCAATTTTTAATGCTCTTAAAATCTCTGTATCATGAAAAAGATAATTATTTCATTATTGGTAGTATGCGCAGGTGTGATGACTTACGGACAAGATAAAACTACCTGGAAGAATAAGAAATGCGCCATAGCCTTAACCTATGACGATGCTTTAGCGATAGACCTGGATAATGTCATTCCCGTTCTTGACTCTCTCGGGCTTAAAGGGACTTTTTATTTATCCTGCGCTTATCCCGGTTTTCGGGAGCGGATTACCGATTGGAAAAAAGCGGCGCAGAAAGGACATGAACTGGCTAATCATAGTTTGTTTCATCCCTGTAACGGCAATATGCCGGGAAGAGAATGGGTAAAGCCGGAGTATAATCTCGCTAATTATACCTTACAACGCATGAGAGAGGAGTTGCGGGTGACCAACACTATGCTCGAAGCAGTGGATGGTAAGACCAAAAGAACTTTTGCTTATCCCTGTGGTGATACTAAGATCGGCGACTCGCTTTATCTCGATAAAAAAGATTTCGTTGCCGCAAGGGGTGTAAAACAGGAGATGATGAATATTGACCAGGTTGATTTGTATAATGTGGGATGCTATGCGATAGATGGTCAATCGGGGGATGAGTTGATTGCACTGGCAAAAAAAGCCATCGAAAGTCATACCTTACTGGTCTTTCTTTTTCATGGTGTAGGTGGTGGCCATCCTATCAATGTATCGCTCGAAGCGCATCGCCAGCTTGTATATTTCCTCAAAGAACATGAAAAAGAAATCTGGATCGCCCCTTTTATAGATATAACGGAATATGTAAAAGCGCAAACTAAAAAACCGTAAGATTTCACGCAGAGGCGCAAAGAATATCACGCGAAGGCGCAGGATATTAATACTCACTGTACAGTTGCGATTGGCAGGGGATATTCTTAGCGCCTTTGCGAATCTTTGCGCCTCTGCGTGAAACCAGTCCCCCTTCCAATATTAAATTTTTAGCCAGAACCAAAACTTAACATTAGGCCTGTTAAGCGAATATTATTTTTGTGTTACTAAAATATGAGCAAAAATGAGTACTAAAGAATCTACCAGGAAGCTAACTAAGAAAGAAGCCAGGCAACTAGTGTACGACAGGCTGGTGGTAGCCCTTGCCGAATTTAAGACAGGAATAAAAGACAAGAAGTTCGAAAGCAACCTGCAAAAGACCAGCAAGCTTTTCGCTGATGATATAGTAAAAGCGGCTAATAAAGCAAAAGAGAAGATCAAAAAACCTGCGAAGAAAAAAGATAAACTGAGTGAGGCAGTGAAACCTGCGGAATAATAATTCTTCCTGCCCGTTAAATAAAAAGAGTTAAGTACATCAATACTTAACTCTTTTTATTTTGCAATATTATTTCAGTTATAGTTCTTTATTTTTCTTATGGCTATACGGTACAATACAAAGCCCATCAAAGCGAAAAAGCCAACACCCAGCCATTTATAACCCTCCGTTCCAAGTGAAGTTGTCAGCCCGTGTTCGGCCGTCACTTCACCCAGTTTTGTATTTACACTGTCAATAGAAGAAAGGATAGCTACCAGCACACCGGCCAGTGCGCCGCCTGCCACCAACCCGGTAGCAAAAAGGTTTCCTTTACCTAAATCTTCTTCTTCAGGCGCTACATGAATATTTTTCTTTTTCTGTCTCCATTCAACGATACCCCTGATAGCGCCACCGATAAAGATCGGAAGCGTAGTTGACAAAGGCAGATAGATACCAATGGCGAAACTCAATGCCTTAATACTGCAAAGCTCCATTACGATAGCAATAAATACACCTACGAGCACAAACTGCCAGTCAAGATTGAAGGAAAGAATTCCTTTTATCAATGTTGCCATTAATGTGCCTTGTGGCGCGGGATATTTATCCGTACCGATCGCATGCTGAATACCCTGGGCCGCCATTTCAGCAGTTGGCTGATCCAGTATTTTAATAGTAGCGCCGATAGCTAATGAAGAAACGATAGCGCCAACAAATAAGGCTATTTGCTGGTATTTTGGTGTAGCCCCTACTAAATAACCAGTTTTCAGATCCTGCGAAGTAGCCCCCGCATTTGCGGCAGCTATGCAGATCATACCGCCTACTACCAACGCCATAGGTTCATATACATGACCTGTCCACTTTACTGCAATGAAGATGAGACATGTTCCCATGAGTGTAGCGATGGTCATACCGCTGATAGGACTATTCGATGAACCGATCAGACCAACAATGCGGGAAGCGACTGTCACAAAGAAGGCTCCGAAAATGATAACAAGCAATCCTAGTAATAATTTGCTGCCGATATTAGTACCCGGTATCAGTGTATTGGGCAATAAAGCAATAACCAGTAACAAAACAAGACTGCCGATACCCACGACTTTAATCGAAAGATCTCTTTCAGTTCTTGGCACCTGTGAATCATCATTAGCGCCTCCTTTTTTCAATGAGCCGATACTTCCCCTGAAAGAAGAGATGATAGTAGGGATTGTTTTTATTAATGTAATAAACCCGCCCGCAGCTACCGCCCCGGCACCGATCTGCCGTATGTATGCCCGATAAATGGCCGATGACCAGTCAGCAAAATTATGCGTAACCGGATCCCAGGTACCTGCATTGCCCGGTCCCTGTTTGGTAAGATCAGTGATATAGCCAAGTTTGTGCAGTTGTGCGGCAATCACATCTGGACTTATCAATGATGACAAAAGAGGGATCAGTACAAACCAGCTCAATACACCTCCTGCCACTAATATGCCGCCGATCTTTGGTCCAATAATATAACCGACACCTAAATATTCAGGAGTGATCTCACCGCTTACTCTTGCTGATGGAAAGATCTTGTTTGTTTGTTTGGTAAAGAACGCCGGTACTTCTGCCACAACATGAAATATCTTTTGCAGTATCGCATATACAAATGCAAAACCCAGACCCATGAAAGCTGTCTTGGCAAAATCGCCGCCTTTCTCACCTGCTTTTAATACTGATGCGCAGGCTGTGCCTTCGGGATAGGGCAGAGTAGCATGCTCCTGTACGATCAGCGAGCGGCGCAAAGGGATCATCATTAATGTTCCCAATATGCCTCCGAAAATGGCAAGAACAAGAATAGTGAAGTAATTAAAAAAGTTGGCGCTGTTTGGATCACTTAAAAACAAAAACCCCGGCAATGTAAATACAACGCCGGCTGCAATGCTTTCTCCTGCAGAACCTGTTGTCTGTATAATATTATTTTCAAGAATAGTGGTCTTTAAAAATCTTCTTCCTAATGTAATAGCGATAACTGCGATCGGGATAGAAGCGGAAACAGTCAGCCCTGCCTTAAGCGCCAGGTAAACTGTAGAAGCTCCGAATATAATTCCAAAAATGGCACCCGTAATAATGGACTTGATGGTGAGTTCAGCCATCTTCGTTTCGGCCGGTACAAATGGTTTGAAGTTGCTTTGTTCTGCCATAGCGATAGTTTTGTAAAAGGGAAGATAAGGAAAAGAGACCAGAGAAATCGGCAAGACGGGAAGTCCGTTTTTCAAATAATTGAAGAAGTATATTATTGAAAGTCCGGAAGCCGCTTACTAAAATTGTAACCATCTCAGCATGTAAGGATTTGCCCCTTTAAGAATTTGTCTTCGGACTTTCAGTAATAAAACTCTCACAGGCTATCCTGAAAAACGGACTTCCCGTCTTCCGGACTTCTCCCTCAATTCACTCCTTTTTCCTTCATCACTTTATTCAGCCATTTCAGCATGACAAATAAAAAAATGGCGGCTACAAACAGTAAAATAAAATTGAGCCAGAAATAGTTCACCTTATCATCATATTCATCCCACTTGCTGGCCAGTATACCGCTTAACTTATTACCGATAGAAGTGGACACAAACCAGCCGCCCATCATCAATGAAGTAATACGAACGGGACTTAACTTGGAAACCAGTGATAATCCCATCGGGCTTAAGAATAATTCGCCGATCGTTATCACACCATAACTGCCGATCAGCCACCATACGCTTACTTTTTCCGAGCCATTGCTGCCGGCTTTTACAGCAGCGATCATGACCAGTACGGATAAAGCGGATATCAATAAACCAAAAGCGATCTTTGTCGGTGTAGAAGGTTCCTTACCTTTTCTGCGCAGCCAGGTAAAGAAAGCGATGACCAGTGGTGTAAGCACAATCACCCATAGCGGGTTGATGGACTGGCTGAGATTGGGCGCCCACGCTTTTACGGCTCCTCCTTCAGCCGGTATTTCTTCCGGATCTATATTTTTAAAGTAAGAAGCATGACCTAACTCTTTGACTTCTTTTCCATCCACTTTTATTTTCCGGAACTGCGCATCCATCATCGTTACTGAATCAAGCCTGTAAGGAATGGATTCTGTAAGCCGCAATGAACTGAGTACTTTTTCCTGTGTTCCGCTTACATGTCTTTCTGTATAACGGCTGGCCCATGTATTCAGTGCTGATCCGTTTTGTTTGAAGATCGCCCAGAATAAGATCACTACGGCAAAGATGGCGAGCATGGCGCCCATGGCAGGCCGCTCATCACTGTTGCTTCTTATTAACAAGACTATATAAAAAACAAGTACGGGAACACAGGCGAAAATAAAAGCGTCGGTTGAGTTGGAATCAAAGATATAGCCGTCATGCCCTTTGATGAACCAGCCGATCACGCCGAATATGATTGACGGAAGAATGACCAGCGCAATGATCTTTCCCAATGGCATATCGCCCGGCTGCAATGGTTTTCTTACATCATACGCTTTGTATTGTTTGGTGCCAATAATAAAAACGATAACGCCGATGAGCATACCGATACCGGCGGCAATGAACGCAGCGCCCCAGCCCTGCGTTGTGAATAAGGCGGCACCAAAAAAATTACAGATGGAAGCGCCTACATTGATGCCCATGTAAAAGATATTATAGCCTTCATCTTTCTGGTGACGGTGCTGGGGTGTAGAATAAACATTACCGAGCAGCGTGGAAATATTTGGTTTAAAAAAAACCATTCCCGATGATCACCAGCGCCATCGAGATATAAAGCATTTCAGTAGTATGAACGCTCATCAGGCAATAGCCGGCGCTCATGAGTAATCCGCCCATGATGATGGAACGGCGGTAACCAAGATACCTGTCTGCAAGCAGGCCGCCGAGAAAAGGAGTGAAGAATACCAATGCTATGAAAGTGCCGTAAAGGCTGGAAGCATCTTTTTCATCCATATTAAAACCATCTGCCGAATCTTTAAGATACAACGTGAAAATGCCGATCATCAGGTTAGTAACCAAACCGCTCCCACATTTCGGAAAAGAAAAGAAAAGGTAATGCCTTCGGATGTTTCTTCCACATAGCAAATAGTTTAGGACGAAAGATAGGAAAACAAGTGTGAGGGAAAAACAAAAAAAGCAGGATTGCGGCAAAGGCGATAAGACAGAAAGAATATCAATGCTTACCGTCTCGCCGGCAATGGCTTTATCTTTTACGATCAGGAGTGAAACAAAAAAAGTATGATCGCCGGGAAGACGATAAGACGGAAAGAGCATCAATACTTACCGTCTTACCGGCAATAGCTTTATGCAGAGCCTGTTTTATCCTTTACGATCTGGTTGAGTGATTTGATCTTTGCATAGATAAGAATACCGCCTATGAAAGCCGCTACCACGAGTATCAGGAAGAACATTTTCTTATCGGTAAAATCATCCCAGAAACCGGTCATTACGCCTGCTACTTTTCCCCGATAGATGTTGAAAGGAACCACCCTCCCATCATTAAAGCGGTTAGCCTTGCAGGCGCCAGTTTGGAAACAAAGGATAACCCGATCGGGCTTAAAAATATCTCGCTGATAGTAAATACAAAATAAGTACCCCATAGCCATAGGGGAGAAGCTTTATGCGTATAGATAGACGGCACCGACATCACAGCAAATATCATTACCAGTGCCGACAGTCCCGAGATGAACATAGCCATGCCGAATTTCGACGCCGTGGTAGGTTCCTTCCCTCTTTTTCTTAAATAATCAAACAGCGGAACAAATATCAGCGTAAGCAATACAATGAATAAAGGATTGATAGATTGAAATAATTCCGTATTGGTCAGCTTTACATTTTTTCCACCCGGCCATTGGTCTTTTGGTACATTATTAAAATAAGGATCGGGTCCGATGACCAATACAGTTTTTGAAGTAGTATCTACTTTATTACCTGCAGCAGTAATGCCGAAAACACGTTTGGTTGTATCTGACTTATCTTTCTTTTGCGTAATAGTAATAATGCTGTCCATCTTTACAACGGCAGAAGTATCCTTTACATCTACAAAATATTCATTCACTTTATTAACAAGACGGCCGGTATCATTTACTTCCTGGAGCGGGAATAATTTGCTGGTGATTTTGGCAGTAGTAGGTGAAGCCACACGATCCGTATGTTTTTCAGCCCACAATGTAAGCCCCGTTGCATTTTGATTATAGATCGTCCAGAAGGCAATAGCGATCGCAAAAATAAATAACAATGAACCTATACCTTTTTTATCCTGGCCTTTGGCCTTTACCCATAATGATATATAGAAAGCAATGATCGGCAGGCAGGCAAAAATAAATGCATCATTGGCCTGCGTTCCCATTACAGCCATACCGAACATTTTGGTAGGCAAATACCACCCGGCCACAGCAGCTATGATAGCGGGTAAAAAAACATACGAGAATATCTGGCCCAGCGACATGTCCCCTTCCTGCATTTGCTTTTTTACATCCCCCACTCTTACGTTTTTCAAAGAGGAAGCGAGAATGATCATACCAATGATCAAACCGATACCCGCTGCCGCAAAGGCATACCCCCAGCCATATGTATTCCTTAACCAGGCGGCAACGAAATTGCAGACAAACGCCCCGATATTGATACCCATATAAAAGATATTATAGGCGTTATCTTTTAAAGGCTTTAAATCTTCCCTGTTATATATGTTTCCGAGTAATGTAGAAATATTGGGTTTGAAGAACCCGTTGCCCACAATGATCAGTGAAAGCGATACGAACATCGCAGTATTGCCGGGTATGGACAGCCCCAGGTATCCGGCAGCCATAAGGCTCCCTCCCAAAAAAATTGACTTGATATACCCCAGGTACCTGTCTGCTATCAACCCTCCTATAAATGGAGTCAGGTAAACCAATGCTATAAAACTGCCTACAATATCAGCGCCTACCTTTTCATCAAATCCTTTTCCACCGGTCTTATCATCTATAAGATAAAGTAATAATATACCTACCATCAGGTAATAAGCAAATCGTTCCCACATTTCAGTAAAAAAAAGCACATACAGCGCTTTTGGATGTTTGCCGGTTTTTGCAGGTTGATTCATACAGTTGTTTTAATTTATGATCAGAGTTTAACCTTATCCGGCAACCAAAATACAGAAAATTGACCACGAAAAATTTTTTTCGGTTTATCTTTAACCGCGTATCCATGGTAGCAACCGATAAATCCAATTATAACAACTCTCATGAGAATTTTACTGTTAGGCTCTGGCGGGAGGGAACATGCCCTTGCCTGGAAATTGAATCAAAGCGTATGGACCAATCCCCTATATATCGCCCCCGGTAATCCCGGTACGGCCAAGCTTGGCATCAATGTACAACTGGACATTAATGACTTTGATGCAGTCCGCAAATTCTGCATATACGAAAAGATTGAAATGGTGATCGTAGGACCTGAAGAACCACTGGTGAATGGCATCTATGATTATTTCAAAGCAACGGAAGAATTAAAAAAGATCTACTTATCGGCCCCTCCAGGGAAGGCGCTAAACTCGAAGGAAGTAAAGCTTTTGCCAAAGCCTTTATGCATCGTCATAATATTCCCACAGCGAAGTATAAAGAGTTTACCATAGAGAATTATGAAGATGGGGTAAAATACCTGCAGCAGCATTCATTACCGATAGTCATCAAAGCAGATGGCCTGGCCGCCGGCAAAGGAGTCGTCATTTGCCAGAGCTATGTAGAAGCGATCGCTGAGTTCGAACTGATGATACAGGAAGCGAAATTCGGGGAAGCCAGTAAAAAAGTAGTGGTAGAGGATTTCTTAAGCGGTATCGAGTTAAGTGTTTTTGCTATCACCGACGGAAAGAATTACCTGATTTTACCGGAAGCAAAAGATTATAAACGTATCGGCGAAGGCGATAAAGGATTAATGACGGGAGGAATGGGCGCCGTAAGCCCTGTACCTTTTGCCACCCCGGGTTTTATGCATAAAGTAGAAGAACGGATCATCAAGCCTACTATTAACGGGCTGTTTACAGAAGGTATAGAGTACACCGGCTTTGTATTTTTCGGATTGATCAATGTAAACGGAGATCCGTATGTGATCGAATATAACTGCCGCATGGGTGATCCCGAGACCGAAGTAGTGATCCCCCGCCTGGAAACAGACCTTGTGGGAATATGCATTGCCGCTACCCAGCAGGAACTGGATAAAGTAGTGATACGAACGGATCCCCGGGCGGCCGCCACTGTGGTAGCTGTCAGCCGCGGCTATCCTACCGGTTATGAAAAGGGATATGAGATCGAAGGGCTCAATGGAAAGTATGGCAAGCAATCCCTCATCTTTCATGCTGGTACCAAAGAAGAGAATAAGAAAATACTTACCAATGGCGGACGGGTCTTTTGTGTCACCTCATTCGGAGAAGATATTGAAGATGCTGTCAACATATCGCTTGATGTGCTGGACAATTTATATTTTGATGGTATGTATTACCGCACCGATATCGGTTTTGAGTTCAAACCACAGGCGCATAAAGAGGAGTAGTGTATTTTGAAACTTTGGAATTGGGAAATTCATAAATTCCCTTGTCATCCCAATTTCATTTCATTATTGTGTAATAGTTAAAACTGGGAAAGCCGAACCGGGGGCAATTTCCCAATTTCGGAATCCTCAAATTCCCAAATCACTCAAAAGCTCCCTTATTTTTACACAAACATTCGTCATGCCATCATCGGTTCATTATCACGATTACCTGCAACTCGACAATATCCTGAATGCACAATTGCCCGAAAGCAATAAACATAACTTGCCGGCGCATGATGAAATGCTCTTTATCGTCATTCACCAGGCGTATGAACTTTGGTTCAAACAACTGCATCATGAAGTGGACTCGATCGTCGTTATACTAGGTAAACCCACTGAATGATAATTCCCCGGAATTGCAAACCGTAGTCCACCGGCTAAACAGGATGGTGACCATACTGAGAGTACTGGTTCACCAGATAGACATTATGGAAACCATGGACACCTATGGATTTCCTCGATTTCCGGGATATGCTCCGCCCGGCCTCCGGTTTTCAAAGCTGGCAATTCAAAGAACTGGAAGCAAAGCTGGGATTGAAATTTGAACAGCGTCACGGCAAAGAATATTATACTGCACAATTGCACAAAGAGCATGTGGACCTGATCAAAAAGCAGAAAGCCATAGTTCTTTACTGGATCTTTTAAATGGATGGCTGGAAAGAATGCCCTTCTTCAATGAAGAGGGGAACTGGAAGAATTTTGTAGTTACTCCTTCAGCTATGACAGGATCCATTCATCCTTTCTGGGCCGAGTACAGGCACCAATACCAAAACAGCCTGGCGGAAGCAGAAAAAAATAACCTGGCAGCTTTTGATGAGGTTTTCTTGCAATCAACCGCCGGCGACCAGCGCACTATAACGGCAACCGCTTCCCAATCGGCCCTCTTCATTATGCTCTACCGCGGCTACCCTATGCTGCAATTGCCTTTTCAGTTATTAAATGCACTGCTGGAAATAGATGAGCAACTCAGCTCCTGGCGCTACCGCCATATGAATATGGTACACCGTATGATCGGCATGCGGATCGGAACAGGAGGCAGTACAGGAAAAGATTATTTGAAAGCCGCTGCGGATAAACATTATATCTTCAAAGAGATCGCCCAATTGAACAGCTTCCTGATCGAAAGGAGAAAACTGCCGGCACTTCCCGTGGAAGTAGAGAAAAGACTGGATTTGTTGCCTTATAAAATTATGATCAGAAGATTCTACTCATAAGAGGCTGTGTCAAAAGTATTTTAAATCAATGTTCCCGCAACGGCGCAAAGCCACAACGACCGACTTTCAATAGAACATTCTTTGCGTCGTCGCGCCGTTGCGAGATTATTTAATGTTGAGACAGCTCCTTTTTTGCTGGTAGATAAACCAAAGATGTATATCAGAACGTATAACGTATACCTAATCCCCCCCAGCCTCCGTAAAAACCGCGGCCATCCCCAAATTCGATAGAAGGCTGCCAGTCGAGCGATACATTGATAGGCGCGCCGTTGAATTTATAGTCAAGGCCGACCACACCGTCAATACCAATAAATGCGCCATCACCATGCTTGGAATCATACACGCCGATATGAGCACCGGGTCCGATATACCATTTCAGGCCGGTAGCGTTGTTGATATCCCCCGTGAATTTCATATAAACCGGTAAACCGTACTCCGTGGCCCCAGAAATAAGCGATCAGCTCACCCGCATGTTTGTCGGTAAAGAAATGCTTCAGAGAAACGCCGCCGCCGTCCCAGACCTTTACGCCCAATGCCGTTCTGTAATCAGACCCGGTAGCGCTGCTGCTCTGCGCATTGGCCGCGGCTGCCATAAATAGAATCATCACTGATAAAAAAACTGTCCTCATAAAATTGTTTTTGGAAGTAGAATAATAGCTTTCATTTGGCTGTTTGCCATTTTTATGCCAAAAGTACTGACGATACAAGAGAAAACAGGGATTAACGGGTCATTGTTTATTTATTCCCGGAAAAGTTTATTGACCCAATAATAGAATACAGGATATAATCGTTTATGTTCTGTTGTGCCCGCGTTATTTTCTCCCGGATCAAAATCATACTGATCATTTTTGCCCGAAAGAATAATCAACAGGACACGGGATTTTAAAAAGATTATTTACCTCAAATCAGTTCCTCAAAAAAATCTTTGTCTGTCAAGGGTTTCCGCTTTGCTAATTCAAATTATTTCCTCCAACTTTGCACACATTAAATCCAATCCGCACAAATGGGACTTTTTAACTGGTTTACACAAGAAATAGCAATTGATCTCGGCACTGCCAATACGCTCATCATACATAATGACGAAGTAGTAGTAAATGAGCCAAGCATAGTGGCGCTCAACCGCAATAACCCCAAAGAAGTGCTTGCCGTTGGCAAAAGAGCGCTGATGATGCATGAGAAAACGCATGAGAGCATCCGCACGGTTCGCCCCCTGAAAGATGGTGTGATAGCGGATTTCAACGCCGCCGAGCTGATGATCCGTGAGCTGATCAAACTCGTTTATCCCAAAAAACCCTTATTTCCCCCAAGCTGGCGAATGATGATCTGTATCCCCTCTTCTATTACCGAGGTGGAAAAACGTGCCGTCCGCGACAGCGCCGAGCAGGCCGGAGCCAAAGAAGTATACCTGCTTCATGAACCTATGGCCGCCGCTTTAGGAATAGGCATTGATGTGGAAGAACCCGTTGGGAATATGATCATTGACATCGGTGGTGGTACTACTGGTATTACAGTGATAGCATTGGCAGGTATTGTCTGCGACCAGTCCATACGTATTGCCGGAGATGAATTTACCGCAGATATCATGGAAGCTCTTCGCCGTTATCATAGCTTATTGATTGGTGAAAGAACTGCCGAGCAGATCAAGATACAGGTAGGCGCTGCGATGAAGGACCTGGAAAACCCACCTGAAGATATACCGGTCAATGGCCGTGACCTGGTAACAGGCATACCCAAACAGATCATGGTAAGCTTCCAGGAAATAGCCGAAGCACTGGATAAAAGCATTTTTAAAATCGAAGAAGCTATATTAAAAGCTCTTGAGCAAACTCCGCCCGAACTGGCCGCGGATATCTATCGCCGTGGTTTGTACCTCACCGGTGGCGGTGCTTTGTTAAGGGGTCTTGACAAAAGATTAAGCCAAAAGATAAAATTACCGGTTCACGTAGCCGACGATCCGCTGAAAAGCGTGGTTCGTGGTACAGGTATTGCTTTGAAGAACTACGATAAGTATCCTTTTGTAATGAGATAATCCGAAGCATGAGGCCGGAGGTACGAAGTCGGAAAGCAGTCTCAACGTTCAAGATTCCCTTCAGACATCCCATTCCGGACTTCTGATTTCAAATACACTCACTTGCGTAATATATTTCTCTTCATCCGCCGTTTTTCTACCGCCATTCTTTTCCTGGTGCTGCAGGCGGTGGCGATATGGTTTTTAGTTACCTACAATAAATTTCACCGGGCAAAAGGATTAGGCGTCGCCAATGAAGTGACGGGCTGGTTCAATACCCGTTACAATACAGCAGAAGATTTTTTCAAAATGCGGGAAGAGAACAGGAAAGTGCATAAGATGAACGACTCCCTTATGAACCTGCTGCCTTCCCAACTTTGTCAACATGATACCCTTGGCCAGGTCATTACTGACTCCATACCCTTTGATACACTCGGTCATTACCGCCAGTTTTCTATGGAAAGAAGCCCAGGTGATGCTGAATACAGTTAACTCAGAAAAAAATTATATCCAGATAAATAAAGGATCAAAGGACGGCATCAATGATGATTTCGGGGTATTCAGTTCCGATGGCAGCTATGTCGGAAAAGTAATTAACGTCAGCCCTAATTACAGCCAGGTAATGAGCCTGCTGCATGTGCAGAATAAACTAAGTGTGCTGGTAAAGAAAACCCGGAGCGCCGGTATCATTTCCTGGGATGCCAAAGATCCGCGTTTTCTTACATTGAATAATATCCCTAAAAGCGATTCGATCGCCAAAGGTGATACGATCGTGACAGGTAACTATACTGTCTTTATTCCACCGGCAAGATGGTGGGCACTGTCGCAGAGATCATACAGGATAACTCCACCAATTTTTATGTGTTAAAGATCAGGACAGCCGCCAATTTTTCAGACCTGCAACAGGTGTTTATCGTGCAGAATCTTCAGTACGAAGAGCAGGTCAAACTATTGGAAGAAACAAAAAAAAGGTAGATGATCCTAAAAAAACAAACCGGTGAGTGACTTCCTGAGAAATATTATCCGTCTCGCCATTTTCACATTTCTGCAGGTATATGTGCTGAACAAAGTGCCGCACCTGCATAAATTCATTACCCCCTACCTCTATTTTCTGTTTATTTTCTGGCTGCCTTTCAGCATTTCCCGCGCCTCGCTGCTGATCGTTGGGTTCATTACCGGTATTGTGCTTGATTTTTTTATGATGACCCCCGGTTTGCATGCCGCAGCCTGTGTCCTTGTCGCTTATCTCCGTCCTTTTATAATTAATATACTGGCGCCAAAAGACGCAACAGGCTTCAGCTACCGCGAACCTTCTCCCAAAGCTATGGGCTGGACCCCTTACCTGATCTATGCGTTTGTACTTACCCTCTTTCATCATAGTTATATGATACTGCTCGAATGGCTTTCTTTTGGATCTTTCATTGACTTTATCATTAAAATAATAGCCACCACGGGTATCAGTATGCTGCTCATTATTACCACCGAATTGCTATTTCCCCGGAAGCTAAAGTTTCGTAGCAACACTGCGTAGTTCGTCCCGGCAACTATTGGAATCACTACAGGCAGAATAGAAAATTTTCTTAAAACAAAATTTATTCCCGGTAACATTTGGAAACCGCCGGATTGAATGCGTATTTTGTATTTACAAATCACTTATCACTCTTCTTTTCTTCTTACTTCATACCTCGTATCTGATCTATGCCTGTGTTTAACCAATCAAGAAGCCGTATAATACGCCTCATTTTCCTTGTCGCTTTTATTATCATTATCACCCAGTTGTTTTACCTGCAGGTCGTTTCCAGTGAATACAGCAAACTGGCAATGAATAACGCTGTTTTTCCAAAGATCATTTATCCTGAAAGAGGCATCATTTACGACCGCAAAGGCAAGGCCATCCTTAACAATGCTATCATGTACGACCTGATGGTAACGCCTGCTGAAGTAAAGAATTTCGATACACTGTCCTTTTGCGGATGATGGAAATAGATACCGCCCAGTTCAACGCGAAGATCAGGGATGCCATTATTAAAAATAAAGCGATCCGTCCTTCTGTTTTTGAAGATCTTCTGACACCGCAGCTGCAGGCCCGTTTTGAAGAAAATTACTGGCGTTATCCCGGCTTTGCATTGGTAGAGCGGCCGGTAAGGATCTATCCTTATAATGTAGCGGCGCATATTCTCGGTTATATCAATGAAGCGGATCCCAAAGACATTGAACGCTCCGGCAATTTTTACCGGCAGGGAGACTATATCGGTAAAAGTGGTCTCGAAGCTTCGTATGAAAAAATATTGATGGGACAGCGTGGTGTTCAGTATATGATCAAAGACAACCACAACCGGCTGGTGGGAAGATATAAAGAAGGCATATTGGATACGGCCGCTATTGCGGGCAGGGGAGTAAGAACCTACCTCGATGTAGAACTGCAGCAACTGGCAGAAAAATTAATGACCAATAAAGTAGGTGCGGTCGTTGCCCTTGATCCCAAAACAGGCGGCATACTGGCTATGACATCCGGACCTACATTCGATCCGAATGAACTGACCGGCCCTGATAAAAATAAAAACTATAGCCGGCTGGTGCTGGATGTTGCCGCGCCTTTGCTAAACAGGGCTATCAAAGGACAATATCCCCCAGGCTCTACTTTTAAACCTATTGATGCACTGATAGGATTGGAAGAAGGCGTTATCACCCCGCAAAGCGGTATCAGCTGTAATGGCGGATACTATGCCTGCGCCCGCCGTGTCGGCTGCCTTGAAACATGGACCGGCCATGCAGCCAATCTGCGGCTGGCAATCGCTCACTCATGTAACTCATTTTTTTGTAATACTTACCGGCTCATTGTAGATAACCGTAAATACGGGGATGTAAAAGTCGGCTACGAAAAATGGAAAGACTACATGAATGCGTTCGGCCTCGGTACCCGGCTTGGAATAGATCTTCCCAGTGAAGACAAGGCAAATATTCCTGATACGGCGGCTTATAACCGGGAGTACAGGGGCTCCTGGAATTCCTGCACCAATCTTACATTGGGTATTGGCCAGGATAGAATGACGGCTACCCCGCTGCAGTTGGCCAATGCATGTGCATTATTGCCAACAGGGGGTATTATTATACGCCGCATTTTGTACAAAAGCTGGATAGTGAAACTGACGGAGACAGCCTGTTTGTAAATAAATACAGGAGAAAGCATGAAGTGCTGACACATATATCTGATGATGCCTACCAGACCGTCATTGATGGTATGCACGATGTGGTCACACTGGGTACGGCAAAGGTGGCACTGATACCCGGCATTGATGTTTGTGCAAAAACAGGTACAGCGGAAAACTATACTATGCTCGATGGTAAGCGTATAAAGCTGCCCAACAATTCCATGTTCGTTTGCTTCGCTCCCAAGGATAACCCAAGAATAGCTATTGCCGTGGCTGTTCAGAATGCGGGATTCGGCGCTACCTGGGCGGGTCCTATTGCCAGGATATTGATGGAAAAATACCTTAATGATACTATCCAGGAAAAAAGTAAAGCAGACCTGGAAAGAATTTCAGCCGCCAACCTGATGCCCGTATATTTCAAACGACTGCAGTTCATAGAAGATTCTACCAGGGCCCGCAGGTGGTTTGAAACGACAAAAGACAGCGCCTACCTGAGGAAGTATGCGATCATTGAAAAGGAAAAGATCAGTACTAAACCTTACAATAATAAAAAAGATAAACCAGGAGGTAAAAGAACGGCTGAAGTAATAGCCATACTGCCCGATAAAAAACAATTTCGCAAAACCTCTATCCAATCCGTATCATAGTGAATCAGCGCAACCCTGCTATATCGAAAGGAATTGACTGGAGCCTTATCTGGATATATATCCTGCTGGTCATTATCGGCCTGCTCGCCGTATTTGGCGCTACGTATAAAGAAGGCGACCCTATCTTCCAGAGTTTTATCAACTTCAAAACAGACTACAGCAAACAACTTTATTTTTTTGGCGTAGCCCTGGTACTTGGTTTGTTCATTCTTCTTACAGATAGTAAGTTCTTTCCCGCTACTGCTAATATCTGGTATGCCACGGGTATATTCATGCTGCTGATCGTCTTTCCTTTTCACTCCAATATTAAAGGAACAGAATCCATTATCAGGCTTGGCTCCTTCAATTTTCAACCCGCGGAGTTTTGTAAAATATGTGTGGCCTTATCATTGGCAAAATATTTATCAAGACCGGAAACTGATTTTACCCGAACAAGGGCGCAACTGATCGCTGCGGCCATTGTTATATTTCCGGCCATGTTAACCGTTATGCAGAAAGAGACCGGGCTGGCCCTTGTCTTTTTTGCTTTTTTCCTGGTCATGTACCGCGAAGGTTTGCCATCCGGTATACTGATCATAGGCTTTGCCACCGGGTCATTGGTAGTAGCGACATTATTAGTTGAGAAGAATACACTGGCATTCATCTTAACGGGACTGGCAGCGGTAGTAGCTTATTTTATGCGACGCCAGATCAAAAGAGATAAAGGAGCGTTGATAAAAATCATACTCATCTGGGTAATATGCGTAGGGATACAACGATTCGGCGTCCCCCTTGTTTTTAAACATGTACTTAAATTATACCAGGTTGAGCGTATCTACAGCACCATAGGCAGGGAAGTTCCAACGGAGTATACAGAAGCCCACCAAAAAGAAACAGAAGCAACCAAAGGAAAGAAAAAAGATACGGATTATAATGTACGTCAGTCTAAAATTGCTATCGGAAGCGGCGGCGCTTTTGGAAAAGGATTACTCAATGGTACGCAGACACGTTACGGTTTCGTACCCGAGCAGCGAACGGATTTTATTTTTGATACGATCGCGGAAGGCTTTGGTTTCATGGGCAGTTTTATTTTACTGGCGGTATATGGTATCCTGTTATTCCGTATTGTGACGGTCGCTGAAAGGCAGCGAAGTGTATTCAGCCGTTGCTACGGCTATGGTGTGGCGGCTGTATTCTTTTTTCATATCGCTATTAATATCGCCATGGCTATCGGCCTGGCACCGGTGATTGGAATTCCATTGCCGTTTATCAGTTACGGGCGGAACATCATTGCTCACTTTTACGATTCTTCTCTTTATTCTAATACGACTGGATGCAGACCGCCAGATGGTGCTGAGATAGTTTTGAAAACTGCGATTGGGAAATTGAGCAATTGTGTTGCAACTTGCAACGGGTAATAACATTTCATTCCGATAGCTACCAGGAGCCCAATATTAAAATTTTACCATGCGCATCATCCTCTTTCAGAAGGTACGTTCACGATAGATAAGACCAAACTGTTTGTTCCTTTTGACGAGAACAAAGAAGACCTGCAATCGCGGCCTGCCGGAAGTTTGCTGGTAGAGATACAGCCTTTTGTTGTGGTGACCTCAAAAGATATCTTACTGCTGGATATGGGTCTCGGATTTTCTCAAAACGGGAAAATGCAGCTGCACCAGAACCTGGTAAATGCAGGTATTAATCCTTCTGCCATCACAAAGGTTTTGCTGACGCATTTACATAAAGATCACGCGGGTGGCGTATCAGAAGACAGTGATCATAGCCAACTGAGTTTTCCGGGCGCTACGTATTACCTGCAGGGAAAAGAGAATTGAATTTTGCGCTGGAGAAAGGAATGCCTTCTTTATCCCTGCTGAATTAATGGCGTTGAAAAATGCAGCACAGGTTGTTTTATTGAATGATGATACAGGTACGATCGCTGACTATATATCTTACGAACTGACAGGAGCACACTCCCCTTTTCACCAGGTATTCCGGATAAAAGAAGATAATGAAACGATCTTTTTTGGTGGTGACGATGCCCCGCAACTGCAGCAAATGAAACATCGCTTTGTCGCCAAGTATGATCACGACGGAAAGAAAGCAATGGAACTAAGACGGCAATGGTGGGAACAGGGACAAAAAGAGAATTGGACTTTTTTGTTCTACCATGATATTAAGACACCCATTTATACGAATGAGGGCTGAGTCCAACTATTTTATGGCATTCTTCTTTGAAAATTAAATCTTCAGCCATAGATAAGGGTTTATTCGTGTAATTCGTTTCATTAGCAACATTGGTCAAATCAAAAAGGCCTGCCCTGAAAAGAGCCGGCCGTTGCTAACCTATGAAAAACACCGTTTCAAAGATATAAAAAAACTATATCTGGGATAATCTGTTTACCCTCGGTCTTACGGGCACCCGGTTGGGATTATTTCGGAGACGCTCCTGGCGAAGCGTCTTAATTTCCTGTATGAATCTGTCCTGGTGAATAAATATCTGGTTACTTTTCTTTTCACCGATCACGTCTTTGAACTGATCCCTGTAACGCAATCTTAATTCAATGATCCTTTGCTGCATCACCAGCCTGTCTCCTTTGTTGTCACGTATGGTTTGTCTCCACTCTTTAAAATAACGGATGAACAGCGGGGCAAATTTATCCGCTTCGTCCTTGGAAAGATCAAGCCGCTTCTGGATATACTCACTCATTTTATCGCGGATCTTTTCATTGCCATCATCCTCGTCGGTATCCTGCGCAAAAAGCGGTAAGCTTATGCTTGTGGTAAAAAATAAACTTACTATGAATAATAATTTTTTCATGATGGAAGCGCTTCGCTTAATTCAAAAATATATCCTCACTGTTATCCTCTGCTGCACCCGCAGGGGTTTCATCTAAAAATTTCTGTATCTCTTCTTCAGGAATATCCTTGATCAGTTCTTTGATCTCATCCGCCTCTTTCTTAATATCAGCACTTGCAATGACCGGGCTGCCTTCATCTACTGTTTTGACAAACTGATCAATTTCTTCAGGACTTACATTCTTCATCATCTTTTTAACGATCGCTTCGGGGTTCGGATCGCCTGAAGAAGTGTTGCGGTCAATTATCAAAAAACCGCTGATGGCAATAAAACCGGTAACCACCGCAGCGGCCGCATAGCGAAACCATTTTTGCTTCGTGATCGAAACAACTTTTGCTTTCGGCTTAACCACCTCCATAGCCGCCTTTTCATTAAGTCCTTCAAAATATCCGGCAGGAACTGTATAAAGTGTTTCTTTTTTCAAACCGCTTAACAACGGTGAAAGCATGGCTAATTCTTCCGCCGGAACCTTGTCATCGTTCTTTACCAACGCTGTTGCTATTTCCGCTATATTATCGAAGTACCCGGCAGGAACAGCATTCGGCATTACTTTGGAAATGCCCGCCAGCAAAGGAGATAAATGGCTCAACTCTTCTGATGCACTTTCCATGTCCAGCAATTTAACCCGGTTTAATACCTGGTCAGCCAATCCTTCGAAATATCCGGCCGGAACAGTAAAAGAAGATTTATTGGAAATGTTATTCAGCACAGAGGAAATATCACCTGCCTCTCCCGCTTCAATGACCCTGATTCGTTGAAGCACCTGGTCGGCCAGTCCTTCAAAATACCCGGCCGGAACCCGGTAGGTATTTTGTAAAGCGGCATTCGCCAATGAGCTTTGTAACTCCCTCAATTCCTGTAATATGTTGTCTTGCTGTGGCATTTTTACGCTTACTGAGACGAGTTTTGCTGCCTAAAGTTTAATGATTTAGGATATAATCCTCTATTTTTTTAACAGCGTGATGATAACTGGCCTTGAGGGCGCCTTCGCTTGTTTCCAATACCCGGCTCATTTCTTCGTAAGGCATTTCCTCATAATACCGCAGGCTAAACACAACTCTCTGCTTTTCAGGTAATTGCTGGATAGCCAGTTGTAGTTTCCATTCCAGTTTATTAGCATCAAAATTTTCGTCCGCTTTGATCTTATTGCTCAGGCCGGTCTCAACATCGCTGAAGCTGACCGAGGCCTTTTTCTTCTGCTGTTCCAGGAAAGTGAGGCTTTCATTGGTACCGATCCGGTAGAGCCATGTATACAACTGGCTGTCTTCCCTGAAATTTTCCAACCCTTTCCATACCCGGATAAGTACATTTTGCAATACATCATTGGCATCGTCATGATCCACGACCATCCGCCGGATATGCCAGTATAATTTTTCCTGGTATTTTTTTATGATAGCTGTATAGGCTTTTTCCCTGGTAGCCGGGTTACGGAACTCAGCCAAAAGTTCATTATCTGAGAGGGAGGTTAGCGACATGCTGTTGGTTTGCGATGGATTAGAATGTGCTGCCTGGCATTTGTTTACTACTGAAAGCAGATGCTGAAATTTCTCCATTTCAACATTGGGAAATTTGAAAATATATCCTTACCCGTTCTTCTTTCTGTTGATCACTTTCTCCGCGGCTGTAACTATATCCGGTATATCCAGTCCGTATTTTTTCAACAACTCTTTGGGTGTACCGCTTTCGCCAAATGTATCTTTTGTGCCAACATATTCTATCGGAACAGGAAAATTCTTTGCCGCACATTGAGCGATAGCATCACCTAATCCGCCAATGATATTGTGTTCTTCTGCAGTAACAGCGCATTTTGTTTTGCGTAGTGATTTGATCACCGCTTCTTCATCCAGCGGCTTGACCGTATGGATATTGATCACTTCAACACTGAATCCTTTTTCCTGCAGGATAACGCCGGCCTGGATCGCATTCCATACCAGGTGACCGCAGGCAAAAATGCTTATATCGGTACCTTCAGAAAAGACCTGGGCTTTACCTATTTTAAAATCAGCTTCTTTGGTAAAGATCGGCCATACCGGGCGGCCGAAACGCAGGTATACCGGTCCCTGGTAGTCAGCAATAGCCATCGTGGCCGCTTTGGTTTGTGCATAGTCACAGGGAACGATAACTGTCATTCCCGGCAGCATCTTCATCAGGCCGATGTCTTCGAGTATCTGGTGAGTAGCGCCGTCTTCGCCAAGCGTTACGCCGGCGTGGGAAGCGCATATTTTTACATTCTTACCGCTGTAAGCAATGCTTTGTCTTATCTGGTCGTAAACGCGGCCGGTAGAAAAGTTGGCGAATGTGGTCGTAAAAGGAATTTTGCCGCCAATGGTCAACCCGGCAGCAATACCCATCATATTGGCTTCCGCAATACCGCACTGAACAAACCGCTCAGGAAACTCTTTGATAAATTGCTGCAGCTTAAGCGAACCGGCCAGGTCGGCCGTGAGTGCCACAATATTGGAATTTTTGCGGGCTGCTTCCACGATCCCATCTCCAAAACCGCTACGGGTATCTTTGTTCCCGGTAGATTGAATTTCTTTCAGCATATAAAAATTTGACCGGGCAAAAGTAAGGAACTAAGAGTTTAAAGAAGTAAAAAGAGATAAAAAGAGCTTCATGTTATAAAAAGTCTGAAAGTTGGGGAAAGTAGCATTAACTCTTTTTCTCTTTCTCCCTTTTTATCTCTTAGTACTAATTGAGTTCAACAGGTTTGCCGCTAAAAATAGTATCATCTGCTTTCAGCCGCTGCTCCCATTCCCAGGCCGTTCTTATCATTTCATCCAGGGAGTATTTAGGATTCCAGCCTAATTGGTTTTTGGCAAGATCGTTATTGGCATAAATAGCGATCACATCGCCCGGGCGGCGCGGACCGATCTCGTAATTCAGTTTTACCCCGCTTACTTTCTCAAATGACTGGATAGCTTCCAGTACAGAAACGCCATTACCCGTGCCCAGGTTGAACACTTCGCATAAGGCCGTACTCTTTTTCTTTTGTAAATACTGGATGGCTAAAGTATGTGCGTTGGCAATATCAGATACATGTATGAAATCCCGTATACAGGAACCATCGCGGGTGTCATAATCACTTCCGTATACAGTCATCTTATTCAGTTTGCCGATAGCCGTTTGGGTAATGGCCGGAACAAGATTTTGCGGTCTGCCGATCGGCATTTCACCGATCAGTATAGATGGATGTGCGCCAACGGGATTGAAATAGCGTAATAAGATGCAGTGCGTACCTGCGCTTTTTGCAAATTCATTGATGATCTGCTCTCCCATCTGCTTGGTATAGCCATACGGTGATTCAGCCAGCTTGAGAGGTGTTTTTTCCGTAACGATCATCTCGTCGGGATTGCCATATACCGTACAGGAAGAAGAAAAAACAAAATACGGCACATTGAATTCCTGCACGCATTTCAGCAGGTTGATCAGCGAATTGAGGTTATTCTCAAAATACATCAATGGTTTTTCTACCGATTCATTGACCGCTTTGTAAGCTGCAAAATGAATGATGCCCTCGATATCCGGGTTTTCCTGGAAAACGGCGAATGTATCGTCAAAGTTGCAAAGGTCAACTTTATAGTTCTTTATCCTTTTACCGGTTATTCTTTCAACGCCTTCTAATATGCGTGGATTAGATCTTGAGTTATTGTCAATAGAGATAACGTCGAAGCCATTTTCAATAAGGTCAACAATGGTATGGGAACCGATATACCCGCAGCCGCCTGCAACTACTATTTTAGCCATAATGATGAATTACCGTAAAAATCAGGATTTTTTTTGAAACCTTTCCAGAAACTACCTGAAAAGGTGTACAAGGTAATAAACACCGGTGGCCAGTAAGCCACTGACAGGAATCGTGAGTATCCAGGCCCATAAGAGGTTTACGGTTACACCCCAGCGAACTGCTGACAACCGCTTCGTAGCGCCCACACCCATAATAGATCCGGTAATTGTATGCGTGGTGCTTACAGGTATCTTCAGCGATTCGGTGATAAATAAGGTAAGAGCTCCAGCGGTTTCCGCTGCCACTCCTTCAAAAGGCGTGACCTTGGTAATCCTTGTGCCCATTGTTTTTACGATCTTCCATCCACCGCTCATAGTACCTACGGCAATGGCGGTATAACAGGCAAGCGGTACCCATACCGGCATCTGGTCAAAGTTGGTGATGCTTCCGCCGGCGATCAGCGCTGCGGTAATGAATACCCATTACTTTTTGTGCATCATTTCCGCCATGGCCGATACTGAATATTGCGGATGAAACCAATTGTAACCGCTTAAACCAGGCATTCGCTTTATGCGCATTGAGGTTGCTCAGGTAAAGCGAGAAAACGGCCATGATAGTAATGATCAAACTGAGCAGTATCCATTTAAAATTCTGTGAGTGGAAGATCACTTTCAGCACAGGAGATTCATAATGAGATTTGAGTTTGGCAGGATCGGTCTGCAGGCTTAGTGCCAGGAAAATGATTATTCCCAGTATTATGAAAGATGAAAAGATCTTTGGCCCCCAGCCTTTGCGGAAAGAATAAATGAACCAAAGCGAAATGACAAAGGCCATGATCATACCGATCAGCGGCGCCAGGAAGATAAACGCGGCGTTTTAAGCACCGGTTCAGAATTGATAGCGTCGAACCCGCCTGTATGCGCGATCGCTGCGCCGGCAAATCCACCGATAAGCGTATGAGACGATGATGAGGGAATACCCCGCCACCAGGTAAATAAGGTTCCAGGCAATAGCCGCGATCAATCCTGAAAAAATTACTTCGAGCGTAATAGAATCCTGCTTTACCGTTTTGGCAATCGTATTGGCTACCCCATGATCTTTAAAAATGAAAAACGCCACAAAATTGAATAAGGCGGCCCACAATACAGCCTGGAAGGGCGTCAGCACTTTGGTAGAAACAACGGTCGCTATGGAATTAGCTGCATCGTGAAAGCCATTGATGTAATCGAAGATCAGCGCTAATATTATGATGACGATAAGAAAGCTGGTCATAAATTAATTTGAAAATGTGCAGATTTGAAAATTTGAAAATGAATCCCAAACTAACGCGACTGATCTCTGCTTTGTCACATTATCAGATTTTCAAATGGCTTATGCGTATTTAATAATGATAGACTCGATCACATTGCTGGCATCTTCACATTTGTCGGTAACGATCTCCATCACCTGGTATATCTCTCTTTTTTTGATGACTTCCTTGGCATCCGGCTCTGTCGCGAATAATCGTTCAATGCTCATATCAAATATATCATCCGCCTGGTTTTCGATACTATTGATCTTTACCAGCGCTTCCGTGATATTGCGCATATTCTTCATATTTCTCAATTCCAGTACCGCGATACGGATCTGCTGGGCCCCCTGCTCGATCAGCTCCGCCATTTTCTGCATACCCATATCATTCGGGTTGACGCGGTAAAAATTGATCTTCTTGGCGGAAGCATAAATATAATCGGCGATATCATCCAGTGACGTAGCGAGGTAGTGAATATCCTCACGGTCAAACGGGGTAATAAAATTCCGGCCCAACTCTGTGAATACGCTATGCGTCAGTTCATCATTGGCATGTTCCAGGTCTTCTATTATACTGATAAGAGAAGCTCTTTTGTCAAAATCGGTTTCTGCCACCACATCTTTCAGTACACCCCCCATTTTTGCACAATTGTCTGCTACCTGCTCGAACAGTTCAAAAAAGATACGGTTCTTCGGCATGAAAATTTTGAGAAAGGAATGAGTCCTGCCATAATAAATATTTTTTACTTCCTGCAAGTCAGGAGGTTTGCGAAATTACCCGCTTGCCCATACAGGCCACCCGGCTAAGGCAGAGTTAATAATTATTTAATATTGAGATAATGATTTGATAACAGCCCGGTAACACAGATTTATTATACCACTCTTTTACTTTGCAACCTCTTATCACAGGTTATATTAATATTATCAAATCATGAACAGGATATTAAGAGGGTTGATTGTCATAGGTTTTACGTTGGTTATATCAACAGCCGGGTATTCGCAGCGATACCTCTCCGACCTGGACTCCTCTTTATTTATAAAGGATACGCTCCGGCCTTTATTAAAGCGCCTCGACAATATCCATATGGCCGGCTATATACAATCGCAGTTTCAACTGGCTCAGAAAGAAGGGACGAAATCATACAGCGGCGGCGATTTTTCCCAGTTCTCCAAAAGCCGTTTTATGCTTCGCAGGGCCAGGGTCAAGATTGACTACTTTCTCACCACCAAAGACAAGTTTCCCAAAGCGCTGTTCACTTTTCAGTTTGACGCTACGGAGCGGGGCGTAAACGTAAGGGATATGTTCCTGCGATTGTATGAAACAAAGCATCACAATTTTGCTCTCACTACCGGTCTTTTCGCCAGGCCTTTTGGCTATGAAGTAAATCTTTCTTCCGGCTTCAGGGAAAGTCCCGAACGCGGAAGGATGTCACAGATATTATTACCGGTTGAAAGAGATTTGGGGGCCATGGTATCTTTCGAACCGCAGGACAAAAAACATACCCTGCGCTGGCTGAAAGTGGATGCCGGTATATTTAATGGTCCGGGATTAACAGGCACTACAGATTTTGACAGCCGCAAAGATCTTATCAGCCGGGCTATTATAAAACCAATCAGGATCAGTAAGCTGGAAATAAGCGGAGGCCTTTCTGTATTATTTGGGGGATGGCGGCAGGCCACCAAATATGTTTACAAAGATGGTGAAGCATCTAGTGGAGATAAAGTTTTCGTAGTAGATTCTTCATTATCCAATATTGGCAAGATCGCCTCACGCAAATATTATGGGGCCGATATCCAGCTTAAGTGGAGTCATGGCTGGGGAGAGACTGAAGTAAGAGGAGAATACTGGATGGGCCGTCAACCGGGATCAGCCATTACGACCACCAGCCCGGGTGTATTACCGAATGCTCCTGTGTACTTCAGGGATTTTAACGGTGCGTTCATTTATTTTTTACAGAATATAGTTGACAAAAAGAACCAGCTGATATTGAAATATGACTGGTATGATCCTCATACAAGCGTAAAAGGAAAGGATATTGGCAAAGCGGGCACCAACCTGTCTTCAACTGATATCAGCTATTCCACGACCGGCATAGGCTATATCCATTATTTCAGCGACAATATCAAACTGGTGCTGTATTATGATATTGTAAACAATGAAACGACCCAACTGCCGGGTTACACATCGGATATAAAGGATAATACGCTGACCTGCCGCATACAATTCCGCTTTTAAACACGTACGTAACATTGGGGTAACATTGCCGTTACAATTCCTTAATCTGCCGGTAACATGGAGGTAACCTGCCGGGCATTCCTTTGCCGGAAATTACTGCT
>JBBCIL010000035.1:0-98377 GCA_037200265.1 Bacteroidota bacterium
ATGCGATTTTGCCATTTTCTTTGGCAACTACTATTAACAGGTATAGCGCTATGCCCTGGTTATCTCTCCGTCAATGCGCAGACCTGCCCGCCGAATATTGATTTTGAAAACGGGAGTTTTGATGGATGGACATGCTACACCGGTAATGTAACAGGAAACGGCGCTAATGTGATCTCCCTTTTCCCTTCCGGCGGGCCGGTGCCCGGCCGTCATACGATGTACTCATCCTATCCGGGTGGTGAACTGGATTACTTTGGTGGATTTCCTGTCAATTGTCCCAATGGCAGCGGTCACTCGATCCGGCTGGGCAATAATTTCGGAGGCGGCGAAGCCGAAGGCATCTCGTATGAATTTACTATTCCGGCCGATGAGAACTATTATACACTTATTTATAATTACGCGGTCGTATTCCAGGATCCTGACCACCAGGAATACCAGCAGCCGAGACTGGAAATAGAAGTAGAAGATCTTAGCGATAACAGCCTTATTTATTGTTCGTCTTTTACATTCATTCCTTATGGTTCGATACTGCCGGGGTTTTATGAATCACCGAATCCCGGTGGAGAAACACCTGTATGGTGTAAAAACTGGACGGCTGTTTCCATTAACCTGGATGGCCATGCAGGAAAAACCATCCGGCTCTTTTTTAAAACATCGGATTGTACTTTTCAAAGGCATTTCGGTTATGCTTATATAGATGTCAACTCCGAATGCAGCGGTACTTTTACCGGCGCTTACGTATTGTCCTGATGATACGTTAATAAATATCGTAGCGCCCTACGGCTACCAGAATTATACATGGTTCAACAATTCGTTTACACAGACATTGGGAAATCAGCAGATACTTACCCTGAAACCTCCTCCTCCCGCCGGTACTACTCTCGCAGTTGAATTGCTTCCATACAGCGGCTATGGTTGTCCTGACACCTTGTATGCACGGCTGGTAGATACTTTGACAGTGACCGCCCACGCAGGCGCTGATATTCCTTCCTGTAATTATAACCCGGTACCGATCGGCATTCCTCCAAAACCCGGCCTGGTATACAGCTGGAGTCCCGCTGCGGGTTTGACCAATCCGAATATTTCCAATCCTTATGCTGCGCCTGATGTAACAACGACCTATGTGCTGACCGTTAATCACGACGGAGGCGGTTGTATTGATACAGATACCGTAGTGGTAAGAGCTGCTATTATAGACAAATCACTGGAACTAATCGGTAAGGATAATTATTGCATAGGCAGTGGCGACAGCGCTATCCTGCGGGTACATCCTACTGACAGCATTCAATGGTACAGGGAGGATGCGGCTATTGCGGGGGCTACCGAAACAGAATACCGCGTAACACAAACCGGCACTTACTATGCATTGCTTTTTAATGATATCGGCTGCAGCATCGCGACAGAGAGACAACCAATAACTATTTCCACGGTACCTGTTCCGGGTATTGCAAACGGCATTACCAGCCAGTGTCTTGTCGGTAATCGTTTTGTATTTACCAATACCAGTACCAATGATATTGGCGCTATGCAATATAACTGGATACTGGGTGATGGAACGACAGCCAGGACAAGAGATGTTGTACATACTTATACGCAGGCCGGGGTATATGAAGTAAAAATGGTTGTCAACAGCAGTTCCGTTTGCGCAGACAGTGTTTCATCTGTGATAACCGTATTCCAGAATGCCATCGCAGATTTTGACGCCAACCCGGTCTGTATAAACCTGCCTATGCAGGCCGTCAATAAACGGTGGATACACTCGGTTCGCCCATCAATTATGTATGGAACCTTGGTAATAACCAGGTATCCACTGACCGCAATCCGCCCGTGCAGGTCTATACTACAACCGGCACTTACCAGGTCAGTTTATCTGTGAATACCCCGCAATGTCCTTCGCCGGTAATGTTTTAAAAAAGAATATTGTTGTTGACAAACCCAGGCCGGCTGTAAGGTATCCTGTACAATTTGCCGTGATTGGTTACCCGCTTGTTTTACAGGCAAGGGAATTCGGGCAAACCGCATTCTGGAGCCCGGGTACGTATTTGAATACACAGGAAAGCTATACACCGACATTCAACGGATCAACCGAACAGACCTATGATATAGAAATAAAAACAATCAGCGGGTGTATTACCATAGATACACAAAAAGTAGTGACAGTGAAAGATGCCGCTATATATGTGCCTTCCGCTTTTACACAAACAATGATGGTCTGAATGATCGCTTACGGCCTGTACTGATGGGCGTTAAAGAAGTCCGTTATTTCAGGATATTTAACCGGTGGGGATTATTGTTGTATGAAAGAAAAAACCGAACTGCCGGGATGGGATGGAACTGTGAACGGTGTTCCCCAGTCATCGCAGGTAGTGGCCTGGATGATAGAAGGCGTGAGCGTAGACAACAGGGTCATTACACAAAAAGGCACCAGTACATTAGTGCGATGAAACAGCTTCGTTTATCCCGCATCACATCTATAGCCGGATAGTTATTTATTTTAATTCCAGAACCAAAGCAGAGCGGGGAGCCAGTGATATTTCTTTATCTACCGGTAACTGATCTCCTGTCAGCACATTGACCCCCTGTTTCTTATTCTTCATGATCTCGGCAAACCTGCCGGTATTGATAGTGGTCGCCGTGGTATTCTTGTTCAATACTACCATCACGGTCTCTTCCTTATTATACCTGAAATAAACATATACGCCTTTTTCCGGTGCAAAATGCAAAGTGCTGCCGTCATGTATCACCGCTTTATTTTTTCGCCAGTTGAGCAGTTTTTTCAGGAAGGATTGTATGCGCACCTGGTCTTTTGATAAACCAGTACCGGTGAAACCATTCACGGCATCATCTTTCCATCCGCCCGGAAAATCTGTACGGATCAGCCCGTGATCACCCGGCTTGGCTGTGTTTTCAATCAGCACTTCTGTACCATAATAGAGCTGCGGAATACCCCGTATTGTCAGCAGGTAAGTTAATGCCATCTGTAAGAGGTCAACATCTTTTTTCAATTGCGTGAACAGCCTGTCCATATCATGATTGTCGCCGAATATTAAAAGGTCTTTCGGATTGGCATAGACAAAATCATTGGCTAAAGCTTCATATAGTTTTCCCAGGCCCTGGTTCCATGTCTCGGGTTCTGTCAATGCCTGCACGAGGGTTGACTGCAGCGGAAAGTCCATCGTGCTTTTCATACAACCATTGTACCCGCTGTTATTGATTTTACCTTTTTGCCAGTAGGCGACGATCAGTGGATTGGTCGTCCACTCCTCTCCTACAATACTGAAACCAGGATACTCTTTCATAATGGAACAGGTCCATTGTTCCAGGAATTTCTTTTGGGAATAAGGATATGTATCCTGTCGTATGCCACCCAGTCCCAGTGTTTCGATCCACCAGATACTGTTTTGTACCAGGAAGCTGGCGAGGAAAGGATTTTGCTGGTTAAGGTCGGGCATTGACCGTACAAACCATCCTTTCACCATTAACTCTTTATCGGAAGCTGAAGCATAAGGATCCTGGTTTACCGTACGCCGGTGATTAGTGATACGTATCGAATCAGGATAATTGATCCAGTCGTGAAACGGCAGATCATTCATCCACCAGTAATAAGAGCCGGAGTGATTGACCACGCCGTCGAATATTAATTTGAGCCCTTTCTGTCTTGCTTTTTCAGCAAGCTCTTTATACTCATCCAGCGTACCAAACCGCGGATCTGTTTTATAATAATCGGTGATGGCATAACCATGATACGACGACTGCGGCATATCATTTTCCAGCAGCGGCGTAGGCCATATAGCTGTGTATCCCATGGCGGCGATATAATCAAGATGATCAATCATTCCCCGGATATCACCGCCGTGCCTTCCGTAATCATTCTTACGGTCGGTATTTTTTTCCCGCATACTGCTTACCACATCATTACTTAGATCACCGTTGGCAAAACGATCAGGTGATAAGATAGATAACGTCGGAAGAAGTAAATCCTTTTACATGGCTGGCGTCTTTCTTACGTGGCAACAATGTATAATTACAGGTAAAACTGGTCTTACCTGCTTTTTTAAAAAGTATCGGGAAGGTGCCGGGCTTTGTGGTTTTTGAAACAAACAGGTCAATGAAAAGATAGTTCTTGCTGTCTGCCTGGTGAATGCGTTTAATAACCACCCCCGCATAATTTATCGAAGGAACGGTCTCTCCTATTTCATCTGCATGTACGAGTAACTGCAATTCCTGGTTTTTCATACCTACCCACCAGTTCATGGGTTCTACCCGTAGTTCCTGTGCAAAGACCAAAACAGAAAAAAGAAGAAATGAGAAAGCGGCAATCGTTTTTTTGGCAGGCATATCCGTTATTTAAATGTATTAATAAAGATATTTGAAATATTCTGTAACCTGCTATGAAAAGAACAAGTCATAATGATTCAGGCCTCATTAAATGCTGATAATTATTTCACGCAAAGGCGCTAAGTGAAAAAACAAGCGCAAGCGTGTCCCGAAAATCCCTGCGCCTTTGCGAAATCTTTGCGTCTTTGCGTCTTTGCGTGAAATAATTTTGAGAACAGAACACCATCCCGTGAAGTAATTTTTATGCTATTTTCAAATAAGTTATATTTATCACTCACCTTCCTGACTTTCTAAAAACCAAATAACATGCGACATCTTTTTTTCGTTCTCACTATTGCTTTCACCGGTCTGCAGGCAGCCGCACAGGTAGATGCGCGGTTGTTCCGCTATCCCGATGTTTCTGCCACACAGATCAGTTTTGTATATGGCGGCGATATATGGATCGTTCCCAAAACCGGGGCACGGCTACACGTATCACTTCTTCCACCGGCGAAGAATCATTTCCGCGTTTTTCACCCGATGGTAAAACGCTTGCTTTTACCGCCACCTATCGCGGCAATGCTGATGTGTACACTATGCCTGTAAACGGTGGTGTTCCCACGAGGCTTACCTGGCATGCTATGCCGGATCGCGTGGTAGACTGGCATCCCAATGGCAACCAGATACTCATCGCTTCCCTGCGGGAGAATGCTTTTGGGGGTGTAAATAATTTATTCCTCCTGTCTAAAAATGGCGGGTTGCCTGAAAAACTTCCTATTCCTTATGGTGAACTCGGCAGCTTCTCACCTGATGGAGAAAGCATCGCTTATGTGAGCCGTATAACAGAGAACTATCCTTTTAAAAGATATCGCGGTGGTATGGCTTCTGATGTAGTATTATTCAACCTGAAAAAAATGACGGCGGAAAATATTACCACTAACACGGCTACAGATGGTAAACCTGTATGGTATAAAAACAAGATCTACTATATCAGTGATGTTGATAATAACAAACGGAGAAACGTTTGGGTATATGATATCGCTGCAAAAAGCCGTACGGAGATCACTAAGTTCAATGATATTGATATCAATCACATGAGCGCCGGTCCTGATGAACTGGTATTTGAAGCCGGTGGAAAATTATACTTATTAAATCTTACCAGCAATAAATACGAAGAAGTAAAAATAAATGTGGTAACGGATTATGCTACCCTGATGCCGCGCCCGGAGAATGTCGCCAACCGGATAGCTAATGCCGATATCTCACCCGATGCAAAACGGGTAGTCGTGGAAGCCCGCGGTGAGCTTTTCAGCGTACCGGCAGAAAACGGCCCGGTATTAAATCTTACCAATAGCAGCGGTGCATTCGATCAGTCACCCGCATGGTCACCGAATGGAAAATGGATCGCTTACTGGAGTGATAAAACTGGTGAGTATGAAATATGGCTGCAGGAAACACAAACTGGTTCTGCCAAAAAGATAACTGATTTTGGAAAAGGTATGGGTTGGCAACTGTTCTGGTCCCCGGATAGTAAAAAGATCGCTTTCATTAATTACCTGCAGGAGATCAGCCTTCTCACTGTAGCCACCGGGGATATCAGCGTGGTTGATAAAACTGCTTTAAACAATTATAATGGATTAAGCGGTTTTCGCGTCAGCTGGAGTTCCGATAATAACTGGCTCGCTTATAGTAAGGCCGGTGATAATCTCAATGAAGCTATTTACCTGTACAGCCTTGCCGATAAAAAGCTACATAAAGCTACCGCGGGATATTACAATGATGCTGATCCTGTATTTGATCCGAATGGCAAATACCTGTACTTTAAAACCGATCGCCGGTTGCAGCCGGTTTACAGTGGCATTGATGGGACATGGATCTATCCGAATACAACACAGGTAGCTTATGCCAGTCTTGATCCAACGGCAAAAAGCTTATTAGTTGCCCGTAATGATGAAGTAAAAGTAACGGGAGATACCGCGGCCGCTAAACCTGCCGCGGCCAAAGCTGACAGTACAAAAAAACCGGTAGTAAGATCTTTAGTGATAACGCCGGGTGGATTTGAATCAAGGGTACAGGTATTACCCGTACCGGCAGGTAATTATGGATTACTGTCCGCTATCGAAGGTAAATTATTATATGCACGTTTTCCCAATACCGGCACTGCGGGTGAACAACCGGCTGTGTATATCTATGATATAGAAAAACGGGAAGAGAAAAAAGTAATAGGCGGTACCGGCAATTTCGGCATCACGCCCGATGGCAAATCCGTTTTAGTATTGCAGGGAAATACACTGGGGATCATAAAACCTTCTTCAGACCAACGCATCGAAAAGCCATTGCGTACATCAGCCATGGAGATGACACTGGATCCACGCGAAGAATGGAGCCAGCTCTTCAATGATACCTGGCGCCGCTACCGTGATTTCTTTTATGATCCCGCTATGCAGCAGGTAGACTGGAATAATGTTCGTAAACAGTACAGCACTTTGTTAAAAGATGCCATTACACGATGGGATGTATTGAATATCCAGCAGGAAATGATCTCCGAGCTCGCAGCGGGTCATACCTATGCACGTACCGGTGATCTGGAACAGGCGAGTAACCGCGGCCATGGTTTCCTGGGTATTGATTGGGAACTGGCTAATGGAGCTTACCGCATCAAACGTATCGTTCGCCCTGCTGCATGGGACAATGAAGTACGTTCCCCGTTTGATGCCACAGGTGTTACTGTAAAAGAAGGTGATTATATCCTGGCAGTAAATGGTATACCCGTTAATACTAAAATTGATCCTTACGCTTCATTGGACGGTATGGCAGGTACTACGGTTATACTAAAAGTAAACAGCAGTCCCTCAATGGATGGAGCAAAAGAGGTAGTGATCGAAACACTTACTACAGGACAGGAACGCCGCCTGCGCCATCTTGAGTGGATAGAAAGCAATCGTAAAAAAGTAGATGAGATGAGTAATGGCGATCTCGGTTATATGTATATGCCGAATACCGGAGGTGATGGACAAACGGAACTGATGCGGCAGTTCTATGCACAGATAGATAAAAAAGGATTTATCATTGACGAACGTTTCAATGCAGGCGGCCAGCTCGGTGATCGTTTTGTAGAAATGCTTAACCGCCCCACTCTTTACAATATTGCCTGGCGCAATGCCGGCATAAGCCGCATTCCAGGCAAAGGAAATAATGGTCCGAAGGCTATGCTCATCAATGGATGGGCAGGTAGTGGCGGCGATGCTTTTCCCTGGGCATTCAAATCAATGAACATGGGGCCAATTATTGGTGAACGTACACTCGGTATATTGGTAGGCCCTGCCACGGGTCATACATTGATTGATGGCGGTGGCATCACGGTTCCCGACGCCAGGCTTTTCGGCCCTGATGGCAAATGGTTTGCCGAAGGATACGGCGTAACGCCTACTATCGAAGTATGGGATGATCCTGTACAACTGGCGAAGGGTAATGACCCACAGTTACAACGCGCTATTGAAGAAGTGATGAAACTGGTAAAAACCAACCCGCATGTATTACTGCCACGGCCGGCTTTTGAAGACAGAAGTTCCAAAGGCATTAAAGATTGACGGTGTGAAACAAAGTGATAAAGGTGGACGTTTCAAGGCATTTTAAATCAATGCTCCCGCAACGGCACAACAACTGATTTCAACAGGTCAATGTTGCGTCGTTGCGGGATTTATTTGATCTTATCAGTACCATTTTGCCATACTGCGTAGTAAATACTTTTTCCGGTTTTCGTGTATCCAGGCTTGCTTGCAATGAATGAGATTGATGCCTGTTAGTGAATGAAGGCCGCCGGTAAAATAAATTAATTACGATCCTGAAATCGCTTACTGATCTTTTTTCTCAGGCACCGCTGGTTTGAGGAGTTTGAAATAGGTCGCTTTAAAACGGTTGTTGACTACTTCTCCCTGTACTTCCGCTTTTCGTATCGAATTACAGAAACCGTCTTTTGCATGCGCATCACCATGTGCGTCTATACTTGTTCCGTCAACGTAATAAGACTTGCCATTTATACGCACAGCCAGGTCGCAGTTTTTTCCTGCCAGGCCAAGCTGGCATTGACCACAAGCTGCTTCCACGATTTCAATTTTCTTAGCAGAATCCGGCTTCGCAGAAATCGTTTCTTTGTTTTGCCCGATGACAAGGGATGCAAAAAAACTGCAAACTATCGGCGTGAGAATTTTTTTCATACAATTAAGTTAAGCAGGACAAACTTAAACCATTTTTGGACACAGAGAACCATAGAGATAAAAGGGGACCGCAGAGAGAGTTATACCTGGAAGGATAAAATAAAACGCTGCGGCTCCCTTTTCTCTGTGTCCCGTATTCTTTATTTATTGTTATTATAAACGTAGTGTTTTAAAACCTGCCGAATTTAAGCGTTGCATTATAGGACACTGCCGAAAGATCTTTATCCTTTACTCCCCGTCCGTCGCTGCCAAACGTAGCCCTGTAAGAAACCCCGGGACTAAAACGCATCCATTTAAACAGGTTCATTTCCAATTGTACGCCCGGTTCTGCTACTACAAACCAGTTCTCATCATTAATATTACGATTACTGTTGGTATGCCAATCCGACCGCTGGTATTGCAGCGTAAAACCTGCGCCGGCAAACCCCTGGAATACGAGGTGCAGCGGCCAGCCCGAACCCACTACATATTCTGTCATCAGCCCAAACTGTCCGTATTGATAAGTCATGCTGTGAAGCGGGTCAGCGCTATGTTCCAGCGGTACTTTCAGATTATTGGTAGAGGCGGCTAAACCAAGACCCAGCATGAACTGGTGGTTGATATACCATCCTCCATATAAGCCAGCGAGATTGGCGTAATCGCCACGGATAGTGGTAAACTTATTGGTGGCAGCCCCGTATCCGCCCGAAGACCTCAATCCTCCTTTAAAAATTGTTTTCACTTTGTCGCCCTGCGCCATGGCCATTGTGCTGAACATCAGCAATACAATGGCTATTACTGCTTTGATTTGTCTTTTCATATCCTTCATTGTTTGTTTAATAGCATAACAATGAAAGAGGTGCATACCCCTACTCTAAAAGAATTTTTTTCAAAAAAAGGAAGCTGGACAGGATGTAATAATTAAGATAACACTTTATACGCCTGTGAAATAAACCAGATATTGAATATGACATACACCAGCAATAATACCTGTGCAATGATCATGTCGAACCTGTGTGCTTGCCGGATCTTATTCTTTTTAACCAGCTTCAGCGAGTAAGCCGTAGCAGCGATCACTGAAAAGATAAAAAATAAGGTAAGCCCGTGAAGGGTGTCTACCAATGTAAAAGAAGTTGATTCAGGCAATGAAGAATCAATGATATATTTATTACCGATAACGGCAAATAAGGAACCAACGCTTAGTCCAAAACGGGAATCAATACCATCTGAGTGAATATAAAAACAGGTATAAGCGATCAGGAAAGCGATATACATTCCCAGGAACATTTTCCAGAACAAGCCGGAAGCATCTCTTCTGATCCCGAGTTTTACCCTGAATGTGCTGTATTCGGTATGCGGCGTGGCGGAGCTTTCGTCGCCAAAAGCAGTCTCATAGGCTTTTACTCCTGTTGACATACCGCAGCTATCAATCTTCCATCCGCGGAGAGTGAACCGCGGATCGAAATTCTGACCAACAGTATCAGGAATAAAGACCAGGTATCGTATCATATTGCGAATTCTCAATTGCCAGTCGCAGTATCTGGCGGTCAAAAGGAAAATTTTCGATCCTCCAGGAGTCTTTCATCACACATTGCAGCTTCATCAGCATATTTACCTGGTCACCTGAACTATCTACTGTAGAAAACGATTTATCAACCGTTTTGGCCTGCGGCACTTCCAGGTTCTTTACAAAATCAAAATCCTTGTTCTTATATTTTAACCACAGCCAGAAAGTGATCGTATATTCTTTCTGTTTGAAATCAATATCATGAATACTGGTAATATATACCCCGACTTTAACAGTATCGGGTTTTTCTTCCTGTGCAATAAGATGGGAGTTTGCTGAGCAAAATACAGCCATGAAGAAAACAATAAGCAGCCTGGAATTTATCATGTATTGGATTTTCAGAATGAAAAGATAAAAAAAGATCATCAAAATAAAGAGTATTAGCTGTTATTACCCTTTATTTCATGCATTATTATAGTATGCGCAACGCATTCAGAGCAATCAGAGATTCTTCTTATTAAATTTTGTGTAAAAGTCCACAAGAGCAGTTCTTCACATTTTTACGTGATGGCATAGTAGTTGCCTTCGTTAATAGAACAATCGTTCATTCATAATGATGTGGATGAGGAAATTTTTACTCATTTAGTTTTCACCTTTAAAAAAAGAAATTATGAAGAAGATTATAATTATCCTGTGTATTGCCTTTGTGGCACTGTGTGCGTTTGTCATTCCCGGCAAACTTAAGTCAGGTATTTATGGCAGCGTTGATCCTGCAGATGGCGCCAGAAAAGTATGGGCTATCAGCGGCAGTGATACCGTTTCAGCCGTTCCGCTTACCGGCAAATTCTCATTAGAAGTAAAACCCGGCACCTGGAAGCTCATTGTAGAAGCCATAGCTCCTTATAAAAATGCTGTAGTGGAAAGTGTGCTTGTACAGGAAGGCCAATCAACCGATGCGGGAGTGATCAAGCTTACAGAGTAATAGCAGGAGTACCATTACGGCAGAATGCAGAGAGTTAATCCTATCCCCTTTTATTATACTATAGCCGTGTATCCATTACCAATATCCAGGTAATGAGCACGGCTATACTTGTTTAATGAAGCTTGTCGCTTATTTCATATTCCTGGCTTCAATAGCATATATCTTACCCAGTCTTCTTACATGCCTTTCCGCATGCGTAAACCGGGCAGCGAGGAAAGCAAGCACGATCTCACGGGCCAGTTCAATACCAATCACCCGCTGACCGATGCATAACACATTCACATCATCATGCTCCACGCATTGATGCGCTGAATAGGTATCATGACAGACTCCCGAACGAATACCCTTGAATTTATTAGCAGCGACAGACACGCCTACTCCACTTCCGCAGATAAGAATACCTCTGTCCGCCTCTTTGTTCAAAATAGCATTGGCGACATCAGCCGCATGATCGGGATAATCAGAAGGATCTTCGTTGAATGCTCCCAGGTCATTAATTTCATACCCATGCTCCCTGATATCTTTCAGTAATATATTTTTATACTGAAATCCGCCATGATCCGAGGCAATAACAACTTTCATATTCGCTTATTATTAATTTTTTTAAGAGTATCCGTTATTTATTGGCTTTATAAAAAGCACAAACAGTTTTCATCAGGCATATTTCGCATTTAGGCTGTGGCCTGCATATCTCTCTGCCAAGGAATGACATGGCCATACCGGCATCCCATTCATTTTTCGGCAATATCTCTATGAGCTGTTTTTCAATTTTCTTTGGATCAGTACCTGAGGCAATGCCCAGTCTTGGCGCTACCCTCACTACATGCAGGTCTACGATCACGCCTTCTGCCGGTTTACCGGCTTCGCGTAATATCACATTGGCGGATTTACTGCCAATACCTTTTAATGCCGTAAGGCCTTCATGGGTAAGCGGGATGTTCTTATTTTCTTTGACTGTCTTTCCCATCTCTGTCAGCCATTTCGTTTTGTTACCAAAATTTCTGACTTTACTGATAAAAGGGAATAAGGTTTCTTCCGTTGCCCGTGATAATGCCTTCATATCCGGGAAAGCTTCAAATAGCTTTGGTGCCAGCTGGTTGATATTCCTGTCGGAATCCTGCGCTGATAAAACAACCATTACTACCAGCTGATAAATACTTTCGTAATCAAGAGGATGTTTCTTGCTTTTATATTTCTTAAGCAGCGGCTTGATAGCCTCCGGCCAGTTTACTTTAGAAGGCATAAGGGAACTTTTAGTCAATAAATCTACAATAAAATGGAATGCAGCCTGGCTTAAAAAGCCGGGAATGTACCGTGTTTATTTTTTTGCCCACAGAAGGCGATGGAGATAAGAGAACCATAGAGATATTATCTCAGCGGTTTTCCTTCCGGTCTGCGGTACTCTGTGATCCATTATAAAACTGAGATGAAACCATTTTTTATATATACCAGGTATCCGCAGCGGAGAAAGAAAGATGTATGTTATCACCTGCATTAAATTCATTAGTGACGGTCTTTACCCTGATCAGTTGCAGACCTATTTGTACATCCAGTGTAAAATAACTGCCCCAGAACAATACTCTTTGTACGATAGCTTTCACTGCTCCGTCGCTTGAATGTGTAATATGAAAATGCTCGGGCCGCATGATCAGTTGTTTCCCGTTTAACTGAATACCGGGAATAGCGTTAAAGAAGGCGCTGTTATTATTATCCACCAGGTTGTATTCTCCAAAAAGACCCGCGCAATATTCATTCACCGGCTGCCTGTAAATTTCCTGCGGTGTTCCCTGTTGAATGATCTCTCCGTTTTTCATTACCAATATCGTATCGGTCCAGGAAAGAATATCCAGCGGATCATGTGAAACGAGGATGCAGGTGATCTTCAGTCTTGCACCCAGCCGGTGGATCACCGATTTGATCGTATGCCTGTGTATAGCATCCAGGTTAGAGAAAGGCTCATCAAGTAATAATAACCTGGGAGAAGAAATAAGCAATCTTGCGAGCGCAATACGTTGTTTTTCCCCACCGGAAAGCTGGTCCGTTCTCCGGTTCAGCAAATGCTCAACCTCGCAAACGCTGAATATTGTACGGGCATCTGCATCCGGCAGTTTATTGGCCATTTCGAGTATCTCATGTACCCAATAATTATTACGCAGTTCAAAGTGCTGGCTCAGGTAAGCAATACCGGGGTGACCGGGTATCAATTGATCATTAGGGCCGATAATTCTTTTATGTTCAAACTGTATCTCACCGGCAGTGGGCTGTATTAATCCGGCGATCATTTTAAGCAGGGTTGTTTTACCCGACCCTGTTTCGCCGGCAATAGCGATCTGCTGAAAAGATTGTTGCGTAAAGCTGACATCCTTTACTGAAAAGCTATTCTTCTCCTGTTTTTTACTGATACCTGTCACTGATAACAATGCCATACATCGAAAATAAACTATAGTGGGTATATGGCAAGTGCTATAACAGTTTAAGTCACACGGCAGTGACTTTATGTTTTGATCACGATCCTGTTCATTGTTGGGGGATTTCTCGCCTTCATTATAAATACCAGTAAAGCGATTCCAAGTAAAACAGAGAACAAAGAGACAACTTTAGTAAGACTCATGGATGCAAGCCCTAATACAATACCGGTCAGCGAAAAGTATCTGCCGCCTTCAATATAATAGACATTCCCTGATTGAGCTTCGATCACATAATACAAAGTCCAGAGAAATAAAGCAAGAACTACAAAAAAAGCGATCATAGGCTTTCTGCCTGCGCGAACAGGACTCCATTTATCAATGAGGGATTCAGCTCCCGGTGTGTTAGTTTTAATAAGATCAAATATTTTATACCTTTTATATTCGTCTGCGACTCTTAGCTGCTCCTCTCCGTCTTTGCCCCAGAATATTTCTATATAGGGTTTTCCATTCTGCAATCGTATTTCCCTGCAATGGGAGGTGTTGATCTCCCATAATTTCCTGCTATCGAAAGAGCCGGATACCAAACCTTTTGCCAGGCTATCCGTTTCTTCATCCGATTTTGGATTTGCTTTATAGATAATATTATCAATCAGCGCAATCAGCTTATCATCGCCTTTTTCATTATTTATCCAGACTTCTGTCATCTGTTATTTTAATTAAAGATAATAATCAGCGTTCCATATTATTACTGAATACAGCATAGATGGCAAATAAAATCATCTTTTCCCAAAAAACTTATACCGTACCCAGCTCCTGATACCTACAAAAACAGGAACGAGCAGAACAAGAGAAATCACGGAAAGGAAAGCGATGATGCCGAGATACCGTTCAAAAAGCGGAATGAGCAGAACGACAATGCCTGTGACGATCAGTAACCTGGATACAGGCCGTATATAAGCCCGGTCTTCCTCTTCTTCTTTCATAATAGCAGCTATACACACGGTCATAAATAATATCGTCGCAATAGCTGTACAAAACATCCATTGCACATGATCTTGCGCATGCGCATGTTCTTCCGAAAGTAATACTCTTATAGAAGCACCCAGTACACCGAAAGCCGCCAGCAAAGGATAATGCAGAAAGATGAGCCATTGAAGATGGGCATACCCTTTCTTTGTTTCCTGCTCACTCGTCATATCAAAGTAAATGCTCCAGAGAAGAAAAGATACCAGGATAGCTAATATAAAAGCGATCCATGCCGCAGGATGTTTATCTTTTATCTCAGCAATACCAGTGACAGTGCCGAGGATATTTTCTGCCAGCACGATGATGGTAAAAAGACCAAACCGCTCTACTAAAGTGGCAGAAGCAGAAAACACCTGCCCTCTCTCCTTCAGCACCCGCACGATCGTACGGGCTCCTGTAAGCGCAGGAGTCATATCCAATACCAGTACAATTATCCATAGTATCGTGGCGGTGGCATTATCAGTAAAAAATGAAACGATCAGCAGTACAAAAGCAATGATATAATTGAATGTATAATATTTATTAAACACCCGGTGCGAACGATCATACAATCCTACGCTCCACCAGAGATAAGTGATCAAACCCTGTATAACGGCAAATGCAATAACAAAACCGCGGTGATGACCTTCAAATGCATCTTTAATAGTAATGGCCACTGCGGCGACAGCGAGCATCTGCAAAAAAGTGAATACCCTTGTCCGCACACTGTCATTTCCATGCAGGTCATAATACTGGCTTCCATTCACCCACGACCAGAATATCATGGCAAACAATAAAAAGGAATAGCCTAACTCAGACCAGTCGAGATGCTCTGCCAGGTGATGCGTAAACTGGGAAATAGCCGCCACATACACGAGGTCATAAAACAATTCCAGCCAGCTGACCTTTCTTTCATTTTTTCTTTCGTTGAAATCTCCCGGCGGTCCCCACCAGAGATTTGCCTGTTTCCTGGTCATAAGTAGTTAGTTAATGGGTCTGTTAGTATACGTTCAGTGTTTTCAAAGACAAACAATTTTTACTTGGTGACCGGTTACTGCCCTTCTTCATACGCCAATTGCATATAGTGCCGCACTTCTTCATTGATATCGTCCGTACTGCACATACGAAAATGATGATTGAACTGCTGGCTTCCCGGCACCTGTGCAATTTTATGAAAACACAGGTTATCGTTATACGGTTTATTAAATGGGAATACAATATCCACAAAATCTTTACCCAGTCTTATTACATACGCTATTCTTTTTGTGGCGGCAAAAGCGATCATTGATTTGGTGGGATGAATCGTCACTTTACCTGTCTGCTGGTATTCCCGCACAAAATACCAGAACAAAGAAACAGTATGCACTGATTTTCCTGTAAGAAAATCAGCCAACACCTTATCGCCGCAGGAATGCAACTGGTTAGTTTTAATAAATTGCTGACCGCATAAAGGACAGTTCCACATAAGATAAAAATAAGTATTTCCCGCAAAAAGTGTTACGTTCAAAAATCAAAAGCACAAGTCTTATTTCCATTTCTCCGCGCCTTTGCGAAATCTTTGCGTCCTTGCGTGAAATTATATTTGCAAAAGACCTCACTTATCTTTCAACGCAGTAAAAGGTCTATCTTACCCGTTCAACCCCAGTAATGAATAACCAATTTGATCAGTTGATTGACAGTTACCTCGATAATAATATAGGAATTGACGCCGGTTTTTTAAGTGAAAGCCTCTCAAACGGATTGCAACAAAACATCCTGCAACTGCAAAAAGAAGAGCTGATGACCGCTGCCGGCATCGGGAACGAAGAAGTAAAGGATCAGCAACAAAAAAAGAGGGGCGACAAGATCTACTGGATGGATAAAAGCCACAGCAATGTGTACGAGCAGGAATTTTTAGCGCTGGCCGAAGACTTTATTGGTCACCTGAACATGACCTGCTACACAGGCATCAACGCCTACGAATTTCACTATGCGGTATATGAAGAAGGCAGTTTTTACAGGCGGCATAAGGATCAGTTTCAAAACGACAGTAACCGTAAATATTCTCTTATTAATTACCTGAATACAAACTGGCTCGAAGAAGACGGCGGGCAGTTACTCGTATACCAGCACGAATCGGTACAAAAAATATTACCGCATTCGCAAACCGCCGTATTTTTTAAAAGTGATGAAATGGAACATGAAGTAACAATGGCCAACCGAAGCAGGATGAGTATCAGTGGCTGGCTGAAACGGGTATGATAATGCCCGGCCTACTGCCGTACATACTCCGTAACGGCTCCTGCATCAAGAGCAAAGCATCCTGAAATAAAGTTGAGCTTATTAAGTGAAACCTCTATAAACACCTTGCTGCCCGTCATATCATTATCATACACTATCCTGTTGCTGTACCAGCCATTGTTAATCTCAATACAGGTAGAAGCGCTCACAGTGGCGTCAGGGATGATAGTAAACGTACCGCTTTTTACGACCTGGCCGTTCGCAGACATTTCATAATGATCACCGCTGAATTTTATTGTATTGCCATTTCCCGGAGGGTAATTAATGGTCGCCATACCCTTGGCCTGTCTTAATTCCCATACACCTTCCATGGAACCAGGCAAAGCGCTCTTGTCTTTTTCGCAACCGTTTGTAAAAAGAAGCAGGCAGGCGAGGCAAAACAGTACAGCTAATTGTTTCATAACAACATTTTAAAAGCTGACACCCGGTTACTGCGAAACGTTGCAGACCCGGAAATTATTTTTTCCTGCATAGAGCATATTATTGTTATTTATATCACATCCACTTTGCCCGGCAATGGCAAAAAACAAAACCACCGAAATGGCTGCCAGCGTAACCGCGTTTATTAATTCGGTTGCCGATGAGACAAACGAAACGACAGTTTCCGTATCATTGAACTGATCAGCAAACAGGCAAAATTGGAACCTAAAATGTGGGGGCCGGGTATCATTGGTTTGGGGACTTATCATTATAAATATGACAGCTGGCACGAAGGAGACGCTCCGATCCTTGGCTTTTCTCCCCGAAACGCAGCTATCATGCTATATCTTTCCATCGAATTGGAGAAGAAAAAGAACTATTGCAAAAATCCGGAAAGCATAAAACCAGCAAAGGCTGTATCTATATTAAGAAACTGGCAGAGGTTAATACCAACGTACTGAAAGAAATGGTAAACGTCTCCGTCAAATACAATAAAAGTAAATACTCTTAGCCCGGGACAAAAAAAATCTGCGAAACAACATTTCGCAGATCAAGCCATTATTATATATGGCTAACTAATACCGTTACTATATTACCATCTTTTGTTATCGGTACGTGTTGTTTTCTCTTTTGCTACAGAAACTGACATGGCCCTGCCTTCAATTTCCTTATTATTCAGACCTTTCATCGCGGCCTGGCCTTCTGCTACAATATCCATTTCAACAAAACCAAAACCACGGCTGCGTCCGCTTTCCCTGTCCATGATCACTTTTGCTGAGGTCACATTTCCAAACGGAGAAAATAAAGCTTTTAAACTCTCATCATCTGTGTGAAAGCTTAAGTTCGAAACATACATGTTCATAAATTCAAAATTTAAAATAAAAAAAATAAAATACCTCCCGTTTGCGACGGAATAAACTGTGACAAAAGCCAGGTACAAAGAGTAAAGAGGGATAAAAATAATACCGTGTGGGAAAGTAAAACTTTAAGTCGGTCTGATACTGAATGTGAGTATAACTAAATGGTCACAGCATGAAGATAGTCTAATAAAAGGTAAACGCCCGGTTTATTTACGTTGTGTTGTTTCATACAAGCCTGTACAGCTCAAAAGCGCTTATTGCTTCTTTATAGTTACATCTACTTTTTTTGCTTCCACCTTTACTCCGTTTCTGTCTAAAACGATTGTAGTAGGCTTTTTCACTGTTACGGCAGGTGTGGCCGGAATAATAATGACTTCTTTTTTCACTACTGCAGGTTTATCAGAACACGACATTATTGTGAGAACAGCAGCCAGGGACAGGAAACCAATGATTTTTTTCATAAAAGAATTTAAGTGGAGATGCTGCATTTTGTTACAGCGCATTTCACACGCCACGCAGCTTTATAAATAGTCAAATACCGTACCTGTAAGCCGGAAATACCTGAATCGGCTGCTTTTCGCCATATTATGTAAGAAGCTAAGGCGGTCTTTTACCTTCTGCCGCCGTTCAAATGTGTGAATGATATAACCTTTTAATAAGATAGTATAACGATAGAGAGGACAAAGCAGCCCACCTTTACGGTCATCGTATTAAATTTCTATTATGCCATTACTTACTATTTTCCTCGTCCTGATCGTTGTGGGTGTTATTCTCTGGCTGATAAACACCTATATTCCAATGGATCGCAAGATCAAAAACATTTTGAATGTAGTAGCGGTTGTAGTTTTGATTATATGGCTGCTGCAGGTGTTTGGACTGCTGAGTTATTTAAAAAGCCTTCGTGTATAAATCGCTTCAGTAAGAACACAAAGAAATTGCTTCCCCGATCAGTTTCGCTTTTGAACAAGGGATTGTCATATGTTTTATAATTCAACCCGCTGGTAGTACCAGCATACAGGAATAAATCAGGAGTAAAATAATACAAAAAAATATTGCCTTCTGATCAACCCTTAATTATGAATACGGATATCCAAACCCTGAGGCGGTGTTTTATGATGATGCCTGTGATAGTAACGGGGACTATGATGACGATTTGAACGATAGTAGCGACGCTCTACACAACCGGAAAGAAAGAATAGTGCAAAGAAAACAATGATACTATTACCTGCTATTTTTTTCATAACATGAATTTTACAATAGCAATGGTTTAAAAACCATGCCAGTTACTTAAGGTCTTACCATTCTCCCGTGCAACTAAACGGGAAAAACTTTCTACATCTGATAAACTGCAATACCAGCATAATACAAAAGAACCTGGATACATACGGCTACAGGCATAACACGGATCATGTTTATTTTGCCGTGAGTTGTAGCAGGCGTTTTATTCATTTCCTTGACCTGGTCAGGAGCCAGATGATCAATGCCACCACAATAAATACAAGAAAAAACGCCCACCACATACCTGCTTTAAAAATGCCGGAGACCACACTGCAACCTGGCAAAATACTGACCGCCGTCGCAAAAAGGAGAGCCCATGAAAGTTTCTTCATACAATAATTTACCTGTGTAATAAAAATATCATGCCATAATATATACCCGGGAAGGCTGCTTTATATTAGTTAGCCCAGTTCACTTTGATACTATGTTTTTCAGCATACGACTTTCCGATAGCGATCAGCTTCTTGTACAGTTCATCAAAACCGGCGTAATATTTATCATGTATGGATTGTATCAATGATTGCACCTGGTCTTTATCCGCGATATCATCATATAATTTCGCGAGTTGCTGGTATTCGTTCTTGTATACAGCCAGCACATATTCATTCAGCGCTTTCGAAGTTTGCAACATTTCCCTGGTATCATCCGTTTCTTTCAACCCGTTTAACTTTCCCATATCTTCTTCCAGGAACCTGATTTTGTTGTCCATTATTTCCCTGCGTTTCATCTGAACGGGATGATCCTTGTCCCCGTTTACCATTTTCATCGAAGGCTGATCCAACTCTCTTTGCAATCCATCATTGGCAAAACCGACCAGTGTATTGGTGTTCAGCACAGCGCGGTCAAAATAATTTTCAGGTGTAGACATATTGCAGGCAGACAATAATACACAACAGCCAATGACCAGGAGATTGAACGGGGGTAAGCTTTTTCATATTTTTTAATTCCGGCAAAAATAGCCGGTGCCACCGGCGCTGAAGTATGATTTCTTGTGAATGGCTTGTTTTATTAGTAAGTGACATGATCAATGTGCACTCACCAGCCATTCAAAATATACCAGGGGATTCTTCCGGTATACTACACGTCCTTTTTCGGTAAACCCGCATTGATGATAAAAGCCCCCGGCGCCGGCTATATTATCGTAAGCATCGAGGCGGATCGCCTGCGCCGGCCATGAAACAGCCATTGATTTTGCCTGCTCTAACAAATATCTTCCAACGCCCAGGCGTTGCGAAGCGGGATGAACAGCCATATCAACAAGATAAAGGGGATGATCCACTTTTGTAAACCAGGCTGCATCAATCGCCCAGGGTTTCTTTTAGTCAGGCGAAGAGTTCCGATTATCATGTTATCGTCCTTTGCGACCAGTATTTTGGAACTGGCAGATATACCCGTACTTACTGTTTTCTCAGACACTTCGTAACTCCAGTGTCCTTTGCCAAAACGGGTAGTGAGGTATGCCGCTGCTTCATTCATTAAAGCCACAACCGGCACGATATCATTGACAGAAGCTATTGAAAAGGATAATTTCACCGTTCGAAAATAGGAAAGGTTTTGCTATAAGCCTTGTTATTGAGCAGTGCATCAGTTTCAATATTTCTCCACCCTTCTTTTGACGGGGCCGCTAAATCACAAAGGGGTTACAATCAAATTCAATCACTGCCTGCCATGTACAGGAAGCAGGCGGGAATTATGTTTCAGTTATGCAAGAACTCCGGCAGGTACATTCTTATATTTAGCATTCGTACTGCTGTGCAATACTAATTTTTTGTGATAGAATATCATTAACGTTTCGTCTTAGTTAGAACATTTTCAATTGATTATCATTGAGCTCTTTGAAATTTTGTTGTATGGGTTTAGCAAATAGTTCATGTAGTGGCACTTTATCAAAGATGCAGATACTGACTACCTGAAGGATTTCATATAGTGATTTGCTTTAACTGAAGTTTCCTTTTTGCGATAGCAACCAGGACATATACAGAAATAGCGATCCAGATTTGAATCTTTACTGCGTTTTCAGATCTGCCCCAAAAGGATTTTATTTTAAGATGCTGTTTGATCCATTTAAAAAACAATTCGATCTTCCATCTATGCTTATAAAGTTGTGCTATTTCTGTAGCCCTCAGTTCAAAGTTGTTAGATAGAAAAATTAAAACACGGTCATTTTCGGCATCATAATACTTTATTCTTCTCATCCGAACCGGAAAGCCTTTCAGGGCATAGAATCCATTAAGACGGATTGTTTGATCACATAAGACACCAGTCTTCTTGTTTGTTGGAGTAGAAGATACCCTGGAAAAGTTCAGATTATCTTTAGCCCGAATTATGAAAAATGCTTTTGCTTTATGTATTTTATACAACCTGTCAAAGTCAGTATAGCCGCGGTCTACAACGTAAAAACTATCTGGCTGAAAAGTTATATTATCGAGAATATTTACCTCATGAATCGAAGCGGAGGTAATTTGGATAAATTCCGGAATAGCTGTTTTTAAATCTAATTGTATGTGAACTTTGACTCCACCTTTTGTTTTTCTGAATTTTGCCCAACTGAATGCTGATAAACAAACATCAATAACGGTAGCGTCAATTGCGAATACATTGTTTTTAAGATCCACTTCAAGATCGCTTTCGTTTAGATAAAGCAATTTAGCTTCTTCAATTAGAATCATTGCTATCTCAGAAAAAATCCTGTAGTCACGACCAGCATTAGCGTTTGATAAAGTACTTTTTGTAATAACCTGACCAATTCCCAAGTGATATAGTTTGCCGGCATTGGCACGTAAACAAACTATCGTATCTGAAAGACTTTCCCTGTGAGTTAATTGACCGAAGGCCATGCAAAGAAATTGCTTCCAGCATGAAAATTGTTTGGATTTAAAATCGCCTTTATATCGTTCAACACAACCATTAAATGCCTTGTGAGAAACAAGTTCCATTAATTGCGAGAATACATATTTACCTTGATTCATAGCATTGAGTATCAATACTTTAAAACAAGACAATATATTGCAAATTTCAAATCGTTTCCATTCAAGAATCCGCTCAAACCCAATACAGACAACAATTTCAAAGAACTTATTTATTCAACATCGAAACGACACTGATAGAATATATAAGAACAAATACCCAGACCAAGAGGAAGCAGCATGAAAATCCAGTTATTAAAGATTGGCCTGAAGCGATGATAGAATAAGTAGCGCCAACCAGGTCAAACAACAACCCTGCATAGGCCCATTCTTTAACTCCTGGATAACCGGGAATAAGTATCGCTGCAGCTCCAGCAATTTGGCCACACCGATAAATGGAATGAAATAAAGAGGATATCCCAGCCCTTCGTGCATTCCTTTTACAGCTACCGGATCGGAGATAATATCAGGAATAGCGGATGCGAGCATTAGTAGTGCAAACAGGATGGTAAAGATCCAGTAGAGAATTTTTGTCTTTTCATTTGTAATAATTTTAAGAATGATATTTAGTATTGCCAGCACAAAACTATCCTGTATAAATAACTTTGGCGAGGTGCGGAAACGACTGATTAAGGGGGTAGTTACGACTTTATTTATATACAGGTCAAAAAACAGCTTGTTTATCCGTCGGTAAACGTTTTCCACTGCATGAAATAATGCTGCCGTTCAACACAAAGGATAATACTGCTATACACTAAATTGCGCCTTCATCATAAGCCAGTAATTTTATACCGTAATCATTCATATATTTAAATATGCAAAAGATATACTGCTTTTTCTTATTAGCACTCATTGCCTCCTGTTCGCAAAAATCTTCAGACGCAGGTAATAAAGAAGACCTGGATGCACTGGCGCAGCAATATGTGCGCCTTGGATTAACGATCGGTCAATACGATACTGATTTTGTAGACGCCTACTATGGCCCCGATTCTTTAAAACCAACTGCGCCCCCATTACCAGCCTTTCCTAAAGACAGCCTGCTTGCTGCTGTCAGTAATTTAATGACCAGGCTAAAAACATTTGACAGCACAACAGCTGATACATTAGCAAAAAGAGCCGGCTGGCTGCTGCAGCAGTTGATTGCATTTGAAAAAAGGATCCGTATGTTCTCCGGGGAGAACGGATCTTTTGATGAAGAATCAAAAGCACTGTATGGCGTATCGGCTCCTGTAAATACGGAACAGCATTTCCAGGCGCTGGTGGCACAATTGGATAGTCTGCTGCCGGGCAAAGGCACCATCCAGGCAAGGTATCAGCAACTGGCTAATCACTTTATCATTCCAAAAACAAACTGGATACAGTATTTAAAACGGCCATTGCAGAATCACGTAAGCGCACGATGCACTATTATGAATTACCGGCTACCGAGAACTTTACACTGGAGTATGTGACTGATAAGCCATGGAGCGGCTATAACTGGTACAAGGGGAAATTACCGCAGTGTGATACAGATCAATACCGACCTGGATATCTTTATTGACCGTGCAATAGACGTAGGCAGCCATGAAAGTTATCCCGGTCATCATGTATACAATATGCTGCTGGAGAAAAACCTGTACCGCGATAAAGGCTGGGTGGAAATTTCTTTTTACCCGCTGTTCAGCCCGCAATCCCTGATCGCCGAAGGCAGCGCCAATTATGGTATCGCTCTGGCGTTTCCCGGGGAAGAAAAAGTAAAATTTGCCAAAGAGGTATTGCTGCCATTAGCAGGTTTGGACACAACAGGCATCACTGCTTATTTTAATACCCTGGCTATAAGGGATGAACTGAATTATGCACGCAACGAGATCGGCCGGGGCTTGCTGAACGGCACCATGACTGAAAAGGAAGCATTACGCTGGCTGCAGGAATATGGTTTGATGAATGAGCAGGGCGCCATCAAATCTATCAGTTTTATCAGGAAGAACCGCAGTTATGTGATCAACTACAACTATGGCAAAGACCTGGTGAAAAATTATATCCGTTCACAAGGAGGCAATGCTTCTGTAGATGAACAATGGAAATTGTTTGGATGGTTGCTGAGTAATGAGGTCAGTACAGAAGATCTGCTTGCACCGGCCAGGTAATTTTTTTAAAAATTTTGAAATTGGATGATCTCTGCTGGTTTTATAGCAAAAAATATAGCACGAAACGTTCCATCGGAACGTTTCGTGCTATGACCCATTGGGTATAAAAGTTTGTAAAAAACAGGCCCGGATCTCAGCAAAATCCGGAAAGCGCTGGTAGTAATAGCGGTTCCTTATGAAAAGCATTTCCTTTCTCCGGGCAGTAATGATGGGAAGATCAGAAAATTTCCTTCAAGCAGATAAGTGTCCGATGTGTGCCTTACAGGTTATTCCAAAAAATAAAAATGTTTCGAATATGAACAAATTTCCCAATCTCCCATTTTATCAATTCAAAATGACAATTCTCCCATAACTCATTTTGTTATTCCTCTCATCCGTCCTATTTTCACCCCATGCACCCGCATATACAAACATTATTACAGTGTATCAACCTGGAAGAAAAAGAACAGGCGCAGCGATATAGCTTAGATCAGCAGCATACGTTGAAATCATTAAAAGCAGAAGGCCTGGCCCTGCACCCCATCATCGTTACCCGCAGGAATTTTGGTTACGCCGATTACCCGGAGATCAGTTTCCGGCTCAGCTTTCCACCGGAAGCCAATATGTTCAAAGATGGCGCCGCCATCGAATGTTTTATTACAGGGGAAGAACCGGTGAAAGGCGTATTGATGAGTTTGGATGGCAAAGCGGGTGAGTTTCGCCTGTTCACTCCCGATTTTCCCGATTGGATAGAAGATGACGGGGTTGGTATTAAGCTAGCGCCTGATACCCGTACTACCAGCATTATGAAGAAAGTACTGAATGAACTGGAAAACAATAAGCCCTTATTCAAACTATTTGAACAACTGCATGATAAAACTGCAACGGCGACAATCCCTTCAATAGCTAAGAACAATTCACTCAGCTTTCAAAACAAGCATTTAAACGAAAGCCAGCAGCAGGCTGTTATCGCTATCACACAAAACGAACAGATCACTATTGTGCATGGCCCGCCGGGCACCGGCAAAACGACGACACTGATAGAAGCCGTTCTGCAATTGATCAAAGCCGGTGAAAAAGTATTAGTATCCGCCCCCAGCAATACAGCAGTAGATAATATTGCCAAAGGTTTGATCAGGCAGGGAGTTAAGCTGCTGAGGGTGGGCAATACCAGCAAAGTAGATGAAACTATTTTCGCCCACACTCCCGAAGGCAGGCTGGTCAACAGCAAACAACTGAAAGAGATCAAGCAGTTAAAAATAAGGGCGGAAGAATTTCGCAAGATGGCCCTGAAATACAAACGCAGTTTTGGAAAAGCGGAAAGGGAACAGCGCAATCTCCTGTTCAAAGAAGTAAAGAATATACGGATTGAAATAAAAAAATTGCAGGCCTACAACGAAGAGAAATTATTTGAAGAAGCAGACGTGATCGCCGGTACGCCTGTTGGATTGTATGATGCCAGTATGGATCGTTTGCCATTTCAAACAATTGTTATTGATGAAGCGGGTCAATGCATCGAGCCACTGGCCTGGTGTATATTTCCAATGGCGCAAAAGATAGTACTGGCCGGCGACCATTGGCAGCTTCCCCCTACCGTGTTAAGTCATGAAGCCGCCCGCCTTGTTTAAACCGTTCTGTTCTGGAAACAGCGATTGCCACTATTCCTGCTGTTTTCCTTCTCAACATCCAGTACCGCATGCGGCCGGCTATTGCAGGGTTCAGCAGTAATTATTTTTACAATAGCCTTTTACTGACCGCTGCTCATTTAAGTGATACCGGTACGCATATTAGTTTTATTGATACAGCCGGCTCTGGCTATAACGAAGTACGCGGCCCTGATGGTACCAGTTTGCAAAATGAAGGAGAGTTACGTATTGTTAAAAAATTGCTCGAAACAGCATCACTCGATCCGTTGAAGACGGCGCTTATTTCTCCTTACTCAGGCCAGGTAGCTGCGGCGCGGGAGTTGTTGCCAAAGCAGTTGCGTATTAGTACAATTGATAGTTTCCAGGGACAGGAAAAAGAAACGGTCATCGTATCACTGGTACGCAGCAATGATGATGGCGATATTGGTTTTTTAAAAGATTACCGCCGTATGAATGTGGCTATCACCCGCGCCAAAGAGCAGCTCTTTGTGATCGGCGACAGCGCTACGATCGGCGCTGATCCTTTTTACAACGCGTTCCTTACGTATATTGAAAAGCAGGGTACTTACAGAACGGTATGGGAGTTTGAAATGTAGAAACGCATTACCCGGGCATCCTGTCACGCAGTGGTATCCATTGTTCTTTTGTAATAGTATATATGTAATTCAGTTTGGTGGGTTCCCCATAATAAGCCATTTCCTCCTCCCCTGTTTTTATGGCTCCGAATCTTTCCAGCGAAACCTGTGAACGTTTATTCTCTGCGCCGATATAAAAGATAACCCGGTCCACAAATTGAAATGCATGATCAAGCATTAGTTTTTTCAAAGCATAGTTGTGTCCCTTGCCCCAATGGCTGCGGACAAAAAAAGTATAGCCGACAGATACCGTATTCGTTGCAGCATCATAATCACTGAACCGTGAACTGCCGATGACCCCGTTTGTTTGCGCATCTTTTACTAAAAATGCACCTTCCGATTCTATAGCGCCCTTAAAATAGTTTTCAAATGCCTGTCGCTGGTACCTGTTCCTGTTTGGATGCTGCTGCCATATCAGCGGGTCGGAGGCGGCGCTGAACAATCGCTCAAAATCCGTTGTTTTAAGCGGCTCTGCAATAACAAGGGCATTCTGCAAAAAAGGCTGAAAATTTATAATACCGGCTTTCACAACACGTAAAATTGACAATAAATAATGAATGTAACGTGGTTCATGCGAAAGTTAAATTTTATATTGACGGATACTTAAGTTTTATTTAAAAATATTGTATTTTCCATGCTGTACGAATCCGCAGATGCTCCTTATCCGAAGTAACCAACCTGGTTAAGGCATGTACAAGCCGAAAATTCCGTTATTATCATTGTATCCCTCCCGGAAACTGTAGTAAGTTTTAAAATAACTTTATGCACAAGCCATTACTATCATTATTACTTACCTGTTTGGCGGGCATACAGACTATTATGTCCCAGCCTCCATCCAGGCAACCTGATGGCGGGGGGAACTATGCAGACCTTATTAAAATAAAAGACGAGATCAGCCCTGAGCAAAGAGCTGGTATCATCAATATGCTGAAGCAAAACGAAACCGTTTTACGGGGCCAGGGAAGATTGCAGCCACAGCTTGATGTAACCGGCATCGCTTTTTCATGGCCATTAAAACAGGCTCTTGGCAACAATGACAATGGGTTTTATGGCATCTCCAACTATGTAGATGAAAATATGGCGTACCCGAATGCTGTACTTGATTATAATTGCGGCAACCGCAGCTATGATCAGATCTCAGGGTACAACCATATGGGAACAGATATTTTTACCTGGCCATTTTACTGGCAAAAAATGGAAAGAAATGCAGTAGAAATAATCGCAGCGTCACCCGGTACGATCATTGGAAAGTCGGATGGCAATTATGATCAGAACTGTGCCTTTTGTGTAACAGCCTGCGATTGGAACGCTGTATATATTATGCATGCCGATGGTTCAGTAGCCTGGTATGGCCATATGAAATCAGGATCGCTAACGAAAAAAGCGATAGGAGAAAATGTTGAGCTGGGTGAATATCTTGGTGTAGTGGGAAGCTCAGGCAACTCTACCGGCCCGCACCTGCATTTTGAAGTATATACCAACTCCAGCTATACACAACTGGTGGATCCCTGGGCAGGATCCTGTAATAATTTAAACGGCTTCAACAGCTGGTGGGCCAGCCAGCAATCTTATTATGTGTCCACATTGAATAAGATCATGACACATGGTGCTCCTCCCAATATGACTTCCTGCCCCGTTGGTGATGCGCCCAATGAAAAAATTAATTTTGCTGATGGGCAAACCGTTTATCTCGGCAGTTACTACCGCGATCAGCAGGCAGGACAGCAGGCTTTTCACACCATATACCGGCCCGACAATACCGTTTATGCAAACTGGACACAAACTTTCGATGTGTACTATTCGGCTTCCTGGTGGTGGTACTCTATTGTTCTTCCCGGTCCTGCTGCAACAGGCAGCTGGCGATACGAAGTCGTTTACAATAGCAAAAGACTGACTTCATGGTTTTCAGTCAACAGTACATTGGCTACTATTTGCCCGGGTAGTTATACACCTCTTTTCTCCAATCTTTCCGGCGCTACTTTTCAATGGCAGGTCAATACCGGTAACGGGTTTGCCAATATAACGGACAACAGCGTGTATGCCGGCACGAATACCGTTCAACTGCTGTTAAAAACAGTGCCCTCTTCTTTCTATGGTTACCAGTACCGTTGTCTCGTTAATAATACGAGCTTCAGCCAGGTCATCAGCTTAAAAATGACGAGTTTCTGGGTAGGCGCCAATAGCAGCGCATGGGATGATCCTTTTAACTGGAGCTGTGGCGTGTTGCCGGACGGGAATACTGATGTAATTGTATATAACGATGCTAAGAACTTTCCTGAAATAAATTCAAATGTATCCTGTGCATCGTTGTATGTAAGTCCCGAGCTTCGCTGGTCGTAAAACCCGGTTTTAACCTGACTATTACAAGGTGATATTATCACTTGACCGAATTATTAAAAAAAGGTCACAGAGAGCGACAAAGAATCATTCAGCATTTTTCGGCCTGTTATTACTCCTCCGTGATCCTCTTTACCCCGGTGGGTCCTCTGCGGGCCGAATATATGATTCGTTCACATAAACTATTTCAATCTAAAGGTGGAAAATTGAAACTGATAAACTGCCCGGTTTTTCTATCCCTTCATCAAGAAAATACTGCCAAAGATGGAGTATTGCCTTACGTTCATTCAAATTAAGTGAATTTTGAATAAACATGAGTCCATGAAGATCGTCACTACCCTTCTGTATATCATTCTGCTTACTTCCTGTGCGACCGGCAAAGAAAAGGCTTATACGGGAAGTACACCTGCCGGGAATGCTGTAAGATCATTTCTCAATATCCCTCTTTCCGACTCCATTGATTTCATTCGCTGGAAATAGTGATCCGCGATGATCGTTACCATCTCCATTGCAATTACGGTATCGGCAAACCTAATACCAATGGCTTTATCAATAATGGCCTGAAGATCGAATTAAGCGGTGAAGTGAAAAAGGAGGACAACTATATCCGGTTTCAGAACGGCGATAAAACACTGGGCGCCGCCGAACTGAATAATAACCTGATCCACCTGCTCGATACAGGTAATCATTTTTTTAACTGGTAACGGCGGATGGAGTTATACCCTTAATAATATTACTCCTTCTGAAACAATGGGGGTAAACTTTACCGCCCAACCAATCATACTGAAAGATTCTATCGCTTTTGAAGGACGAACTCCCTGTAATGTACCGGGAGTGATCGCTACCGGCATAGAATGCTACAAATTAAAATGGTATATCATCCTTTATGGCAATACAGCAAAGAATGAGCCCGGTACTTACAAAATTTTGGGAACACCCTGGCGGAAACAAGGTGGCCGAACAGGAAACTGGATAATCACTAGCGGTAAAGACGGACGGATCACTTACCAGTTGAATGATGATAATGGAAAAGGCTTCCTGTATCTTTTAAACCCCGGTGAAAACATTCTTGTATTTACTGATGCAAACGGGAGATTACTGACAGGCAATGCTGATTTCAGCTATACATTGAATCGGAGACGGTGAGTTAAAAAAAAAGAAGACACTGCATTGTTGTACAACAATGCAGTGTCTCAATCCAATATACGTGATACCCGGCCGCGAAATAAATAATCGTTTAAGAAGCCTCCGTATATTTCTTAAAATTGTTGAGGATCGCCTGCCAGCCTCCCTGTTGCAGTTCCAGCGAATTGGTGCTTTCCGCTTCAAAACTTTCCACTACTTTGGTTTTGTCTCCCTGTGCAGTGAATGTTATTTTTACTTTTCTGCCATCGGCTATTGTATATTCAATGTATTCATTGGTTCTGAGCGCATCGTACACACCGGCGAAATCGAAACCAAAACTGCCGTCTTTGGCTTCCATCCTGGCGACAAATTTACCGCCAACCCGTATATCGTTTTCTGCATGCGGGGTATGCCAGTCATCAGAAGCGTTATTCCATTTGGTAATATGCCCGGGGTTTGTCCAGTATTCCCAAACTTTTGCCACCGGGGCATCCACGATAGTTTCTACTGTAATGACAGGTTTGTCCAGTGTTTCCATTTTTTAAAATTTTATTATTGTTGTCTTTTGCTTTACACTACAAATATCTATCAACCATTCTGTATAAATACTGTGTGAAAACGAAATTAAAGGGGGCTGTTTGCGACAGCCATATATGCAAATCTTTATTACGTCACGGTAAGCAGAACCAGGGCAGTGACAGGAACAATTACCGGGCTAATGACAAAAATTTAAGTAAGAGTATGGTCCGTAATCCGCTAATAATACTCAACAAAGATTTTGCCTGATCTTTCTTAACAGGTCATTCATTTCAAAAGGTTTGGCCAGGAAATCGTCCGCACCGGCTTCTATAGCCGAACGTTCAACATCCTTACTCGCCGATATCATGAGAATAGGTATCTTACTGGTAAGTTCTTTTTCTTTCAGTTGCCTGCAGATATCCCTTCCATCTACACCGGACATCCAGATATCCAGTAAAAGTATATCGGGTAATTCCTGTTCCATATGCAGCAGCGTGGCGCCATTTAATGTAGAACTTACCTGGTATCCTTCAAATTCAAGCATGATGCTCATAAAATCTACGATAGACGGATCATCATCAGCTAATTACTTTTTTTGGGTGTACTCATTATACTGTTTTGCAGCCGCTAAAGCGACTTGTATTCTTTTATATAGTTCTCCCGGCAGCACTCAATGGCAATGCGAAGCAAAATGTTGATCCCTTTCCTTCATTGCTTGTCACCCAGATCCTGCCCCTTTCTCTTTTTATAATCTCAGATGATATACAGCCCAAGGCCAAGGCCAGGGAAAGTATGCTGCATATCGCCGCTAACGCGGTAAAACTGTTCGAACACTTTATCAAGTTTATTACGCGGTATACCTATACCATAATCTTCAACGCACAATATGACTTCGTTATTTTTTAATTCTGTATGGATAATGATCTTAGTGGCATCCGGCGAATACTTGATAGCATTCGTGACAAGGTTGGTGGACTACCTGGCCAATACGTTCTTTATCGCCGTACACCAGGCCGGTTGGCCCGAATTTTTCTACCAGTGTATGCTTTTTCGGTTGTCCGCTGCAGATCTTCGATCAGTACTTTCACCATAGGATTGAAATCGAATTCCGTATCATTGAACTGCAGTTTGCCGGAATTGATCTTTGTTACATCCAGCAGATCGCCGATCAGGTTTGTCAGTCTTCTTACCTGGGCATCCATCCTGTTCATCATCATGGCTTCCTTTACGTCACCCTTCCTGAGAAGCATTTTTTCCAATACCTGCGCATATCCTTTTATACTGGTAACCGGCGTTTTTAGTTCATGACTGGCAATGCCTATAAAATCATCCTTTTGCTGTTGCAGGTGTTTTTGATTCCGTAATATCCACACAGGCGCCGATATAACCGGCGAAGCTTCCGTCACCCCGGTATTGTGGCTGTCCGTTGGCAATGCACCAATGTATCGTACCATCCGAATGTTTTAACCTGAATTCAGCTTCATACAGGTTTTTAGCATTGAGATCGCTTATCAGTTTGCCGGCTACTTTTTGCCTGTCATTTTCCAAAACAGGCTGCAGCCAGCCATCTCCCAGGTTGTCTTCATAAGAACGGACCCGTCCAGTCAATCCAGGTCTGGTTGACATAAGTAATAGCGCCGTTTTCATCAGACATCCACAATGCTGTAGGCGTAGCATTAGTAATATTTCCTCAACAATTCTTCGCTGTCCGCCAGCGCTTGTTTTAGCGGCAAGTTCAGGCCGCATATCACGCATGACTGCCCCTACTGCAATCGGAGCGCCTGATATAGGAATCGTCAATCCGGAAACAATTATTATAAACGGGAAAGATCTCTCCTGTCTTCAAAATGACGCACCAGCATAGTTCCCGACCATTTTCCCTTCGACATTACCGTTGGTATCACTTCTCTTTGCACCAATTTCAAATCCTTCAGGGGTGTGCAGTTGCGAGATCGGTATAGAAGTAGCCTGTTCATCATTTTCAAAACCCAGCAATTCTTTGCCGGCTGCATTGATATATGAATTGATCCCGTCCATGTTTAATATGGATACAAGGTCAACACTGTTATCTACCAGTGAAATGAGTTTGCGCTGCTCTTCCTTAGCTTTACGCTGATCTGTGATATCAAGCAGTATACCTATTATGCGTGTCGCTGTTCCGTTATTGTAAAACACTTTTCCTTCTACCCGTAGCCAATGCACAGATTTGTCTTTCCAGTACACTCTTGCTTCATACAATAATTTGCCACTCACGATCGCTGCTTCATGCGCTGCTTTTCGTTCGGCCAGGTCATCGGGATGAAAGACGGTAACATATTCACTTCTCGGTACAGGCTCATCAAAGCCGAATATATTAGCAAACTGTTTTGATGTGATCATTTCGGCAGATACGAGGTCGAGATCAAAAGTGCCCAGCCCTACAGAATCAACAGCAAGCCTTGCCCTTGCTTCAGCTTCCTCCAGCTGATCTTTTGCATTGACCAGTTCGGTGACCTCCGTCGCCACGGCTATCACACCGGTGATAGTGCCGTCTGTTTCCCTGAATGGTTCATACACGAAATTAGTGTACACTGTTTCGAGTATGCCATTTCGTATAAGTGGTACAGGCAATCCAACACCTTTGAATGATTCACCTGTTAACCTTACATTATCCAGTAATGTTTCAAATCCAAGGCCTTTAGCATGCGGAAGCACAGCAAACACCGGTCTCCCCATCATTTCTTCAGCCGTCTTTCCATAGAGATGACACAAGGAGCGTTAATAAGATCAATTACATAATCCGGGCCTTTGAATATAGCGATCCCAACTGGCGCCTGCATAAAAGTACTGTATAGTTGCTGCTGCTGATTTTTGAGCGCTTCCAGGTTTGCCTTTTCTCTTTCTCCCAGCTTGTATAGTTCTGTTACATTAATGGGTGAATGAATGAAATATTTCACTTCACCATTATCATCCAGCACCGGTGTTATTGCTGGTTGTCCAATACCTCTCTTCAAAATCATCAGTACCGGGTATGGGAATATCATACCTGTAATTATGCATAGTATGAACCATCTTGCTCTTTATCGCCTGCTCAAAAGAAAATATGGTACGTTCAATATTCTTCGAAACATTATCCGTGGGGTTGGCGGGAAAAACACCAAATACAGATTTACCTATAAGTCTTCGCGGGTTGTATTGGTGGCGGAGAGATATGCGTTATTTACGTCCAGCATGGTATAGGCAGGAGCATCGGTACCGATGATCAGCATGGGGGCCTGGCTATTATAAAAAATATCTCTATATCCTTCTCCGGGAAGTGTGTACTCCATTTTCCTGGTATGGTGTTATCAGGTACTCGTTTCCTTTATCGTTGCCCCGGTTATTTACCCCTGCTATTTCAACAATCGTTTCACGGCAAAATAACTGTTCATCTTTTTAAAAGACTAATTTATGCAAAAATCCGCCCTGATGGTCATTCACTGAAGGAATAGTTTGTGTTAAGCGGATATAAGCTGCGATACTTTACAAGGTATGATCAGATACCTGCAACAAGAAGCGGGGGCATTTTCTTTATAGCGACCGGGATTAACTACCTTCAGCCCCTTATTAAAAAACGAGTATGGCACTGGAAGAATTGCTCCTTAAAAGGAGTGAAAACAAATGCGAACTATGTAAGTCTGAAAATACCCTTTCGCTGTATGAAGTACCTCCCCGGCAAAAAAATAATGAAGACAACTGTATCATGATCTGCAGTAAGTGCCAGGCCCAGATTGAGAAAAAAGAGGAATTAGACAGCAGCCACTGGCATTGTTTGCAGGAGAGCATGTGGAGCGAAGTACCGGGTATACAGGTTGTTTCCTGGCGGATGCTGAACCGTCTCCGTAATGAAAGCTGGGCTGCTGATAATATAGACATGATGTACCTGGATGAAGAAAGGCTCGCCTGGCCAAAGCTACCGGTGATCATGAAAATGATGCCACGGTAGATCTGCATAAAGACGCGAATGGCCATGTACTACAAACAGGAGACGCTGTGATTCTGGTAAAATCATTGGATGTAAAAGGCTCTACCCTGAATGCCAAAATGGGTACGGTAAGTAAAAAATATCAGGCTGGTAGACAAATAATACAGAACAGATTGAAGGCAAAATAGAAGGCCAGCCTGATCGTTATTCTTACAAAATAAGTAAGGAAGCAGCATAGCTGACAGGGATGTTTTTGCTCCTTACATTCCTGCACAACGTCTACCCCTATTTTAAACCCCTGGTCACCTGGCTGCATCCTTTATCCAGTGCTTTTTTTGCGGCTTCATCTGGTTTCCCCTCATACTTGCCATTTACTTTTTGTTGCAGGCGGGTAATGCCGTCGGACAGGTTTGACAACGTAAGATCTGCTTCAATGGTATAAGATGAGGTAGCAGACGGGTCTGTATTCTTTATCGCTTTCAGGATGCCGCCCAGTTTACTACCCTGTTTAAACTTTACAAAATCGGTGGTCAGCAACAGGTCGCAATTATATTTTTCAGCTTCTTCTTTTGAAGTAACGGCTACGGCTTCAATATTACCTTCTGTCAGTATATTGACAAGGTGCTGTTGCAATAATGAGAATTCCAATGGTTCATTCCCCTTCGGCTCGTATACACCGATGCGGGTCATCCCGGTATTTTTTTCTTCGGTGATCTCTTTTTTCACCGGTGTATTCTCATTGTCCCGGGCGCCTGCCTGCTTCATCATTTCATTTATATCAAATTTATCCTGCAGTTTCTTCTTCGTTCATTGCCTGTTTATATCCTGGTGGGATCTCAAAGAGCATGGAGTCCAGTTTCATGGTTGAAAATTCCAGTGTTTCCAGTGAGGTTTTAAATTCATTGGCCTGTGCATTGCCAGTAGCCATGATCATGGTTCTTGTTTCAATCAAAGGAAACCCCAGTTTTCCTTTCCCGCTGCGTCTTGACACAAAGCGGTCCTTACATTCAGGCTGCTGTGTGTACGATTGTGACGATGCACTGCTCTTGTAACTTACCGGGCAATTGAACTGCGGCAGATCAATATACCAGCCGTCAGTTTTAATGGTCATACTATCCTTCATCATACAGGCATCGGGAGAAGGTTTTTATTTTTTGCGTGCTCCATACATGTCTTGCCGTGAGGCCATACATTTTCTTTCGTTCGCCCGTGTCTGTGATATTGTACCACATATTAATGACTCCGCCGGTCTTTTCTTTTGGCTGGGTAGTGGCAGCAGCCGTTTTATTCTTTACAGCAACCGGCTTTACATCTTCTTCAATGACCTCTTCCGTTTCTTTTGAAAAAGGTTCGATATAATAGAGCTTCTTTTTATCATTTATCTTAATGGTACGCTGCAGGTCACATTGTTCAACGGTGATAATATTATTGGGCATTCCTGCATAGCCACCGCCTTCTGTTCTTTTTCGCGGCCCCTTTACATATATCGTAGATTCAGATTTCATACCTGTCATGCTGGTGGACTGGCGTAATTTATATTGCTGCGCAAATGCCGCGTCACCTGTTGCCAGTACAAGGGTCATTATGGCTGCAAAGAAGAATAAGGTTTGGTTTTATTGTCATACTGTCTGTTTGAAGTGCGAAAGTATTTTCTTCCCCGGCTCAGCCATCAGCGACTGTACCGGGTTGAGGAGAATACCGGATGAATTGGGTATAGCGCGAAAGATAAAATAGTTTACATTTAGTGAACGATTACTTAACCTGCAAACCGTTAACAGACAATACCATTCTATATGAGAATCATATTATTCTTACTGTTTCATGCCGTTGCGATACATTCATTCGCCCAGTTAAAAACCTGTTGAGTCTGGCGCTATCCATTGGGCCGATTTGCCGGTAAAAAAGAACAACCAGCGTGAAAGCCGCAAGATCGCCGAAGGCACCACGCCGGAATTCGATTATTTTGAAATACATGCTACCACACAGGAAAAAGGAGCAGCGCCAAGACCGGCCCATACACAAAAAGACAGGGAAGAACTGGTCATTATAAAAGAAGGAACAGCCAAATGTACTATTGATAATAAACACTTCCATATTAGGTGCCGGCAGCGTATTGCTTATACCCCCTCTTGCATCACAAACATTTGAGAACATAGGCGACGGGCCGCTCACCTATTATGTATTCGTGTTCCGGTCGAAGAAGCCGATGGATATAGAAAGAAGTAATAAGGCCGGTGGCGCATTATTATTGAATTATGATTCACTGGCGTACAAAGAATCCAATAATAAAGGAACCCGTAAATATTTTGACCGGCCAACCGCCATGTGCGAGAACTATGAAATGCATATCACTTACCTGAAAGACAAAGGGCCCAGCCATACGCCGCACCAGCATACCGATACGGAGATCATACTTATTATTGACGGTAATACCGAAATGACCATTGATGGAAAGTCGTATAAAGCAGGGCCCGGCGATCTTTACATAGCGGGAAAGCGGTAAAATGCATGGTATCAGCAATGTCTCTGAAAAGCCCTGCAGCTATTTTGCTTTTAAATGGAGATAACTGGACCGTGATAACAGCAGTAGGATCAAACACCCAGTGCTTTCAACAGTTGATCTTTATACGTAGCCGAGACCTCGATCTCCGAGCCATCCTGCAATGTCACAAATCCTCCCGCGCCTTTTGAATAAGATTTTATGCAATTCAGGTTAATAATAAAGGAGCGGTGTATCCTGATGAACGGGGTATCCAGCAGATCGTCAAAATGTTTCAGAAATTTGCAGATCAGTTTAAAAGAGCCGTCGGCAAAATAAACTTCTGTAAAATTTCCATTGGCCTGCAGTTTTCGTGATAGAAGCTGTCTTGATCACATCAAATCCCTGGAGTGTTGGTAAAATGATCTGTTGCTGCTCAGGTTTGAGTTTCAGGTTTTGTAAAAGTATTTTCGTTCTGTCAAACTCATCTGACTTCAGGATAGATACCTGTACTTTATTGACAGCGGTCACCAGTTCGGTTATATCTATCGGTTTAAGAATATAGTAAGCGGCGCTGCGGTTCAGCGCTTTTAACGAATACTCTGTATAAGCAGTAACGAATATGGTTTCGAACCGCTGGTCCTGGCAGGCTTCAAGGATATCGAAAGCATTGCCAAAAGGCATTTCGACATCTAAAAAAACCAGTTGCGGCTGCAGTGAGCGGATCATAGGTACGGCATCTTTGATATGCTCAGCCTGCCCTACTACTTCTACCACGGGGCAATACTTCTTCAGGGTAGGTATCCAGCACATTACGGGCTATCAGTTCATCATCAACGATAATTGCTTATAATCTTCATGTATAACATTTTTTAAAAGCGGAACGGTAATTTTAATTTTCACTCCTCTGTCCGGCGCTGCCTTATCTTCCACTCCGCAGGTAATATGCTGGTGATACAACTCATTCAATATTTTTATCCGCTCCAGTGTATTGGTGATCCCTCTTCCTGAATGTTTCTTCTGGTTTTCTGTTTTAGCTTTTTTACTTTCAGCGATCCCGATACCGTTGTCTTCTTACAATGATCTCTATCCCATTCGGTGTTTTACTGAAGCTTAATTGCAAAAAACCTTTCTCCGGCATATAACGCAAGCCATGCCAGATCGCATTCTCCAAATGCGGCTGTACCAGCATACCCGGGATATAGATATGCTCATCGGCAAAAAGTGCGTCGTCAATCTTTACCTGGAAATCAAACTTATCCGGGAACCGGCTTTTTTTTCCAGTTCAAGATAATTCTGCAGCAGTTCGATCTCTTTGGAAAATAAGACAAAGTCTTCCTTCGAATTCTCCATCACTCTCCGCATTAAAGTGGAGAACCGTGTCAGGTACTGGTTTGCCTCCAGTTCATTATTATTGGCGATAAAACTGGTTAATACTATTCAAACTATTGAAAATAAAATGCGGGTTCATTTCTCTTCTCAAATGATTGCAGGGCTATTTTTTTATTCTTTACGCGCAGCTTTTTGAGTATATAGAGTACGATCCCGATAAAAAACACCAGGATAACAATTGACCCGATCAGCCAGTAATTGAAAATATTCTTTCTCCGGATAAGATCATCCTTCAGCGCCTTCTCCGTTTCCAGTTCCTTTATTTTGATCTCTGTTTTCGGCAATGATCTTATTATCTATGAGTGAACTGTCTTTGGTAATGATCGCCGGCAACTGTGTAAGAAAATCCTTGTATAGCTGCAGGCTCATTTGTGTCTGGCCGGCGCTCTGGAATTTGCTGTCCAGTTTTTCAATACATGTTCTTGCTTCCAGTACATGCCCGTTTTCCTACAGACAGCGCATACGATTCACTCAATAGGGTAATAGCGGTCTTGTCTTCTTTTTTCTGAATATAAATATCAGCAAGGGAGGTAATTTCCTTTGCCTTTAACTGGGTAGAATTCTGAACAAATCCCTGGTTTAATATTCTTTTTTTTGTTTCGATGGCCTTCGGAAAATTCTTCTCGCCCAGGTAAACATCGGTAATGCGCTGATTGAGCTGCATGGCCTGTTCAGGAAATTTTTGGAAAACTTGTAAGCGTTATTAAAGGCATCCCGTGCAATAGTCGGCTTATTATTTTTCAAATTAATATTCCCCATCCTGGAATAACCGGAAACTATTTCACTGGTATCTTTACTGGATATTCCCAGGTTAATATTTTTCTGTAAAAGACGTTCCTGTATTTTGGCAGAATCAGGTCTTAAAAGCCTGTCAATATCATTACCGTTTAACTTATTTGCATTAATGTCGCCGGTCTTGAAGTTATTTGCCTGCGCGGTGGTATAATTACCTATGGCATCCTTATTCTTATTCAGATCTTCCTGTACTTTGGCAAGGGCCCTGCTGCTTTTGGCAATGCCTTCTGCATCGTCTATTTTTTCAAATAAGGCTTTCGATTTCTGGTAGTAGGTTTCACTTTTCGGTAACTCTCCTTTTCTGGTAATAACTTTCCCCGAGGTCAAAATATCCCTGGGCAAGCGTATCCTGGTTATTCTTTTCAAACCCTGTCTCTACTTTCCTGGAAGCTTTTTTAATCTTAGAACTGCTTTTCTTATCCTGGGCAGCCACCATAGCAGTAACACTGCTGTACAATAACAGCAGCGATACAAGAGCTATTTTTAAAAAACACGGAGGCTTCACGCTTTATATTCTTTGTCATACAAAATAACAGTAATTACAGCTATTTCTTCCATCCCCCACCAAGTCAAAAAAGGGTTTCAACCCATTTTGCCTGTAACCGCTCGCCGGGCGTATTATTTTCATAGCATAAAACATATTATTTATGAAAAAGAGTATCACTTTCATTGGTTTAGTGCTGCTGATGATCGCTCACCAATGCACCGGCTCAATTAAAGAAAGACAACCTGTACATTCCCTTCAATGAATCCTCCCCTGTTGTCAAAACGGGGTTTTCCAGCCAGTATAAAAAGATCAGGCTGTATTATATAAAAGCCAAGCCTTCATTATATAAAGAGTTCAGCGGTATGGGAAAATATACAACCCTTGAGAATGCCCTTAATAAATCCATGATCAAAGTGCAGGAATTGTCATCCGGCGGATCGGTGAACACCCTTCGCTTCAGCAATGTATCCAAAGACAGCATCCTGATAAGCATGGGTGATATTGTCAAAGGAGGCAAGCAGGACAGGGTGATCGAAAAAGATACATTGATCTGCCCCGGGCAAACCATTTCTCTTTCTGTGTATTGTGTAGAACATGGCAGGTGGTCGGCGGGAAGTACAGGTTCCGGGTTTAATACCTATCATAGTAACGCCAATAATGTGCTGAGGAAAAGTATCGTAAAGGAAAAAAGCCCAAGCAAGGTTTGGGAAAATGTGGCCGATATTAACAGGGCCAATGGCACAGCTACCAGTACGGGAACCTATACCGCCGTTACCCCAATCAACAAAGTACAATGCGGAAGTAAAAGAATATAAAGATGCTTTTTACAAAAGCGATCATGGATGATTCTACGATTGTGGGCGTGCTGGCGGTCACGGGTGACAGGATCATTGGCTGTGATATTTATGGCACACCGCAATTATTCCGCAGCAATGCCGCTAATATTCTTAACTCATATATTTCTGAAGCCGTGTATGATGGAAAAGAAGTAACTATTGCAGATTGCAGCAGTAGCCAAATACCTGAATGACCTGTTATCGGATGAAATTAAAACAGGATAAGGTACTGGAAAGTAATGGCCGCAGTTTAAAAGTAAACGGGAAAAAGATCAAGATCACTGCTTTCGATAAGTAGTAGCGTTGGTTACGCCGTAATCCTGGAGAGGGTGGTCTCAAAAGTCAAATAAATCTCGCAACGGCGCTACGGCGCAAAGAATGACCTGCTGAAATCAGTCGTTGCGCCTTTGCGTGAACATTGATTTAAAATACTTTTGACAGCCTCTTTTCTGTTGATCTACTGCAGGATATAAGTAACTCCCGCAATGGCCTGGCGGTATGCGCCTGTCTTCAGGGCACCGCCTATTTTACCGGGATCCCAATGAAGTGTACCACGCATATGAAACGGCGCCGATACTTTTGACCTTTCCCCGTATAGACTTATCATCGAATGATGAGTAATAAGTAATGCTGCTGGCGCCCAATGTTTTTTAACTTACCCCTGATAAGCCTCATTCTCAAACGTACCGAAGTAATCCAGCGCCATATCACCCACCCGTTTTATTTTTCCTTTCAGTGCTGTAGTCTCATACTGTGAAAAATAATCAACCGACAATGAGCGACAGATTTTATCTTCCCGATCTTTTCGGCTGTTTCATAAGGGCCGTAAATAGGTTATTGTGCAGGTGCCGATATTCTTTACTTTACCTTTCGATACAGAATCGGCTTCTTGCGCCGTAATAATCCACCCGTCCGGCAAATGGCTGAAGAGCGGGAGCATATACATCATAACGAAACGCTTTTACTTCAGTCCCCCATTCTATTATTTTTCCTTCTTCCGTCATGCGTATAAGCACACCCTGGTCTGTTAAAAATGCAATAGAAGAAACAGCAGCGCCTTTGGCAAACGTTACCTGGCTCAATTGCTGTGCATTAGCGCATATAACCAAAAGGAATAACGGGGCAAGGAAAAGAAATTTCTTCATGGTGGTTTGTATGTCTATTAAAGTTATTGAATTCCGGGTAAAACGATGAGTTGAAATGGTCAATAACAATTATGGTTCCCGGGCACCATCCAATAAAATATACATCTGTTTACCTGCGACCGGAGCCTGCAGGCAGAAATCTCTGGTAATCAATACGATTGATAAGGGGAAATTTATTTCCTTATTTTGCCCCATCAAGGTTGACATGGGTAATAATTTCCCTCAAAGAACTTGTCACAGGACAGGCAAGAAATTTGCTCATAAAATCCGTATCGCTGGAATTGCCCGGAAATCACATCTTATATTATAAAATACTGTTATGCCCCAATTCAACTGCCTTAAAGAAACCACCGCCAAGAGAGTGCTCGTGATTGAAGATGAAGGAGAAATGGGATTATTGCTGAACATTCTTCCTCGACGAAAAGGACATGGAACTTGATTATGTAAAGGATCTTTCGTCTGCAGAAGAGTACCTGGAAAAAAAGCAACCGACCGTTGTTGTATTGGACAATAAACTTCCTGACGGTTTTTGGGGTTGATTTTATCGGTTATATCAAAAGAAAATACCCTTCTATTAAAGTAGTTATGATATCAGGTTATTCTTCGGCCAGAGACATTGCCTTAGCCAATGGGGCAGATGTATTTTTGGAAAAACCCTTTACAAAAAGCGAATTCTACCAATCCATAGCCAGTCATTTATAATTAAAAGCAGGCAGTACCCTTTATTGATGATTATTGTTTCCTCAACTGCTGGCAAACCGAATCACCCGGGGCAGTTAAGGATACGGCAAAGAATCCCGTCGCGGTATTATTTTGTCCGCAGCACAAGAACGGTTTCCCTTTTCTTTTTGAGCAAGAGATCATTGCCCTTTACTTCATAACGATTAACACTGCTTAATGTGGGAAAGAAAAGTATTCTCAAAGTCAATATCAGCGCCAGCTCATTTTACTACTGATCACTTCGCTGAATTGAATAGTGCTTTTATCAATACTATATTTGCCGTTGATCTGGTTACAGCCTCCATTACCCCGGAATCGTTTTTCATTCACTTCAAAATTTACATACGCATCATTCCTTCCGCCGCTTTGCTGCACAGGCACTCCTTTCATTTCTACCAATACCCAGCGCTGGCGGCCCCCAACCGGCATCCGGAGAAAGCCTGGGACTGCAATGCACGCCTACTACTGCGATAACTAAGACGAATAAATATTTCATACTGTATTTTTAAAGGATTTGACTATCTATTATATGTAAAATTATGCCAGTAATAATTATTTTACGCGCTGTATTATTCAGGATTTTTTAAGACAGCTGTATTTTGTGCCGTTAGCCAATAAAGAAGATAGAAGATAGCGTATTAGTTTTAATATTTCCTACCCTTCCTTTGCCAGGGGCAGGAAACATCATTTAACCTCAATTGAACACACCAGGCGGGGAAGTAATCGCTTTTTGTTTCTTATTTTTAGTTCGCATAAATTCCCTTTTGACCGGTGGAGCAACTGTTAAACCATATAAAAAGCTATTCTCCGTTAAGCGCGGAAGCGCAGTATGCCCTGCATGATTGTTTTGAAACAGGTGGTACTTTCAAAAAACGAATACCTGCTCACGGAAGGAAAGATATGCAGGCAATTATACTTTTTTACAGCAGGGTGCGCTGAGAGGATTTATACGCTTGACGGAAAAGAGATCACGCACTGGTTTGGGTTTTGAAAACGATTTTGTCACTTCCTTTCACAGGTTTTATCACACAGGAGCCGGCCGTAGAGAATATCCAGTTGCTGGAAGGCAGTATTTTATGGGCCATTTCAAAAGAAAACGCTGACAGGACTGTTTAACCAGTACCACGAAATAGAAAGACTGGTAAGAATTGCCTATGAAAAATATTATATCGGCTGGAAGAAAGGTTTGTCAATGCCCAGTTTAAAACAGCGGCAGAGCGTTATGAAAACCTGCTTCACCACACACCGCATATTCTTGAGCGGGTACCTTTGGGCCATATCGCTTCTTACCTCGGCATAAGCCAGGAAACACTCAGCCGCATACGCAGCCGCTTTTAACATTTACCGTTTTACTTTTTGATAGATGTCAAAAATGGTACCGGACAGGCCGGATACTTTTGCTCCATTAAAAATCAAGTATGGAACCAAAAAAAAGTCTACAACCTTCTGCTGCTTTTATTGCAGCCTCATGGGCTGCGTTATTTATCGGCATTACTGCTTTTCTTATTGGGCTTATGGAACGCGGAAATGGAACTGAATGAAAAAGGCTATTATTTTACCGTATTAATGTTCGGTTTGTTCTCGGCCATTTCTGTGCAAAAAGCCGTTCGCGACCAGATGGAAGGCATACCTGTTACCAATATTTATTATGGCCTTGCCTGGTTCACTACTCTTCTATCCATTGTATTATTAACCGTTGGATTGTGGAATGCAGATTTGGTAAAAAGTGAAAAAGGGTTTTATGCCATGGCATTTGTTCTCAGCTTGTTTGCCGCTATCGCTGTACAAAAAAACACAAGGGATATTAAAGCTTCCCAAAGTAAAGAGGATCCAATGAAGGATAGCTTCTGATCGGGCACCACCAGCTATCATCACAAAGCGGGGAATTTATTACTGGCTAACGGTATATCTTTTTCGTACGGCTCAATTATAAACATGCTTTATATGTGTTGGTATGGTTATTGGAAATGAAGGATATTACAAAGTCATGGCTTGTAAAAGCATGAGTAACCCATTGGTTCATTAAACTAATTTTTATGGCAAAGTATTCTAAAGCCCCTGCAAAAAAGAAAGGAGCCAAAGCTCCTGCGAAAAAAAAGGCAGCGAAAAAAACAGTTACCAAAAAGAAAACCGCTTCTAAAAAAAGCGTTACACCGAAGAAGCGTACAGCCACTAAAAAGAAACCTGTGGCCAGTACCCGCAGAACTGCGGGCCGGGCAACTAAAAAGACTACGCCGAAAAAAACAATACGCCGAAAAGCAACTGTTGCAGCAAAGCAAAGAACAAAGGCATCAACTGTTAAGGCAGTTCCTGAAACAGTAGAAAGCCAGTTTACCTCCTGTCGAAGAAAAAAGTCCGTCAGTGAATATTGTTACCGACAGCGTGCCGGGCATGGACAAAAAATCTCTACAAAGCGCATCTGTTCGCCGGTACGACAATCATCACATACGTTTATCAGGCAGAAAAAGGAGGAATAAAACCTTCGGGTAAAAAGCCTCTCTGGTAAGCTGGCAGTTTTAATGATCGTCTTACCCATTTAAGAAGTATTCTTATATTCTAATAATAGAAATGAATATTCCCTCACTCGTTTTAAACGCCGTGGTTAGTGAAGAAAAACACCAGCCACGGCTTTTTTTCAATATATGGCAGAAGACCCGATAGCAGCTGCTCTGGCTTATCACAATTTGTGATAAGCTTCCTGATGGTGCAAAGTTCAGCCCTGCACCATTGTAAGAATAAGGTTCCGGAGAAATGAGATAAAATCAGGCTTTCCCCTTTATATCTTTTCCAATTGGAATAAGCAAGAAATGCAAGAGAAGTTTCAACAAAAAAACCTGCTGTAAGGGGTATGGAAGGCTGACCGTCGAGGCAAAAAACTAATTAACCTTCCTGCAGCCAGCCCGGTCATAAAAACAATATTTTGTGATAGTAGCTGCCTGCCAATACAGGGGTTTTAAAATACCTGCTATCCATAACGCAGACATACCCAGGTACAATCCCATAATAGCCCTGAAAACATGCTTAATATCGGTTCCCTCTACCCTGATATTAAGTATTTGCGGTAATAATACGGATGGTGAATAACCATAAACGACCGCTATGACTATTATTAAAATGGAGGAAAGTACGAGGTGGAGATTTTTCATTACCGGCTAATCTTTTCCAAATAGTTTATCAATATCCTTTTCTGACCAATAGGTATAGCCATCGTTGGTAGTAAACCTAACGCCGCGACTGGTGATCAGCCGGTGATGCTGCACATTCACGCCTGTTTTTCCGAGGTTAAAAGTCCGGGAGTAATTTTTATCCTTCTTATTCTCCGGCAGAAAAAAACTTTTTAAGATCGTATATAGTTTTGCTATAAGTATCATCAATATTCCTGAAGATGATACTGAAATAATGATCTTTTTGGCTGGTCACGGATATCTTTTATAAACAGCAAATAGGTAGTGTCGGTACCGGAATTAGTGTATTCCATACTGGCTTTGGTGATTCCCCCGAATTTAAGCTTGCCGATGGGCTGCCAGTCCGTTTTTTGCCTTTCTTCTATCTGCGCCATCGCTGCTGCAGTAGTTGTTGCCAGTATAATTAATAAGATCAGTTTTTTCATCAGCGTATCATTGATATGGAAAGTATGGGCTTAACCTGTTAATCCGATACTGGTCTTTTCATACTTTTTTAATCCTTTTTCTTCCCGTCAGCATCCGGTAATTAACCAGGCGGTATCGCGGATCATGCAGCAGTTGCTGGAATGCCGGGGATATCAATGCATTCAATTCCGCATGACGGTGCTTGCTCATATCTTTTGGCCCCGAAGGATTCATATCTTCCATAGCGCTCATTTCTGGTACATCGAGGCCGATATGAAAAACAAACAATTTAGTTCCGCCAGGTTGCAATGATCTTAGTTTGGCCGACAGCGTATCCAGTTTGCTTGCCACTGGAGCAGCATACCCGCCGTCTACATCTGCTTCGCCATAGTATCGTGATATGGCCAGTTTATATTCCGCAGCGAGTTTTTCGACGATGGCTCTTGTTTCGGGGGTTTGGCACAGCAGCTCCCATATGGTAATCGAGATAATCAAGCTGTAATCCTGCCCGCAATGCTTTTTCAATCTGTGCACGCAGCTCCGTTTCGATCTCACTTAGTTTGGGATTATTGGCAAAGAGTTTACTGCGTGAAGGAAAAAAAAGACCGAGTGAATCAACCAGCGTTGGCACAGCCTGTGCGCCGGACACCGGTCCCCAGCGGTATTGTTTCCATTCAGCATTAAGCACCAGGTGTATACCGATAGAAACGTTTGGATAACTTTTCAGCAAATCCACTGCTTCGGCAAACCAGGGGCATGGAGTCATAACAGACATAGACACAGGTTATACCCGTCTTCAGCACTTTTTCAGCTGCCATATTTACTGAATGACACATGCCGATGTCGTCGCACCGGATAAGGACGGGAATCTGATCAGCAGCATTATCTTTTTGTGCAAATGAAATGAATGAAAAAAGGAAGAAGCTGGCCAGTAGTATGGAATTTCGCATATCAGGATATATTTTACAATGGCTCTGCTGACTGTTATAGAATGAGTATCAGCAAAACAATCTCCAGGACTAATTCATTTTATTTTTTTGAAAGGCAGGTTCAAATAAGGATGTCTCCATCTTTTCGCAATATTCTTTAAGCGCTTCTGCCATCTCCTGCAGTTTAGTAAAAAGAAAAGCGCTGATCTCTTCCGGAACAGGAGCATCATTTACATTCATAAACCGTCCGGCAAAGACACAGGTCTTATCGCTTGTTTTCTTAAATACAAATTCATGCACCAAAGAGAGGTTCATCTCCCCGATCACACAGCTTTCAGCATAGAGTATTTCACCATCCGATACGGTCATTCGCAAAGGTGATAGTATGGCCTGAAAATTTTCAAAGCTGCAATGATGAATGCTTCCGACAAATACATCAGGCATATCCTGCTCTACTTTTTGTAAACCGGGTATCCATTGCGCCCGGCCGGGGATATTCATCATGATCATGTACACATCCCGGAAATTGACAGCAATGGGTATTTCGAGATAAAACGTATTATCCGTGCGGTAATGACTCTTCGGCTCCGGTGGTTCAGGTACTTTTTTTCTTGCTTCATTGAGCAGGGTTAAAACGATACGCTACTTTACCGATGGCCGCATACTCTTCGGACGAACTGGCCCATTCCATTTCATCTGTTTCGGACTGACCGGGCGCATGCTGCAACAGCTTTTCTGTTACCAGTAAATATTCATTATTGCCAATATTGTTTTTAAGCAAGCGGTGCGCCACGATCATTTCTGTGCCGGATTGTTTTACAAAACGTCCCACTTTTATTTCAGCCACGGGTCCGTGATGAGCTACAAACTTCAGTGTAAGATTATTGATGCTATCACAAGCTCCGCAGGGACACATTTTATGCTGCTGCATCCACTTGCGCTGGAAATGAAAAGCATTGAATATTCTCAAACATATACCAGCTATCTCTTTTTGGGAAGGAGCCGGGCCTTTTTTAATCAGTAAACAGCATCTCCTTCAATTTCAGATACTTCATACTCATCATTCACGGCTTTTACAATAGCATCAATCAGCATATTGATGGCATGAGAAGCGTGGCTGAGTTCGGTAGATGTCATAAACTCCGTGAACCCGCTGATATCAGGAATTAGTATGGTTGTGTTGATCTCCGCCATGGCAAAAAAGTTATAACCAAATATAAAAGATTATATCCATGCCGGCATTTTAAAACAGGAAGACTTTCCACAGTTTTCAACCAGTAATTCGACAATAAAAAAAGGCTGTTTCAAAAGTTAAATAATCCCGCAACAGCGCAAAGTCGCAAAGAATGTCCTATTGAAAGTCAATCGTTGCGTCTTTGCGCCGTTGCGGGGAACATTAATTTAAAAGTAATTACAAGACAATGGCAGTCAGCCCATTTTAGTATTTCGCCTTCCTTTCAGCACAATTTTTTTCTTGCGGGGTTTGTTTTGAATATTGGAAAAAATGATATTATTAAAACTTCCTTCCACCTCGCTTTTATTTCTCTTAGATAATTCCGTTTCTATATAGTTGTTTCTTTTGGTGACTTCAGCAGTAAGCTTTTTCTGCAGGCTGTCGCGGAAACACAGTTTTTTGTTTTACAATTATGGCCAGGGAATCTTTAGGCAGGTTTTTAAATTCATCCGCAGTTCAGCCTGCTTTAAAGAATCCAGCCGTACATTACCGGAAGCAAGATCGCTCAGCAATTCATTTTGCTTCTGGCCGCTTTTTTTGCTAAAGTAATAGCTGTTATATTCCGCTCTTTGTGCTTTTACACCGGCATTCGATACCCGCGCCGTTGTTTTACCTTTCTCCTTATATCCATTTCCTGTACTCTTTACTTCCACTTTGCCATAATAATACCTCAGATCGTCAAGCTGGTCGCTGATGACGGCTATCACTGAATCATAGGGCGTTTGTACATTAATATCATTGACATTCATATTTACATTTATATAGGCGCCGTCATTACAGGCAGCGATCTCTTTCCATACTCTTTCAGCAATTTTGTTGTTGCCCATTAAAATGGTGTTTAAAACAATTATCCCTGGTTTTGGCGGTCTTACAGGTGACATAATAAGGCACATCATTTTATAATTCATGTGATACATGGCAAACTGGCTGGTCACCTCAGAATACATATGGCCAAGGCCACTATAATCTTCATCAGGTTGTTTTGTCCACTCCATCAGGTTGGGTACAATGCGCTGAAGGTTTTTAATGCCATACATACTTCCCTTCATGGCATCATCTCCTACCTGTTCCCGCTGGCTGCGCGGATCATCAGGGTTTGTCTCTGTTCCAAACCAAAGCCGCTTATCTTTTAATTTCCGATTACCCATTTGTTCAGCGATGCTTTCTCTGCATTTGCATCTTTATACTGCGGAAATAACCTATACCCCCACTCTATCGCCCATTTGTCGTAATCACCAATACGCGGAAACAAACCGATCTCACTGATATTATCCTGCGGCTGCGCTACATAATTAAAGCGGGCATAATCCATAATGGATGGTGTGTGGCCATTAGCTTCTACCCATGCTTTATTCCTGAGATTCTCAACGGGAACTGAACTGCTCGATCCATAATTATGACGCAACCCGATAGTATGACCTACTTCATGTGATGAAACAAAACGTATCAGTTGCCCCATCAGTTCATCATCAAAACCATTTTCCTGGCTTTGGGATCAACAGGAGAACATTGTACAAAGTACCAGTCGCGCAGCAATTCCATTACATTGTGATACCAGTTGATATGGCTTTCCATTATCTCACCACTCCGGGGATCCCATATACGCGGTCCGCTTGCATTAGGAATATCAGAAGGTTTGTAAACGATAGCGGAATTACGGGCATCATCGAGGCTCCATGTACTGTCTTCTTCTTTAGTGGGCGCCATTTTACCGATAATGGCATTTTTAAACCCGGCTTTTTCAAAAAGTTACCTGCCAGTCATTTATTTCCCTGCATAAGATAAGGCACCCATTTCTTTGGAGTAGCCGGATCAATATAAAATATGATCGGTTTTTTCGGCTCTACCAATTCGCCTCTTTTATATTTCTCTGCATCCTCATCTTTTGGTTCGAGCCTCCAGCGTTGTACCATCATTACTGATTTCACTCCCTGCGGATTCATGTCGTAATCTGTATAGCCGGTAGCAAAAAACCTACACGGGGATCAAAATACCTTGGCTGCATGGGCTTCTTTGGAAGCATGACCAACGAACTGTTCAACTCTACCGTCAGGTTGCCGCCGGATGCGGAGGGGCCGGCTCCCGGCAGGGACATTCCGGATGACCGGCTATAGGTCTTTACCGTTTTCATCTCGATATTAATGGGATATGATTTTACACCCACTATATATGATTTGTCTGATTGTATACCTGATATACGTAAGGCGCTTTTTACATTACTGCTGAAATGAAGTACATCATTATCACCGCTGATATAATCGGTCATATCAATCACAACGCCGGTTGAATCTTTTCCCAGCGACTTGATATCAAAAGCAGCGGCGATCGGCTGTATGTTTGAATTGTTGACCGCTGTGAACATCGGCGAAGTAGAATCTTTGGTGTATTCTGCGAATGAAAGACTGCGGAGGAACACTTTGTTGTTTGGCCCTTTTTCAAAACGGATCACATTCTGACCGATATAATCGCCGGCATATCCAAAGAAGCCGCCCACACGCATGCCGGCTGCCGCTTTCGAAATACGGTTCACGACCAGCATATCCCGGCCTAATAATGAATCAGGAATTTCAAAATAGTATTTGTCTTCGACTTTGTGTACTGTGAATAAGCCGGTATCGCTGACCGCTTTGTCGGTAATAATTTCTTTGTAAGGTTTAGGGCCGGTTAAAGTCCTGCTGGTTAACCTGTCTATGCGGGAGCGGGTTGTATCCGGTCTTGGTTGTGCAAAGGAAGAAACGCAAACAAGAATCAGCGCCATCGCTGCCAGGTACTGTTTTACAAACAAGCGTATATACATTTTAAATAAATATTCTCAATTTACAGAAAGCGATGTTTGGATATAAGTATAAAAAGCGTTTTTGGTATCAGCGGTAAAAATGAAGACCGGAACAAGTAAACAATGACCCGGTTACCTGTTTATTTTTTATCAGAAAGTTTCAATCCCAGTTTCCAGATAGAAGCAGTAAAATCGCAACCACTTTTAGACTCAAGTTCTTTTACTAATTTTTCTCCCAGCTTTTTTTTATCTTTTGTATAAGTATACCCGTATTTCTTTTCTACATTTTTTATGCATTGCCCGACGGGCGATTTCTCGTCTTCCATTCCATTGAAAAAAGTCATTTCTGACAATACTTTTACCTGGTCTTCCTTGCTGAGCTTTGCCATTTCCTCCTGCAGTTTTTCACTGGGATTATCGGCTTTGGCAGCATTGGCAAAAACGAGTTTTGTTTCTTTGCTGAGATTCTTTTCAATATTCACAAAGCAATTACATACATCGGCTGCTATTTCGGGCACTTTATTATCAGCGGAATTGCACGAAAAGATGAGCAGGCATAAAACAATAAACAACGATCCGGCATTTTTCTCATAGTATAGTTTGGCTGACAAACGGGCTGGAAACAGGTGATGTGCTGGGAATAAAAATCAATGCCGCCCTGCGGGGCAGGACGGCATTTTATACATTTCAGCGTTAATTAGCTTTCTTCTTTCCTTTTGGTGCAAACATGGCCAGCATTCGTCGTCCTTCCATCTTCGGCATATTTTCGAGGATAGCTACTTCCGCCAGGCGTTCCGCGAATTTCAGTAGCAATAACTGCCCTCTTTCCTGGAACTGGATAGCGCGGCCTTTGAATTGCACATAGGCTTTTACCTTGTTGCCATCTTTCAGAAAGCCTTCCGCATGTTGGCTTTGAAATCAAAATCATGATCGTCCGTATTGGGAGTAAAACGGATCTCTTTTACTTCGGAGACTTTGCTTTTCGCCTTCATCTCCTTTTCCTTCTTCTTTTTATCGTAGAGGAATTTGTTATAGTCAATCACTTTGCACACCGGCGGATCTACTGTCGGAGATATCTCCACCAGGTCGAGCTGCTGGTCCTGTGCTATACGTAATGCATCCTGTAATGAATAGATGCCCACTTCTATATTCTCACCAACCAATCTCACTTGCGGAGCCCTGATAAACTGGTTGATACGATGTTCGGCTTCTTTGCGGGGAACAAATCTTCCCCTGAATCCGCCTTTGTTAAAACCTCCGCCACCGGGTTTGTAACCGCCGCCGGGTGGTCTGCTGAACCCGCCTCCGGGTTTTTGTGGTACTGCCATTTACTTTCTTTGGTTAAGCTCCCAACCCCTGAAGGGGAGCAATTTTTTTTATTTTTTATAATATCCTCATACAGGATTTGAGGAATGAAAACGAAAGAATCACTATAACATCCGAAAAGATCTTTCGGTCTTTCCGACTTCCGGACTATTTATTCAGCTTTTCGTTCCTGGATCTCCATTTTTATTTCCCTTATAAACTCCTCTGCATCTTTCACGCCAATATCACCTTTACCCTGCCTTCTTACGGCTACTTTATTTCGTTCATCTCCTTTTCACCTACTACCAGCATGTAAGGGATCCTGAGCAGTTCGGTATCACGTATCTTTTTCCCGATCTTTTCGTTCCTGTCATCAACCTCTGCACGAATATCCGCTTTTTTCAGTTTCTGCGAAACTGTTTTAGCGTAATCCAAAAACTTATCACTGATCGGCAGCACTTTTACCTGCGTAGGCGCCAGCCAGGTGGGAAATTTACCGGCATATTGCTCCAGCAGGAACCCGATAAACCGTTCGTGCGTTCCTAGCGGGGCCCTGTGAATGATCAGCGGCGTTTCTGCTTTATTATCCTGCCCGGTATATTCTAATTTAAAGCTGCGGCCCTGTGAAAAGTCAACCTGGTTGGTAGCCAGGGTAAATTCCCTGCCGATAGCGCTGTATATCTGCGACATCTATCTTCGGACCATAAAATGCCGCTTCATCCTGTACTTCCACAAAAGGTATGTTCGACTCTGTCAGCACATTCCTGACCATGGTTTCGGTCTCCTTCCACAATTCCGGCTCGTTCACATATTTGATGCCCAGCTTTTCCGGCGAATGAAGGGAAAGCCTCATCACATATTTTTCGATACCGAATATTTTAAAATATTTCAGGTACATATCATTCACCGCCCTGAACTCATCGTTGAACTGCTCTTTGGTACAATAAATATGCGCATCGTTCATATGCAGGCAGCGCACCCTCATTAAACCAAATAACTCACCACTTGTTCATAACGATACACTGTTCCGTATTCAGCGATACGGTAAGGAAGATCACGATAACTTTTTGGCTCTGCTGCGAATATTTTATGATGATGCGGGCAGTTCATGGATTTGAGGTAATACTTCTCTCCATCCAGTTCCATCGGCGGATACATGCTGTCTGCATAATAAGGCAGGTGACCGCTCGTCAGGTACATGCTTTCTTTGGCGATATGCGGTGTTACCACTCTTTTATACCCCGCTTCCAGTTCTGTTTCTTTGGCCAGCTTCTCCAGTTCTTCTATGATGATAGTTCCGTTCGGCATCCACATGATCAGGCCCTGGCCTACATCATCATCCATGGTGTAGATGCTTAATTCTTTGCCGAGTTTACGATGATCTCTTTTCTTTGCTTCTTCCAGCAAAGCGATATGTTCATCCAGTTCTTTCTGCGAAGGGAACGTGACCCCATATATCCTGGTAAGCTGTTTATTCTTTCATTGCCTTTCCAGTAAGCGCCGGCGATATTGGTCAGCTTTACTGCTTTGATGAAACTGGTATTTGGAATATGCGGCCCGCGGCAGAGATCAGTAAAGTTTCCCTGGGTATAAAAAGTTATTTCACCATCAGCCAGGCCATCCAGCAGGTCAAGTTTGTATTCGTCATTCTTTTCAGCAAAAAATTTTATAGCCTCGGGCTTGGAAATTTCCTGGCGGGTATAGCTGCTGTTTTTCTTTGCCAGCTCATTCATCTTTTTTTCCAACACCACCAGGTCTTCTTCGGTTATCTTCCTGTCGCCAATATCCATATCATAATAAAATCCCTGTGGATTTTCAGTAGCGGGGCCGACCCAGAATTTTACACCAGGAAATGTGGATTCAACGGCTTCTGCCATCAGGTGGGCGGAAGAGTGCCAGAATGTTTTCTTTCCGTCAAGATCGTTCCATGTCAATAATTTCAGCGACGCATCTTCATTGATAGGGCGTGTAGCATCCCATACCTGGCCGTTTATACTGGCGGCTAATACTTTTCTGGCAAGGCCTTCCGAAATTGATTTCGCGATATCCAGGGCAGTAGTTCCCTTTTCGTATTGCTTAACAGCTCCATCCGGTAATGTAATATTGATCATCTTATTCATGACTGGTTGCCGGTTAGCCGGTCCGGGTTACCAGTGATTGTTCCCGGAACGTTTTCTTGATTAAATTAACTTGACTTATTCGCAAACCCGGCGGCCAGTAACAGGCAACTGGTAACCAGTTTTTAAGAGAGTGCAAATTTAACAAACTCTGCCCGATTGCGGAGGAATAATAAACAGGAAATCACCTGTCAGACGTTCCTGCGGATCAACTGATCGAGGTGATCCATTTTGCGTTGCAGTTTTTTCCGTTTCTTTTCGAACAGCGACCGGTCGGTAAAATAAAGTCCTGCGAGCTGCATTTGCCTTTTCCTCCAGCGCTTGAGCAATATTTTTCCGTAGAGCTCATCCAGGCCAAAACTAAATGTATGCAGCAGCCTCATCTTCCGTTCGAGGCCAATGCCGATTCGTATACGCGGCGATACTCTTTAAGTAATTGCTTATAGTATAAAAAGTAAGGGGTCTTGAGTTCATCCAGCTCTTTTTGCGAAAACTCATTCGTCAATGCCTGCCATATATCCCCGTTAATATGCGCATTGATGCCAAATAAAATATACTGCAGCGATGGCGCATTTTTATCTTTATAGTACGCTTTCCATTCGCCCGGAACCACCTGGTTATCCGCATACGCATTGGCAGAACGAAAAAAATAACCGGCAAATCCCGTTTCCATTCTTTCCATCAGGTGTTGAACTTTTATGTCAGCCGCAGAGAAAAAATGGACAGCATTCACCGTGGTTTGAAAATATATTTCAGCGAAGTGCCGGGATATAGAAGAACTGTTCCTTACCGAGTCCAGTCTTTTCAGCAGGGCAATGACCGGTTCCGTATCCTGGGCATTTATTACGGAACTAAAAAACAGCGCAATAAAAAGCCAGGGGGCTGTATTTTTTTTCAACATGATTTATTCACTGACCGGCGGCCAGTTCACTGTTTTGAAGCAACGCCACTGTGTTTAAAATTAACAAACTCTTTCACGGACCTGAATTCCCTGATACGAACTTATTCGTTAGATTTGACCCTTAATGAAACGGATCGCAAGACAGACAAGGTTGCTTGTTTTAATTCTTACCTGTTTTTTTTCATACACTTCTTTTTCGCAAAATGTAACAGGTATCTGGAAAGGCTATTTCATTTCTGATGACGGATTGGAATACAAACTCGAGTTCCAGGTATCAGACATACTCCGTGAACGGGGTTTCCTACTCTTACCTGGATATACGCTTTTATGGCAAGGCTACTATGACAGGCAGCTTTGTAAAGACGTCTAAAAATTTCCGTATTAAAGAGATCAGAACGGTAGAAGTAAAAACCAGTACCGGCGGAGGCACCTGTATCATGAACTATGATCTTGTGTACAGCAAATCCGGGAAAGAAGAATTCCTGGAAGGCACCTACCTCGGTAAACAGGAAGTAAAGGGCATGCAGAATACTTACGAATGGGCGATTGCGGTGGTGGTAAAGTATTCCTGCGAAAAGTACAAACCTCGGATTTTTATATTGAGCCTTTTCTTCGTAAGACCAATACAGCCACACTTGTTCCCAAAAAAGATACAGGAGCTAAAAAAACCAGCACGACGATACCGAAAAAAGCGCCCGTAGTTACAAAAATAAATCCTCCTGTAAAGAAAGAATCGGTTACCAGCCTACCGTGATCGTAAAACCGAAAGCAGACAGCGCTGTCAAAAAAGACCTGCCATAGTGAAGACGACTGTAAAGCCTGTGGTACCTACCCCTGCTGTATTGAAAGAGAGGCAAAATGAACTGATGAAATCGCTGGTGGTAAACAGCACCGAAGTAACCGTGAAGCTATACGATAACGGAGAGATAGATGACGATACGATCTCCGTATTCTTTGATAAAAAACTGATGGTGTCCAATAAACGTCTCAGCACCGCGCCCATTACCTTAAAGCTTAAAATGGATGAAGATGATGCCGATCATGAGCTGGTGATGGTGGCTGAAAACCTGGCCGTATTCCCCCCAATACTTCCCTGATGATTGTAGAGGCCGGCGATCAGCGTTTTGATGTCCGCATCACTTCTACCGAGCAAAAAAATGCACTGGTCCGGTTCAGGTACGAAAAGCCAAAGCAACCATAAAGACTTTATCCCGTCATGTTGTATGAGAATTTGACCGTTACTGTAATTTTTTTAACCGCTTCGGATATTTTCTTCTATTTTCAACAATCATGCACCGGATACTGATCAGCGCTCTCTTTTTACTCGCTTCTTTTTGTGCTACCTCACAGAATATTAACGGTATCTGGAAGGGTAAACTGGTCATGGAACCAGGCGGCTGTTTTCCTGTTTATAATATTGAATTGCAGATACAGTTAAGCGGCACAAAGATCGTGGGCACCTCTTACCATTATTCCGACACTACTAATTATGTACGGGAGGTCTTTGAAGGAACTTATGACAGCATCGCAAGGAACATGATCATTGATGAACAGAAAGTGGCTACTTTTCATATTCCTGCAGACTGCATCCCCTGTATAAAAAGATACACCTTATCTTTTCACACAGATGGTAAGGAAGAACAACTCCGTGGTTCCTGGACGGGTAAGACCATGGATAACAAGAATACCTGCCCTCCCGGAAGTATTGTGATGACGCGTATCCAGCAATCTGCATTCAAACCTTCGCTGCCTCCTATACTGGAATTAAGAAAGAATGAACTGGTGAAAGAAATATTTGTTGATACAGGAAGTGTCAAGCTTGACTTTTATGACAACGGCCAGATTGACGGCGATACTATCTCTGTCTTTGTTAACGGCGCGACCGTTGTATCGCGGCAATTGCTGACTACAAAACCTATTACTACGTATATACGGATTGATCAGCGGAGACTGCAGCAGGAAGTGATCATGGTGGGTGAAAATCTCGGGACTATTCCGCCTAATACGGCATTGATGATCGTTAATGCAGGAGATAAACGTTACCAGCTTTATCTTACATCGGATGATAAGAAGAATGCACTGGTGCGGTTTATTTATCAAAAGCCCCAGTAGTTATTTCACGCAAAGACGCTAAGGGTGCATGCAAAGGCGCGGTTTATTTCATCAATTCATGCATCTTTAGATAGATGGATCGAGTAATCTCACGCAAAGGCGCGGCGGCGCTACGTTTGTATTTTATTGATCACACATTTTTTATACCCGCAATTCAGGTGTGGTATATTTCTTTGCGGGCTCTGGCATAGTTTTTATAATACAGTGTTCTAAATATGTATTATGAAAAAAATCTTTGTTGCTGCAGCAGCCATTTTATTCCTTTATTCTGCTAAAGCGCAGAATCTTTCGTTTGGCCCTGTTGCCGGTTTTGGACATAGCTGGCTGCAATTATCAAATGACGAGGGAGCAAAAAGCAAATTCCATCCTTCATATAGTATAGGGGGCAAACTTGTCTACAGTTTCGTCTCACGTTGGGAATAAGCGCCGATCTGAAATTTTCCAGCGAGGGAGGTACTTTACAATCTGATGAAGGTGGCGATGAATATAAATATACTTACAGGGGCAATTATATCAGGCTGCCGCTGCAGGGTATTTACTTTTTCGGCGAGCTGGGCGATAAGGTAAGGCCTAAAGTTTCTTTAGGGCCATCTTTTGGTTTTCTTGTCGGTGGCAAATCAAAACTGGAAGTGAACGGAACTAAAACAGACGAAGCTGATTCAAAAGATGCTTTTACGCGCTTTGATATCGGTCTTAATGCCGCAGCCGGTGCTAATTTCCGGATCGGGACAAACAAATGGCTCAATACAGATATTACCTACTATCATGGATTCTCCAATGTATTTGAAGATGCCGGAGAAAAAAACAAAAAGGTCAGAAACAGGGGGCTTGGTATTAATATAGGTATAACATTCCCGCTGGGAACAGTTAAACCGGATTAAGTAACCTATACCATATGCATAAAAATAAAAGAGGCCTGCTCAAAATATTTTAAATTAATGTTTCCGCAACGGCGCAAAGCCGCAACGAGTGACTTTCAATAGGCATTCTTTACCTCGTTGCGCCGTTGCGGGATTTACTTAACTTATGAGTCAGCCTCTTTCATTTTACCAGAGGAAGTATTATAATCATCTTTGGGTCGCTTCTCTTGGCTTCGGCAATTCCTTTCTTGGCAATTTTTCATCACGCTGCGCGGCATTATATACAAAAGCCGCGACAATAGTAGCGATCTGTTTCAGATCGTCTGCGATAAGGTGATCGTACGAATCCATATTGGTATGATGCGTACGGGTATCATATTCGATCACATCCTGTATAAATTGGAAACCCGGCAATCCTACGGCATCAAATGACTGATGATCGGTGCCTCCTGTATTGGAAATGGTAACCGTTTTTGCTCCCAGGTCTGCAAATGGCTGCAGCCATTGAGTGAAAATGTCTTTTACCTTATCATTACCCTGTAAATAGATACCTCTTACTTTTCCTGTTCCGTTATCTATATTAAAATAAGAAGAGAATTTTTCATGCTCCGGTTTCAGTTCCATGGTAACCAGATCGCCAAAATGGTTTTTTACATATCCTTTTGAACCTAATAAACCCTGTTCTTCGCCATTCCACAAAGCAATGCGGATAGTACGGCGCGGTTTTATTCCAGCGTTTTCAATATGCGTACTGCTTCGAGCATTACCGAACAACCGGCTGCATTATCCGTAGCGCCCGTAGCACCCTGCCAGCTATCGAGGTGACCGCCGAGCATGACTACTTCATCTTTTAAAGTGGGATCGGTTCCTTTTATTTCTGCTATTACATTATATCCCTTTGTATCTTTTGCACTGATAGCTGTTTTTACATCCACTTCCAGCTTTACCGGTATCCCTGCTTTTACCAGCCGGCAGATACTCATATAATCTTCAAACGCGATCATGATATCCAGGAAATTATCCGGTGATGCGGGAGCATACACTCCACCGCCCTGTACGAATAAGGTACCGTCATGACCTCTCGGGCTCATACTTAAAACAGCGACGGCGCCTTCTTTAATAGCCATCTCTTTTAATTTATTAAGCAATTGCATCGCGGCGCCCTGCCCGCGTTGAAATTGTTCCCGTCTCCTGCGCAGCTCCGCCGTATCGTTTGTCGTTTGCCTGCGTTGCTGCGGTTCAGCATTGGCCATTTTATCCAGCTCTTCGTTTGTATAACGGCTGGCATCAGCTTTGAATGTTTGCTTAAGCGTATCCGTTCTGTTGATGATAAGCACTTTGCCTTTTAATTTTCCGGTATACTGCTCCAGCTCAACCGAATCTTTCGCCGAGATCAGCAATACTTCTGCATTTTGCAAACCCTTTGTTCCAGCGGTCCATGTTTTCGGGAACGCTATCAACGGACGGTAGTAAGGCGCACTCATAGCGACATAACTTTTTTGGAGTTCCCAGCTTTTGCCAAATTCTCCCCACGGTTCTAATGCCGCATTTACCAATCCCCATTTTTTCAATTCACTGATAGCCCAATTGGCGGCCCGGTCATAACCGGGAGATTTAGTAAGCCTTGGCCCGCTTACATCGGTGAGATAAAAAGCGATATCCATCACTTTAGAATTGTTCAGTCCTTCATTCCTGATCTTATTCATCATATCCTGGTCAATTTTTTCCTGGCCTGATACAACGATGGTTAAAAAGAGGAATAAAACAGAAATAACAGATCTTATCATGTATAAAATTTTAAGACAGGAAAATAAGGATTCTCCGTTTCCCGGCTAAAATAAATGATGAATGAAAAGAGGCTCCGCGAAATAAATACCTTGTTGCGGGTATTTCAATAACCATGATCTCTTCTCATCTTTATTTAATATATAATCTGTTATTTAAAGTTATCTTATGCAAAAGCGATCCATCCTTCTATCATTTATAACTATTATCCTGCTAAACTCCTGTTCATTAAAAAAAGACAATGCAGCTTTGCCTGCACCGCCCGCCTCTGTAAAAGCTGTACTGGATGGAGTGAAAGGAAGTAAGTACATCACTGAAAAAGCAGGTACCAACAGCCCTTTTAAAGACGACAAAACCATACAATGGCTGGAGCCTAAAAAGGAAAACGAATTTGAAAAGAAAATAGTGGATGAGGCAAAAACACTGCAGCTGAACTTCACTAATAATACGGCTGTTATCGTTTCCGCCAAAGACAAAACGTATAACGGTACTTATAGGGCAGACGACATTCAGAAAGAAGATGAAGAGCCCGGCATAAAGCTTCGTATATCATACATTGATGAAGAATTCAAATTCGGAGATGGTCCGGCCACGGAAGTGACCTATACTTACTTTGTTGAAGGTATAGATGATAAAGGCCTTTTACTGCTGACTCCCCGTAGCATGAATAACCGGAAGATAGTTGTACTGATGAAGAAGCAATGATGAATATTATCTGGAACCTTTTGGTTTTTGTTTTGAAACACATAGAAACATAGGTACATAGTAATACACATATAGATAATTCTATCCGCGCTTTTCCCTATTTGCCGGTGTCTTTTACGATCACTCCTTTAGAGTTGCCATCACCGACCATGCTATCCTTGTATTTTGGATGCTGCGTACCAAAATAAGGATTGCGTATCTCTTCCTTAGGACTGAGCCAGTAGCCGGGATAGGCGTCATTAAAAGCCGTGGGAGATTCCTGGTAATATATTTTTTGTCCGTCGTAATGCACGACCAGGAAAAGATTGCGCAGGTTGTCTGTGAGTGAATTCAGGGCTTCCCTTTTCTTGTCCAGCAATGGATTTTGCGCAATATTGACCGTTTCATTTTTGGCGTTGGCGAGAAAATCCAGCGAAGTGGCATACAGGGATTGTGCATCCTTTGCCGTATCGTTCTGTAATTCATCGAGGCGGAAATTTTCCAGGCTATTCTTCAATGCCGCTGCATTTTTATTCACGGTCGTTGTATCCCAGTTCACAAAGCCCTCGATCATATTATAATAAGCTGCCAGCGCAGAATCAATATTCTGGTTAAAAGCCCCGCTGTGCTTGCCTGCAGCCATGGGAACAGGTTTTGGTCCCTCATGGGTGTTCTTTTTTCCCCTGAAATAAAAGAACCAGACATAGCCTATAAATAATACGAGTAAAATACCAAGAACCGCTAAGATCTTCTTCATGCCTTTTTAAAAATTTCAGCAAAGATAATCGTCAATCGCGGCAAGTGGTAATCCTTTATTTTTGCGTAATGTATTGGTTCTTATGTGAACGGAGCAGATATTCAGACACAGAGTACCGGGGAGATAAAGGAGTACCACAGAGGAGCATACCAGAATTGAAATAGGTTGAATGGATCTCTGTGGCTCTCCCTCACCCTGTGGTACTCTGTGACCCCTGGTTTGTTCGCAGAGATACACCAGGTACACAGAGAAAGATCAATTGATTGTAAATACTTTGTGCTCTTATGCCTTTGTGGGAAATATTTGCATTCAGCAACCTGGGACACTACCTATTTTTGCAGCGGAAAAAATTAACTATTCACCATTTGACCATTCACTACTATTATTATGCTGGCAGGATTACAAAATGTGACATTTGAATTTGGAGCAAGGGTTATCGTGGAAGAAGCCACCTGGCATATCCAACCCGGAGAACGTATCGGACTGATAGGCTATAACGGAACGGGGAAATCTACCCTTTTAAAGTTATTAGTGGGCGAATACCTGCCTTCAGCGGGCACTATTGAAAGAAGCCGTTCTACAAGCATCGGCTACTTACACCAGGACCTGTTGAGTTTTGACACCAACGATTCTATTCTGCAGGTGGCTATGGGCGCCTTTGAAAGAGTATTACAACTGGAAAAAGAAATCGAAGAGATCGGGAAAGAACTGGAAAAGACCGGTGATGAAAAGATCTTGATAGAATACACCGATCGTTTGCATGAATTAGAGACCCTCGGCGGCTATAATATTCATCATAAAACGGAAGAAGTATTACAGGGACTTGGTTTTGAGAATGCAGCCCTGCAAAGACCGTACAAAGAATTCAGCGGTGGATGGAGAATGAGGGTGCTGTTGGCAAAAATGATATTACAGCAACCCGATCTCCTGCTGCTCGATGAGCCTACCAATCACCTTGACCTTCCTTCTATCGAATGGCTGGAAAAATACCTGCAGCATTACCAGGGATCGGTGGTGATCGTGAGCCACGATAAATATTTCCTTAACCGGATGGTGACGAAGATCGTGGAAGTATACCAGCAACAGCTGCATATCTACACCGGCAATTATGATTATTACGAAAAAGAGAAAGCTATCCGTGTAGAAATGCAGCAGAAGGCGTATGAAAATCAGCAGGATTATATCCGGCAGAATGAACGCCTCGTAGAACGGTTCAGGGCAAAAGCCAGTAAGGCCGCGATGGCCCAGAGCATCATGAAGAAATTAGACAAGCTGGAACGTATTGAAGATGCTGAAATAGAACGCCCGAATATCCGGATCAATTTCCGCGTAGATAAAACGCGGGCAGGGTGCTGGTCGAACTGAAAGATGTGTCAAAAGCATTTGGTGAAAATGTGATTATCGAAAATTCATCTATGGAAATTGACCGGGGTGATAAGATCGCACTGATCGGCGCCAACGGAAAAGGCAAGTCTACCCTGCTCCGTATCATTGCCGGTGTAGAAAATTTCAGCAAAGGCGAAAGAAAATGGGGACATAATGTAGAAGAAAGTTTTTATGCCCAGCACCAGCTGGAAGCGCTGAACGTGAACAATACCATCCTGGATGAAATGAAAGAATGCGGCAGCCAGATGAACGAACTGGAATTGCGCGGGTTGCTCGGTTGCTTTTTATTCAGCGGTGATGATGCGGATAAAAAGATCAAGATATTAAGCGGTGGTGAAAAAGCAAGGGTAGCGCTGGCAAAAGTTATTGTCAGCAAAGCGAATTTCCTGATGCTCGATGAACCGACGAACCACCTTGATATGCATAGTTGCGACCTGCTGATTGATGCATTAACCAAATACCAGGGCAGCATTATTCTTGTAAGCCACGACCGTTACTTCGTTGCTAAAACAGCGAATAAGATATGGGAGATCGTAGATCATGAAATAAAAGAGTTCAAAGGGGGATATGAAGAATATGTAGCGTGGAAGGAAAGAATGGCAAAACAGGAAGCGGAGAAGAAGAAAGCGGAAACGGGCGGAAGCAAGAAGTCCGAAGTGAAAAATCAGAAACCGGAAACCGGGAATCTGAAGTCTGAAAAGACTAATCAATCAAAGGGTTCTGTTCCGGCGTCCGGCTCCCGGCCCAGGCTTCTCTCTCTATCAACAAGGATGTAAAAAAAGAATTACAAAAGCAACAAAGGATATTTCAGCAACTGGAAGAAAGACTGGCAAAAGTGAAAGAACAGAAACAGAAAGCCGAAACCGCACTGGTATCACCGGATATTTATGCAGATAAGAACAGGTTTATGCAGGCGGAAGCGGAGCATAAAAACCTGGGCACTGAACTGGCGAAACTGGAAAAGGAATATGAACAGGTGTTTGAAAAGATAATGGAACTGGAAAGTGGTAAATAACTAAAAAGGATATTGTCAGCCAATATCCTTTTTTACTGTATAAATCGTTTATGCTGCAACAAAAGGACTGTGCTTATTGTCTTTACAGGAATATAGCCTTCTCCTAACATGGTAAAATTTATTGGCCTGGTGAAAATGCGGATACTCTTTCCTTTCCTGCTTCTTTCCTTATTCAGTTATGGACAAACTGCATCAGTGCGTCCCACCATCGGTGTTACGTTAAGCGGTGCGGCGCCAAGGGGCTTGCACATCTTGGTATATTAAAAGCGATTGATTCGGCGGGGTTGAAAGTAGATTATATTACCGGTACGAGTATGGGCGCTATCATCGGGAGTTTATACGCAGTCGGCTATTCGGCAGATACGCTGATAAAGATATCCCGCAGCATTGACTGGGATATCCTTTTACGCAACCAGGCCAATCTCCGCAGTCTTTTTATGGAAGAAAAAGAAGAGTCTTCCAAATATGTAGTGGAGCTGCCCTGGGTCAATCACCGGTTTAATTTATCAACCGGTCTTATTGAAGGGCAGGAACTGTGGCTGAAACTCTCGGAACTATATTTCCCGGTATATAATATCAAGGATTTTTCAAAGTTCAGTATTCCTTTTCGCTGTATCAGTACGGATGTAGGCAGTGGTGAAGCGGTCGTCATGCAAAAAGGCGAGATCATTACAGCTATCCGGTCGAGTATGGCGATCCCTTCTATTTTTACAGCTGTAGACCAGGATAGTCTCCGCCTCGTTGATGGCGGCATCACACGAAATTTTCCTGTAAAAGATGTAAAAGAAATGGGAGCGGATTTTGTGATCGGCAGTAATGTAGCAGCAGGCCTTCTTCCTTCGGATAAAGTAAGAAATGTATTCCAGATACTGTTGCAGGTAGCTTTTTTCCGCGAAAGCGAAGATGCTAAAAAAGAAGTACCGCTATGCGATATCTACATTCCCTTTCACCTGGAGAATTACAGCATGGGCAGTTTTTCTGATGCAGAGAAGATATTAGCCGCAGGCATGGAAGAAGGCAGAAAGCTGTATCCGCGTTTTAAAAGGCTAGCCGATTCGCTGGATGCGTTGTATGGAAAACAGCCTTACCACGGTGATCGCTTACCTAAAGTGGAAAAATTATCCATTTCTTCTATTGAGATCAATGGCCTGGAAAAGACCACCCGCGATTTCTTTCTGCATACAATGGATTTCAATATCCATGAGCAGTATTCGGGAAAGGAACTCGCTGCAAAAGTGCGCCGCGCTTTCGGTACACGTTATTACAGGCGCATCACCTATTTACTGCAACCCAAAGAAGATAGCAGTTGCCATATCATTTTTAATGTAACTGAAAACCCGTTGACGTTTGGCAAAGTAGGGCTTCATTATTCCCGCTTTTCCGGTATCGGGCTGATCGGCAATTTCACTACCCGTAATTTCTTTACACCCAATTCAAGAAGCCTGGTCAGTCTTAATCTCGGTGAAAGTTTTCGTATCAAAGGAGAACACCTGCAATACCTTGGCCGCTTGAAAAATTATGCGTTTACATTGAAAGCGCAATTCGACCGGTTTGATTTCATCTCTTATGAGCAATTCAAACAGATCGGTTTGTATAAACAGAATTTCCTGGAACTGAGCCAGCAGTTTCATTATTCAGCCAACCGCAGTTTCACTATTGGTATCGGCCATCGTTTTGAATGGCTGAAGTATAATCCTACTATCACACCCAGTCTCGCTTTTAAAGGAAGAAGCCAGTTCTCGACTTTGTTTACTTATATTAATTACAACACACTCGACAGAAATATTTTTCCTAAACGAGGATTAAAGATTGAGGCAGAAGGCGGGCGCATTGCCCGTCAGCACCTGAAAGTTAATTTTTTGATTGATGGGGAAATACCGAACGATCCCGATTCAATACAGGTAAGCAGTAAGCCGTTCCTGTACACAACTATTTCAGCGGAAGGTTACTTACCTGTTAATGATAAAACAACGGCTTTCCTGTCGGGGCAAAGCGGGATCAATTTTAATTATTCCAACAATGTGATGAATGAATTCGTGATCGGTGGCATGGTAAAACTTTTCCGCCGCCAGGCAACATTTGCAGGATTGCAGGAAGGTACTGCTTATAGCGCTGCTTATGCTTCTGTGCAGGGAGGGCTGCGCCGGCAGTTGTTTAGTAATGCATACGTGACGGGACGTGCCAATATACTTTTCAACAATTTTATCAGTACGAGTAATTTCTTTAAGCAAAAAGATTTTTATTCCGGTTATGCGCTCACGTTCTCTTACAATTTTGCACTGGGTCCGCTGGAGATGAGTTTGATGTACAGCGATCAGACAAAGAAAGTGCAGACGTTTATTAATTTGGGGATCCCTTTTTAATGATTTCACTCAGAGAGCGCAAAGAGTATCACGCAAAGACGCAGCGGCTATTTAAATTTTAAATATAAGCTGATACCAGTGAAAGGATTTTTTGGAACACAGAGACACCAGGGCACAGAGGCACGGAGAAAATACAATAGTAAAACTTTGCGTGAAGCTTAAATCAGGAACTTCTAGCGTTGAGTCGTAGCGCCGTTGCGTGACAAAAACGCTTTGCGCCTTTGTATTAAAACGTAGCGTCTTTGCGTGAAATCACTTACCGTTCCCCTGCATTTTAACAAAATCACTTACCAGGTAACTGATCAGTTTACCGCTGGTACTATCCGTTCTTCCATCTGATAATCTTGTCGCGCCTTCGCAGATATGAAGATAAGCGGGTTTGGCATCCGCCGCCGCAAATGAAACATACTGTCTTGCATGTATAGGTAAAATACCTACCGGCGTCATAGCGCTGCTCAATGTATTCTGGATACCATCGAGGTCAATGTCAATGCGGTCAGTGTATCTTCTGTAAAACCGGTAGCATGCGCCACGGCCTGGGTAAACGTTCTTTTTTCATGAATGAATATATCTTCGAAAGTGATGCAGTCAATAAAAGGATTGTTGACGATATCTATCCATACATTCTGCGGCAAATAATTTTCATGCAGCCCGACAACACAGTATTTCTGCAGGTAACCGTCTTCTTCTGCATAACGGAACGCATTGCCGCTATGTCTTCCTTCCATCGGACGATAATCGGCATGTGCATCAAGGTTGATGCAATTGATCTGTGCCAATGGTGTAATACCCGCATTGTGCCAGCCTTTGGCCGCACCTTTTATCAATGGATAAGAATTATTATGGCCGCCGCCAATGACGATAGGTATTTTCTTAGCCTCAGTAATGAGTTTGATAATATGTTCCACCTCGTCATCAATCGCATTCACCGCATGACGGTATGCTTCTATCTTTTCCTCTTCTCCCCTTGCTGTCTTATCTATCAGGTATTGAATATCGCCGAAATCAAAATGACCCATCAGCAATACTTCAGCGCCATCGAAAAAATCGTTGCTTTGGATATTCAGGAAACTTTGCAGAAAGGGAATCCATAATGTATCAGCCCCACCGATACCGAAATTACCTTTGGCGCCCAGGTCCTCAGGTATGCCAACCAAAACATACCGGGCGCTGGAGGCAGCTAATGATCGTTGAATATTACTGGTATCATGTACAACCTGTAACCGCTCTCCGAGCTTGGTTTCAAAACGACGGAGTTTCGTCAGGGAAAGCACATCCTGTTTGTTGTAGATCTTCAGGTGGTGCATTGCATTTACTTTAGGCTCGTTTACCAGGGCCTGGGTCTGCAGATTTTCCATTGGCAATTCGTAATTATTGTTTGCTAAAGCTAAGGGAATTTTATTTCACGCAAAGTCGCAAAGTTTTAATACAAAGGCGCAAGGGTTTTTGTCACGCAACGGGTTACAACGCAATGTCACCCTGATAAGGATTCATGCAAAGACGCAAAGTTTAAGTTGTAAGCCGCTATCGGTTCTTTGTTCCACGATAGCCTATACCCCTATCTTCTCGTTCACCGTTTTCAGTATCCCTGTTTCCAGCGCAATCGTTTTACTTTCTATTTCCCTGCCCTTTGTTATTATGTCTTCGACAAATTTCTTGTCATCATAGCCTGCCGCATTGATCCTTACATTCATAAAGGCGCCCATTACCGCCGTTCTGGCGCATAACGCCCCGACACCCGCATCGGATACGGAATTGGGATTGCCCGTCTCAGCCATAACCCTGATCACTTCCATACTTTGATATGCTGCCTGCATTACTTTGAACGGTATTTCGATAGCGAATTTTGTAGCTTCCTGTATGGCTTTTGTACGAATGGTTTTCTCTTCTTCTGTTGATTTAGGCAAGCCAAACGCTATCATGATCTGGCTGAAAGCCTGGTCAACCAGGCGAAAGTAATTCGTCTTTGTATTGTTCTCCTTTTTCGGCCCAGTCACTGAACTCTTTCCAACGCTCATCCCATCCTTTTTTATGTGAAGAAAGGTTGGCCACCATCGTGGCCAGCGCAGCACCCAATGAACCTACATAAGCGGCAATGGAACCACCGCCGGGTGCCGGGCTTTCGCTTGCCGTTTCATCTGCGAAGCCGGTTAATGGCATGTTTATCAGTCTGCTCTCAGCCTTACCTCTTAATAAATATTCGATTATTCGTTCAGCAGGATTGAAAGGGCCGAGCTCATCCAGGCCCATGGATTTTACGGCTATTTTGATCAGTTCTTTTTCCGATACGCCGGTTGACCGTTGTTGTTTTTGGAGAAAATATTTACCGGCATCTGTCAGTGATTTTAATGGTACCAGCCCTACCAACTCGCTTCCCGTAACACGGATACCCCGCGCATCCGCCTTCCGGCACACCTCATCAAAAGCGATATGGACGGGTACCGTATTAATATTGGTCAGGTTCATGGATATCTGTGCGATCCCATACTCTTCGATATACCAACCGATTGCTTTTACTGATTTCAAACTACCGGGAACAGACACTGGTTTGCCGTTAGCATCCATCACTGTTTTTGCCGTTCTCCTTTTTCACCCGGCCTGCTTCTCTTACATCAAAGGCGATAGCGTTTGCCCTTCTTGTGGATGTTGTATTCAGGTTGATATTATACGCCACCAGGAAATCCCTGGCGCCGATAACAGTGCCTGCCGCGTTTGGCATCGAATTCTGCCGGGCCAAAATCGGGTTTCCATTGAGGTTCTTTTATTTTCTTAAAAAAGCCTTCGTACTCTCCCCGCCCTGATAACAGATAAATTATTCCGGCTTTTATCCGGCTGCGCCGATTCGTATAAGTAAACGGGCAGTTTCAATTCTTCTCCCACACATGCCTCGCCAGTTGTTGGGGCATACTCAGCCGTTTCTTCCATGCTGATATTAGCGATAGGTATCAGCGGGCAGACATCTGTAGCGCCCATACGGGGATGTTCGCCTTTGTGTTTGCTCATGTCTATCAGTTCGCCGGCTTTCTTTATCGCTAAAAAAGCGGCAGCTATCACTGCATCAGGATTACCCACAAAAGTAACAACAGTACGGTTAGTCGCTTTACCCGGATCTACATTCAATAGCCTTACTCCTTCTACGGATTCTATCTGGTCAGTGATCTGTTTGATGATATTGAGATCATTCCCTTCGCTGAAATTAGGAACACATTCGATGATTGGCTGCATGGAATACAAATTTGGGTGCTAAGATATTGTTTGTGGGAATAAATAGCCGCGGGGATTTTTATGAAGCGGGTGGTAATATTATTATTAGTTTCATTGCATTTTGCCCCTATCAAAACTTTGGCAGCCGAACCTTTATTCGTCTCTCTTACCTACATTTCGATACTCAGTCATCACCGGCCTCTTTCTTATGTCCCCTCGGGACATATGGTAGGTAGACCATTATCCGTGAACCGGGTCAGCGTTCCATAGGAACGCCTCGTGCTTTTTGGAAAAATTGAGACACGATACATTCCGATGGAATGTCTGGCCGCCCCCTATTATTTTTCTACCCAAGAGATGAGGCTGTCTCAAAACGTTCTGATTTGAATTTATTATAGGTTTCGGGGTTCTCCATGACATGGGTTTAATTATTTTAAGCGATGATGATATTTATGGGTTTCCTCTAGGTCACAAGATTACACAACATTTGGTAATTACCAAAGGTGGGATGTTTTATAGCGTTCAGTCCGACACTCAAATTAAATAGAATTACTGAAGCTGAATTAACCCTAATTGAAATTTCCGCCGGGAATTGAGGCTGTCTCAAAAGTCAAATAAATCTCGCAACGGCACAACGGCGCAAAGAATGTCCTATTGATAAGAAGGGCAACAGAGAGCATATCAAAAAAAATACAAAATAAATCTCCGTGGCTCTCCTTTGCTCTGCGGTCTTCTGTGACCCCTATATTCCTCCTACCAGGATTGCAGAAAATATTTACTTTAGCAAACCGGGCCACCACCATTTTATCATAACACATTATCATTTTGGAAAAACTGCTGTCAAATTTTTTAGTCAGGGATGCTTCCCCCGATGAAATTTCCCAGATCGCCGAATCCTTCAAATTTAAAAAAATAGCGAAAGGCCATTACTTTGTGGAAGAAGGTAAGACCAGCAAATACCTGGCATTTATCAGCAAAGGCCTGTTTCAATATTTCTATGCCAGAGACGGCAAAGAAATAACACTTATATCACCGGTGACAATACATTCCTCGCTTCATTAACCAGTTTCTACCGGCAAAAACCCAGCAAAGAATATGTAAGGGCGCTGGCCGGCTCCGAACTCTGATGATCCATTATAATGACCTGCAAAAATTAAAAGAGGAGAACAATACGTTCAGGACATTTTATATCGGCGCATTAGAAAATGTCGTTACCGGGCATTGATGAAAGGCCGGAGCAACCTGATAACGCTGACCGCGGAAGAACGATATGCTACTTTATTAAAAGAAGAACCTGCATTGCTGCAGCAGATACCGCTGCAATACCTGGCTTCGATACTCGGCGTCACTCCAAGGCATTTGAGCCGTATCCGCAATAATATCAAATGATGATAGTGCCCTGGTTTGGGTTCTGAAACATATAGAAACATTGTTACATAGAAATACACAGATAGATAATTCTATATGTCCCTATATTTTTATGTACTTGCTATGTGAAAATTATAAACTGGCATTAGGCAACTGATCGTATTTATGGACATTTGTCCATCATCCGCCGTATCCGGCGACCCATCTTTGTATCATCAACAACAAATAAAGAATGATATGAAACATGTAATTTTTTTCGCACTGCTTTTAATCGCCTCCGGCACTGCTTTTTCCCAACGTGAATTTCCCAAAAACGAATTAAGTATTAACGGTTTTCGCAACCCCTCTATTGGTTTGGAATACCGTCACCAGCATGTATCGGTTCATGCAGGATATTATACTACCGCTTTTAAGAAAGGAGAATATACCAACTTTATTAAAACCGGTATGACGTACTGGTTCCTGCCGGTTGGCAAAAAAGAAATACCTTCCTCTTTTTATGCAGGCGCTTCTTACCTGCGTGGTCTCACCCGTGAATACAAAAATAAAAACGCCCTGGGATTTGAAGGCGGTTTCCGCTGGATGATATGGAAAGGCCTCAACTTCCGTATAGGCGCTATCGCCGTCGCTGCCAAAGGGGCAGATGTAAAGATCAATCCCACTCCCGGTATCAGCTATTCAATTAAATTTTAAATAACATGATCATGAAGAACGAAAAAATAACCGGGTGGCTACTCATCGCAGGAGCTGCCGGCGTTTTTATTCCCTATACCCTTCTTACTATGATCTTTGAATACCCGGATATCTTACGCCAGGAAACCGGGATCATACTAACAAAGTTTCATGAAGGCGGCAGCCGCCTGGTCTGGACATGGCTCGCTTTCGCATTAGCCGGCATTCCCTTAATACCCGCTTATATCCTTATCGGGCAAAAGCTGGAAAATAAATCAGGATTAGTTCGTACCGCTACAACTATCGGTGTCATTGGACTGATCGTACAAATGGTGGGTTTGTTGCGCTGGACTTTTGTAGTTCCTGTTTTAGCCGATACATATACCCATGCCACTGACGAAGCAACAAAATCAGCTGCCATCATCGCCTTTAAAACTATTCACCAGTTTGCCGGCGTGATACTGGGAGAACACCTTGGGCAATTGTTTACTATATATGGGACGGTTTTACTTTCCGCCACCCTGGCAAAGTTGAAACTGGTTCCCAAATGGATCACCTGGCTTGTTATACCAGTTCATTCATTTACTTGCTGGCACAGGCCGAACTGCTGGCTACGGTTATTCCGGTTTCCCGGTCTGGGGTTTGGCAGGATTTATCGGGAGTACGCTTTGGCTGGTATGGCTGATCATTATTGGAATCAAGTTCGTCAGACACAGAAAAGTAGTTGACTTATAGAAAGTTTTATTTTGTTTCCCAAAACAAAGACAGAAAGAACACAAAAAGATAATGCTTAGTGTTCTTTCTGTCTTTGTCCAAAGGACTCCTGCGGAGTGGGATATATCATTGCAGTACTATCCTTTACTCTTCTTTCTCTGTATCAGGTGTTTTACCCACCACCCACAAATATCTTCTTCACAGCCCTTCCGATCTTATTAAGGTTATCAATCTGTTCCTGTATAGGTGTTAGTGTAAGATCCTGCGACTGCATGCCATTTCCAAATGATCCGCCTGCTTTTGTTCCGGGTAAAGAAGAATACAATTATTAGCCGGGAAATGCCTCGTGAGTTTGGACGGCAATGTATCCATATACGAATGATTCCGACAAAGTGCCCCTTCCTGGCGCTGATGGCTATAATAAGATCGTCACTGCTGATCTCTCTTGCCAGTATAAGAAAATCTTCCATGTCCTCGAAAGGCCGGTAAGCCACATCACAAAGCTTTTGTTGATCTTTAATTCTTTCTGAAAAGCATCACGCGTTTCTTCAGGACAACAAACAAGCAGCCTGGCCCCCACCTGTTTTGATAACATCACGACCTTTTTCATCCAGTGTTTAAAACCTATTTCATATTCTGCATTCCTGGCGAGCGTCAGTATGATCTTCTTGGTGGTATTTACGGGTGATTAAGCCGGCATACATACACTGTTTCCCAGGTGCCGTCAAGGATATTGCGTGAAGCGGGTACCAAAAAGACTGTTGAACAGCATATCGGTTGTGCTGCCTGCTTTTTCATCCCATTCGATGATCACATCAGAGATCAGTATCTCTTTTACTGCTCTCGCTACTCCATTGGTCATATTGAGATCTACCCTTGTGAGCAGTTGCACTTTTGTTTCCGTACTGGCCGCATGCTTGATCGCCCGTTCCATATTCCGGCTATTGAGCATTACTTTTTCCCGCACGCCATCTGCATGATCCGCATCCTGCACTACTGTGAGCAGGTAACAGGTGTGCGTTCTCTTTCATCATGTATCATTACGGGCGAAGTCAATCAATCCTTCTATCTTTTCCGGATCAATTACCGGGATCAGTATCTTTTCATGAATATTGATCACCTCGGGTAATTTCTGCACCTGGTTTATCGCCAGTCTTTTTCCGGCATTGGCGGTAACGAATGAGCCGACCATACAGGTAACGAGGATAAGGATAACAGTACCGTTGAGCACATGTTCATCAACGATCTTCAGGTTATACCCGATCAGGATGAATCGCAATGGTAGCGGCGGCATGCGAAGTACTCAGTCCGAATATCAGTTTACGCTGATCGGCTGAATACCCGAATATTTTTTGTGTAAAGAAAGCAGCCTACCCATTTTGTCACCAGCGCCATTAACGTTAATGTGCCGGCAATGATCAGCGCCTGCTGGCCATTGAGCAAAACACGCAGATCAAACGATCATACCCACACTTATCAGGAAGAAGGGAATGAAGATCGCATTACCGGTAAACTGTATCCTGCTCATTAACGGGGATATATGCGGTATCAGCTGATTCAATGCCAGCCCGGCCAGGAAGGCGCCGATGATGCCTTCCACTCCTGCCAGTTGTGCGAGAAAGGCGGCAAGAAAAACCATCGCCAGTACAAATACAAAATGCGTGGTCTGATCATCTTTTATCTTTTTAAAGAACCAGCGGCCGATAAAAGGAAATCCAAATAAAAATAAACAAGGCGAATACAAGAAACCGAGAGACTGAGTTTTTATCCAGAATTCCTGGTTGAGGCTTCCCTGCGCAGAGCCTACGATCACCGGCAGCATTAACAGCACAGCTGTATCCGTAATGATCGTTCCCCCCGACAGTGACGGTCACTGCTTTCATTTTTTGTGATACCCATCCGGCTGGCTAATGGATAAGCTACCCAGTGTATGAGTGGAAAACATACTGGACACGAGCAAAGATGCCAGCAGGTTAAAATTCAGGACATAATAACATAAAGCAAAGCCAAGCGCCAACGTATGGCGAAAGTGAAAAAACCGAAGACAAGACTTTTGTAAGTATTCTTTTTAAACTCCGCAATATCCAGTTCAAGACCAGCAAGGAACATAATGTAAAGCAGGCGGCTTTGCCAAACAGGTCAATACGTCCTTTGGCGACGATATTAAAACCATGATCACCGATAGCCATGCCGGCCAGTATCAGCCCTATGATACTGGGAATCCGCAGCTTCCTCAATAGTATCGGCTGCCAGCAGGATAATAAAAAGTACGATGGTAAATTCGGTACAGGGGTCTTGTAAAGGAAATATGATCTTCAATAAGGACATGGTTTCAATTTAGTCAAAAAGCCGGGAGTAATGAGCGTTAGTAGTAAAATAAGACAATCTTAATCCGGGATCGTTGGGTAAGTCTAAATACTATGCCATATTTCCCGCTATCATCACCTTGTCAATAAGATGAGATCCGAAGGCATAAGGGTATATAGGCCAGGGAGGGAATTGGCCGGGTAAAGATCAGGTTGGCTTTTTTACCAACGCATAATGCTTCCAACCTCGTTCCAACCTCGTGTTCAAGTTCCATGGCATAGGCACCATTGATCGTAGCCGCATTGATCGCTTCTTCCGGCAGCATCTTCATTTGGTATGCAACTCATGGCAATTACCAGGTTCATATTACCCGATGGCGACGAGCCGGGGTTATAGTCTGTAGCTAAAGCAATAGCACAACCGGCATCAATCAGTTTTTCTTGCCGGCTGAAAGGGCATGCGCAAAAGAAAGCGGCCGAGGGAAGCAGAGTTCCGATAACAGCCCTCTCCAAACCTCCGCCGGAGGCTTTTGCCAGCGCCTTTATATCTTCGTCAGTCATTGTTTCGAGGTGATCTAACGAAACAGCATTCAGTTTAATACCCGGTTTTCAATTCCCCCGATACTGTTAAGCTGGTTGACATGCAATTTTGGTTTTAACCCATAGCTTAACCCTGCTTTGCAAATAAGTTCTGTTTCTTCCGGGGAAAAGAAACCTGTTTCGCAGAATACATCAATATAGTCAGCCAGTTTTTCCCCGGCGATCACCGGCAACATTTCATTAATGATAAGATCAATATATGCCTGGTGGTTTTCTTTATACGCAAGCGGATATGTATGAGCGCCCAAAAAAGTAGATTTAATAGAAAGATTGGATTTCTCTTTCAGCTTTTTGATCACCCGCAGCATTTTCAATTCTCCCTCAACGGTCAATCCATAACCACTTTTTATTTCAATGGCACCTGTACCGAGTTTACTCACTTCTTCCAGCCGTTTCCAGGCAAGATTGAATAATTCACTTTCTGAAGCCGCATTCAGTTTCTTCGCCGAATTGAGAATACCCCCACCTTTCGCCGCGATCTCTGCATAACTAAGTCCTTTTATTTTATCAATGAATTCTTCTTCACGGCTGGCGGCAAAGACCAGGTGTGTATGTGAATCGCACCAGGCGGGAAGAATGGTTTGCCCCGAAGCATCTACCTGGTGTAAGAAGTCTGGAATACGGTGTGTGATCTCATGCATTTCACCAAAGGCTTCGATCAGTCCATCCTGTATGATCAGGTAAGCATTTTCGATACAGGGAAGTTTGGCCAATAACTTTCCCCGCAACAATAAATTATCTTCCCGCACCCCTGCCAGCAATTTGATATTCTTTATAAGTAATAAAGCCATACAACAAAATAAGACGATTTGCGCATAAAGACACAAACAACTTCCAGAATTAAAATAGCGTATGCAAACAAAGAATAAATTCAGCCCGCAGAGAAAACACGAAGAAAAGGAGAGCCACAGAGTGATGTTTTTCGTCAGCCCATTTACAAATCTCCCCCGGCTCTACTTTACTCTGCAGCCCTATTATCAATCAGCGATGAGTTCATCTACTTCCTTGCGGTAATCATATTGCAGGTCTTCGTGCAAAGTGGACAGTACGGAGTTGATCTTTTTTAGCTGCGATAGGTAGAGGTTATTGATCACCGCATTTCTTTCAATTGGTATGCCTGACTCTTTTAGTTGAATACAAAAATGAATACGCAATTCCACTTCGGTCTGTTTAGAGCCGCTGTAACGGCAGTATTTATTAATGATCCGTACGATCTTGCGCAGGCTTTTTTTAGCAAAATATAACTGGGATAAATTGATAGCTTCAAACTCTTCATCAATTTCTTTCTTAATGCCGGTGATATAACCCTGCTCATCATGCGCTTCGAACAGCAGGTAGGTCAGCAGTTCTTTTATTTTCCTTTTTGAAACGGCCAAGCCGGAGGCACAACTCGGCCAGTTGTGCCGGTTTGACGGTGGATAATTCCTGTTTGATCTCGTGGATAGTAGCGGATTTCATAGGCTGAAGATAAAAACAGTTTATTTAATCATTCAGTGCGCCATAGGTTAGTGCCCTGAATTTTTCCACTACATCGCCGTGCGTTGAGCGCTGCAACTGGCGGTAAAAGAGCATCACGATCTTTTCTTTCGGATCAACCCAGTAAGAAGTAGAAAAAGCACCGCCCCAGCTAAATGTTCCTGGATTGGCGGGTGAATTACCATTTTTATCAGACACGATCTGAAACCCAGTCCGAATTTATCATCAGGCCGGAAAGCAATATCACCGATCTGGTTCATCGTCATCATCCGCACGGTATTCCGGCCCAGGATCCTTTTGCCATTATATTCACCTCCGTTCAACAACATCTGGAGAAAAATTCCATAATCATAATCGGGGATGAAAGACCGGCGCCACCGGAATAGTAAGTGCTTTTCAAAAGCGGGTAGTTAGAGAGTGTAGGCCCATTGAGCATATTGCCGGCGGCTTTTGATAAATGACCCGTTGAATCCTCTGTATATAAATTGACCACGCGGTTTCCTTTTTCAGCCGGCACCTGGAAATAAGTATCCTTCATTCCCAATGGTTCGAATATTCTTGTTCTGAAAAAATCACTTAATGTCATGCCTGAAATAACTTCTACCAGGCAACCGAGCAGGTCGCTATTTAATCCATAGGTCCATTTTTGACCGGGCTGATGCATGAGGGGCAATGTTCCGAGCTGAGACATGGCGCTCAGCAATGTTCTGTCCATAACACCGATACCGGCTGTAATATTATTTTTAGCATAAATAGCATTTGCTTCTTTTGACCCGATCTGTGCATAGCCCAACCCGGACGTATGCGTCAGCAGATCTTTGATCGTAATATCTCTTGTAACCGGCACAGTAGTATAAGTAGTATCGGCCGCATTGAACTTATCCAGTACTGTTTGTTTTTTAAAAGAGGGGATATATTTTGAAACGGGATCACTGAGCAATAGTTTCCCTTCTTCAAACAATATCATGACCGCTACGCTTGTAATAGCTTTTGTTTGCGATGCGATCCTGAATATAGCGTCATTCTGCAAAGGAGCTTTTGTATCAAGATCATTATAGCCAGCGGCTTTGTAATAAACTATTTTTCCATCGTGAATGATCAATGCCACTCCCCGTTCATCCATTCATTTTTTACCCATTCGTTCATGGCGTTGTCAATACGTTTTAAACGCTCTGAAGAGAAACCGGCCGTTTCCGGAATGACAGGCGCTACCGCTTTACTTTTCTGGGCCGGAGCGTCAGCCAAAAACGTAACGAGTAAAATGAATAGGAATGAGTACTTTCTCATGCTTGTTTATTTTTTTATATGATTTACACTCCGCAGGATTCCTTTGGACAAAGAACAAAGGGCAGAAGCCTTACGTTCAATAAGAATCTCTTTGTGTTCTTTGGGATATACTATAGGAAAGATAAGAAAAGAAATTAGTCTTCGATCCAGAGAACCGAATTGCCGGTCTCCTGTTCATTTTGTTCCCACAGCTTATTAGCCGGGTCAATGATCCATTTTCCATCCACGACGAGTTTATACAAATGCTTGCCTGCGGAAAGGTGTACAGCCAGTACCCATTCGCTGCCTTGTTTTTTCATCGCAAATGTATTGGGCGACCAGTTATTAAAATCCCCGGCGAGGTAGATCGTTTTTGCATTACTGAACCCTTTGAGGCGGAAAGTATAATTGGGTTGAATGACGAAGGAGAAATTGCCGGAACTTTTATCTGCATTTGTATTAGCAGGAGCCGCCGTTCGTTTACCATCAATGATAAAATTATATCATAATTACCGGGACCCAGTGTGTAAGATAACTCCCAGCCTTTACTGTTTTTTTTCATAAAGAGTTCATCATCCCGCCAGTTGTTAAAAGATCCCGTTAGCACCACCTGTTTTGCATTAAGATGTCCTTCGAAGTAAAACAGGTAAGGCTTACCGACCTTTATTACGGAATTGAATTCGCCGAATTCATTAGGATAGTGATCAGGATTAGCCGATCTGCAATCCACCTGCGGTCTGCGATGAACCTGTATGTGTGCGTACCTTCAGCCAGGTAAACAGGCAGTTCCCATCCTGTCCTGGTTTTGTTCATCAGCAGGTTTGTTTCATCCCAGTTATTAAAACTGCCAGTCAGGTATACCCGTTTTTGCATTACTGTAGCCTGCCAGCCTGAAAAACAGTATTGGTACGGAAGAACACGGAATTGATATTACCCCTTCCATCGTTTTCGTTCAAGCGGTTATCGCTATCAACCATCCAGTTGCCATCAACGATAAACTTATACCAGTATTTGCCGGGCCTGAGTTTTACCTGCGCGGTCCAGCCGCTATCGGTCCTCGTCCATAGCCAGTGCATCAGGTTTCCAGTTGTTAAAACTGCCGGACAACATTACTTTTTTGGCGCTGCCATAATTACGCAGGAAAAAAGTAACCATGGAACCATTAATAGTAAAAGAAGATTTACGAAACCGGTTATAGCCATACTTATTACCATTATTCACAGCAGGAATCTTCCGGAAAACGTCTCTTCCTCATTAGCTAATTTGATCCTGTAGGCGGGATCATCAATTTTATCAAGACCGATAATGGTTTGCTGATAATAAAAACTTCATCATTATTGATCTCTATTTTCCATCCGAGTATTTTCAGTGAATCGAGCCATATGCCTCTTACATATTTTTTCAATGCAAGATCATTGAGATTATACTGGCGGGTAAAGCTGTCAATGGAAATATCTGATAAAGTTTGCCCAGGGCAATATACATCCGGTTGTTCTTAACAGAATAATTCCTGGCAGCCGGCTGGGCAATCATTTCGTCAGAAAAAACCACCACCAGTACAAACATGCATAAACAAGAGCGTACCAACTTTTGCATCATATGTATGGTACCCTTTATTTCCATATATACATTTTACGATTTACAAAGTTAAAACCTATTTTATGCAATGACAGAAAATCAAAGCCGAGCATTCCATCCAGGCACTGGTCGTTATAAGCCGCACACATTTTTTCAAGATTGGTAACCAGTACGGGCAGGCTCCCGATCTCCAGTTTTGCCATTTTCATGTTTTTCATCTCACCGGACAAAGCTTCTACTTTCGAATTGCCGGCGCCGGACAGCAGGATGCGGCTGGTGATCGTGACATTCTCGAATATTTTATTGGGCAGCCGGCTATCGAGCACATTTGATTCAGCCCCGGTATCAATAATAAACGTCAGCTTCTTACCCGCTACTTCTCCATAGGTGTACAGTTTATTATCCTTAATATCAATCGGAAATTCATTATACGCAGATGTGTCTTTCAGCATCTCGTGTTTATACGTTTTTATTTCCTTTTTATTGATGAGATACAGGTGGATAAGGTTGTTCTCATAATCAATGATCATTTCAATCCGTTTGAACAATTGCATACCCAGCAGCCCGAGCACTTTAATGCCCCTGCTGTTTTCAATATGACCCAGGTCTATCCTGCCTGCATCTATACGGGAATAGTGGATAGGCCCGAGTACCAGGCTGGCTACATGGGGTCGGGCTGGAGGCCAATACGCCACCGGTAATTCCGCCCGATTCGTCGTCACCATGTGAAGAAGACGGGTAATTACGGAAATAGGTCATGTTCAATATAAGGCCCGGCGCCCCGGTATCTAAAATAAAGTTGCCGACCATGGTATCAACCCTTGCCTGTATAATGATCAGGTTGCCGGCTTTGTTGAATGGAATGGTACAGCCCGCTGAATCGCTGGTCACTACAGGATCATTATCAAAATCAGGCCGCAGCTTATCAATAAGTGAATCACCTGGCTCTCTTTTCCCGGTATGAGTATCACGGGTATTCCCTTCACTCATGCTCATGGCAAATGCCAGGGATAAGAATATCCTTGCGCAGTTGGTCAATGCAGGTAATGAAAGCATATTGCCGGCTTAGTCAGCAAATGTAAAGGAAGTGGTTAAAAGAGCGGCTATTTCAGTATATATGGAAGGATCCGGGGACAGAGGGAAGGCTATATAAAAAATTTAACAAATGCTCCGTGTCACTTTTCAACGAAGTCAAGTTCCTTCCCGAATGTTTCTTTCGTATAATAAACGGCGATCCATCCGCAAAGCAGTACAATTATCCCTATCACCGCTGCAGCCGTTACATAATTGTCAAGTATAATTTTACACCGTAATAATTGAAATAATAATAACATAGGCACTAAAAAACCCCGAACCAGGTTAGGAATGGAGATAGCGGCTGTAGCGCGGAGATTGGTGCCGAATTGTTCCGCACTCATAGTGATATATAATACCGAGATGCCGGCCCCGAATCCAAGACCCATACAGAGCAGGTACATATTCGCTGCATTGCCCCCACCCTTCAGTACAAAGAAGAGTATAATGAACAGGGTGAGTATGCTATAATAGATATACAGGGTCTTTTTCCGGCTCTTTAAATAATTAGCCAGGAAACCTGCACTCATATCACCAAATGCCAGCGCCACATACTGAAGCATCAGCGACCGTGGCTGGTCAAACCCGCTGATCCCGAAATGCTTTGCAAACTCATTGGAAAACGTGATCAGTATCCCTATCACATACCACACCGGTAATCCTATCAGGATAGCCCGGAAGTAACGGGTAAACCTTTCTTTATGATTAAAGATCATCAGCAGGCTGCCCATTTTCACGCCATCTTTTTTCACCGCACTGTATAGGCGGCTATCCATGACGCTCATCCGGAGGAATAATAAAGCGAGACCCATACCGCCACCGATATAATAACACATCCGCCAGTCATGACTTATACTATGTACAAAGTAAGCAACGATAGTGCCCATTACTCCGCTGGTAGCAATGATCGCTGAAGAGATACCCCGTTTTTCTTTCGGAAGCATTTCGCTGGTAAGGGTGATGCTGGCACCTAATTCACCGGCAAGGCCAAGACCTGCAATAAAGCGAAGCGCGGTGTAAGTGGTAACGTCCTGCACAAAACCGTTGGCGATCGTAGCGATAGAATACAATAATATAGAACCGAACAATACGCTTTTTCTTCCTTTTTTATCACCCAGTACACCCCAGATAAGGCCGCCGATCACGAGCCCGATCATCTGCCAGTTGATAATATTTTCACCGACACTTTTTGCGGCTTCTTCAGATACGCCCAGTTCCTTCAAACTGGCGATACGGGTGATGGCGAAAACCTGCAGGTCGTAGATATCTACAAAGAAACCCAAAGCGCCGACGATAACAGGAAGGGAGAATACGCCGTATTGTTTTGGTTGCATTCGTTAATGGTAGTTGTAGAATAAAGATATTGGAAAACTCAGGCTGTGCAAAGAATATTACGGGGAGGAAAATGTTTTGAAAAACCAGGACACGAAGTTATTTTTAAATTCTCCTGGTTCTTCTTTGTGTCTTTGTTCCCGGTGAGTAAAAGAATGCAGGGTCACAGAGCCACAGAGATGACAACGATTTAATGTATTCCCCTGTGCATTTGATTCAACTCTCTTTATTTCTTACTTTCTTCCATTCACCGGCTGTCATTTCAAATTTAATTTCACCTTTTCCATGCATCCCTGTTTCTTTCCACCCGGCTTTGCGATAAAATTGTTCCGCTCTTGTACCTGGCGCTGTACCCAGCCAGATCGTAGCATCTGTCTGGCCAAAATACCAGTTGATCATTTCGTCGTGCAGCCGGCGGCCAATGCCCATTTTATCAAACCCGGGTTGTATGAACAAAGCCCATACATTGTTATCGCTTACCGATACAATAGAAAAGCCAACGATCGTATCATTGATCAGGCATACCCATCCTTTTCCGCGGTTAATAATATAATCTTCCACATCACTATCCGGCACTAATGCGGGATTGGACAACGGATTTTCAGTTACCGAATTCCGTACTACCTGTATCTGCGGTATGTCAGTTATAGTGGCTTCCCTGAATATCATTTCATTTGAGCATTAAGACACAAATCTATTTTAAAAAAAGACCGTCACGCTTTCATACATGACGGCCTTACAAAATTTATATACAAAGATCAATAAGGACGTATAACTTTTAGTGTATCATTATTAGCTCTTACCCATTCCACCTTGTAATAATAATTACCAGTGCCCGGGCAGCCTGTTGCGTTTCCGCTTGCATTGAGACCAAATGTAACAGATGCCTGGAACAAAGGAGTAGTATGTGATACCGATCCGCTGGTCAACCGGAAATTACAATCCTCGCGAATGGTCAGCGGTGATATGATCGCTGTGGTAAATGCCGCACCGAAACGGTTAGTGCCCCATTCAGCTATATTATTGTTATTGCCGTCATTATGCGTACCCGTGGTGGCAATTACAGCACCGCCACTATAAGTAAACGTTCTTTGTTTGGAAACCTGCCAGTTGCGCTGAGCACCATTATCAAAAGTAACAGACAAACCACTGCTGGCGATACTGTGGGTAATCGTTCCTGCTGAAGCTAAGTTGATCAGGAGACCACCGCTTACGTTTGTATAGGTTTGTGTACCATTGATCGTTATGCTCTTGTTGTCGCTTAGCCTGGTGACCTTTAGATTCTGGAAATTAACTGTGATAGCAGCGCCGGCAGTTTTCCATTGTGTGCCCTGCGCCATAGAAAGAACGACAACACCGGTACGGGTACGGTTGCCGAGGCAATTTACACCGTTATAGGTGATGGTAATTGTCATGGGATTGCTGGTTGTATTCAATACAAATGTCGCATCGCAGATCACACCCTGGATATCCATAAAACGCCCGCTGAAACTCGTCGAAGATTCAATAGCAATATCGGCGTCGTGGGATACTGCATCCACTTCCGTTGCAAAACGGGATTGATCATCAGAATGGGTGGCCACCTCGTCGTTGGTGTTATTATTATTATCGGAACCGGAATCTTTCTTACAGGCAGTAAAAAAGATCGCCAAAGAGAAAGTCAGGAAGTACAGAACGTGCTTTTTCATAAAAAGTTGATTTGTTAAGATTGCAGGCATAGACTATGATAGCCACCGCGGGTTTAAAGTTGCAAAAACTTTTTCTGCAATAACTGTCCCGGCCTGCAAAGAACTCTCTTTAACGCAGTTCTGTTCTGTTTATTACCGGGGCAGGTAAGGAAATGTACGGCAAGGGGAATGAAATAGTACGATGCAGTGCTTCGGGTAGCGAACGCAGTATGTATTCCGTGCACAGAAATAAAGAGGATCGCAGAGTGGTAATACCAGGATCAAAAAAATACTGAGTGATCTCTGAGGCCCTCCTTTCCTCCGCGGCTCTCTGGATCCTGTATTTTTTTTGCCCGCGGAGAATGCATAAAGACACAAAGCGCACAAAGAGATTTCAATTGGTGGCAGGTGCTTCAGAACTGCAAACACTTATTTATACCGGCATTTAGAGTTATCCGCCTTTATGAAATAAGGTTTATAGTTCAGGGCTTTTGTATCCATACATCCTTCCAGGTTCAGCAATTCAACTTTCCGGAACTCCACCGGGTGGCTTTCCGCCTGCAAAGCGATATACCCTGTTTTAAGCGAAGTGCCTTGTTTTTGTATCCACTCCGTGGAATCAGCGCCAAAACCAAAACTGGCCCAGGCAATAGTATTATCAATAAAATCACCGCCGATCCGGGGTTTATTATAAGTCAATACGGTATCCCCTTCAATAATATGATGTATGACTGAATCGCCCATCACTACGGCTTCCGCAGCAATCCATTTATCAGCCATATAGTTGGCGGAAGTGGAATTGATGCAATGATCAAATACCGGCTTGCCATCGCGGCTCACAAACGTGCCGGGTGTACATAAATTACCTGTTGTTCGCTGGCGGCTGCTATCGCTGGCCAGGAACTGCATTTCCAGTGAAACAGGGAATGCCTGGTCCTTCCCGGCAGAAGCTGCAGATTGGGAATGCAGCATTACCCCGCTATTGAGGTATGCATATCCCGGTCCGCCTTCCAACTGGTTGCCTGAGAACCGGTATTCGATCCGGACCTTATAATAAGAAAAAGGTTCTTTGTAATAGAGGTGACCAAATTCCCCGTCAAACTTCTGGTAACGGCTGTAATCAACTTTTAAAACACTATCCTTTACATAAAAGGTGTTGTTGAAATTCTCATTCAGTTCATGTTTGGCGATCTTGATATCCCAGCCTGTTAAGTCTTTTTTATTGAACAATTGTATCCAGTCTTCCGACAGATCCGGTTTAGCGGTGGATGTACATGATATGGTGATTATACAAATGGATAAAAAAGTAATAAGGTATTTCATGGTTGGGGGTTGAGTAAAATGAAAGTAAGAAATTTCCGGGGAACTTAGTATTTCACGCAAAGACGCAAAGAATAAAGCGCGAAGGCGCAGTGGATTAATTCCGCTGTCACAGATCATTACGCTGAAAGACTTTTGCCCGATACTATTTGTAAAGAGCTATCACTTCTTTTAAGAGCTTATTGATTTTCTTTACGGGCATATTTTTATGCGGGTCGAGTAATAAAATTTTCATTCTTGCTCTTTTCTCTGTGAGCAGATCAGGATGTGCGATCCTGTTTCCATCTACTATGCCTATATAGGGTTGCAGGTATTTCTTATGTATCCAGAGATAGCAGAATCTTTTTCCTTTGTAATAGAAAAAAGGCATTCCGTACTGCCATTTCTCCGTAATGTCTTTGTCAAGTGCCAGGATATGCCCGCGCAAAAACTGTAAGCAGCTTTTGGAAGGCTCTTCGTTCTGCAAAAACCAGTTATCTATTGGCCGGAGCATTACAGTTTATTTGATTTTATTTAGCTGGCTCAACCAGGTCCCACAGGTTACCATACAGGTCTTTGAAGACAGCTACGGTTCCATAACTTTCTACTACCCGGGTTTCTTTCGAATACGATGCCCGCTTTCAGCATAGTATTATAATCTCTCCAGAAATCGTCGGTATGCAAAAAAAGGAATACACGCCCGCCTGCCTGGTTGCCAACCCTGCTTCTCCTGTTCTTCGTTTGCGGCTTTTGCCAGTAAGAGGCAGCATTCAGCGGAACCTTTTGGTGCGACCAGTACCCATCTTTTCGTTTCACTTAATACAGTATCCTCTACCAGTGTAAAGTTGAGCTTCTGCGTGTAGATGTAATCGCTTCATCATAGTCATCTACTACTAATGATATGTGGGCAATATGTTGTTGCATTAGTATGTTTAATTCAAATCTAATAAATATTTACAGACATAGTGAATAGCCGGTAAGGCGTGAAGGCGGTAATACAGGCAGGAGTATATATTTCCTGTCTTCGTATCTTACCGGTTATCGCTTACGAACAGAGATAGAAAACTATTATCTTTAATCTCACTTTAAACAATACGGGTATGCTTCGCCAATTTAGTTTTCTTTCCCTTTTCCTTTCTGCAGCGGTTATCCTTTCTTCCTGCAAACTGATGCCGAAAGAAGAAGAAAAGAAAACCGCGGTTACTGAAGCAAAACTTATTGACGGCCACCCGGCCTGGATCATGCAGGGAAATATTTATGAAGTGAATGTGAGGCAGTACACTTCCGAGGGCACATTCAACGCTTTTGAAAAACATTTAGAGCGTCTGAAAGAAATGGGCGTACAAACCTTATGGTTCATGCCCATCAACCCGATCGGTAAGGTTGACCGCAAAGGTGTAATGGGCAGCTATTACGCAGTGTCTGATTATACGGCTATCAATCCTGAATTCGGTACACTGAGCGACTGGAAAGCTTTCGTCAAACATGCCCATGAAATGGGTTTCAAAGTGATCATTGACTGGGTACCGAATCATACCAGCGCTGATCATGTATGGCTTACCACGCACCCGGATTTCTTTGTAAAAGACAGTTTGGGCAAAGCCGCCGTTCCATTTGACTGGACAGATACCCGCCAGCTCGATTATAAGAATAGGGAAATGCAGGATAGTATGATCGCTTCTATGCGCTACTGGCTGGCAAACACCAGTATTGATGGTTTCCGCTGTGATGTGGCCTGGAATGTGCCCGCATCTTTCTGGTCAAGATGTATCCCAGAATTAAAAAAAGTAAATAAAGACCTGTTCATGCTGGCTGAAGGAGATACTGCTTACCTGCATCCCAGTGGTTTTGACGCTACTTACCCGTGGAAGATGTTTCATATGATGGTAAAAGTAGCGAAAGGGGAAAGACCTGCTTTTGCACTGGATAGTATAAAAGCTCTCTTCGATACGCTATATCCTAAAAACGGCTTACTGCTGTATTTCACCAGCAATCATGATGAGAACAGTTGGAACAAAGCGGACTATGCTACTATGCCCGGCGCTATCCACGCTCCTTTTGCTGTATTTACTCAAACGATGTATAATGGCGTACCGCTTATTTACAGCGGGCAGGAAGAGCCTGTACTTGACAGCATCAGTTTCTTTTATAAGGACACGATCACCTTCAAAAAATTAGGCCGATCGAAATTTTATAAGACATTGCTGGAGCTGCGAAAAAACAACCCCGGCATTAGCCGCTAATGCTTCATTCAGGAAGATACATGCGGGTGATGACAAAGCACTATATGCGTATGTAAGAGAAGCCGGTGGTAAAAAAGTATTCGTGATACTGAATCTTTCGCCTAAAGAACAAATGATAAAAGTAAAGGATACTTCATTGCACGGCAAACCGTACAATGTATTTATGTACACCAAAGAACTACTGACAGATACGGAGTGGAAGATAGAGCCATGGGGATATGTGATCTATGTGTATTAAAAGTAACGGTAATTCTATAACCGGATGCCCATGGAGCGTTAAAGATATTTATCGCTACTGTAGTGGCAGTAAAATCAATTGCATTCCTTTAATCAGAGCAATTATTGTACAGCAATCTCTTTCACCAGACTTTCATTCCCTGTCCTGTCAACAGCGGTAACAGAAATTTTATTTAAAGAAGCCTTTGAAGCATTTTCTCCTATTATCTTTTTGAGGTTTATTGAACGGTCTTTATTATTCAGTATGGTAAAACTCCAGGCATTTCCATAGTGCTGGTATACCACCCAATGAAATACATCTTTTTCATCCGGGTGTTGCCAGTTCAGGGTTACTTCATTCTCCGTTGAAGAAACAGTGACTGCCGGTACTGCAGGCGGTTTATTATCCAGCCATGGACTTGCCGGTACAAGCGCCTGCTTTTTATAAGGGCCTTCGGCAATGGCTTTTGTCATGTTTGGATTTTGCGTCAATGAAGAAATGCTCCAGTGTACCACACCCTTTGCTTGCAGGTGTCATTCCCCGGTCAATCATGATCTGGCTGAGAATTTCATTTACATTCTTTGCACTGGTATCCCTGCCTACACTGATACCCGGCCAGAGATGGCGCTTTTTCAGGTTTTCACCTTCCCACCAACCTAAGAGAACGGGAAAACTTTGTAACGTACGGTTAATAGGCCAGTAGAGTTGTGGGGTAAAATAATCTATCCATCCTTTGTTTAACCAGAGACGGGCATCAGCATACAACTGGTCATACTGATCAAATCCACCAATGGATTCAGGATAACCGGGCCGCCATATACCAAACGGGCTTAGCCCGAACTTTACATACGGTTTCGCGGCTTTGATCTCTTTATATAATCTTTCGATGAATACATTGACACTCTCACGCCGCCAGTCGCCGCGGGATAATTTGCCGCCGCTTTGCCGGTAAGCGTTCCAGCTTACTGAATCAGGAAAATCCGCACCAAGGTTATACGAAGGATAAGGATAGAAATAATCATCGAAATGCACGCCATCAATATCATAACGATTCACCAGGTCCATTACTACAGCGGCGGAATGATCCTGCGTTCCTTTCAGTGAAGGGTCGAGCCACCAGTAGCCTTCTTTTAAATATACTACCAGTTCGGGATGCCTTTTTACAATGGATTGTCCGGTGATCTCTTTTCCATCTTTGTGATGCGCCCGGTATGGGTTCAGCCATACATGCAATTCCAATCCGCGGTTATGCGCTTCTTCTATCCAGAACTCAAGCGGATCATAATAAGGTGCAGGCGCTTTTCCCTGTTCACCTGTCAGGAAATAAGACCATGGTTCGAGGTCGCTTTTATATAAAGCATCACATTGCGGACGTACCTGCAGTATGGCGGCGTTGAAATTATTCTTCTGTAAAAAATCAAGTAAGGTGATCGCTTCCTGTTTTTGCTGATCGGTGCTTAATCCCGGTTTACTGGGCCAGTTGATATTGGCAACGGTGGCGATCCAGGCCGCGCGGAACTCTCTCGCAGCCTGCGGCGGCTTTTGACTTATATCTTCTGCTGCATTTTTTTTAGAAGCGGAACAGGCTGATAAGAAAATCAGCAAGCCGATGATTGTTGAAGAATGTATAGTACCTTTTTTCATAGATTTTATTAGGGGATGATCCTTTATTAAAGCTAAAGGTATTTGAAATCCGTAACAACAGTCATCATTTACCGGTAAACTGATCTATCATTGTCATTACTTTCACCCCTTCTTCGCCGCTGCATGGATTTGGTCCGTTATCCAGGAAATAGTCAACCACTTTTTCGATCATCGGTTGCTGTACATGCTGCAATGGTTCGAATGTGAGCGTATCTGTTTTACCGCTGACTGTTACAGAAACGGGTTGATGTTCGAAAAAACTGAACACGATCTTTCCTTTCTCTCCAACGATCTCACAACTATCCTTTTCCTCTTCTGCCGCGACATTGAACCGCCATACGCCGTTGAATATGGCTCCCCGTTTAAACAGGATATTTCCTGCTACTGCGTCATCTGCGTCATAGACCTTTGCCTGGTTGGTTGCTATGCCTGAAACGTTCACAGGTTCTCCGAAAAAATAGTACATCAGGTCGAGTTGATGCGGCGCCAGGTCATGAAAGATACCTCCGCCCGATTCAGCCGTATTCACTCTCCATGCTTTTTGCGGATCAGCCAGGTCAGCAGCCGTAAACATTTTTTTGTACATCGTTAAATGAACAAACCGGGTTTCGCCGATCACTTTTTCTTCTACCAGTTGCCTGATCTTTTTGAACAATGGCTGCGCACGGCGATAATGGGCTACCACGAGTTTCTGCTTATTGTCTTTTGCTGCATTTGCCATCCGCAGCCCGGAAGCGGCATTTACCGACATCGGTTTTTCAACATATACCGGTTTACCCGCTGTTAATGCCGCGATGGTATATTCTTCATGTGATGATGGCGGCGTTGCTACATAAATAGCGTTGATATCCGGATCGTTGATAAGATCCGCCGCTTTACTATACCATTTAGGCACATGATGACGACGGGCATAATCTTCTGCTTTAGCGGCATTCCTGCGCATGACTGCTACCAGTTCCGAGTCTTTTATTTTATTAAATGCAGGGGCCGCTCTTTATTTCCGTTACATCTCCGCAACCAATGATACCCCAGTTGATCTTATTCATGAAGCCGGTTTGTTAAATTTCTTTTGAATACGCTGTAAAATTAAAGTTAGCAGAATTCTCTTCTCCTGATGTTTTATATTTATCCTATGGAATTTTTTGTGCATAGAGCATCCATCGTGAGGAAGATCTGGGGTAAAGGCGATACGGTGCTTTTTGTTTTCGCCGGCGCTTCGGCTGAGTTCGCGTTGAATAAAGCGGTAGACTGGTTATACTTTACCGGGCGCTTGCCCGCAGACCCTCTCGGGCGGTTATTTTCTACGGTCTCGTATGCCCGCCAGATCGTTTTTTTCCAATATGGAAGATGCAAATAAAGCCATTGACAAGATCGCGGCGATCCATGCATCGGTGGAAGCCAGCCGTGGCGCGCAGATACCTGACTGGGCATACCGTGATGTACTTTTTATGCTGATACATTATTCACAGGCATCTTTTGAATTGCTGGAAAGAAAAATGAGTGATGCAGAGAAAGAAGACCTCTTCGATGTTTTTTACCGGATGGGAATAAGAATGGGATTGAAAGGATTGCCGGCTAATTATAATGAATGGGTGATCATGCGGCAGGAACACCTGCAACAGGATCTGCAAAAGGGCAATTACACTATTGATCTCTATAAACAATACCGTAAACACCTGGGCGGCCTGCGTTACTGGCTCTTAAAAGAATCGCAGCAACTGGTAGTGCCGCCAATAGTCAACCAGCTATTACAACTGGGTACATTCTCCTGGCTTACCCCTATCCTTTTTGTCTACAAACTAAGCCGTACGGTCAGGCTGGACTGGTTCTTAAAATCACTGGTGTTACCAAAAGAATATAAAAAGCAGATAAAAGACCTGGATATTGTACCCGCGTAGCAAACGACAGGCTGCTTTTATGTTAAGCAGCTTTGTAGAGCAATGTAGTACTGGTACCATTGTCGGTGACGACCTTTACGTTATAAAGCCCGTTAGGCAATATACCGATAGGCACTGTCGCAAATTTATTATTGTCACCCGGCCTGTTCATCACTTCTTCTCCTGTGATCGTTAAAATGATAATTGCCTTTATCCGTTCACTGGCAGTGACATTTATTTTGGTAGTAGCCGGGTTGGGAGAAAGCGACACATTGCTAATCGGGTCCATACACGTATCTGTTTTATTGAATACTGAATTGTCCGCAAAATAGCAAGCCTTACGCTGATATCCATTGCTTTTTTAATCAATTAAGTATCTCATCCGGTCTTCCACTACAAGTATCCTCTTACCCGCTGCCGGTACGGCCGGAATAAATATAATTTTCAGAATTTATTGAAAGTTTGAAATTTATCATTAGTTTTGTTTCCGAAAGCAGGTACATAGATTGATAACAATAAAATGACTGCTATGAACACGCTCACTTATATCCTCTATTTATTCATCACTTACTTTATCACGGTCCATGTAGGCCTTATTTTTTACCGGAACGGCAGGTTATATATCCTTCGGTTGCTTCACGGGGATGAGAAGCTGACAGATTTTATTAACCGGGTATTACTCACCGGTTACTATCTCCTGAACCTGGGCTATGCCGCCCTTATGATCCGCAGCTGGCAAACAGTGCATAACTGGGCAGAGCTGGTAGCAAGCATCAGTTCCATGACCGGCAAAATAATACTGACGCTTGCCGTGATACATTTCCTCAACATGGCTGTCATTTTATTTATCAGTCACCGGCATCAACCTATTGCAAACAATAAAACTTAAAATTATGAGAACGTCTTTAAACCTCCTCGCCTACCTTGTTTACCTCCCTGTTGTAATAATACTTACCTGGTACGTGGCCCATACTTTATTCAAAAACAGTAAGGTATTCATGCTGGACATCTTCAGCGGTAAAACCGATATCGCTTTTTCTACCAATAAACTTTTTGAGACCGGCTTTTACCTGCTGAACCTTGGGTTCGCACTAACCATTATGCAGATCACTGATAGTATTGCCGACGGACGCAGCATGCTGGAGATCCTCAGCAGCAAGATCGGCGGGTTCAGTATCTACCTCGGTATTATGCTTTTCTTCAACCTGTATTTATTCTTCCGCGGCCGCAGGATATCCAAAGAAAGGGGAAGAATGGCAGAAGCGCTGAAAAATATCCCTGCTAATACCGGCAGCAGTGAAACGAAATAGTGTTATTATTCTCGCGCAAAGGCGCTACGGCGCAACGAATACAAAACCGGTACCCTGTCGTTGCGCCGTAGCGCCTTTGCGTGATATTTTTTTTACTACAGAATCTGAACTTGTTAGTTATCCTTTTCTTCTTTTTTTATTTGATCACATTCTTCTGCTACGGTATACTCAACATTCTTTTCAATAGTCTGCTCTTTGCCATCCTGGTCCGTATAGCTGAGCTTAACTGGTATAAAATGCGTCCCGGGTTTACTGGAAGATTTGAATTTATACAGGGCTATTCCTTCATCTCCTGCAGTCACCTCTTTCCCTGCAATAGTTATTTTAAGGCTGGCAATTCTGCTGAAAGCGCCAACACCCGCTGTTATTTCGATTTGCTCCCCGCTTCTTACAATATTGCTGCTTTGCCCGATTATAGTGGAGTAAACATCATAAAAAACCACATGATGTATTGATCTTATTATTACAAAACTGTATAGTTGCGTTTTCCACAATCTTTATATTATTCTGTACCTGGTTCAACATAGACAATGCCGCTACCGGGGAAGTATTACTAAAAAAAAGAGTTGAAAAATCCTGCGCATTATGATCAAATGATCTTCCTGCCAGTTCTATACTATTTGTAAAAGCCATTCTTATACCGGGATCTACAGACAGTATATCTTCCTTATATACTTTTAGTTTATCGTACAACTCAGTTCCCCTGGCATTTGTTATAAAGACGCGTTTTACAATATCCTTATCTTTTTCATTGTATGACAGCGTTCCGTCCTGTACATCAAGACCTGCATCTTTCCTGAGATATGCTTTTAATTGTTCCACATATTTCCAGGTATCTTTTGAAAGCTGCTGTATAACCATCGCCTTGGGATACCAGATTTTTGCTTTGTAACTGGTGCTCACATCAGTTTGTTTGTCCTGCAATAACGCCAGTATATTTTCAGTTGATTTATTGATTGCGTTCTTTGAATTCTCCAAACTCTCATTCACTGCTTTGAATACCTCCAGTTCACTATCCTGTTTATCTGAACATGCGGGTAACAAGCAAATAATAGCCGGCAAAACCAGCTTACTGCCAATTCTGAAAATAGATAGCATAAAAATGATTTAAAAAATGTGCGGGGGGATTCGTTTTCTCAAACGCTTCTTACTTCTCAATTATTGCTTCAGGCTCATGTATTGCAGTAAGCAAGCCAGGCGGTTGCTCCAATACAGTATATTCCCGGAAAAATGACCGGTATAGCTGATCATTATGCATTCATTTTAACTTATGCCGTACAAAGTTCCGCAGGCTTTCGTATTCATCCGCCTTCATTGATTTGGCCGGGAATAAATAAGGCTGGCCGTTTGCCCCGGCAAATGCGATATATTCATTGGTGATATGTACGGAACTGATCTTTTCCCCAGCTTTCGATCATCGTTTCTGCATCACAACAGGTTTCAAAAGAATGCTGGGGTCAGCGATATCTTCCAGCTTTTATACCGTGCCATATCCCGCAGGTAGCCTTCAATGCCTTTTTTCCATTTCAGGTAAAAATTGATGGCGTTCAAACGTATAAATGATGATCGCGATAGTGCCCATAACGGCATATACAATGAGCAGGCTGAGCTTCTGAAATTTAAAAGAAAGCGCATAGATGACTATGGTAACGCTGAAAAAGAAGCCAATGATCCAGATAGGTTTTTGCGTGGCCTGTGCTGTAAATACACTTCCTTCTCCGTTCTTATAATATACTTCCCTGAAGTGCTGCGGGTCATACTTCAGCCCGATTTCCAGTTCTTCCATAGTATAAAAAAATAAAAGTAAGTAAACATCACTGTTTGAACAAAGAGATTTGGCGGATAACGCTGAACACCCGTTAGCCTGCTCAGGTAAAACACCTACGTATATTCCAGTCTGAAATTGCCGTATTCTTTTCTATTTTAGAGGGCGAAGCCAAATCCAACTCCATTGAAAAAGGTTACCTGCTTTTTTATCCTGTCCGTGTACATTCATTATGCCCTCTGCACAATTATCCGTCAGCGATACGACAGATGCCCTCATAGCACAAAAAGAAAATATCATTACTGCCGCTACGATCATTAAAATTGAAAATCTCGGAAACAGGATCAATACAAAATATGCTGAACTGCGGCCTACTGTCTCAGCCGACGGCAACCTGCTATTCTTTATCGTAGAAGATCATCCTTCCAATACAAAGTACAGGTCTGTCCGCAATTCACAGGATATATGGTATGCCTACCGCGACGAGAATGGTAAATGGAGCGAAGCGATACATATGGGGTACCCCGCTGAATACGTATCATTACAATGCCGTATTCTGGATATCCCCCGACAATAACAGGATACTGATCCGCAATGCATTCATAGACGGCGATTATGTAGGCAACGGCGTTAGTATGAGTTATCTCAAAGATGATTATACCTGGAGTAAACCAAACGCTTTAAAAATAAAAAACTATCTCAAATACGATCGGGGTAGTCAGAATGGCGCTTCAATGGCGCATGACGGACAAACGTTATTGCTGTACATGACGGAAGTAAAAGGTGGTTACAACAATGATATTTACGTATGCTTTTTAGAAAAGGACGGCACTTGGACGGAGCCAAAAAGTATTGGCAAAAAAATAAACCTCCCCGGATCGGATGAAATGACCCCTTACCTCGCAGCAGATGGTGTTACTTTATATTTTAGCAGTAACCGGCCGGGAGGATTAGGCGATAACGATATATGGATGACCAAACGGCTGGATAATACCTGGCAGAAATGGACCGATCCCGTCAATCTTGGCAGCCCGATCAATACTGCCGACTGGGATGCTTTCTTTACCCTCGATGCAGGCGGTGAATATGCGTACCTGACGAGCAGCGCTGATAGCTATGGTGAAAGCGATATCGTACGGGTTAAATTACTGGAAAAAGAAAAACCCGATCCTGTCGTACTGGTAAGCGGCAATGTATATAACAAAAAAACAAATAAGCCGCTCAAAGCTTCCCTGGTATATGAAACACTGCCGGAGGGCACTGAAGCAGGCAATGCCGTATCAAACGCTGAAGACGGCGCTTTTAAAATTGTTTTGCCGTATGATAAGAACTATATGATCAGGGCGACCGCTGATAAGTTCTTCGCACAGTCAGAGAACCTGAATCTTGATTCACTTATACAGGCGGGTTATAAAGAGATACACAAAGACCTGTACCTTGTTCCGATCGAGATCGGCCAGGTAGTAAGATTGAACAATGTATTCTTTGATTTTGATAAATGGGATCTGCGTCCTGAATCATTTGTGGAGTTAGACCGTGTAGTAACACTGTTAAAGGAAAATCCGGCGATCGAAATAGAAATGAGCGCACATACGGACAGCCGTGGCTCCGATGATTACAATTATAAACTAAGTGATAACAGGGCAAGATCCGTCATGGAATACATTTTATCAAAAGGCATAGCGACCACCAGGATCAAATCGCAGGGATATGGGGAAACAAAACCTGTTGTACCTAACGATACCGATGAGAACAGGCAATTGAACAGGAGGGTTGAGTTTACGATATTGAAGAATTAAGAAATAAAGATCATACGGCGGTAAACAGTTATCCTTATATCTTATCTTATTAAAGTAAGGGTGCCTTTCAAACTCCCGGCGACTCCGCTGCTATTGGTTAGACCAAGATGATAAATATAAACTCCCTGCGGTTGCTTTTTCCCCTTATACGTACCATCCCATGATACATTATTGCCTTTTCCTTCATATACTTTTTCGCCCCAGCGGTTGAATATGCGCAGAACGATATTCTTATACACCGGTGGAATGGAGGGACTGAAAACTTCGTTCCAGCTATCATTGTTGGGAGTAAAGGCATTAGGAATAAAAACTTCATTACAACCTGTCTGGGAATTATCAGCCGCTATTATGATCGTAGTATCAAAATAGCAACCGGCCCCGTTCTTTACCTGTACATAATAGCTTCCCGGTGCGAGATCGGGATAGCCAAGCATGGGTAAAAAAGCGGCATTGTTGATACTTGAAACAACTGTCGCGTCTGTTGCATCCCAAAACAATGGCTATTGTCCCGTTATCTGCATTACAACGGGAAGCAGTGCCTTGCACTTTCTTCACAAATGATATGGTTGTACTTTTTAAAACGATCGTAGTATCAAAGTAACAGAGCGTTCCGTTTTTTACCTGTATATAATAACTGCCGGGCGTGAGGCCGGTATAGTTAAGCGCTGATGAAAAAGACGCATTGTTGATACTTGAAACCGCCGTTGCATTGCCTGCATTCAACAGGATCTTTATTTCCCCGTTTCCTGTATTACAGAATGAGGGTGAAGTCACTTCAATTCTACTGACAAACGCAGTTGTTGCATCGGTTAATGTAACGATAGTATCTTCTGCACATCCGCCTGCATCTTCAACATGAAAATTATAGGAGCCGCCGGCAAGGTTGGGTAAAATTACCGGTAGACTGGTTTACACCTGTATTTACCAGTGTATAAGCGAGAGGAGGATTAGCTGAAGATGCCGTAATGATAATACTTCCGGAATTGATGCCGCAATTAGCGGGATTGGTAACAGCTATATTACTGATAAGGTTGCCGGTTGCGGCAATTGTGAATGAAGTATCGTTTGTACATGCACCCAGGGCAGCGGAAGCAACGATGCTGTGCTGGCCAGCCGGTACATTTTGAAACAATCCTGTAGTATTGGTGATACTGTTGTCTAATGTATACATGATAACGCCGGGCTCCGCATATACAGCGGCTGCCTGTACAGTCGCGGTAGTGGCCCCGCAGGCTTTGGTGATCTGTACGTTCGTGAAAGTAACATTATCATCCAGGCCGGTTTCCCGTACTGCTTGCCGCATCGAGCAACTCGAGAGGAATAGAACAACTATTACCAATGACTACCTTATTTACCAGGTCAAGTTCTGTCAGTTGGCTGTTATTGCCTGTAGTTGAAATGCCAAAATACCGGCTGCTGCCACAGGCTACAGGATAAGAGATAAGACCAATGAAACCGGGCGTACTCATATAGAGCGTGCTCGCTGCAAGATTGTTGATATTGATCTCATAAATACCCGTTGACATATCAACAGGATCAGAGCCAGCTAAAAGAAGTTTGTCTTTAAAGAAGATCAGGTCTCCACCACTGGTAAAAGGCATATTGCCAAGATCGGTCAGTACATTAGTATGCGGATTGTACCGGTAGAGCTTCCGCGTACCCATATAAATAATGCCGTCTTTGTCTACCGTCATGGCATTTTCTGCAGATATATTCGGGAGAAGGACGCGGCAGCTCCCGGGTACGCCAATGATAAAACGTTTGAGTTCGCCACTCCAGGTATTGCAATAAAGCGTATCCTTATAAACTGCAATGCTGAGCAAGAGGTTTGCGCTGTTACAGATATCTGTTACCGGCGTTCGGGTACAATTGCCCGGGCCACCCGTTAAGCGATAGATACCTTGCTGGGTATTTACATAGGCAGACTGGCCATGAAGCTGATTTTCGCAGCAGTTGATAAATAAAACGCCAAGCAGGATCAATATTACTTTCATCATCAAATACAGCTGGTAATGAGAAGTAAAGGTAAATTAATTGCAAGACGTATGATGGCCATTCCTGTACCTGTTATACCCACATACCCGAATATGTTAAGGCATTACTGTTCTGACAACCCGGCTTTTCTTATGCACACGGAAGGTCAGTGTATCCAAATACATTCTGAATGCGCAGATAACACAAAGTACAGGCTTGCTGCTTCTGAAACTATCGTTATGCTGAAAGAACCGGTGACCGATACCGGGTAATAAATAGCCTGTAAAAACAGCTACCCCGATCAGCCAGTAATCAGGCAGGATAAAAGCCAGGGCGATCAGTGAAAAGAACAGGGTTGACCCTGTGAAATGAAGTATCTGGTTGCCCTTATTGCTATGCGCCCTGAGATAGGCAGGATAAATTCGTTGAGCTCGCTGATAAATTTTTTCATCGGAACAGTTTATCTTTTATGACTGGCTTTAAAGATAATTGATAATTTGTGTTTCTTTCTGCAGGGAAATCATTCTTAACATTTAAGAAGCAGCCGCAACCGATCGCACAACGGACACCCCGATTGCCGCGGCAAAACGGCGTTGTCAACCTTTTACCCGCCCTGATATTTTCCACTACGGCAACCTTTAGCCCTCCGCGACAGATTTGTATATTGATCTTTCCCTGTAATGATAAATGAAGCGCTATTCAATCCGTATAGAAAAGTATACCCGGCGACCTGCATTCATAGGCTGACTAGTATATTTACGAGAAAACTGGAAGATCGCACATAATCACTTAAATTAGACGAGCCTTTATTTTCTTAACCCGGACAGCTGAAAAATTTTAAACCCTTTCATTAGT
>JBBCIL010000036.1:0-144952 GCA_037200265.1 Bacteroidota bacterium
GTGATTAAATCCAGAACACTGAGAACAAATTTATATACTACTCTTACGAAAGCAATAATTGTACTCGTAAGTGCCTTGACCACTGCGTTTACTGCATCAGGTCAGAGCCCTGTTGCTAATTTTACCGCTTCTCCCCTGGCAGGTTGTTCACCGCTGATCGTCAATTTCCAGGATCTGTCTGCTGGCAGCCCGACATCATGGAACTGGGATTTTGGCAATGGCAATACTTCCACTATTCAAAATCCAATAGCTACCTATTTCGTTCCGGGTTCATATACCATTACCCTCACTGTTACCAATACCAACGGCAGTAATACATTAACCCGTAATCAATACATAACCGTATATGATATACCTGCTGTAAATTTTACTGCTGATAATCAAAGCGGTTGTTTTCCTTTGCGTGTAAATTTTACTGATATTTCAACTGCAGGAGCGGGTAATACCAATGTGAGCTGGCAATGGGATTTCGGTAACGGCGCTACTTCTTCATTGCAAAATCCATCGGTTGCTTATACAACTGCCGGTAATTTCACTATTACATTAAAAGTAACCAATGATAAGGGCTGTGTAAAAACGATCAGCCGCCCGAATTATATTGCTGTAACGCCCGGTGTGACCGCAGGTTTTACCAATACACAACCGGCAGTATGCAGTGCGCCTGCTCTTATTACTTTTACCAATACATCAACCGGTCCGGGCACATTAACCTGGCAATGGAATTTCGGTGATGGCAATACTTCTACCGTACAGCATCCGGCGAATACGTATACTGCTGCGGGCAACTATACCATCACACTTGTAGTCACCAGCAGTTCGGGGTGCGAGGATACGATACGCAGTTCTGTTCCGGTGACCATTGGTGGTATTGCTACAGACTTTACATCTCCTGCTTCAGTTTGTACTAATGCTACCGCCTCTTTTACCAATACGTCAACTCCTGCACCGGCCAGCGCTTTATGGAATTTTGGTGATGCGGGTATGTCTACACAGATCAACCCGACACATATCTATACGGCACCCGGAACATATACTGTAAAACTGTATAACACGTATGCAAGCTGTACTGATTCCGCCATACATAGTATTGTTGTAAATCCTTTGCCTGTAGCCAATTTCACAGCACCTGTTACTACTAAATGCGAACCTGATCTTACTGTCAACTTCCAGGATCTTTCTACCGGCGCTGTAAGCTGGTTATGGAATTTTGGTGATGGCAATACTTCCGTATTACAAAACCCTTCGCATATATATACCAGTTATGGCAGCTTTTCAGTAAAACTGTTTATAACAAATGCCTTTGGGTGTACCGATAGTATAACACGATCCAATTTTATTACGATCAGGAGACCGGTCATCAGTATACCCGGGTTAGCCGCCCGCGGATGCATTCCCTTTCCTTTCACGTTTACACCGGTAATCAATACGCTTGATGCCGTTACTTCTTACCTGTGGGATTTCGGTGATGGTAATACTTCTGCGGCCGCCAGCCCGGCACATACCTATACAACACAGGGAACGTATACCGTCACACTTACTATAACGACCAGTACGGGTTGTACAGAATCTTTAGTAATAAATAATGCAATAAAGGTAGGATCAAAACCTGTGGCTGATTTTTCTGCCACTCCCATACCTGTGTGCGCTTACCAGCCCGTACAGTTTACAGATCTTTCTGTTCCGGCAGATGAATGGCTCTGGGATTTTGGAGATGCCGGCACTTCTACGGTACAAAATCCATCGTATACTTATATTGATACGGGTTATTTCTCTGTCACATTGATTGCTACCAATAACGGATGCGGAGATACCGTCGTGCACGTAAATTATATACAGGTATTACCGCCTATTGCCCGGTTCATACATACTGCGAATTGTTCTGACAGGTTAGAATTTTCTTTCACCGATCAATCTATTGGAGCTACTTCCTGGCAATGGAATTTTGGAGACGGCAGCCCTCTTTCAACTATACAAAACCCTGTTCATAGCTTTCCGGCGCTGGGAACATATACCGTTACACTAACGGTTTTTAACGGAAGCTGTTCGCATTCTTATTCGCTTGATGTAAAAGCTATTGATCAGAATCCCGATTTTACCGTCAGCGCTAATACGGTGTGCAGGGGCAGTGCGATCATATTCACACCGCTGAATGTAAATCCGGCTATTACAGCCACTTTACAATGGGATTTTGGAAACGGGGTACTGATTGCCACGGGTACTGCTCCATTCAGTTATCAATACCCGGCAAGCGGCACGTATACGGTTACATTGAGGATCTTTGATATAAATGGTTGCCGTGATTCTATCATAAAGACCAACCATATCCGTATTAACGGCCCGATAGCCAATTTTTCTGCTACCAATACATCCGGATGTACCGGCCTCATCACCACATTTAATAACCTCTCTGCGACAGATGGTGTAAACGCACTTGCAAGCTGGCAATGGGATTTTGGTGATGGTATCGTACAAACTTTTTCAGGTCCGCCTTTTCAGCACACGTATAATACAGTTGGCGTATTTTCTGTAAAATTAAAAGTAACTGATGCGGCAGGCTGTTCAGATACATTGACCAAACCGGCCATTGTAACTATAACAGATCCTGTACCTGGCTTTGTATCCGCGAACACATTAACATGCCCCGGCGCTGTTGTTAATTTTATCGATACTTCTTCCGGTACCGGGCTTACCAGCGTATGGAATTTTGGCGATGGTAATACATCCACCATTATTTCTCCAACGAATATTTATACAGCAACGGGGCAATATGATGTAAAACTGGTTATCACCGATGCGTTTGGCTGCAAGGATTCGGTGACAAAAATAAATTATATCCGCGTGGATCTTCCTGATGCCAGCTTTACTGTCAACGATTCAATAGGTTCCTGTATTCCGCTGGAAGTCCAGTTCACCAACACGTCCACTTTTTATACATCGTCACAATGGGATTTTGGCCCGGGTGAAGGAACATCTGTGCTCACCAATCCTGTTCATTATTATTCCATACCGGGAACATACAGGGTGAGATTACTGGTAACTAGTCCCGGCGGATGTATTGATTCCGCATTTATCAATATTCTTGTAAACGATACTACAGGCTCACGTATAACGTATGCGCCGCTTGGTGGTTGCAATCCGCTGCCTGTAACATTCAATACCATTACATCAGCCGTTATTGAATCCTATTTCTGGGATTTCGGCGATGGCAATACGATCACTACCACATCCCCGGCAGTTCCGCACACCTATACCTCGTTTGGAAATTTTGTACCCAAGGTCATTATGCTTGATCCTGCGGGATGCCTGATTCCGCTTACAGGTATTGACACGATAAAGATCATTGGCGCCAATCCCGACTTTGGTTATACACCTTCGCTTTTATGCGATTCAGGTTATGTTAGCTTTAGCGATTCCACTACTTCGAATGATCCTATAATAGGTTATAGCTGGGCATTCGGTGACGGTGGCACGTCTACCCTGCAAAACCCCTTTCATCAGTATACCACACCCGGCATTTTTGATGTAACGCTTACGGTACAGACACAGAATTGCGGGAACTCATTAACTATACCCGGCGCTATTAAAGTAGTATTAAGACCATTGATTGGTATCACCGGCGATAATGAGATATGTATCTATGATTCCATTTTACACGCCGGCGTTTTCCTGCGGCCTGATACTTCTGTGGTCAACTGGTTCTGGATATTCCCTAACGGCAATACTTCCGATCTTCAAAATCCCTTTTATCAAACCTATAATACGGCCGGCGATTTTATAGTCACGGCTATCTCTACGAACAGCAGCGGATGTAAAGACACGGCTACACAGAATATTATTATTAATCCTTTGCCTACGGTTAACATGCCGGGGCAAATGACTGTACAGGTTGGTTTCCCTGCACAGATACCCGCGGTTTATTCTGCAGGCACTAATACATGGCAATGGTCGCCTGCTACAGGATTAAGTTGCACCACCTGTCCCACTCCCGAGGCCGGACCAAGGTTCAACACCACCTACCTCGTACATTTTTCTGATGATAAAGGATGCAGCAACAGCGATACTATTTTAGTCATCATTGTATGCAAGGATGGCAATTTATTTATGCCAAACACCTTCTCACCAAATGGAGACGGCAGCAATGATGCATTTTATCCAAGGGGAAAAGGGCTTTACTCCATAAAAGTATTAAGGATATTCAACCGCTGGGGGGAAGTGGTATTTGAAAAAAGAGATTTCCCGGTGAATAATGCTGCAGCCGGCTGGAATGGAATGGTAAAAGGCAAAAAACCACAACCTGATGTATACGTTTACCAGGTAGAAGTGGTGTGCGATAACGGTGAAATGATCAAGCTGGAAGGCAATATTGCGCTTATCCTGTAAAGAATGTAAAATGAAATTAAAGCAAACAATAAAGAGAATTACACGTGCCGTTTTTACCGGTATCGTATTTTGTTTGCTGTCTCTTTATTCGGTGGCACAGGATATTCATTTCTCGCAGTTCTTCGAAGCGCCCTTACTACGCAATCCATCATTAGCCGGCATCTATACCGGGGATATACGAGTGCAGGCTGTTTACCGTGATCAATGGAACAGTGTGACCAATGCCTACAAGACGGCTTCATTGAATGGTGAATATAAAATGCCCGTTGGAAAAGGAAATGATTTTATGACGGTTGGCATGCAGCTATTATATGATCGTGCGGGAACGATCGGCTGGACATCTGTACACGCTATGCCTGCGCTTAATTATCATAAATCGGTGAGCGCCGATCACAACCGCTATTTGTCACTGGGTTTTATGGGCGGCCTCGTACAACGCAGTTTCGATATTTCCAAAATGACCACCAACAGCCAGTATGATGGCGGCGGTCTTGGAGAAAACCTGGCTGATGCGCAATACACTTACCTGGACGGAAGTGTGGGCATGAGCTACAATGCAGACCTGAATGATAACCCTGACGATAATTTCTTTATCGGCGCAGCTTATCACCATTTCAATCGTCCCAATATTTCGTTTTACCGCGATCCCAATATTGAACTGCATCCCAAATGGGTGTTTTCAGGGGGGCTTCGCTTTGGCGTAGGCGATTATGCGTATATGACATTGCAGGCGGACCACTCCCGCCAGGGAGGTTTTACCGAAACAGTAGGCGGAGCCATGTATGGCCTGAAGATCGGCGGCGACCCTGAACAACCCGACTATGTTCTTCATGCCGGCACTTTCCTGAGATGGAATGACGCCCTGATCCCGGTTATCAAACTTGACTATTCCCCTTTTTCCTTTGCCCTTAGTTATGATGTAAATATTTCCAAGCTTAAACCATCGAGTTATGGCCGGGGAGGATTTGAATTATCCCTTTCCTATATCGGTTTTTTAAAGCAGGACAGATCAACGCTTAACTCGACGCTTTGCCCCCGCTTCTGAATCAATAACTTAAACAGAAATTTTTGTTAATGACGGCTATTTACCACGTATAAATACCTGATTTACAGGAGGGGGACTTTTTTTGTGGCAAAGGATTTGAAGATTAAGAAAAATCATTCTATTATTGAAAAATAAAAGTAAATTTGATTCGTTGAGACAAATTCTACCCATATTACTGATCACTGTTTTTTCAGCTTTTTGTGCAAATGCACAGGATGGGCGTACGCCTGGTGCTGATGCAATGGGTAAATCTGTTAAATTGTATCCCAACCCCGCTACTTCTTATATCACTTTCGATCTTCAAAAAACGTATCAGAAAGGATTGACTATCGTAGTCTATAATTTCTTAGGTAAAAAGATGTACGAAAATCAAAGCGTTACCGAAAAGACAACTATATCGCTTACTGATTTCACCCGTGGCATTTATATTTATCATCTTACCGATCCAAGCGGCAAAGTAATGGATACGGGTAAGTTCCAGGTTTCGCGTTGATTGCTTCGCGTTGCGCAATGACTTGCTTCGCTTCGCTCGCAATGACGCTTTCGCTTCGCTCGCAATGACGCTTTCGCTTCGCTCGCAATGACGCTTTCGCTGCGCTCGCAATGACGGTCTTATCTTCCTCACAATGACTTGTAATGCCGCTCTTCGCTCGCAGTGACGTTTTCGCTTACAATAACGCTTCCATCATTTCTTTAGTATTCCTTAGAGTACTTGTATGATCAGGAATTTGAGGTAATGCGTATTTTCTAAACCCGGTACTATCGGATGATCTGCTGACTGCGCCTGGAATGCCACCTGCCTTATTTTTCTTCTCGCGTCTTTTGCAGCCATTTCTATTGTCTGCATAAATAACTCAGCATTTACCAGGTTGGTACAGGAAGAGGTAACTAAAAAGCCCCCTGGTCTCACCAGTTTCATCCCGCGCAGGTTGATCTCCTTATAACCGGTGATCGCTTTCTGAATCGTTTCCCGGCTTTTGGTAAAAGCAGGCGGATCGAGCATCACCACATCATATTGCCTGCCATCCTTCGCCCATTGCTTCAATACATCAAATGCATTGGCCACCTGGAAATGACAGATATCCTGCAGCCCGTTCAGCTCCGTATTTTTTGTAGCCTGCTGTACCGCATTCTCCGAAATATCCAGCCCCAATACAGACTTAGCACCATAATGCGCGGCATGTATCTCAAACGTTCCCGTATAAGTAAAAGCGCCGAGTACATCAGCTCCTTTCACAATATACCGGATAGCCCTGCGGTTATCCTGCTGATCCAGGAAATAACCGGTCTTCTGCCCATTTTCGATGTCCACCTGGAACTGCAGGCCATTTTCTGTAATGATGATCTTCGTATCAAAAGGATCGGACAGAAAACCTTTTTGCTGTGGCAGTCCTTCCAGTTCCCTTACCGGCACATCATTGCGTTCATAAATGCCTTTAGGTTTAAATATTTCATTTAACGCCTTTACTATCGCCGGTTTCCATACATCAATTCCGAGGGCCAGGGTTTGAATGACAAAGTAATCGTTGAACTTGTCAATGATCAATTGGGGAAGCGAATCAGCTTCTCCAATACCAGCCTGCAATTTTCAGCATACCCGATCTTTTTCCGGTATTGCCAGCATTGTGCGATACGGTCATGAAAGAACTCCTCATTGATCTCTGTATTCTTTTCCCTTGTCAGCAACCGCACGAGTATCTGTGACTTGGGATTTATATATCCTTTACCAATGAATTTTTTATCATGTGTGAATACTTCAACGATCTCACCGCCGTTCACTTCTCCTTCTACTTTTTCTACTTCGTTATTGAATATCCAGGGATGGCCGTTGGCAACCCGTTGTGATATTCTTTTTCCTAAACTTACTTTTACCATGGCGCAAAAGTAAGTTTTCAAAAGTATTATGCCGCTGCGGCATTTAGCCCTGTTTTTGCCAGCCATTTTGTCCCTGTACCGCCCATTGGCAGTATTCTTGACAACCTTACCTTTGCAAACAATTTGAAAAAATGGCAGAAAACGACGCAACACAGCAGACACCCGGAAATGAAGCGGATATTGATATTAATTCCGATGACAGCATGAGTGGAAGTTCTCATCTGAATAATCCCGTTGATAATGATTCAGAACTGGATAAACTAAAGGCGGAACTGGATGAGGCTAAAGACAAATACCTGAGAAAGGTGGCTGAGTTCGAGAATTTCAAAAGAAGGAACGCCAAAGAAAGGGTCGAGCTGATACAAACAGCCGGTAAAGAAGTGATCCGGGATATGCTGGATGTACTGGATGATTGTGACCGTGCACAAAAGCAAGTAGAAACAAGCGAAGATATTAAAACGATCAGGGAAGGAGTATTGTTGGTATTTAATAAACTCCGCACTGTTTTACAGGCAAAAGGCCTGAAAGCAATGGATACCATCAGCAAAGAATTTGATACCGACCTCCATGAAGCCATCACGGAAATTCCTGCGCCCACACCCGAATTACAGGGTAAAGTTGTAGATGAAGTGATGAAAGGTTATTATCTTAACGACAAGATCATCCGTCACGCTAAAGTAGTAGTAGGTAAATAAAGCTGTGCGTTGTGAGCATTAACTGCGGGTCTGCCCGTGGAAATGTTCATAGCCTGCGGTAAAAGCTAATAGCTTAATATGTCAAAAAGAGATTTTTACGAAATACTGGGAGTACAGAAAGGCGCTTCGGCGGATGAGATCAAAAAAGCTTACCGTAAAGTAGCCATGCAATATCACCCCGACCGCAATCCCGGTGATAAGGCAGCGGAAGAAAAATTCAAAGAAGCAGCGGAAGCATACGAAATACTCAGTGATACCGATAAGAAAGCACAATATGACCGCTATGGACATGCAGGCGTAAGCGGCAATAGCCGTAGTGGCGGTGGCTTTAGCGGCGGTGGAATGAATATGGAAGATATCTTCAGCCAGTTTGGAGATGTTTTCGGTGATGATGTTTTCGGAAATTTTTTTGGCGGCGGACAGCGCGGCCGTGGTGGTCAGCGCAGCCGCGGAGTAAGGGGCAGCAACCTTCGTGTTAAATTAAAACTTACTTACGAAGAGATCGCAAAAGGCGTTACCAAGAATATCAAAGTAAAAAAACATGTAAGCTGTACCACCTGCAGTGGCAGCGGCGCAAAAGATAAAGGCAGTGTTCAAACCTGCGGCACCTGCGGCGGCAGTGGACAGGTGCGGAAAGTACAGAATACTTTTCTCGGGCAAATGCAAACAGTTACCACCTGCCCCACCTGTAATGGCGAAGGCACTACTATCACAGCAAAATGCCCGACCTGTAAAGGAGAAGGAAGAGTGTATGGTGAAGAAACCGTCACTATTGATATCCCTGCAGGTGTACAGGAAGGTATGCAGCTGAATATAAACGGCAGGGGAAATGCAGGAGAAAGAGGCGGCCCACCCGGCGATCTTATTATACTCATCGAAGAGGAACAACACAAAGACCTGCATCGCGAGGGATTGAATGTGGCTTACGAATTACATATTTCTTTTACCGATGCGGTATTTGGTATGCAGGTAGAAGTGCCTACTATTGACGGCCGCGCAAAGATCAAAATACCACCGGGCACACAAAGTGGCAAGATCTTCCGGCTGAAAGGAAAAGGGTTTCCGGCTGTTAATTCGTATGAGAAGGGCGACCAGCTTATACACGTTAATATCTGGACACCCCAGAACGTAAGTACGGAAGAAAAGACCTTACTCGAAAAGCTCAGTCATTCCAATAACTTTAAACCGAACCCTGACAAGAATGAAAAAGGTTTCTTTGATAAAATAAGAGAGATGTTTTCTTAATTCTCTTCTTTGCTTCCTTTTTTCTTTTTCGTTTTGGTATAAAGTATTTTAGCCTGCTGCACTATACTCACAAATTCTTTCTGAAGAAGATCATTATTGTCTGCAGATGCCATCGCGAAAGACAGGATATCATTCCATGTTGTATTTTTCAGGAACTGTGAAGACCGCAGCATAGAACCAAACATAGCCACTGCCGCGGAAAAACGGTAATACTTTTCCAGTTTGTCGAAACCAATTATTTGCCTGGGGCTGGAATAGCTGAATGTATAACTGGCAGGATCATTAGGCTTTTTATACTGCAATTTTATCTGGGCAAAACTGCTGCCGGCAGCTGCTGTATTTTCACCGGGCGCCGCCACCTTCGGTGTTATTTCAAATACACTGACGAGCGACTGACCCGAGCCGATCTCACCGCCTTCAATCACCGATAAAGAATCATTCAGCGCTCCTACTTTATTATCGTAGCCTATCAAACGATATTCTTTAACATAGTCGGGATTAAACTCCACATCCATATATACATCATCGGCCACCGCGTATAATGTCTGGGTAAATTCTTTCATTAATACTTTTTCCGCTTCTTTAAAATTATCGAGGTAAGCGAAATTCCCGTTGCCTCTTTTTGCCAGTGTCTGGATCTTTGAATCTTTATAATTACCCATCCCCACGCCCAGGCAAGTAAGATAGATACCGGATTCCCGTTGCTGCGAGATCAGGTCATCCAGTTCTTCTTCTGACCTGATACCTACATTAAAATCACCATCAGTAGCTAATATCACCCTGTTATTGCCTTTTTTTACAAAATGATTTCTCGCAACACTATAGGCCAGTCGTATACCTGACTCACCGGGTGTGGAACCGCCGGGAACCAACTGGTCTATCGTTTTCAGAATAGTATCTTTTTCCGCCCCGCTTGTTGTATTGAGCATAACGCCGGAGATACCACCATATACAACGATAGCTACCGAATCTTTTGCCCGGAGATTATTAACCAATAAACGAAAAGCTGATTTAAGCAATGGCAACCGGTTGGTCATATCCATAGAGCCGGATACATCAATAAGAAAAACAAGATTATTGGGAGGCAATGTATCAAGGTTCAGTTTTTTGGAAGAAAGATCAATATAATAAAGCTGGCTCTCAGGATTCCAGGGGCAGGCTGTCAACGTGGTTTTGACATTAAAGATTTCTTTTCCCTGCGGCTCAATATAATTCAGGTTGAAATAATTGAGCATCTCCTCCACTCTCACAGCATCAGGAGGGACCATTGAATTGAGTGTAATGAACCGGCGGATATTACTGTAAGAAGCCCTGTCTACATTGAGTGACATACCTGTATTGGGAAACCGCTGCGCATCCACAAACCTGTTCTCCAATATACTCGCATATGTTTCATCACCTACAAACCAGTTCTTCTGCTCATCCCGCCGCATATTCTTTATCAATGAAGAAAGTTTATCCCTTCTTACATTGGTAACCGATGAGGGCAGCAGTTTTAATTTTACATTGAGGTACTGATCAGCATTTGCCACCATCTTTTCAGGCATGTATTTATCCAGGGAAAAAGTAAACGTATCAATCTGCTGGCTGGTAAGAATGCCAAATGATCCCTGTGTACCGCTTTTATACACATAGCCTGTACGGACATTAATGATGGTTACATTCTGTAAAGAATTTCCCGACTCATCTTTCACTTCTCCACGGAGATAATACTGGGAAAATACGGATGAACTGATGAGCAGGCACAATAATATATGGCAAGCGGCCTTCAATATGGATTTTTAACTGTAAAAGGTACAAAAAACACTGACAAAGTGCAGTAAATAATTATAATTATATCAGTTGGTAAATTTCCTTGAGGTTACGGCCCAGGCCATTATAATCCAATCCATAACCTACTACAAACTTATCAGGAATGTCAAAACCTATATAATGCAATTCCAGCGGGTATTCTGTGGCTTCCGGCTTGTTGAGCAAAGCGGCGATCTTAAGCGATGCAGGCTGCTGGTGCAGCAATTTGGGAAGAAAATTATGCAGTGTTTTTCCTGTGTCTACTATATCTTCTACAATGATCACATCTTTACCGAACAGGTCATCTTCAAGGCCGATGGAGGTAACTACATTGCCGGATGATTTCATGCCTTTGTAAGAAGCGAGTTTTATAAAACAAAGTTCCGCTTCCATATCGAGCTGCTTGAAAAGATCTGAGGCGAACATGAATGAGCCGTTCAGTATGGCGATAAAAAGCGGCCTTTTGCCGGCATAATCTTTACTGATAGCGCCGGCCATTTCCTTTACCCTTTGCAAAATGGTTTCTTCTGAAAGATAGGTCTCAAAGGATTTGTCATGTACCCTGATTTCCGCCATGTGGTTTATTTATAAATTTTCAATTGCTGGCCTTTCTTCAGTTCGTAAGTGCTTAACCGGTTCCACTCCGCAATATCGTCAATTCTTACGTTATACTTTTTTGAAATAGAATAGACCGTTTCCTTTACCTGTACCGTATGAATGATATACGCCGCAGTGCTGTTTACCGGCCGGGTAGCATTCTCATTCGTTACTGTATTATCGTTCCTGGCGAATACAGCTTCGTTCTTTGTTATTGTTTCTCCCGTTGCCAGCAATGGTCTTGCAGGCGCTTTCGTTTTTAAATACAGCTGCTGCCCTGCTGCCGGCTGCATATTGCTTTGCAATTGATTATACTCCAGCAACGACTCCATCCTCATCCCTTCTTCCTGTGCGATATCGTATAAAGTTTCGCCGGCCTTTACCGTATGAAACTCATTACCGCCTGTTTTACGTTTACGCTGCAGGTAAATAAGCTGATCCTCAAGCAATTCTTCGCCTTCTTCTTTTTCATTGAATTCAAAGATTCTTGCCAGAGGAACATTATACTGTTGCGCGATAGTCAGAAAAGAAGTCCCTTCTGTGGCATAAATAACCTTGGTATCGTTGATCCTGAATTCGCCGGACGGGTAATGCTCCGCTTTACTGACCGTTTTTACTTCTTCTGCTGGTTTTGTAACCGCTACTGCAGGAGCGATCTCCGTTTCGTTTTTATCTTCCGTTGTATTCGCCAGTACTTCGTCTGTCGCCGGACCTTTGCCCAATGCGATCAGTGTATAATCCTGCAGGTTATAATCCTGTATCAGTTTAATGATGACCTGCGGATACCTTGGATTGGTTGCATACCCGGCTTTTTTAAGCCCGTAAGCCCATGCTGAATAATCGAGCGGGTCAAGTTTAAATAAAAAAGCATAGCGCTGACTTCCTTTCAGAAAATTAGAGTGATCCCTGTACGAATCCGCCGGGGAATTGTACTTGCGGAAACATTCTCCCCGCAGATCATCATCATGCGATACCGATTCGCCACCCCAGCCTGCTTTGCATTTTATACCAAAATGATTGTTTGATTTTGTAACGAGGTCGCTGGTACCGGCCATGGTTTCGTGAATGCCCTGTGCCAGTTTAATAGCAGCAGGCACGCCTGTTCTTTGCATCTCGGCGATAGCAATATCCTTATAAACAATGATGTATTCCTGTATTACTTCCTGGTTCTGGGCGCGGGAGAAAAATCCCATGAATAAAAAAGCAGCCACCAGGATGATTCGAACGTTTTGCATGGATAGATCTTTATAGTTTCCGGACAAGGTAGAGCCCGTCGCGGAGGGTCAAAATTACTTTTTCTACATCTTTTCTCTCCTTTATGAATTCATTGAACTCCCTGATCCCTTTGGCGCTTTTCCCTTTAGGGCTGTCTGCCAGCGCCTCTCCGTGAAAAAAGATATTATCCGCTAAAATAAACCCGTTTTGCCGAACCTTAGACAAAACCTGGTTAAAATACTGAATATAAGCAGGTTTATCAGCGTCAATGAACACAAGATCCCAGGCTTCCTCAAGGGCCGGGATGATGGTTAACGCATTACCTGTATGTAAAATTATCCGGCTGGCGAAAGAAGACCGGTCAAAATAAGCTTTTGCCCTGGCCCCGTCTTCTTCTCTCAGTTCTATAGTATGTAACTGCCCGTCATCTGTGAGGCCTTTTGCCAGGCAAAGAGCGCTATAACCAGTGAAAGTTCCTATCTCAAGTATTCTTTTGGGGCGGATCATCCAACTGATCGCTTCCAGCACTTTGCCCTGTAAGTGACCGCTCAGCATCTGCTGTTCGGGATGGTTGTTTACCGTCCAGTCATTGATCTCTTTGAGAAGAGCATCTTCGGGGGAAGAAAACTGCTCTGCATATAACTGTACCTGTGGATTAATTAATTCCATTCAGCCGGTTTTCGCAAAGATAAAACAGAAAAGGCAGGCTTTTTAGTTGGCCTGCATATTCAGGGCTTCTCCTTTTTTGGAAATCAGGAAAAGACCCAGGAAAGTAAGGGCGCCATTAATGATAAGCAGTTCCAGTCCTAACTCGAATGAGCCGAATATCTGTTTCTGAAATTTATCCAGCACAAAGCAAAGTACCGGGGACGCGATACAGATAACGGGTACCCATTTATCCAGCACCTGTCTTTTGGTGATGATACCGAAAGTGAACAAACCCAGCAACGGACCGTAAGTATAGGCGGCTACTTTCAGGATAACGCCGATCATACTTGGATCATTGATCTTATAAAAAATAAGTACGAAGATGAGAAAAACAAATGCTACTGTAAGATGTACACGCTGGCGGATAGATTTTTTTTGCGTTTCCGTCCAGTCATCCCTGCGCTGCATACCCAGTATATCAATACAAAAAGAAGAAGTAAGAGCAGTAATAGCGCCGTCGGCGCTCGGAAATAACGCAGAGATCAGTGCTATAATAAATATAACCGATACAATCGGCGGCATATGATGCAATGCCAGTTCAGGAAAAAGTTTATCTCCTGTAGCCGTCACTCCTATCTGCGCTGCATATAAATATAACAACCCTCCCAGGAATACAAATAACATGATCACCACTACCATGATGCCTGATAGCGTAATGATATTTTTTTGAGAATCTTTTAATCGTTTGACAGAAATGGTCTTTTGCATCATCTCCTGGTCCATACCTGTCATCGTAATGGTGATGAATGCTCCCGCCAGTATTTGTTTCAGAAAAAACAGCTTACTGTGAGGATCGGTAAAAAATATTTTTGAATACCCTTTATCTGCCATGGCGGATAAGGCCGATCCGAAACTGGTATCCATTGCCTGCAGCATATACACCACGCATACGATAAGCCCGGTAAGCATGAAGGTAGTTTGCAATGTATCGGTGAATACGATCGTTTTTACACCTCCTTCATAGGTATAGATAAGTATCATGATCAGTATGATAAGGGTAGTAACCCAGAAAGGGATGCCAAAGCTGGAAAGGATCGCATCCTGCAGGATCTTCACCACCAGGTATAATCTTGCTGTAGCGCCGAGTGTGCGGGAAAGAATGAAAAAGGAGGCGCCGGTCTTATACGAAAACACGCCAAGACGTTTGCTCAGGTAATTATAAATAGACGTGAGGTTGAGACGATAATATAACGGCAGTAAGACATAGGCTATCACTATATAGCCAATGACATAACCTAATACTATCTGGCCGTATGCGAATGATTCTTTTCCCACACCACCCGGTACGCTCACAAACGTAACACCTGAAAGCGAAGTGCCGATCATACCAAAAGCTACCAGCATCCAGTTGGAGTTCCTGTTACCGATAAAAAAAGATTCGTTATTGGAATTACGGGAAGTGTACCAGGCTACACCTAGCAATAATGCAAAATACCCTATGACGAATGAGAACAATAAAGTGGCTGACATGATCAGAGTTTATATGGGATGATATTTGATAAAATAGTGCCCTAGCTTAATCTTTATTACCATCATAGTACACAATAGTTAACCAAATACAAGTCCTGTGTGATAACCTATGTTTCTATGTGCGTATGTGGTTCATAACTACCATTAACAACAGATTTTTGAAGATAAACAAATTTACTTTCCTTTGTTGCAAATTTATGCAAGCTACATCCATCCGTTCATTAGCGGTTTTCTGCGGTTCCAAAACTGGTGTTAATCCATTATTCATGGAACACGCCATTGAATTAGGAAAAATACTGGCTGCATCCAATACGACGCTTATCTATGGCGGAGGAAACGTAGGCATCATGGGCACTATTGCCAATGCAGTAATGGATCATGGCGGTAAGGTCATTGGTGTCATCCCGCAGGTACTGGTAGACTGGGAAAGACAGCATACTGCTCTCAGTGAACTGATAGTGGCCGATGATATGCATACGCGTAAAAAAAAGATGTATGACTTATGCGATGCCGCTATCATTCTGCCCGGTGGGTTTGGCACATTAGATGAGTTGTTTGAAATGGTCACCTGGAACCAGCTTTCCATTCATGACAAACAAATATTTATTCTGAACTCCGGTGGATTTTATAATCATCTTATCGCTCACATTAAACAGATGGCGGAAGAAAAATTTTTGTACGAGGAAGCGCAGAAAAGACTTACCCTCATCAACGAGCCTTCGGCTATTATTGATTTGCTGAAATAATTTTATCGCCCCTGGAATAAAGGCACCTGTATGCCTCCCCTGATAATAGGAATGATCCTTCGCTGGTTATTCAAATACGGCGAATACACATTATCCGCTACATCAAACAAAATGGCCAGGTAAAAAAACGGTCTGCCATTGCCGGGTTCACGGCCACTGGTATAACCGCCCCCTACCAATAAGCTGTTGGCCTCTACTTTCGCTACTTCAGATGGGCCGCCACCACCGGGAAGAAAATATTTTTGCCGTATATAATTGTGCTCGAGCTGCGCCTGCAGGAATATGAACCTTACAGGATACAGTTTGGCAAATACACCGCCACCGTATATGGACTGACGGAGCTTATCATTATATCCCGTATTGTAAATGTCTTTCGAAGAACTATAGGTATAGTTCACCGCAATGCCCGCATCTATCCAGTCAGCGATGCTATAACCGAAAACGGGGTTGGCGCCGACCAGGAATGAATTATTGAAAAATGAAAACGAAACGGTACCGCCGGTAAAAAGATTTTCTTTTTTAAATCCTTTGTCTTTTTTTTCTTCATCCTGTGCCACCAGCGTATACGCAATGAATAAAAAGAGCACAGGTAATAAAACACATTTCTTCATACGATTATTCATTTACAGTTAAACGATCATTCCAGTTCCTGCTGCTGCTTCCAGTCCAGCGCCAGGTCATCTGTTACTCTCCTGCGGGTTGGCGCTTTTGCCAGCATAGCCGCGATCATGATCCCGGTAATGATAAGAGCAGCATAATTAGCCGTCATAAACAATACAATGATACCGAACAAAGCGGGTCCTTCACACAATGCTACGTATTTGATCAACGCAGTACGGTACAGGTTTAGTTTACCCGTCAGTGGAATTAAAGAATTTTTAGCAACAGCCATCTCTTTATTATAGGCGTTATACGCGATGATCAGACAAACGACAGCTATACCCGCCGCTGCATATAAAAAAGCATACTCATACTCTTTTATTTCAGGCATCAGGTGTCCCTGCACCTTATTGACAATTACAACGATGACCGCGAATAGTAAGGCTCCGGCGATAATGGCGCCAAAAAAAATCCGGATCCCGCGCAGTATTTCTTTTGGCGTACCGGGTATCTGCTGGTAAGAGTTCATAGATCAAATACCTTTCCGGCATTTAAAATATTATTCGGATCGAATATCTTTTTGATCCTGCGCATCAGGTGAAGCTGTGTGTCATCAAACATCACATCCATGTATTTCTTTTGTATAAGCCCTACGCCATGTTCGCCACTGATAGTACCCCCAAGGCTTTTTACCAGCTCAAACAAAGCCCGCAGGCTTTTCGTCATTTCCACATCACCATGGCTATCGGCGGTACCTTCTTTTTTAATACGGATATGCAGGTTGCCATCGCCCGCATGACCATAACATACCGCATGAAAATTATACTGCCTGCCCAATTCTTTTACTCCTCTTATCAAAGCCGGTAATTCGGCCCGTGGCACCACCGTATCTTCCTCAATAGTATAACCGGCGATCTTCACCGCTTCGGCTGTGCGGCGACGCACCTTCCACAGTTCCGCTTTTTGCTGCGCATCATCGGCAAAGAATATCTCGCCTCCTTCATACTCAGTCATCAATGCCGCGATCTGTTCCATATCATTCATCAGCACATCCATATTGTTTCCATCTACTTCAATAATGAGATGCGCTTCTATATCATCGGTGACCGGTACGGCGAAACTATCTACCATTTTGCTGGTGATCTTCAATGCATCAATCTCTACCAGTTCAAGGGCGCTGGGCGTGAATCCTGCACGGAATATCGCACTTACCGCTTCACTTGCCTTTTCGAGTGATGCAAATGGCACGAGCATCAGCAGGTCGTATTTTGGCAGGGGGATTAATTTCAATACAATCTTTGTAACAATGCCCAGTGTTCCTTCACTCCCCACTATTAACTGTGTAAGATTATAGCCGGTAGAATTTTTCAAGACATTGGCTCCTGTCCAGATTATTTCACCGGTTGGCAACACGATCTCCAGGTTCAATACATAATCTTTGACAACGCCGTATTTTACCGCTTTGGGTCCGCCGCTGTTGGCCGCGACATTGCCCCCGATAAAACAGGAACCACGGCTGCTGGGATCGGGTGGATAAAACAATCCTTTTTCTTTCACTGCATTTTGTAATACTTCGGTGATCACTCCCGGCTCAGTAGTTACCTGCAGGTTCCTTTCATCTATCTGCAGTATCGAATTCATTCTTTCCATAGAAAGCAATACACCGCCAAGATGAGGCAATGCACCACCGCTTAAGCCGGTACCGGCGCCCCGTGGAGTAACCGGTATCCTGTCGCGGTTGCAGATCTGCATAATATGACTGATCTCTGTGGCTGTACGGGGTTTGATAATTACATCCGGTAAAAAGCTCAGCGTTTCCGTTTCATCATGAGAATAATGCCTGAGTGATTCTTCATCCACCACCACAAACGCCTCTCCGGCGATCTTTTTAAATGCCTCTATATGATGTGAAGTAAGCTTTGCCGTAATAGCTGTTTCCATTGCTCTTGAACTCTTTAAAGCAGTAAAATTCGGGATAAATCAGCAATTGAAAATTGAAAGTTTGGATAACTGTTTATCAGTAATTCTTAAAACTGGGACATATTACATCACGTTTATTACCATTGAATTTGTCAAAAACACCCTGCTTGACCAGGGAAAATTCAAAAGCGCCGCGGCTGTTATTATAATTACGAAGTGTAGATATCGTAACATCATAGCTGAACATAAATGTATAATCTTTCAGACCCAAACCGATCGTAGGGATGATAGCATCTTTGCTGCGGAAATATAAACCACCGATCAGAATATTTTCTCCGTTACCTGACAGGTTGTAATGCGCATTAGCTCCTATCAGCCATTCATAGGATTTTGCCTGTAAGGAAAAATAAGTGTTCGGGTTAATGATCCACTGATCATTGAGTTTGAAACTACCATTGATAAACGCGGTATGCCGCATGGGTATCCTGTTATCAATACCGGGCTGCGCTGTAAAGAATGATTCCCTCGGCCTGTTTATATGAAAGGTAGAAAATCCGGCGTTCAGGTAAATATTCTCCGTAGGAAAATAAGCGTAATTCAATCCTGCCTGTATATCCAGGTAATTGATATTATTAAAATCCAGTACAGCGCTGGTCGGCAGGTGGCTGTCAAAAAAGTGCCCGTCAAACTGATCGGGAAATTTGAGATTGGTAACGTTGATCTGTTTGTTAGCCCACCCTACATTAAATCCTAAACTAAGAAGACTTCCAAGATTGAGCATCTGGTGATACGCTACCGAGCCGTATACTTTGGTAGAAGTAAGATTGCCGCTGCCGGCAACATCTCTCAGTATCAGCCCACCGATTCCCATCCAGCTGTTATCACGCTGCGCTACCTGTATGTCTCCAAAAGCGCTCATGGTTTTATAAGGCACCGACATAATGGAAGACCACTGGTTCCTGTAGTTAATTCCCAACCGGTAATCTCCGTCGGGAATGAAGCCTGTATTGGCAGGGTTCGTACTAAGCGGCGAATTCATGAACTGGGAAAAATGAAAATCCTGGGAGTAAGTACAATTTACGAAGCACAAAGTACAAACGACAAGCGCCACTATGTTATGTAAAATCTTCATATTCTCTTTTCCTCCTTTTCTCTTTTAAACTCTTAGCTACCTGATTAACGTTATATCACCTTTTTTAGTTGTTTTCTTTCCATCAAAAAACTCAACATCCAGTGTGTACGCATATACATCCATTGGCTGTACCACGCCTTTCACTCTTCCATTCCATCCCTGTAAGCGGTTGTTTGTCTCAAATACTTTTTGTCCCCAGCGGTTCCAGATAATGAAACGCATCCTGGTGATACCAAAGCCACGCACCATTACGACGCTGTTAATTCCCGGTTGATTGGGGGTAAATGCATTCGGAACATCCAATGCGGGGACCACCAGTGTGTTTACAACCCTGCATTTAACATCAAAACAACCCACCGCATTATAGGCATAAAGGCAGGCATTGAAATTACCTGTAGCATTGTACTGATGTTCAACCGGCCCCCTCGATGTAGTGACCAATGAATCTCCATCGCCAAATACCCATTTAAAAGAAGTGGCATCAGGAGAAGCCAGGTTGTTAAAGATATTCGGCGTGTTCTCAACGGGCGCCACCGGGCTATAGCTGAAATCTGATACGGGCTTTGCATATACCACTATAGTAAACCGCGCCGTATCGGTACCATTACAGGTATTAGGGTTGGTAGCCACCATCATTATATTATAAGGGCCCGGAGTTGTGTAAACATGGGTAGGTTCAAAAGCTGTCGAAGTATTATTGGCCCCGGAGGCGGGATCGCCAAAATCCCATTGATAGCTTTGTCCTATAATGGTAGTATTATCAAACGCTGCTGTATACTCGGCACAACCAACAGGAGGAGTGGTAAATCCTGCCACCACATTAGCGCCCACTTCCACATTGATAGAAATTGAATCAGGATAATTACAATAAGCAGTATCTCGTAGTACCAGCCAGGCAATATAGCTGCCGGCAGCCGGGTAGTCATGCACCACATCATTCATACCGGCAATCACCGGAGCGCTGTTATCACCGAATTTCCAGATAAAAGAAGTATCAGTAAATGGCCGTGACGGATCAGTAGTTGACCCATTGCTGAATCTAAACCTGAATGCATCACACGGAGGCGTCACTTTTACGGCTGTTGCTGCCAGTACGGCTTCAAGGTCCCCTACGCGTATATTGATGTAAGAAGTATCACGCTCATTACAACTGAACGGATCAATTCCTATTAACATGACCCGGTAAATACCTACATTCTCAAACACATGCGTTCTTGTATATCCTGTATCCATCCTGTATCCGCAGCCATCGGGCCAAAATCGCCTGTACCATCGCCAAAATTCCAGATGTATTGAGTGGCGTTACGCACCTGGTCGGTAAAAACAACGGTAAGTGGTAAACAACCTGCTGTATCACTTGGCGTGCCGCCAATGGCGGATTGTACATCTGCGCCCACTCCCGCCAGGTTAAAGGCCATTTTTATCATGCCGAGATTACAAAATGCAGCGCCGGGTTTTGTGAAAGCCCATGACCCGAAAGTAGTAGGAAAGGTAGCGCCGCCACCGCAGTTGGCACAAACACCCTGGTAGATCACCCCGTTTGCATCAAACCGGCTTGTGCCGCCATCCACATGATCCGTTAAACCACCATCCTGCCCAAAAAAGCTTGCGTTAAAGCGGATTGGGATCGGCTGCGTCACGCTTCATCACAAAGAAATAAAAGTCCTTGCCATCCGTAGTAGGTTTATACGCATCAGTACTTACGCGCATGCCAAATGTACCTGCGTTGGGAAATGCATTATTCCCGGCAACATCTCCTCCCCATCCTGAAACATATACGTTTTCGCAACGATCTACTAAAAAGGCGATAGGAGAAATATTAGGTATGGTGGATGCTGTACCGAATGTAGTGGTATATATATACGATGAAAGATCAGGTTGTAATTTTCCAATGAATTGTTTAGCGCCTGCATCAACATAAATCGCATTAATAGGAACCCAGTTGCCGGTTGTTTGTCCCATGATATAAGGAAAACCGTTCTTATCAAACTGAACACCGTATACCTGGTCGTAACCATTGGTACCGATATACGTGGAGCGGATGATATTCGTTCCGTTATTGCTATCTGCGCCACAAACCCATCAATAGCGCCATGCGCCCCCGGGTCCAACAGTTCCTGCCTGGCTGCCGGGGAAAATTAGTACTCTCTGTTCCCCCTGCCACATAGATATCTCCTGCCGGAGGAAAGAGATAATACATAGGCTGCATCATTGCCGCTGCCCCCTAAATAGCTCGCAAAGGTCATGGAAGAAACATCGGGAGCAAATTTCAGAACAGCTCCGTCCTGGAATCCACCGCCGTACGTTGCTTGAAAAGCGGCAACGCTTACAGGAAAATTATTTGACTGCGTACTGGAAGCCACATAATATTACCGCCTGCATCGAGGATCACTTCACTACGGCTGCCATCGCCATAATTATGGTGCAATGAGGTCGCCGCAGAACTGGAAGTCGTAATATTTACCCCCGTCATTGGCGGTACCTCCTATCCTTTTGGAACCAATAAGGGCCGAGCCATCCCCATTCAATTTGGTAACTACAATATCATGTCCGCCACATGGCCCGATGATACCGGCTGCTCCGCCGGTGACAGGATAAGCGCCTACACCGGTAAGCGGGGGAGCTGCTTCTTCCTGCCAGCACAAGATCACCCTGCTGATCAACAACAAGACTATGCGGCTGATCATTGCCACTGCCGCCTATATAAGTTGCATACACGCGGGTAGATCCGTTAGGTGTTAATTTGATGATACCGATATCCACTGCCCCTGGATGCTCACCGGCATTTCCTCCCTGGTAAGTAGTTTCAAATGCTCCCGGAAGTACGGGGAAACCATTGGAGAATACTATACCGCCGCCATAAAAACTTCCATCAGGACCATAAGTAGCTGTAAAACCCCAGTTGTTGGCCGAACTGCCGGAAAAAGAACAGAAGATAAGAAAAGGATCAATGACCAATGTGGCCGAAGGATCATACCCTTTCACATCAAATCGTACAATATTATCCTTTACTGAATACTTGCAGCTTACTTCCTTTCTTGCTTTTCCATCTGCCTGGTAGGTATAAGGATAAGCTTCTCTCAACTCCCCGATGGAAGTGCTTACAACAAGCTCTTTATTCTTCACCTGCAGTTTTTCCGCTCCTTCATATCTCAGGGCTATTTTGCTGATATCCGCACCGGGTTTGGCGACAATATCATATTTCAATGTAACATTATCCGTATAGTACCTTACATCTACATTGGGGTATACATCTTGTAAAGTGACAGCCTGGAAAATGCGGCAATTGCCCGCCCATTTGGAAGGATCGTCACCAATGAAGTAATTAATGTGACCGGGAGCGATCTTATCAGGAACCACCTTCAGTTCTTTTGAAGCGCCGACAAAATCAACGTTGTACGCATGAGAGCGGATGACTATCTTTCCTTCACGGCTTAATAATTCACCGTTCTTTTCTTTATGACCATGAAACATGGATTGCAGCCTGTCATAATCTTCGGGGTTATGCTGTAAAATAGTAAACCCGCCTGAGCGTATAAAGACAGCGCGGTATTGACCTCACCCATGTATTTCACCCGCGGATCCCACTGGCCTTTATTTTCAATAAATTCAATATTGTTATAGCTCTGAGCTTGTGCAACAAAGGCAGGGATCAAAAATGCCGCGAGAATCAAATACTGTTTCAGGGTGAATTTTATTTTCATCAATTTAATTAAAATAATCCGTAAGAAAATTGAAAACTTGTGTTAAGAAATCTTACTCCATATCACATTGCCTTTCTGCGCTTTCAGGAATTTTTTAAGCTGCAAATTTTCTGCCGAATCAAGATCCGGGTCATTATCCAGGAGCGCGGACACCATTACCCTGGCCGTTTCGAGTAGTGGCCTGTCGTGGACTATATTAGCCAGTTTAAAGTTTAAAACACCGCTCTGCCTCGTTCCTTCAATGTCGCCCGGGCCGCGTAATTCAAGGTCTTTTTCAGCTATTTCAAATCCATTTGTCGTACTCGTCATTATCCTGATGCGCTCACGGGCATCATTACCCAATTTAGACCCGGATAAAAATATACAATAGCTTTTATCAGCTCCCCGGCCTACCCGGCCCCTGAGTTGGTGAAGCTGCGAAAGCCCGAATTTTTCAGCGCTTTCTATTATCATCACCGTGGCATTCGGCACATTTACCCCCACTTCTATCACCGTGGTTGATACCATTATCTGCGTATCTCCTTCAACAAACCTTTTCATATTTAGTTCTTTCTGCTCCGTAGGCTGACGGCCATGTACCATACTGATCCAGTATTTTGGCTCGGGAAAATACCCCTTCACCGTTTCGTAACCCCGCATCAGGTTTTCATAATCCAGCTTATCGCTTTCTTCTATTAAAGGAAAAATGATGTATGCCTGCCTGCCTTTATCTATTTCAGCCCGCAAAAAGCCCATTACCTTACTCCGCTGTGATTCATAACGGTGTACGGTAGTGATGGGTTGTCTTCCGGGTGGCAATTCATCAATTATGCTGTAATCAAGATCGCCATAGGCCGTCATGGCCAGTGTACGCGGGATAGGGGTCGCTGTCATTACCAATACATGCGGAGGTGTCTCTGCTTTTTCCCATAATCGGGCCCTTTGCGCTACTCCAAACCGGTGCTGTTCATCAATGATCACGATACCCAGGTTTTTAAACTTTACCACTTCTTCAATTACGGCGTGCGTGCCGATAAGGATTTGCAGATCGCCGTCGGCAAGCTCTTTTAAGATATTTTTTCGTTTTGCTGATTTTGTTGAGCCTGTCAGCAGGCCGACAGTCACGTTCATTTTTTCCAGCAACCCGCTCAGCGTGGCGAAATGTTGTTTCACCAGTATTTCCGTAGGCGCCATCAGGCAGGCCTGGTACCCGTTATCAAGCGCCAGCAGCATGGTGAGTAATGCTACAATGGTCTTGCCGCTTCCTACATCACCCTGCAGCAGGCGATTCATTTGCTTTCCCCTTGCTGTATCAGCCCGTATCTCTTTTATCACTCGTTTTTGCGCACCGGTCAGTTCAAAAGGAAGATGTTCCTTATAAAATGTATTAAAATATTCCCCTACCTTATCAAACAACACCCCTTTGGAAAAAACGATGACGGTTGGAGCGGAGCAGGTTCATTCTTAGCTGTGCGATAAAAAGCTCTTCAAACTTCAATCGCTTTACCGCCTGTTCATATTCGTCTGTCGTTACAGGAAAATGAACCTGGCGGAATGCCGTGAAGCGGTCAGTAAATTTCAGTTCCCTCACTATTTCAGCCGGCAGGTTTTCGGGAATATCTTTTTCTCTTAACATGCCTATGAGCGTTTCTGTCAGTTTCCCGATCTGCCTTCCGCTGAATCCTCTTGCCTTTAATTTTTCTGTGGTGGGATAAACGGGTTCCAGGTGATTCTTCCCGTCCTGTTTTTCCTGTGTAAGTATTTCTATTTCGGGGTGGATGATCTGCGGGCGGCCCTGGAAATAACCAACCTTGCCGTATACAAGATAGGGCTGTCCTGCCTGCAGCATTTTCTGCACCCATGTTATTCCCTGGAACCATGTCAGTTCAAGAAAGCCGCTTTTATCTTTTAATTGAGCCGTTAACCGGCGGGTTCGTTTATCACCGGTCACTTCCACATTTAATAAGATACCCGCTACCTGTATGAATTCCGTTTGAAAATTGATATCGCTGATAAGGTTGACTTTTGTCTTGTCTACATGGCGATAGGGAAAATGCTCCAGCAGGTCGCGGAATGTGAAAATATTGAGTTCCTTTTTCAGTAGCTCAGCCCGTTGCGGCCCCACTCCTTTCAGGTATTCTATAGGATTTGATAATATGTCAGGCGATCCGGGAATATTATATTGTTTATGCAAAAATAGCTGAAAGGAATAGCGTATCCATTTCGGTGCAAAGTATTTCCGCTGCGCAGTACCGGGCGCACAGAGCATGGAAGAGAAAAGAGGTCAGCAGGGAATAGTAATAGAAAAACTGCTGAAATGAATCTCTCTGCGGCCCTCCCTTACTCTGCGATGCTCTGTGACCCCTTGTTTGTTCATTGAAATATCCAAAGAAAAATAACCGGCAATAATTACTTATCATTATTCCATCACCTGCCTGGCTGATCTCTCCCAGAGAACGCTTTGTTTTCCCCGGAGAAACCTGGCGAATCCTTTTACCAGGCAATAATTCATAAAAACAAAATAAAAAGGAATGGTGAGTATACCTGGTCTCTTTCCTGACAAGATCAGTAACCAGCCGGTAAATGCGGCGAGGTAAAAAACAAACTGGCCGGCTAATAGCAGGGTGTATAGACTATAAGTATCATTATCAAAAACGATTAAAATATTTGTCACCAGCAAAGCGATCAGCATTACCGGGCAGAATATCCAGCGCAATAACCGGCGGGATATATACTGAAAACTGAGTAAAGGGTACCTGGCAATATTCAGTGCGCTTTTTAAATACCTGATACATTGATAAGCTCCTGCCGATATCCGTACTTTTCTTTTTTCTTCTTCCGCCAATGAGGAGGAGGGAAATTCTGTAGCGAATGCTTCCGGCTCATATCCGATCCTGTATCCTTTCAGGCAGATCTTCATCGAGATCACAAAATCATCAAGGATGATATGGTCGTCCAGCGGCGTGAATAATTCTGTGCGGATAGAAAACAATTCTCCGGCCGCTCCTACTACCGTATTGAAATCAGCATCCAGTTTTTTCATAAAGGATTCATATCTCCAATACAGGCCTTCTGCTTCGCCAATGGCAGAGGTCAAAGGATTACTTATTATTTTCTTTTCTCCCGCTACGCCGCCAGTAGCCGGATCATCGTAGTGTCTCACTATCCGCTGAATACATTCTTTGTTGAGTTCCGTATTAGCATCACTAAATACCACTACCGGCGTTTTTACCTGTTGCATGGCCCGTTTAATAGCCGCCAGCTTTCCTTTCCGTTCGCTTTGGTGAAGTACCTGCAGGGAAGGGTATTGGCGGATGATCGCCTCGGAGCCATCGGTTGACCCGTCTGTGACAAACAGGATATCGAGTTTGCCGGCCGGGTAATCTATGCCGAGTGTATTCCTGATTTTTCTCTCCAGCACCTCTTTTTCGTTATACGCGGTAATGATGAGTGTAACGGGCAGGTACTCTGTGATCGTTTTTATTTGCTTTTTCCTGGCCGGGGCAAAAAGCGCTTTCCCTTTATTGAGCACAAAAAGAAGTATACCATACCCGATATAGCAGAAGAACAGGACCGAAAGACTTACCCAGAAAATAATTACAGGAATTAACATACGCTGCTACAGTGAAAATTACGCTATTTTAAATCGTAAATATCCGATTCTCCGCTTTGAATTCATCCCACCTGCTGAAAAGTATATTAACGATATGTAAACGCCTTGCATCATATTGGATTTCCATCTACTTTTATCGCCGGAGAATCAACCACCTTACGAAAAACCAGGGAACTAATGAGAAGCCACTTTCAACTGCTGCAGATTGATCTGCGTTTTCACGACTACAAATTTGCCTTATTATGTTTTGTTACTGCTTTCATAGTAACAATGATCTCTATTCCGGTTATTATAAAGCTTGCCAAGCAATACAAATTGTATGACATGCCCAATGAACGCAAAGAGCATACCGTTCCTGTTCCTACGATGGGTGGCATTGCTGTCATTGCAGGCATGATGATATCATTATTAATATGGCTGCCATTCAATTATGAAACTGAGCAGGTATGTTTTTTTCTTTCTGTGGTCGCGTTGTTCACCCTTGGCATCATGGACGATATCAAAGATCTTTCAGCCCGGTATAAATTCCTGGTGCAGGCCGGCCTTGCTACCCTGATGGCCGTATCCGGTATCCGCATTACTTCATTTGAAGGATTGTTCGGTATCGAAGAACTGCCATTAGCCGCCCAGTATACCTTTACCTTACTTACCATTGTCGGTGTTACCAATGCATTCAATCTTATTGACGGCATTGATGGACTGGCCGGTGGTCTTGGTTTTATGAGCCTGGCCACGCTGGGTATATTCCTTACTATTAATGGCGATATCACTTCTGCCCTGATCGCTTTTTCACTGGCAGGAGGTATCGTGGCATTTTTATATTTTAATTTTAATCCTGCTAAAATATTTTTGGGCGACACGGGCTCGCTGGTGCTTGGGTTCAGCATTGCCATTCTTTGTATCAGGCTGATGCAGATAAACAGCACGCCTGCCTTACCGCATGCCCCTTTATTCATACTCAGCATTGTTTTTTATCCCGGTGTTTGACACCATACGTGTATTCGCCATGAGAATATGGAAAGGTAAATCACCATTTGAAGCCGACAGAACTCATATACATCACCTGCTGACAAATGCCGGGTTCAGCCATGTGTTTGCTACCCGGCTTATTTGCGGCCTTCATGGTTTTATCCTGCTGGAAGTGTACTGGCTGAGAGATATGAAAGGCGAGTATATCCTTTTATTACTTATAGTTTTTATGATAGTCATTACAGCCGTGCTGAAAAGCCTGCGTGTATTACTTAAAAAATCAACAGCAGGACTTACCCGTTCATTTGTTGAGAATTAATACAGAAGTCAGCAATGAGACCAGGGAAGAATTAATTCAGAAATATAGGTATTCAATAATCTGCCTGCACCTTTTGCGTGACAGGTTATGTGTACACTGTTATTGGCCCAGTTCAAATATCCTGTTCATCAGTACCCATTTCTCTCCTTCTTTTGCCCAGGGCAATGCCAGTTGAAATTTCCGCATCAACTGTTCCCATGCCTGTACTTTTGGATTAGCTGCATCCATGCCTGACTTTCGCTCAAAAGAAAATGTATCGTCTGTTTCCATGATCATAAAGAGACGGTTGCCGGTGCGGTAGATCTCCATTTGAGTAATCCCGGACTCCAGGATACTTTTCTTTATTTCCGGCCATATATTACTTGTCTTATGCCAATGATCGTATTCTGCAATCAATACGGGATCATCAACGAGGTCTAAGGCAAGACAGTATCGTTTCATATATGCAGGTTTTTGACTACCCTGAAACCTTTCAGGCCATAATATGCAATTACTGCAAAACAAATAAGCGGAACAATATAACCGTATTGTATATTTCCTGTCACATCGCTTATGTATGCAAAAACCGGAGGCAGAACAGCCCCTCCGACTATTGACATAATAATGAGGCTGCTTCCATATTTTGTATCGCCTTCCAGGTCTTTAATACCCAAAGCGAAGATCGTCGGGAACATAATAGACATAAAAAAAGCTATCCCTATAACAGCGAATAATGCGATCAAACCATGACTGAAGATAGCTACCATACAAAGCAGAACATTGAAGAATGCGTAAAGAGCCAGTAAACGCTGGGGCTTAACATACTTCATCAGGAAGGTTCCAAAAAACCGGCCTATCATAAATGCCATTCCACAACCCCAGCCGAGGTAATCAGCTGCCGTTACTTTATCAATATCTGCCGCTTTAGTAGCATACAAAATAAAAAAACTGAACACGCATACCTGTGCACCCACGTAAAAGAACTGTGCCGCAACTCCCCATGACAGGTGTTTATGTTTCAACGCATGAAAAATACCTCTTCCTGATGATTGCTCCTGTCCGTCTTTTATCTCCGGCAATTTGGTAAACCAGAATATAATGGCCACCAGCAAAATTATAGCGCCTAAGACCAGGTAGGGTGTTTTAACAGTGGAGGCTTCGGCGGCTAAAGCTGTTTTCCTCGCAGCTTCTGTCATTGTGCTTAATTCTGCCGCTGTATAGTCTTTGGTTAAAATAAGCCTTGCTCCAATAATAGGCGCCAGCGTGGCGGCTAATCCATTAAATGATTGTGATAAATTAAGCCGCTGTGTGGACGTTTCGGGATCGCCTAATAAGGAAGCATACGGATTAGCTGCTGTTTCCAGTATCGTTAAACCGCAGGCTATAATAAATAACGCCCCTAAAAAGAAAACATACTCCTGTGTATCAGCAGCAGGAATAAATAAGAAAGATCCTCCGGCAAATAATAATAGCCCTGTAATGATCCCTGCCTTGTACCCATACTTCTTCATGATAAACCCTGCAGGCAAGGCCATAACGAAATACGCAATGAATACAGCAGAGTCTACCAGTGATGATTGCAGCGTGGAAAGTGTAAATGATTTTTTTAAATGCGGTATCAGTATCGGATCAAGGTTATGCGCAAATCCCCATAAAAAAAACAGGGAAGTGATCATGATAAACGCAAAACGAAAAGATCTGTTGGTCAGCGATGGCATAACTTGTCCGTTGGGTAATTAATCAATAATAATATCCGTATCGTACTCTTTTTTATTCTACGCTTAATTTGTACTTCGTCATCGTATGATATTTTTCCCCGGGCCTTAAGACAGTTGTTGGGAATGATGGCTGATTGGGTGAATCAGGAAAATGCTGCGTCTCCAGGCATAATGCCGAATGAAGATTGACCGGTTTACCACCTGATGTTTGGAATTTTCCATCCAGGAAATTACCTGAATAAAATTGCAACCCCGGCTCCATAGTATATACTTCGAGTTTTCTTCCGCTGATTGAATCGCTTAGTACAGCTACCAGCTGCATGGAATTGTCTTTCCTGTTCAATACCCAGTTATGATCATACCCGCCTTTTACCTGGTCAATCCTCGCCCCGATCTTTTCTGCCACTGTAAAATCAAAAGGCGTTCCTTTTACCGGTTCTATTTTACCTGTAGGTATCAGGGTGCTGTCAACAGGCGTATAACTATCCGCCGTGATCATCAGTGTATGGTCTTTGATGCTGTTTGATACATCGCCTGTGAGGTTATAATAATTATGCTGTGTAAGATTAACCACGGTCGGCTTATCCGTTTCCGCATTGTATTCGATCTCTACTTCATCATCATTGGTCAGTGTATACCTGACATTCACTTTTAAATTACCGGGATACCCTTCTTCGCCATCTTTACTCATATAACTGAGCAGCAGGGTCGGTGTCGAGTCATTTACAATAGCGCCATCCCATACTACTTTGTCGAAACCTTTATTGCCGCCATGCAAATGATTTTTTCCATTATTAGTGGCCAGTGTATATTCCACGCTATCGAGCCTGAATTTACCATTGGCGATCCTGTTGCCGTACCTGCCGATCAGGGCGCCGAAATAAGGAGGTTGCTGCAGGTAAGGAGCAAGACTGTCAAACCCGACAAGGATGCTTGATTTTTTACCCGTCTTATCAGGCCCTGTCCATGATGTCATGATACCACCATAGGTACTGATCTTTACCTGGTTGCCTTTACTGTTGGTAAGCGTATAGAGGTATACTTCTTTTCCATCCACATTACCAAAACTTGCTTTGCTGATGCCGGTTTTTGATTCGCCCATGGTTGTTTCGTTTTTATTACTGTTACAGGCAGCCATACCAACCAGGATAGCCGCACATGATAAAAAGAATAATTGATTTTTCATTGTCTTTAATTATAAGTCTGGTTAAATATCACTTTTGCATAGCTGTTTTAATACGCAGTATTGTTAAGGAATAAGGCGGCAGATCAAGCGACACATTCCTGCCATTGACAGGAATTGTTTTCTCCGCCGGTAAAACAGCCCGTGGCTCATCAAATGAGTTCAGTTGTTCAACACTGCTGCTTAATACAATAACAGACGCCTGCTTTGTTTTTTTCTTAATGCCATTTACTACTACCTGCTTTACCTGTGGCTTACCCGACAGGTTCACCATTTTTATTATCAGTTCACTGTTTAAGCTGTCAACAGAAGCGGTTGCATATAAACTATCCTGCCCGGCTATCACTTCTTTGTTCATCATTACCGGCACTGCTTTTGACCCTTTGTTAAGAGAAAATAATTTCTGCACATAATAACTGGGTGTTCCATACGACCGCAGGTTATCATACCAGATCAGGTCGGGTGCCCATTGCCATGCATCGGCATGGGCAAATAAAGGTGCATAAGAACTCATGTGCACCACATCTGCATTCCTTTCAAGCCCTGTCATAAAAGCCGCTTCGGATAATGCTGCCAGCCAGGTATTTCTTTTTATACCTTCTGTTCCCTTTACATGTGCGGCGTATTCCCCGGCAAATATTTTCGGGCCATTGCGGTCATAGCTATCATAACGTTTTGCATTTTTTTGAAACCATTCGGGCGGCTGGTAATAATGTTCATCCAGTATATCCGCTTTTAATTTCCGCATCACCGGGTCCAGGTAATCGAACAATGGTCCGGCAGGGCCCGGCCCCAGACTGGTGACTAATTTTATATCAGGGTATTTATTATGAATAGCGACAGAGAAAAACCGGTACCGTTCTACATACTGCGGTCCCCATTGTTCATTGCCTACACCTATCATTTTTAAATTGAATGGTTCAGGATGTCCCATAGCAGCCCGCAGCTTTCCCCACCTCGTATCAATATCGCCATTGGCAAATTCAATAAGATCCAATGCATCCTGTATATAAGGATCAAGTTCATCTACCGGCACTACTTCAGCGCTGTTGAACTGGCAGGCCATCCCGCAATTGATAATGGGCAGCGGTTCTGCCCCGATATCTTCGGACAGTAAAAAATATTCATAAAAGCCCAATCCGAAACTCTGAAAGTAATCAGGAGCGGCAAGCTGTTTATATTCGGTATTCCACCTGTTGATAATAAGTTCGCGTTTATCAATAGTCCCTACGGTTTTTTTCCATTGATAGCGGTTATCAAGGTCTCTTCCTTCTACTATACATCCACCGGGAAAACGTACAAAGCCCGGTTTCATATCAGCCAGCAGTTGTACAAGATCGTTTCGCAACCCTCCCGGACGATTCTTCCATGTATCCTGCGGAAATAACGAAACCATGTCTATATCCGTCACACCTTTTCCATGAAACGATATTTTCATAGTGGCTTTCGCTGCAGCAGCCGTTGCGGTAAAAGAAGTGTTGTAGGGTTTCCATTCGTTTTCAGAAACCGTTACACGTCCATTTCCTATTGTTTCTCCTTTTTCATTAAGTAATTGAATAACGAGTTCTTCTGATTCGCCCTGCAGCAATTTGGCCAGTATGGAAAAATTATACTGGTTATCTTTTTTAATACCCATACCGCGAAAACCTTCATTCCCCAGTGAAAACTGGCCCGTATCCGTTGACACAGTCACTCTTGCAAATCTTGGATTGGAAGCATATGCTTCGCCGCGTTTAATGATCAGCACGCTGCCTTTATTATCCTGGTTTCTTTTATCCCAGCCCATTAAAGGTTCGGTAAATTCAAAGGAACGGTTCTTTACCAGCTCTGCATATATACCCCCATCAGCCGCAAAATTGATGTCTTCGAAAAAGACACCATACATGGTGGGTTGAATAACCGCGCCTGGCTTAGTAGCCTGTACCATTACCGGGTTATTAACCTGTGCATGGGAAGTAAGAATCCCGTGACACAAGGCGATAAACAAAAAACGGCTATGCAAAATAAATTTCATACAGCTATTATGGCTTTAGTTCCAGCACTACTACTGATAATTTTGGCAATGTGACAACGAGTTCATTGCCTTCTTTCTTCGCTCCTTTGAATACTGCGGGTTTGATAAGGTCAGGTTTTTCAAATGTATTAATGTCGGTAAATTTTTCTGATGTGATCACCTGCCCTTCTACTGTCTTCCAGTTAATATCAAACAATGATGTGCGGATAGTAATGCTTTTATTTGCATCCATATTCACCAGTGAAATATGTATGGCGCCTGTTGAATCTTTCGAAGCGGAAGCACTTACCGCCGGTATCTTTATATCCTCTATAGTATAATCGGGGCTGGTAAAGTTTATGGATAATAATTTCGCATCCTGGTGTGTTTTATACAGGTCAAAAACATGGTAGGTGGGGGTAAGCAGGATCTGGTTTCCTTTTGTGAGGATAACTGATTGCAGCACGTTTACTGTTTGTGCGAGGTTTGCTATTCGCACTCTTTCTGCATGGTTGTTAAAAATATTCAGCGTTACGCCGGCTATCAGTGCATCACGCATACTATTCTGCTGGTAAAGAAACCCCGGATTCGTTCCTGGTTCTACATCCGTCCATACGCCCCATTCATCTACTACCAATGCTACTTTCTTTTCAGGATCATATTTATCCATGATTGTAGAATGGCGGGTAACCAGTTCTTCCATGAATAAACAATTCTTCATGGTGTTTATATATTCTTTCTCTGTAAAACCGGTGGCGGAACCTTTCCTGCGCCAGTTGCCGGTCGGCACTGTATAATAATGTAGCGTGAGCCCCCACATTCTATTGGCAGCATTTTTCATCAGCACATCCGTCCAGTTGTAATCACCGGAGTTGGCCCCGCTGGCAATACGATACAACGGAGCATTGTTGTAGTTGCGTGCATAGGTGGCATAGCGTTTATATTCATTCACGTAATAATCAACCGTCATATTACCGCCACAACCCCAGCTTTCATTACCAACGCCCCAGAATTTTACTCTCCAGGGCTCGGCCCGGCCATTTTGTTTTCGTATATCTGTAATAGTACTTTGCGCATCGGAGTTCATATACTCCACCCATTTAGCCATTTCTTCCACAGTGCCGCTGCCTACATTGCCGGCGATATACGGTTCACATTGCAGCAGGCTGCACAATTCAAGAAATTCATGTGTACCAAAACTATTATCCTCCGATACGCCGCCCCAGTTGGTATTAACCATTTTAGGTCTTTCTTTTCGCGGGCCGATACCATCACGCCAATGATATTCGTCGGCAAAACAGCCACCGGGCCAGCGAAGATTGGGCACTTTTATCTTCTTTAATGCTTCTACCACATCCAGCCTTATCCTGTCTTTTCTTGGTACTGTTGATGTATCGCTTACCCAAAAGCCATCATAGATACAACGGCCCAGGTGTTCGGAAAAATGTCCATAGATATGACGGCTGATCGTTGGTGAAGCACTGCTGGAAGTGATGGCCATTTTTGTTTGCCCCAGTATAGCCGTTGATACTAGCAATGCCGGTAAAAAAGAAAATAAGGGCCTCATAGTTATCAGCTTTTGTTATTTACAGAAATTGAATCGCTTCCTTATCCAGTTGTTCATACTTCTCCCGGTCAAATACATAGTAAAAAGCGCCTTTCCTCGATGATTCCTTATCCTTTTCTTCGAGTTTGTGAAGGATACTGAGAGAATGTATTTTCCTGATAAAATTCCTTTTGTCAAACGGTGTTTCATAGATCGCCTCGTATAATCCCTGCAATTGCTGTAATGTAAACTTGCGGGGAAGCAGGGCGAATCCTATCGGGTGAGTGGATGCTTTTTCTTTTAACCGCTGCCTGGCCATTTTGATCATTTGCTTATGATCAAATACAAGCGGCGGCAGTTTGCTGATCGGGAACCATTGTGAATTATGCTCCTTCATCAGCTCTTCTTCATAGTCGTCTATCTTGATGAGTGCATAAAACGCTACGGATATTACCCTGCCACCGGGATCACGGCGTACATCACCAAAGCAAAACAACTGCTCCATAAAGATATCCGTCAGCCCTGTTAACTGGTCGAGCACCCTTGTAGCGGCGGTTTCCACGCTTTCATTCTCATTGACGAAGCCGCCCATCAGCGACCACTTGCCCATATCCGGTTCGATCTGGCGTTTTACCAGCAGGGCTTTTAATTCCCTGCCGGTAAAACCAAAGATGATACAATCAACCGCTACGAGTAATCTATCCCGATGTGAATATTGTGTTCCGGTCATTTTTTACTGTATTCGTTATAAATAATTGCTACTCCGGATCAGGGCATTAACCAGTATATATATTATATCAAAACAGTTTACCAGAATTTAGCATACAGTACAGTAAGTATTAATAATGTAATTACGATCATCGCAATAATGGATGGCTTCAGTTTGAACATTTCCTTATCCAGCACAAATGCTTTAGGATTGATTTTCGGACCGGCAAGACTAAATCCGACCATGACCAGTATAGTAAAGAAGAATGACCATCCCATATTGATCAGGAAAGGTATCTGGTAAACATCTTTACCACCTTCCACGGTTTTGAAAGCTGTATATAACCATGTCTCGTTACCGAAAACGGATACAGCATAATTATTAAAGAAAATAGCCAGCACCAATCCGGTAACAAGGCCAGCCACTGCTGCAGCACCGGTCGTTCTTTTCCAGAACATACCTAATATGAACATCGCAAAAACACCCGGGCTGATAAAGCCGGTATATTTCTGAATGAACGTAAATCCGCCTTCGCCGCCAATACCCAGCAAGTCATCCCAGGTAAACAGTAATGAAATGAAGATAGCCGCAACAGCTACTATTCTTCCCGTCCATACCTGTTTCTTTTCATCCGCGTTTTTGGCGATCTCCGTTTCTACCGTATTCAACACATCGCCCTGCGTAGTGGAAATCATTTTTTTCTTCTTAAAATATTTGTTGTGAATATCATACGTGTAAATAGTAGAAATGCTGTTAAGCTTGCCTGCAAGCGAGGCAACAATGGCAGCCGTTAAGGCAGCAATAGATAACCCTTTTAATCCCTCGGGTAAAAATCCAAGTATGGATGAATACGCACTATCCATGCCGTTCACTTCCAGGTGCCCGCTTTTATTCAATACATAAGCAGCGATACCGGGCAGCATAACAATGACCGGCATAAATAATTTCAGGAACCCGGCAAACAATATCCCTTTACGGGCAGTTTGCAAATCAGCGCCCAATGCACGCTGTGTTATATACTGGTTGCATCCCCAGTAATTCAGATTCACGATCCACTGACCGGCGAAATACATGGCAAGACCGGGCAACAGTAAATACTTATTGATATACTCCTGCGATGAATCAGCCGTCGGTTTACTTAATATCATATGAAAATGATCCGGCGCTTCTTTCAATAACGTATTAAAACCGGCTATGGCATCCCTGCCTAATCCAAATTTTTCGCTGACTATGGTCAATGCAAAATAGATGGTGGCAAACCCGCCAATGATCAGAACAGCTACCTGTATAACATCCGTATAACCGATAACTTTCATTCCGCCCAGTGTAATAATGAGTGCGAAGATGGCCAGGCCAATCATTATTGCGTGAAAATATTCCGGGCCTACCAGCCCGCTGATAGCCACAGCGCCAAGAAATAAAATAGACGTAAGGTTTACAAAAATGTAAAGGAATAGCCAGAAGATAGCCATGATCAGCGACACGGTCTCATTATACCTTGTCTTGAGAAACTGCGGCATGGTATATATCTTGTTCTTCAGGTAAATAGGAATGAACCAAACTGCAATGATGATCAATGCCACTGCGGCAATCCATTCATACGCTGCCACAGCAACGCCTACAAAAAAGCCATTACCGCTCATGCCAATGAATTGTTCCGCCGAAATATTGGAAGCGATCAGCGAGGCGCCGATAGCCCACCAGGTAAGTGATCCTTCCGCCAGGAAATAGTCATGTGACGCTGTAATGGATGCTTTCTTTTTTCGTTTGTAGATCCAGTAGCCATAGCTGGCTATCAAAATGAAATAGAGGATAAATACAACGATGTCTTTGGTTGCTAGATTATTCATATGCCTGATCGTTAATTTGTGTAACCTGTTTTAGAAAATATATTTTATATCAGTTCTTTTTACATCCTCAATGCAAACCGAAGTACATACTTCTCACTTCGTACTTTGCACTCATCCATTGATCTTATAATACACTTCACTCCATTTCAGTTCATTCCTGAACTTATCAATGTCTGTACTTTTATCAATCAGTACGCATTCTATCCCGGCCATTGCGGCAAAATCCTGTAAATATTCTGATGTCAGATTTTGGCTGTAGCAGGTATGATGCGCACCACCCGCATATATCCATGCGGCTAATCCATCATACATATTAGGATGCGGTTTCCACAATACTCTTGCTACCGGTAGTTTCGGCAGGTCGTATTTGGGCGATACTGCCGTCACTTCATTTACCAGCAAACGGAAACGGTTGCCCATATCAACGATCGAGGCGTTCAATGCGGTGCCGCCTGCAACATTAAATACAAGTCTTACCGGGTCGGCTTTGCCCCCGATACCCAATGGGTGTATCTCGCAGGAAGGTTTGCCTTCGGCAATGCTCTCACATATCTCCAGCATATGCGATCCCAATACCATGGTATTATTAGGCTCGAAAAATGATAGGTATAATCTTCCATAAAGGAATTACCACCCGGCATGCCGCTGCCCATTACTTTCATGGCTCTTACCAGCGCCGCTGTTTTCCAGTCGCCTTCCCCGGCAAAACCATAGCCTTCTGCCATCAGGCGTTGTGCAGAAATGCCCGGCAACTGTACCATTCCATGCAGGTCTTCAAACGTATCGGTAAATCCTTTGTAATTGCCTGCTTCGAGAAAATTGCGAATACCGATCTCTATCTTCGCCGCTTCCCGCAATGATGAATGTTTGTCGCCTGTAGTTAGCAGTGATTTAACAACATTGTACCTGTCCTGGTATTCTTTAACGAGATCATCAATATCGCTATCGCTTGTTTCATTGATCACTTTTACAAGATCACCAACACCATGCGTATTGACCGAATAACCGAATTTCATTTCTGCTTCCACTTTATCACCATCCGTGACAGCTACATACCGCATATTATCACCAAAGCGCACAAACTTTGCTCCCTGCCAGTCGTGCCAGGCCGCAGCCGCACGAACCCATATGCTTGTTTGCGTTACTACCTTTTCATTCTGCCAGTGACCTACGACTACTTTTCTTTCCAAACGCATCCTGGTCACCATGAATCCAAATTCCCTGTCGCCATGCGCGGATTGGTTCAGGTTCATGAAATCCATGTCAATTTCCTTCCAGGGAATATCACGGTTGAATTGTGTATGCAGGTGCAATAATGGTTTGTGAAGGATCTTTAATCCGCCATCCACATTTTAGCCGGAGAAAATGTATGCATCCAGGCGATAATGCCTATACAGTTCTTTGTATTATTCGCTTCAGCGCACAAGGCATATATCTCTTCCGTTGATTTCAGTACAGGCTTAAAAACAACTTTCACCGGCATAGATTCCGAACTGTCGAAAAAAGACGCGATCTCCTGCGAATGCAACGCTACCTGTTTCAATGTTTCTTCCCCGTACAAATGCTGGCTGCCCGTTGCAAACCAAACTTCAAATGCTTTTAAATCTTTCATTTTTTTATTTTTAGTAAAAGTCGGAAAGTCCGGAGACCGGAAGTCCGAAGAATCTACCCGCCAGATGAACTGTTCTTTTTATTTATAATTATTTTTCGGTCAAAAAAATCAACCCTTTAAAAAGTCTACCCGCTATCATAACTAGTCTCCGGACTTCCGTCTTTCCGACTTCCGGACTATTGTCCATAATACGAATCCGGCCCATGCTTTCTCTCAAAATGCTTTTTGATCAATGCCTCTTTCAGTTTCGGTGCATTGGGATTGATCTGTTCAGTCAATAAAGCCATCTGCGCTACTGTTTCCAGTACAGCGCTGTTTATACACTGCTTTCTCCGGCGTTTTTCCCCAGGTGAACGGGGCATGATTTCCTACCAGTATCATTTCCACTTCCTCGTAATTCAATCCTTTTTCTTTAAAGCAATTCATGATCTGGAAACCTGTTTCATACTCATAATCTCCTTTATCATGTCATCACTCATCGGGGGTGCACAGGGTATATCCACGGTAGTATGATCCGCATGGGTAGTTCGAAGATAGGTATATCCCGCTGCGATTGTGCCCAGGCTGTGGCATACGTACTGTGTGTATGCACTATGCCACCGATCTTTGGCCAATACTTGTATAATACCGCGTGCGTTTTTGTATCGGACGAAGGACGAAGTTTGCCTTCTATTATTTTTCCGTCAAAATCCACGATCACCATTTTATCAGGACTTAGTTCTTCGTAAGGAACGCCGCTGGGTTTAATAGCAAAGACTCCCAGGTCCCTGTCGGCAGCGCTTACATTCCCAAAGGTGAACAATACCAATCCTAATTTTGGTAATTGCCTATTTGCATCGTAAGCGGACTGTTTGATATGTTCGTAGTTCATATGGTGAGTAGTGAGTGGTAATATGAATAGTGAATGGTCAATGGTGGGTGGTGGACTCTGATCTTTTATTAGCTATTCACCACTCACCATTCACCGCTCTATAAATTTTCCCAGCTTCACATATTGTTTATATCTCTTCGTGTATAATTTGATCTTCGCTTTCTCCGGTTTATACTCTGCATCAAAACCCTGGCCCATCGCGGCCATCGCTTCTTCTACGTTTGGATAAATACCCGCAGCGGTTGCCGCAAACATAGCAGCGCCGGCGGCACAGGTCTGTTCACTTTTATGAATGCGGATAGGCATTTTCATTACATTGGCCATTGTCTGCATGATATAAGGTGATTTCTTTGCCACGCCTCCCAAACCGATCAGTCCTTTTACCGGTATGCCTTCACTGACAAACCGGTCGGCAATGGCTTTTGCACCAAAACAAGTGGCTTCTACCAGCGCTTTAAATATCTGCGGGGCATTACTGCCTAAATTCAATTGTGTGATAGCAGCGGTCAATAACTGGTTGGCATCGGGTGTTCGTCTTCCGTTCAGCCAGTCAATAGCCAGTTCATCATCTTCTTGCAGGGAAAGTTGCGCGGCCGCCTGTGATAATTCTTTTATGATCTTATCGCTGATCTCATTCTTTAACGCCGCTGCTTTTCCGCATCTACCAGTGACGATTGCGATAACAGGCTGAGCGGCCATGCCAGTACATTTTTAAACCAGGCATACGTATCACCAAAAGCAGACTGGCCTGCTTCCATCCCCATCATACCGGGAATAACAGAACCGGAACCTGGCCGCAAATACCCCTGACCAGTTTATTTTGTACTTCTTCCAATGGCGCTACCAGCATATCGCAGGTAGAAGTGCCCATTACTTGCTCAGGTGATATGGTTCGATCTGGCCGCCGACGGCTCCCATATGCGCATCAAAAGCGCCGACCCCTATTATCACTTCTGTTGACAGACCTAATCTTTCCCCCCACTCTTTGGATAGATTTCCCGCCGGTTATATCGGCTGTATATGTTTTGGTAAATAATCTTGCAGTAAATCCATCGAGTAACGGATCCAGTGTAGCAAAGAAATCATTCGGCGGCAGCCCTCCATACTCTTCCGCCCATAATGCTTTATGACCTGCGGAACAAACCCCGCGTTTCATATCAGCAATATTATTGCCGCCGGTAAGTAAGAACGGGATCCAGTCGCAATGCTCTACCCAGCTATAGCAGGCTTTTCGTACAGCTTCATCTTCTCTCAGTATATGCAGGGAGCTTTGCCCAAAACCATTCACTTGAATAAATACCGCCGACAAACTGCAGGTAATTGACAGGAAATTTTGTGGCGTGCTCATTTATCTCAGCCGCTTCTTTGGTACCGGTATGATCTTTCCACAAAACAAATAAAGCATTGGGGTTATTTTCAAACCCGGGAACAAGGCCTAATGGTGTACCCGATCTGTCAACAGCGACAGGACTGGAACCTGTAGTATCAATGGATATGCCTTTTACATTTTCGGCTACCAGGTGACCTGCTTTCTGTAAACTTTCGCTGATGGTAAATTCAAGGCCTTCTATATAATCCAGAGGATGCTGGCGGAACTGATTCAATGAAGGATCACAATATAATCCATCTCTCCACCGGGGATAATTAAATACAGAAGAAGCGATCTCACTGCCGTCAGCAGTATCTATAATCACTGAGCGAACGGAATCCGTTCCATAGTCAACGCCTATTACGTAAGATGTATGTCTCATTCAGTATGCAGCAATTTATTTGCTAATATAGGGGATTTTAATAAATAAGTGTTTCTATGACATTTATTTTTTAAAAATTCTACACTATCCCCTTTGGCTCTTAAAAGATAAGGATTTCAACAATAAAGCAACTTTTAGTTGAAAACTACGATTAACTGGCTATTAGATTTTTACATTCAGTGATATGAACAAACACGCCGGACATGGCCGCATCTTCGGCTGGATATACTCCGTGCCGGCGCTATTCTTTTTGTACTGCAAATACATAGCCTCCGGTTTATAAGCGCTCATACCGATATACATTACTACTGGCTCTTTACACTGGATGGCGTTGACCTGTTTTTTGTACTGAGCGGGTTCCTGATCGGGGGTATATTATTAAGGACAATCAATACCAACGGGTTTACCGTACCGAACTGGTTAATTTCTGGGTGAGGCGCTGGTTTCGTACACTACCTAACTATTTTCTCCTCTTACTGGTTCTGCTTGCAGGCTATTATTATATGTTCCATCATTTTCCTGACAAAACATTACAGTTTTTCTTTTTTACACAATGCTTTGCCGATCCCCATCCCGCTTTTTTCCCGAAACATGGAGTTTGGCAGTAGAAGAATGGTTTTATATCATTGTACCGCTGGGGCTTTTCCTGCTTCTGAAGACAGGTAAGGATAAAAGAAAGATCATTTTCTCATGGATATGTTTTGTGTTGATCACTATTACTGTTTTCCGGTTATATAAGATCTATACCCATCATTATATTGAAGACAGAACATGGGATCAAAATATCCGCAAGCAGGTACTCACAAGAATGGATAGCATTATGTACGGTGTATTGGGCGCCTGGCTTACTTATTACAAGTTGCCATTTTGGGAAAAATGGAAGAACGGGTTGTTTATTGCCGGATTATTACTGCTGTTTGGCTCAAGGTTCTTAGGTGCGGAATATATCAGTTGGTATAAATATGTTTATATCAGCGCTCAATCCATCGGAACATTGCTGCTGCTTCCGAAACTGAATTCCATCGTTAGTGGAAAAGGTGTACTGCACCGGGTGATCACATTTTTCAGTATCACTTCCTATTCCATGTATTTGCTGAATTATACGATCGTTATAATATTATTTTACCCGCGATCAGCAGGTGGGCAGGCATGGACTATAAAAAAAATATTCCGATAGCATTATCATATATATTTTATTCTGGATGCTCACGATCATGCTTTCCTGGCTTTTATACCGGTTTTATGAGAGGCCAATGATGAACCTGGGGGAGAAGTTTAAAAGTAATCGTTCTAAAATAATAGTACCGGCTAAAAACAACAAGTTGACTCCAGGTAGTTAGTACTGAGGTTTTACATTTTTGTACTACCCTTCCTTTTCCAGGGCATATAGATAATGCTTGTCAAAAAGCAGGTAAATCCGGGATGTGTATATGCTCCGCCAAAGCCTGTTTCATATAAAAAAATTGGCGGCTGACGAAAACTTCGTAAATTGACGAAAATTTCGTCACCAAATGGATAAACTCAGCAAACAGGAAAGAGCTGCTTTAGTGGCAGTCTGGAAGGTAGAAAAGGATCAATTCATGATGTGCTGGAGTGCCACGAAGAACCAAAGCCCCATAAGAATACGCTTACTTCTACATTGAAGAATCTTGAAAAAAAAGAACTAACCGGCCACCGCCAGGTAGGCAACTCGTATGAATATTTCCCGCTGGTAACAAGAACGCCTACCTGAAAAACGATTATAAGAATTTTCTGAATAATTTTTTTGATAACTCAGTAGTTAACCTTTTATCATTTATCGCAAAAGATAAAAAGCTTTCTGAAGATGAGCTTGAAAAAATAAAACAGATCATCAATAAAAAATAAGATTATGGCGGAATTTGGAAATTACCTGTTAGCATCGTCGGTCTGTACCGCATTATTTTATATGGGGTACTACCTTTTCCTTCGCAGGCTCACTTTTTTCAGATTAAACCGGCTTTATTTACTGGCTTCGCTGGTATTGAGCCTTTTTATTCCTTTGCTCAATTTCAATATTGAGGTCGCTCATGACAATTCGATAAGTCAGTTCATTCCTGCATGGAACCTTTACCAGGAGCCGGACAGCGCTGCATGGCCTTATACACCGGGCAGTAAATCGCCATTTAGCCTGAATACATTACTGGCTGTAGTTTATTTCATTGGCGTACTGCTGGTTTTTACCAGGCTTATTGTAAGCCTGTTGATTATTGCAAAAGTATATAACGGAACACTTATCACAAGATCAGGCAATACCCGCATCGCAGAAGGCAGGGGCAGCATCAGCAATTGTTCCTTTTTAATACCATCTTTTTACTCCCGGGTACAATTAACAATGAGGAATATTCTCAGATCATTGCTCATGAAAAATGCCATATCCGGCTGTATCATACCTGGGACAAGTTATTTGTTCACTTTGTACAGGTGATCTTCTGGTTCAACCCTTTTATGTATCTCTACCGGAAATCAATAGATGAAATTCATGAATTCGAAGTAGACGCGTTGCTTACAGAGAGAACGGATAAGAAAATATATGCAGGCTTTCTATTGAACCTGGCCACGCAAAAAAGCGCTGCTCTTGTCAATAATTTCAGCAGCGCTCCATTGAAGACACGTATCAAAATGATCTTTACCCAAAGATCAGGCAGGCTCAAAAGAGCTTTCTACGCTATAGGTATTCCCATTATGCTGTTGGCTGTATTATCGTTCAGTGTGCAGCAAAATGAAGAACTGGTCAATAAATTCATGACAACGAGGAATACTGATAATAATACAGGCAGTAATACTGAAAATGCTGTACAGAAAAATGAACCCCGGTAAGCCTGCCCGGTATACAGGCAGTCAAGCCAGTTGGCAAACTGCCGGATACGTATTCCAAACCCGTATTGCCAGATCAGAAAGCCGTGAACCTGTATAAGCAAACGCAACAGGTACAGGAAAAAGAAAACACTGAACCAACACCTGCTTTTAACTTCCTGGTCCGCACAACTATTAAAGAGGAAGATGGAAAAGAATACGACAGGGTGGAACTCAGGTTTGGAAAAACTATCACTTAATTGGTGGTGTGACAAAAGGAGGAAAGATCCGCTACCTGATCGGGGGAAAAGAATACCAGGAAGAAGAAATAAAAAAATTTACACCGGCTGATGTTGCAGGACTGAGTTGCCCCTGCAGCGTACAGGGAATTGATAAAAAGGAAGAACCGCTCATTTCAGGTATCTATGAAGGAGTGATTAAAATAAGCAACGCAAACTAAGCCCCCTGATTATACGACGATCATTCACAAACTATGCCCCCGGGCGTAGCGGGGAGGCTTTTTTCTGAAATTTAAAATAACTATCATGAAATTTACTTGTTTATTAGTGTTTGTGCTGAGTTCCGTAACCGCTTTATCCCAAACGACCAGCAGCTTATCAGGTACGGTGATGGATGAAAAAGGGAAAGCGGTGGAAAACGTAAACGTACTGTTGTTAAAAAGCAGTGATTCCTCTCTTTCATCTGCCACAGTAACGGATAAGCAGGGGCTATACGAGATCAGGCCGGCTGTCAAAGGAAATTACATTCTTCTTTTTTCAAAAACCGGGTTTCAAAAATTATACACTGATATAGCTGTAAGCGAGGAAAATACCAGTATTAAAAAAGAGGTTATCACTCTTAAAGCAGATATCAGGGCATTGAAAGAAGTAGTGATAAGTTCAAAAAAGCCCTTCATTGAACAAAAGATTGACCGGATGATCGTTAATATTGAGAACAGTATCATCAGCGCAGGCAACAATGGTTTAGAGGTGCTGGAAAAACTGCCTGGCGTAACCGTAGACCCCAATGAGGGATTAGTTTAAAAGGCAGGGGGGTGCAGGTGCATATTGATGGAAGACCGGCTAATATGGCGCCGGAAGACCTTGCTAATTTTTGCGGGGACTGACAGCCAACCAGATTGAAAGGATTGAGATTATTTCCAACCCTTCTTCAAGATATGATGCTGCAGGCTCCGGTGGCATTATTAATATAATAATGAAAAAAGACCAGAAGATCGGCCTAAACGGAACGATTACACTGGGCTATAACCAGGGTGTATATGCAAAATATAACCAGGGAATTACTTTTAATTACAGGAATAAAAAATTTAACCTGTATGGCAGCTATAATGCAAATGAAAGAAAATCGGTTGTGTATATATCCAGTGACAGAAAATTCAGAAACGGAAATGTTATACTTGCTGATTTTGCACAAAATGGTAAAAGTATTGACAATACGAGGTCGCACAATGTACGGGCCGGTGTTGATTTCTTTGTAAGTAAGAAAACAACGATCGGCGTTCTTTTTACAGGATTGAAAAATGATTTTAAGCAAGTCAGTAACAGCCTTACGCAAATGAAAAACGGCTCCGGGGTTATTGATTCCATGCTGCATGCTTACAGCAACAATTCAAGTAAATGGCTTAGTTACTCTGCCAATGCCAATCTCAGGCACCGGTTTGACTCAACGGTAAAGAACTGAACATTGATCTTGACTATTCAAGGTACGAACGCAACTACGAATCAGTTTTTCCGTAATGCTCCGTTATTCGCTAATGGTAATCCGTCGCGGTCTGCAGATACACTGGCAGGAACATTGCCCGCGTTATTAAAGATCTTTACATTTAAGGCAGACTATGTACATCCGTTGAATGACGGTATGAAAATGGAGGCCGGAATAAAAGTAAGCTCGACTACCAACGACAATGACCTGGCTTTGTACAACCAGAATGGCCAGGGGCCCGTATTTAATCCACTCTTAAGCAATCATTTTATTTATAAAGAAATATCAATGCCTTTTACGTGAATTATTCGCATGAATTAAAAAATGGAGTTACCAGGTAGGTGTAAGAGGTGAACAAACCATTGCCAAAGGAAACCAGCTTACTACCAATCAAAAATTCACCGGAATTATTTTCAACTGTTCCCAACAGCCTTTTTAAATTATACTCCTTCTGATAAGCACCAGATCGGGCTTTCTTATTCAAGAAGAGTAGGACGGCCTGCTTATAATATTGTAAATCCGTTCCGGATATTCAGGGATCCCTATACTTATTCAGAAGGTAATTCCCTCATCAGGCCCGAGACAGGAAACAATTTCGATTTGAATTATGTTTTTAACAATATGATTATTGTCGGCCTGGGTTATGGAAAAACAACTAACAGTATGACTTTTGTGGTAAGGCAGGATGATATTACAAAAACTACAGTGGAGACATATGATAACATTGCCACCCTCGAAGACGGGAGCTTAACTGTGAGTGTAAATCTCAAAATTACTCCGTGGTGGACGGCCAATAATTTGTCGGGGCTTTTTACAATCACTTCACAGGTAATTATAATAATGAGTTAGTGGATAATTCCGGTATTATCTTTAATGCAGGCATTAATCACTCAATTGTTCTGTCCCCAAAATATACTTTTGAATTTGGCGGGTTTTATTTGTCTGATCAGCCCCAGGGCATTATTACCATATCGCCGCAGTCGAATATCTTTGCCGGGATACAACGATCCTTTGCGCAAAAAAGAGGAACGCTCCGTGTGAGCGTAAGTGACATTTTCAAAAGCCAGCAATGGGAAAAGAGAACATTATTTTCAAATATTGACGCCACATTTAAAAATACATGGGATTCACGCCAGTTCAGGCTCACGCTTAGCTGGAAGTTTGGTAAGCAAACTATAACAGGAGAAAGAAGGCGCAAAAATGCGTCGGAAGAAGAAAAGAACAGGATACAGATGGAAGGCAGCAGGGGATAAACAATAATTAGTAAGGGAACTGATCCCGTCAGTTCCCTTACTAATTATTAGCTATACTCATTTCTGAAACAATCTCTTTCCGGTTGAGTGATCAACTTCCTGCATAAACAAAGACTCAGACACTGAGATCACCTTCCAGTGCGCCATCAAGACCTTTGGTACCGGTCAGCGCCGCAATACCCCGTTTTCACCACAGATATCAGACTGACCATCTTTTTCATCCCAATAATGTCCTTCCGCAGGACTGACTCTCAGTAACGAAATAGCAGGGTCATCTTTTCCTTCGGTAAACCATGCTTTCATGAAACCATTCCAGAGCTCTTACCACTTTAGCCTGGTCGAATACTACTTCAGCGGTACAGGTAAGCGTAAGATAATGCTGCTTTTTAGATTCCATATACATCAGGTATACGATGCTGCCATTTTGTATCTGCTGATTCTTGCGCTGTCTTTTGGACTAAAGAACCATATATCCCCGCTCTCATCTACCTGTATCGTAGACATGGGCCGGGAAACAATACCACCGTTTTCTATGGTACAGAAAAGACACATTTTTCCCTCTGCGAGTTCTTTGATTTTTCTATGGCTTTTTTCATTTGCCAGGTTTTTAACATCTCCCATAATATATATTTTTTATAAGGGATGCAGAAACTATACCACCTGCAGTATAGCGGGGTTGTTTATTGGTAAAGATGGAAAATGCAGATTTCCTTAAACAAAAAGGGATAATGAATGCTCATACATCCCAAATGGGAAAATTAAGGACGAGTATGCCAGGGGGAAAAAAGGTAACTTTCTTTTATAGCTCCTCAGGAGCTTTCTGTTTATGAGGCTGTCTCAAAAATATTTTAAATCAATGCTCCCGCAACGGCGCAAAGCCGCAACCACTGATTTTCAACAGGACATTCTTTGCGCCGTTGCGGGATTTATTTTGACTTTTGCATTTATAAACAGGGCGCTCCTGCGGAGTATATGAACTTCTTACTCTTCGAAAATGAGATGGCTGGTGAAGATATATTTTACCGGGACAGAATGATTGTAAACGCTGTGTAAGGATGCTCTTACCATCCCTCTCTTTTTACCGGTATGCTCAGCACAAACACCGCATTCTCTTTATGTTCTTTAAAATCAAGTTTTGCATTCAGCTGTTCCAGTTTATTTGTCAGTTCATTCCGCTGGCGCAGATTATTCAGCTTCGTTATATCTATAGCAGCCGTATCAAATTTCAGTGTATAAATAAGGTCTGGTTTTTCATAATTGATATGAATGCGGCAGTTAGCGGCACCTGTTTTTACTGCATTCGTTATACCACCTTTAAATAACCAGAATACATCATTGCGCATCTTCATTTTAAGCTGCAGGGCCTCCGCCTTTTTATCAACTAAAATATCTATTTGTACGTTATACTGGTTTTTAAGTGCATCAATGTATTCCCTGAACCTCAGCATAAAATTCTTCATGCTGTCGTTATCAGGGTTTATACTCCACAATATATCGTCCATGGCCAGCGTCATATTCTGGCTCTTCGTATGTATCTGCTCGATGAATTCTTTTGATTTTCCGGCTCCCTGTCTGCTTTTATTTTTGCCATTTCGCTTAGTATAGTAATATTGCCCAGGGCGGCATTAATATCCTGGTGAAGATCATCCGCAATATTACTTCTCATTTTCAGCATGGCTGTTTTGCGTTTTATCCGCTCACGATCGAGCCAGAATAATAACGCACCTATGAGCAACACTATTAAACTATAAACCACCATGTTTTCCAGAATGGAGGATCTACCTGTACCTGCATGGTTACTTCCCTGCTTTCGGCGCCTTCGCCATTCTTGCTTTTCAGCCTGAGTGTATAATTACCGGGCGGCAGATACTGGTAAGTTATTTCGTTATTGTATACCCCGCTTCCATGTTTTATCTAACCCATCGAGCATGTAGTACATATAATACTGATCACGAAAATCAAGTGTACTCAATTCGATCCTGGTGAAAGTATTATCGTAAGACAATACAGCTGATCCAGCTTTGAATTGAGTCAACCGGGAGATAAGCAGCGCCCAGCATAAAACCGGTGATGTTTACAACAGGTACTTCCTTTCTGTCAATAGTATGCTCCGGGTCAAATACAAGGAAATCCTGCGGTGTGCCTATAGCAATCCTGCCATCCTGCAAAACCGTGGCTGATGATACCTGGAAAATATCATTCACTATTCCGTCAGCGGCGTTGTAATTAACATAGAGCTTATTATCAATGTTCAGCCGGTATAAACCTCCGTCGCAGGCGATCCAGAGACGCTTTTTCCTGTCAACGACAATCGCGGTAATATGCTCTGCAGGCAAACCATCAGCCGCCGTAAGATATTTGAAAGTATTGGTTTGGCTGTTTAAGATACATAAGCCATCGCCCGCAATCAGGTAAATGCTGTCGTTGTATTGTACGATATCAGTAGCTCCGTCATTCAGCAGGCCGTTATCTTTTCCTCCCGTTTCTTTGAATTGTTTTATTACACGGCCATTGCTTATATCCATTTGATATACGCCGGTCGTTGCTGTACAAATCCATAAATGGCCACGGTTATCTTCATACAACTTAAATATATCTCCCGCTTCTGAAAGCACTGTTTTAAAAGTATGCGTACTGTCTTTCCAATTGCCGTTTTCACATTTAATGAGCAGACCTGAATTAGTGCCTATCCAGGTATTTCCCTTACTGTCTTCGAACAACTGCTGTACAATATCCCCTTTGATCAATGAATGCGCCAGTGAAAAGCATTTTTTGGCTGCCGGATCGTATATCTTTAATTCTCCTGTCTGCAGACCGATCCAAACCTCACCATTCCGCCGCTGCATCATAGAACCCGCATGCAAATTCCTGTTACTTGGATCTGCTGCGGTCACAGGATTCGGAACAGGTTGTAACTGGTCATTGTAAGAAAAAATACCTGCTCCCCATGTGCTCACCCAAATCCCGTTGTTCTGCGTTTGTACAATGGCAGAAACGCCATTATGAAATACGGTGGTATCATTGAGCCGCTTGTTGGAGATATTCCGGAAAACCTGTGCATCCACATTGAAATGATACAGCCCCTTGTTTGTACAAAGCCAGACATTTTTTTCTTTGTCTTCATATAACCTGCTAACATAATCATAGTCAATTCCGCTTTCCTGGAAAGCATCGCTTTTAATAGTGATGAAGCGGTTTTCTTCCTTGTTATAATAGGCTAATAAGCCCATTCCATAGATCCAGATGGTGCCATTGCTTTGCTGAAAAACGCCCCATATCTCATAATAACTGTCAGCCTTGTACGCCCGTATCTTTTCAAACCGCTGCAACTGATTTTTCTTTTTATCATAGCTGTATAATATAGGAGCCGGCCCTGAAAACGGTATCCAGTTTACTACCCAGTATGTGCCATCTTTTGCGATAAAGGGATAGCGGGCGTTTTTAACAGCAACAAGGCTGTCCGGCACCTGGCCGGTACTATTATTTTGTGCTGTAGTATTGAATTGTTTTGTTCCGGGATTATAAAACAAGGATCCTTGTTTGCCGGTAAACCAATAGAAGCCCGTAGAAGGATCCACTGCCATATCTCCAATAATAAAACCCGGTGGTAATGCAGGCAGCGGGTAATCAGCATTAAATGAATGCTGTATTTCATCGTAAACAAACTGTTTGTTATCTGCAAACAGCATGATCTTTCCCTGGCCGTCTTCCATTATCTTTTTGATCATGCCAATGGAAGCGCTGATCTTTATTTCGCTGAAATTAAGATGGCCGGTATTGAATATCCCAACCTGTTTATCAAATAATAACCACAAACGCTCCTTGCTGTCAATAAACAGGTAGTTAATGGAATTGTCCGGGATAGTAGCTGCATTGCCCGGCATATGCCGGAACGTGAGAAACCGGTTTCCATCATAACGCTGAAATCCGTTTTGTGTAGCGATCCATAAAAATCCCTGCTTATCCCTTACTGTCTGAAAGGTTGTATTGGATGCCAGCCCGCTTTTTTTCGTAATCCTGCTAAAAATAATTTGTGAAGGCATCTGCGCTGAAGAACAAAGGGCAAATACTAAAAAGGAGGTGGTGACAACGAAAATTTTTTTCAGCATAACCGGTAAGACAATTACCAAATGTAATACATGTTCTTTTTTTGCTTATCAAAAAAATCCCGGATCGGGAAGAAGCGGGATATAAGCATTGAAAATGAAATATCTTACTTAGATCAGTACGATCTGCATTATTCGAATTGAAACGCGGGGTTAGTCTGAAAGATATCCAATTGAACTTTATTACCCGTTGCGCCTTCCATTGATAACAGCCGGGCTTTTGTTTCCAGGCCGCCGGCAAAACCTGTAAGACTGCCGGAAGCACCGATCACCCGGTGGCAGGGAAGGATAATTGAAATGGGATTTCTGCCATTGGCAGCGCCCACTGCACGTACGGCTTTCGGGTTTCCTATCTGCTTAGCGATTTGGGTATAATTGCGGGTTTCACCATAAGGAATGGTAGATAATGCTTCCCAAACCTGTTTCTGAAAGGTTGTACCCTCCAGGTCTAATGGCAGCGAGAATGAATCACGGTTGCCTTCAAAATACTCCTGCAACTGCCGTTCTGTTTCGAGCAATACCGGATCATTATTATCTTCCAGTACTGCTTTGGCATGAACACGGTTCGGATCGTCGTTTTCCCAAAGAATAGCTGCCAGCCCTTTTTCACTGGCTATAAGTGTCAGCCTTCCGACAGGAGAATTAAAAAATTTATATGAATAGTTCATCGCTGTATGATTTTATTATTACCCGGAGTTCTATTATTAACCCGGCCTGATCATTTTTCTATTACACAAACTTACTTCATTCTGCAAGGTAATAAAACCCGGTTCTTGCGCATTTTACCGGCAGGTTATATGCTCAAAAACATAAAAGACTTTTAATTTCTTTTTCTTACATCAAAAGATAGTTCCTGGTAGCCGATTTCTCCATTCCGCGAAATAGCTTCTACAATTACCTGCATCGTTCCCGTATTATCCGCATTATAAAAAATAGCAGCGCCTTTTCCTAAGCTGTCCATCCTGACTTTCGGTTCCCAGTGTATGAGTGTGCGTAAATCTGGTTTAAGCCAGTCACCCGGTTTGAGCTGTTCATATTTTGGGGCATAGAATTCACGGGGTGCTGCAAACGCCGGAACAGCGGTCTTCATGATACCCACTGCGGGGTTTGCACCAAAAAGTCCCTTTCCCCCATAAGTATATATTGCTATAACGTTTCCTGTCATAGGCGCATTCATACCACAGCCTTCCGGTATCGCTTCACAATAAAGACTTCTGAAATTTTTTGCGTATTCGATCAGTTCAAAACTCTTGACTTCACCTGGTGGAATGCCCGGAATTAATGAGTAGTCCACGGCTTTCACAGCAATGCCATCAATCACTACAAGTGTCAGTTCACTATTATAAAGTGAAGCATACAACACTCCATCGCTGAATCTTGTCACTTTTACCTTATCCGGAAAATTGAACATGATAACGCTATATAGCCCATACGACCACTTGGCTTCTTTTTTTCTTATGGCATCTCCCTCGATGACTGTTTTAGGTTTGCCATATTTATCTGCTACCAGTTTCCTTTCAGGAGTCATAAAATAACTTTTTACAACCACTTCCTCCAGGGTCAGCCCTTCGGTAGAAGCGGTAAACGCCTCCTCTGCTTTTTTACGTTCGATACTTCTTTTCACATAGGCCTGAACGATGCTGTCTGGCTCGTCTACTGATCTGATATGATTAAATACTACCGGCGGAGGTTCTTTTTTATCGAGTGTTATTGAATAATTTTTCTTCGTACCTGCCTTGTTTTCGCTTTGAATTAAAATATTCAGGTCCTGTCCATATTCATCCAGTATAAAACTAAATCTTCCCAGGCTGTCAGCTGCCTGTGCCTGAACGGTAGGATGCTCACCAAAAGTCATCATGGTTAAGCCTACTTCTTTTTTTTCTTTACGGTTAAAAAGCCCTCCCTTTACATTACCCGATACAGTGAGGTTCATTTCGGGTTGAAGCAGCAGCTTGACGGGCTCCCTGGTATACTTATACTTCCTCCAGCCCTGGGTTAGTAAGAGTGCATCTAGATCATGATACCTGTTTTCTCCTTTAGCAAAATAGAATCCCGGATTTTCTATCTCTCCTTTTAAATCAGCATTCAGCAAAAAATAAGATAAGATATTCTGGCGGGCATCCTGCGGTTGTCCCTGCTGGGATTTATTTAATACGAGCAGGGATAAGCTGGTAAGTAAAGGTTGCCCGGCGGTATCTTTTGTTTCAATCGTTAACCTTGTCTGCTCACGCTGTACATAGGATGCTTTATCGGCGGAAACTACAATATTGATCCTGCTTCCGGGCCGTGCATTAAAATAAAGCCTTTCGGCCACGGGGTTCATTGCAGCGTCCATCAGTGTAAAATCAATAATGCCTTCGGGAAGGGTATTGGAGAGTAACCAAAACGCAAGCGTTCCATTCCGTAAACGGCCTTTGACATCATAATAAACAGCGCCCCTGCAGGAAGCCCGTATGAATACGCTGTCATCCAGTAAATAATTTGAACTGACTTTCAGTTGTATCTTATCCCCATCTTCTTTTACCGACAAGACATTTCCCTTCGAAGCAATTGCCGGCAAGGGATACATCTTTTGCAATTTATCTTTTGAGGCGATCCGTGCCATATACTTCTCGTTACTGTCTACCTTATCCAGCATTACGGATCCCATACCTAACTGGTTACTTTTAAAAGAGGTGATCACCTCTCCTTTCCGGTTAATGATCTCTCCTCCGACTATTTTTCCTTTACCGCTGCTGTCAAGCACTTTGAATCCCAGCAAAGCGGGTATGCCCTGCACCATTTCTCCGCTTTCAGGAAAAAACTGCAGGTCCAGGTAATCTTTCTCCAGGATGATAGCCTTCGAATACCTGGAATGGTTCTTTGTCTGAAGCTGCAATGTAATAAAGCGGCAACCAGCAGGGACTGCATAATCGAGCAGGTAATTATTGGCTCCATCTTTTTTGACAGACAGGGTGTCGCTCTTTTCGTCAAGTGATATAAAAAGCGTGAGCTCTTTTGTATGAAGGCTGTCTATTACAAAAGGGTCAAACGTTACGTTTAGCCGGCGTTCGTTATGTTGTCCTTCCACCAGTGTAACGTTCTTTATTGGATTGGGTTTCACTTTGGTTGAAGAAGGAAAGACCTGTATGTACTCTGTAAAGAAAAAATCTGAACCGAAATTTTTATCCCATTCGGTATAGGCCCTGATGAGGTAAAGTCCTTCTGTATAACTTTGATTCAACTGGAAAAAACCATCCCCGATACCATGATCAAGCCTTACCAGTTTCTTTTCCGCTATTTTTTCATTTGGATCTATCAACTCAACATGCAGCACTCCGCTTAAGTTGGTAGGTGTATGATCACTGGCGCTGGCAACAATAGCCTTGAACCAGATAGTTTGATCCATGGTGTATACTTTATTGTCCAGTTGTAAATAAACTTTCTCGGCCAATGAAGCATAAGAAGAAAATCTAATGTCTTGCGCCGGGGAAGAAAAAGATAGTACTACGCAACCCGATATTATTAAGGTATATTTCTTAATGTACTTTAATGAAGAAACAATTTTTGATCTCAGATTTTTGTACTGGGAAAGCATGTTTAATTAATAAACCCGGCAACCGCTAATAAATGTGATTCCAATCAAATGTACAACTCATCCCAATACATACTCCACGGCAACCTTCCTGGTAAGGCAGTTATTTCTGCGGATTACCTGCCAATACCGAAAATGATAAGTCTTGATGATGAAGATGAACTCATGTTATAACGTTCACGGCTGCAATAAGAATTTTCTTCGTAAAGTTACTGACGAAGAACTACCTATATATAATCTGCGCACCACTATAAATTACAAAGATTTTTTATTAGTTTGGCGCCACAATTAATGCCCGTATGAAAAAAGCCTTCCCGTTCTTTTCTGTTTCCAGTATTGTCTCAACCTCTGGTCTTGTCATAACTCTTTTTCTTACAAGCATCTGCTTTATCCAATGCAGCAAGCCCTATCATCCTGCTACGCTGGACGACAGCCATGAAGTTTTCCTGGCGGGCATGGAAATGTCAGGTCCGGGTGGAAAGGGTGTCGCCAAAGTGTGGACGAATGGAGTGCCGGTTTCATTGACCGACGGATCTGCTTATGCGGAAGCTTATGGGATAGCTGTTTCGGGTTCGGATGTCTATGCCTGTGGTGCGCAAGTGATCGGACCCGGTGGAACTACCGTGGCCAGGTTATGGAAGAACGGGCAGGCTACTGATCTGTCTGACGGATCCTATAGCGCCTTTGCAAATTCCATGTGCATCACCGGAACGGATGTATATGTAGCCGTTACGGGCCAGGTCATGCCGGCGGATTCCGTGTTTTCAAAAATCTGGAAAAATGGGTCAATGACAGCGTTGCATAATAGCAATAGAAGTGCTGCTATTTATTCCGTTTTTGCAGCAGGAGCAGACGTATATGCAGGGGGTATGGAACCGATTGGCCCGGGACTGGGTGCTGCTCTTGTTTGGAAGAATGGCGCGGTATCAACCCTGGGCGATGGTGTGAAGACCTCGGTAATAGATGCCATCTTTGTATCAGGTGCCGATACCTGGGCTTGTGGTCATGGAGAAAATGCCAGTGGTGAAAGCGTGGCCCGGGTTTGGAAAAACGGAACCGAGGTCCCGCTCACTGATGAGACCTATGGTTCTGGTGCCTCTTCTGTGTATGTGTCGGGTACAGATGTTTATATATGCGGCTATATAAGAAACGTTAACGGCACCAGTATTGCGACGCTTTGGAAAAATGGTGTTCCCACTTCCTTAAGTGATGGCTCGTGGGATGCTACGGGTAAAGCTGTTTTCGTAAAAGGCTCCGATGTATATGCCGTTTTTAATGATGTCAATTCAAGCGGTATCTCTGCCGCCAATCTCTGGAAAAATGGTGTGGTAACAGCAGTGACGGATCGTACAAAAGATGCATGGGTCAATGCGATATATGTACGGTAAATAGGTCTTCGGTCATAAATTAACAGGTTGATATTTTAACTACCCGCTTTACCAGGCATTAACAGCTGCAGCAATTAAACTTCCTTGTCCGTTTCTGACATCTTACTGTCTCCCAAAGTATCTCTATTCATAACATCTTTGTGTTATGGAAAAGAATGTTGCCGTTCTGATGGCAGATCTGTCTGGGTACACTGCTCTTACAGAAACGCATGGCTCTGCCGCAGCTGCCGATTTAATTGACAAGTATATTGCTATAGTAGAAAATTGCCTGGTTGGAGATTGCCGGCTGCATGAACGTGCCGGCGATGAGATTATGATTATTTCCTCTTCCCCCGATCACCTGGTTGCCGCTGCGCTTATGATTCTGCGCAACACCTCGAATGAGGAAAATTTTCTCCAGGTACATGGAGGACTGCACTATGGAAAAGCATTACAAAGAGCGAATAGCTATTTTGGATCTGCCATCAACCTGACATCCCGAATAGCTGCTAAAGCAAATGCCGGGAGGATTTTGTGTTCTGATGAATTTGTCAATGCCTTGTCGGATAAGTCTGCATTTCCGCTTATCTCAAAAGGATGTTACTCTTTCAAAAATATCAGTACCCAAAAAGAAGTATTTGAACTGGGCATTGAAGAAAAAACATCATTTTCTATAGATCCTATTTGCCGAATGCTTATCCTGGAACAGCAGCATGCCATCCGGCATCCAACTGAAGGCGATCAGTATTTTTGTTCGTTTACCTGCCTTGAAATGTATAACCAGCGGGCAACAGTAAGCTTAAATTAAAAATATGCCCGAAGTATTACTGGTAAAAAATATGGTGTGCCACCGCTGCCTGCTGGCGGTTGAAGCAGTTTTGAAAAAACTGGATATTCCATTCGCTACGATTACTACAGGTGAGGTTCATTTGACTTCAGCAATAACAACAGCTCAGACCAGTTTGCTAAATGCTGATCTCGGCTCTATCGGGCTTGAGCTAATTGATAACCGGATGAGCGGCCTGATCGAAAAAATCAAACAACTCGTCATCAAAAAGGCCAGGAATGAAGTGGAAGAAAATGAAAGTAAAACAAAGCTTTCTGTTTATCTCTCTCAGCATCTGCATCATGAGTATACTTACCTCAGCCATTTCTTTTCCTCTGTAGAAGGGCGCACCATTGAGAATTACTTTATTGAACAAAGGATTGAAAAGGTAAAGGAATTGCTTGTCTACAAAGAAATGTCTTTGTCGGCCATACATTACCTGCTTGAATACAGCAGCGTTGCGCACCTCTCTACCCAGTTCAAAAAAGTCACCGGTCTGACTCCTTCACATTTTAAAGAAGTAGGTTTTGCCCGGCGCAAAATGCTTGACAAGGTCTAACCCAAAATTATGCAAGGCTTACACAAGATAGTGTAATAACAACCTTCTTATCTCACTCTACTTTTGACTTATTAAATCATTAAAACAAAGATTATGAAATCAAAAGTAAAATTTAGTCAACCGGCCTTGAACAATCAACGTAAATGCGATAATCCAAATTGTACCTGCGAAAATTGTACTTGCGGTGACAATTGTACTTGTAAGGGTTGCCAGTAGATCTCCATTCACTTATAGGCCAACCAAACTGGCTGGCCTATTTACTTCTTTTAAAAATTAAAAATACTACATCATGAAAAAGACATTCTTCTTCCTCCTTATAATTCTCAGCACTTATGCTGCTTCTGCACAGCCTGATACTTTGACTGTTGAACAATATTGCCAGGTGATTGTATCGCCCCGTTTACTTAGTAATAAAGTAACTATTGACATTGATTTTGGTGAAGAAAAAAGTTTCTGGAAAGACAGCCGGCTTAAAACGTATGAAGGCAAGTTAAAGAAATTCAACACTGTCATTGATGCACTCAATTATATGGGCAGGGACAGGTGGGTTTTTATCAATGCTTATCCCGTCACTATTGGCACCGGTGTGGTTTATCATTTTGCATTCAAAAAAGAATTTCGCCTTTCGGATGTTCAGCAATAATAACTGCATTTTTAATTGTCCGTTCCTGACATCATAATGGCCGCTGCAATTTTGTCCGGCGTTCTACTTTTACATCATCACAAAAAAATAAATTCTACAATGAAAAAGATATTTCTCCTGATCGCAATTGTGTTCTCACTTACAAGTAATGCCCAGGTTACCCATGTTTCTTTAAAGGCAAGTGGCCTAACCTGCAGTATGTGCAGCAACTCGATCAACAAGGCGCTAAAGACGCTTGATTTTATTCTAACTATAGAAGCCGATATCAGCACTTATACATTTGAATTATGTTTCAAGTCCAACAGCGTTGTTGATTTTGACCTGATAAAGAAAAAAGTAGAAAACGCCGGTTTTACTGTTGCAGGCTTTGTAGCTACTGTATTATTTGATAATGTACAGGTATTAAATAGCCAGGCGGTAACGATTGACGGTAAGACATTTCTTTTCACCGGTGTAAAAGAGCAAACGCTAAATGGTGCCCGGAAAATTAAGGTGTTGGACAAGGGCTTTGTTTCCCCAAAAGAATATAAAAAAAGTGCTTTCCCGGTTTTAGCTACACATACTTATACTGTAACTCTATAATAATGAAACAGTCTTTTCTATTAGTCATATCGTTTATTTCATTGGCCGGTAAGGCGCAAGAATTATTTGCCGTCACCGAGCCGGCGAGCAACAGGGCCGCCGGAAGTATTGGTCTGCGTTGTGATAATCTGATCATGAATGAAATCAACTCTTCCAAAACAAATTATCATCTTATCCCGGAGATTATGATCGGCGTGTCAAAGAAAGTGATGATCTCCGGAAATTTATTTTTCAGTAACAGGACCAATCAATTTAAAGGTGAAGGAGGCAGTGTGTATGCTAAGTACCGTTTTTTCAGCAGAGATGCGATGCAACGTCATTTCCGTGTGGCTGCATTCGGAAGACTCAGTTACAATAACAGTGATATTCACCAGAAGAAATAAATATGTATGGCCATAACACCGGCTTTGAGACAGGCTTTGTCGCTACCCAATTACTGAAGAAGGTTGCTTTGTCATCAACCATATCATTTGTAAAAGCCAGCGACAATGGCAAGGGTAATAAATTCCTCTATGGTGAAAGAAATGAAGCTGCCATCAATACAACTTTCTCCATCGGGAAGTTAATGCTGCCAAAGGTTTATACCAATTTCAGGCAAACAAATGTAAACCTCATGGCAGAGTTCTTAACCCAGGTAAATACCGGCTCGGGTAAATATTATATGGATATCGCACCAACCCTGCAGCTGATATTTAACAGCCAAAGCAGGATTGATATTGGTTACAAAAAAGAAGTAAGCAGCACTTTGCTAAGAACTGCCCCGAACGGTTTTTTTATCCGGGTCGAACATACCTTCTTCAACGCTTTCAAACCATGAAAAAGATATTTTCCATTGTGCAGCTGATTGGCCTGCTCATTCTTCTTCAACCCGTCATTTATTATCACTACCAAACATTAAAACAACTATCATGAAAATAATAAAGTCTCCGGCCTGCTTAACTATGCTGCTTTTACTACTCCTGCTTTTCCTGCATGCATGCAGAACTATCCGTAATCTGAGCAGTACTCCCAAACCCTGGCAGGGCACAGAACATTTTAAGTCAAAGCTGCCGGCGTACAGTGCAGCGAAAAAAAATGTGTTCATCATTGCAGATGCAAAAATGACGGAGCTCTTTGACATGCTTGCTCCTTTCTACTTATTTAACGCTACCGGACAAGCGAATGTATATATCATTTCAAAAGACGAATCGCCCATTCTGATAAAGAGAGATCTCTTTGTGCAGCCTCAATTGACTTTTACTGCTGCAGATTCTTTGCAATTACAAGCTGACGTTATTATCATTCCTGCTTTATCGAAAAGAGATGAACAACAGGATACAATCGTGATCAACTGGATCAAAGACCATGTTACCAGCAGCACAAAGGTACTGGCCGTTTGTGATGGTGCTTCTACTGCTGCTGCTACGGGCCTTTATGATGGAAAGGCACTAACCTGCCATGCCTCTGATTATGCCGGGTTGAAAGCTCATTTTCCCAATCCGCATTGGGTACAAAATATAAACGTCACGAGGAGTGGTAATTTGTTTAGTACAGCAGGCGTATCAAATGCCGTAGAGGGGAGCCTGACTTTAATCAATGTCCTTTTTGGCAAGGAAGTAATGGAAAAGGTTATGGCAGATATTCAGTATCCCGCTGCTAACATTAAAGAAGAACATCAAAGTATTGCTTTAAAGTTCTCCAACAAAGTAACTGTTGCAAAGAAAATATTTTTCAGAAAGAACAAGGCTATCGGGCTGGTACTTGAAGATGGTATCAATGAATTTGATATGGCCAGCCTGATAGAAGCCTACAGCCGCAGTTTGCCGGCCTCTTTCTCAGCTTTCAACCCGAAAGGTTCAACTATTGAAACGAAGTATGGGTTAATGCTGATCAATACCGGAGATACCGCTATTCGGAATTTTGATGAACTGCATGTACTGATGCCGGAAAAATTTTCACTTAAAAACGAATCTTATTTCAAAGGCACAACCATCATCCGCTATGCCAAAGTTCAAAAAGAATATATGATAAATGTATGCCTGGACAGGATAGCTGACCAATACGGAAACAGTTTTAAGAATTTTATTAAGATTTCATTGGATTATAACTAATAAAAAACACCTTTATGAAGAATGTACTAATTTCTATGCCCCTGATTCTATTGCCCTTCTTTGTCCGGGAGATGGCAGCAGAAACAAAAAATTTCCCCAATGAAATTATCGGGTATTACTGGGCACCTAAGAAAGACGCAAAGATTCAAATTTATCTTAGGGACCAGGAATACTTTGGAAAGTTTGTATGGTTAGCAAACCCGGGAAAGGATTTTAAGAATCCTGATAAAGCTTTGCAAAATAAAGATGTACTTGGCCTGGAATTACTAACCGGGTTTTCTTATGATGACGGAACGTATAGTGGTGGAGAGATCTATGATCCTGAATCTGGTAAAACTTACTCCTGCAAAATGACCTTAGATGGTACCAGGCTAAAAGTCAGGGGGTACGTTGGCATTTCGTTATTTGGTCGCACAGAATATTTTGAACGTATTAAATAATACTATTATGATACCACTAATTATAGGAATCTCATCAGGTATTTTACTGGTAGCAGTGCTTGTTATGCTGAAACAATTTGACAAACAGTTGATTTACGGGCTTATTCTTGCGGGAATCGGGTTCTTATATATCGGCTTTACCTGGTCTGATTTACCCTCTTTAATCATCAATGCAAGCCAGGCCCTTGTGTTTCTATTATTCGCTTATTATGGAATCAAAAAGAGCGTATATATTCTTTCCTTAGGCTATTTCGTTCATGGAAGCTGGGATATTGCTTACAGCCTTTTTGATAAAGCACGTTTAATTCCACCCCATTACGATGTGTTTTGTTTATCTTTTGATTTTATAATTGGCATGTACCTGTTGATCTTTGAAAGAAAAGCCAGGTCAACTATTAAGATAAGCAAGATGTAGAGAAGTAAATTTCATTATCCGGCTTAATGCATTTATTACAACTTGCTTTAATTTAAATAATATAATATAGCCAACTATGCTAAAGGTCGCTTTTATCATTCCCCCTAACGTTGAAATACTTGATCTTGCAGGTCCTATGCAGGTTTTTACAGAGGCTAAGTTTTATGGTTTTGACATCGCTATAGAATTTTATACTTTCTCCGGTGAACCTGTCAGTACTTCCGGGCTTGGATTTGGAAAGCTCGAAAATTTTAAGAAAGCAAAGCTGAAGGAAGATGATTTTGTATTTGTGCCCGGGATGGACATGGACTATGTGAATAGTTTTTCTTTTAAGGCAGAAAAGGAATTTTTTAATTGGCTCAAAGAGTGTTCGGATAAAAGAATTACGGTTTGTTCTATCTGTAATGGCGCCTTTGCTTTGGGTTATGCAGGGCTTCTGAAAGATACGGAGTGTACGACCCATTGGCGAAGGGTGAAAGCCTTACAGGAACTATTTCCGTCTGCCAAAGTAGTGGCTGATATTTTATATATCAAGAGTAACAATGTTTATACCAGTGCTGGTATCAGTGCAGGCATTGACCTGGCCTTAGCCATACTCGAAGATCTGAAAGGCCCGCTGTTTACCCATAAAGTTGCAAGAGGGTTGGTCGTTTATCATCGCAGAAGCGGGAAGCATAACCAACAAAGTATTTACCTTGATTACAGAAACCATATTAACCCACAGGTGCATGAAGTCCAGGATTACCTTATTGATAATTTGTCGAAGGAAAATAATATTGCGACCCTCGCTTCCTTAGTGGGGATGAGTCCAAGGAATTTAAGCCGGGTGTTTAAAGAAAAAACAGGTTCCACTATTTTGGAATACCTGACACTCTTACGGACAGAGTTTGCCAATACCATGCTGAATAATCCTGAATACACGATTGAGTATATTGCTTCAAAATGTGGCTTTAAAACAGCGAGACAATTGCAAAGGATATTAAAGAAATAATATCCTGGATATTTTCCGTGAAGTCAATGACAAAACCAGGTGATTTCCCCGGTTTTATTTCAAAATGTTTCGGGTTAGTATCGAAATTTTCGCTGAGTGAAGAAGAATTCAGGGAGGCCATATTAGTGAGCCTTTCTAAAACACCCTTTCCCACATTCGTATGATTCATGATTTGCTTCTCGAACAACGCCCCGGCGATAGATTTCAAATAATCCGTTACTTTTGGCTACGCCGAACGGGTGGTTAATACCCTGCGGTAAAAAGCCGATCGACGTTATTTTTTGACATCAAACCAGGAAGAAAATTACATTGTAAATGGAATCAGGTATAGATACGATTTTGAAATCAGTAAAAACTATTTGTCCTGGTCTGACAGAAACGGAATTGTCTCACTTTTGTTCCATACTCTCCTTTAAAGAATTAAAACGTAAAGAAGTTTTCCTTCAGTCCGGTAAACTGCAAAAAGCCCTTGGATTTATTGTTGAAGGCCTGGTGCGGTCTTCTTATGTTGATAACAATGGGAATGAAATAACAGTTGGTTTCTATTATGAAGGAGACTACGCTACGCACTACCCGGCATTTATAACACGAAAACCAAGTCAATACACCATCCAATGCCTGGAACCAACATCATTTGTTTGTCTTACTTATGATGATATCCAGACCATGTACCAAAAATTCCCGGCCTTTGAAAGATATGGTCGCCTGGTTACGGAGGAAATTTTAAAACAACAACAAGCCCGCATAGAAAGTTTTATTTTTCAATCAGCTGAACAGCGCTACACCAATTTTGTTAAAGATCATCCTACTTTATTCAACAGGATTTCGCTATCGCACTTATGCAGTTATCTTGGTATAGAAAGGCAGACACTCACCCGCATCCGTCAAAAATTAGCTCATCAATAGATTGACGCATTTGTGTCAGGAGCCATGGCTCTTTACTTCGCAGCTTTGTTGTATCAAATCAAAACGATACGACAATGGCAAAGAATATTTTACTAATACTCGGACATCCTTCAGAAAACTCATTCTGTAATGCATTATTGAATGCCTACAAAAAAGGGGCGGAAGCAGCCGAGCGACCTGTAAAACCCTTTATATTTCAAGGTTGACTTTTGATGTAAACCTGGCAGACGGTTATAAGACAGGTAACACCATGCAACTGGAAGAAGACCTGGTTCATTCCCAGCAGCTCATACAATGGGCAGATCATGTAGTATTAGCCTACCCCAACTGGTGGGGTTTTATGCCCGCTGTTGCTAAAGGTTTTATTGACAGGATTTTTCTGCCCGGTTTTGCATTCAAACATCATTCAGGTAAAATATTTCCCGACAAACTTCTGAAGGGTAAAAGCATGCGCCTGCTGGTAACTATGGACACACCAAAATGGTGGTTCTATCTCGTCTATCGCGCATCTCAATACCAGATCATGAAAAATATAGTATTCGGATACGTAGGCTTTAACCCTATAAAATTTTCGACGTTTGGATTTATCAGGAAGTCAACCGAAAAACTTCGCGCCAAATGGTTACTGAACGTTGAAAAATTAGGCGGACGGTTCATCTAAAAGTGACGAGTTATTTATTAACTGACAAAAAGAAAATAAACATGAAAAAATCAACTATGGGCGCGCCCGGTTATTCAATAAAAAATTTGAGAACCGACTTATTCGTGTTCACATTGATTACGCTATGCATAGGGATTGTATTAGCCATGTTCGTAAGAAATTATACCTCGCATTTACTGAACTCTTTATTCTGGGCAATCAGCACAATCTTTTAATACTTGCAAAAAAGTAATTTCTGATCTGATAAAATATATATAAACAATAAAACAAACAAAATGAAAAAAGTAAACTCGCTGCTGCTTTTTGCAGCATTTGTACTCGCGACATTCGCGGCATGTTCAAAAAATGAAAACCCTACTAACGCTAATCCTCAAACCTATGTGCTTGTACACGGAGCATGGCAGGCTCCTTACGTATGGAATAGTGTTCGTGCCAACTTAGAGCAAACAGGCCACAAGGTAATTGTGGTGGAATTACCGGGTCATGGCAATGACCATACGCCAGCTCAAAATCTGAGCCTGGATGTTTACCGTGACAAGGTTATTGAGGCAATGTCAACTGTTCAGGGTAAAGTCATCCTGGTAGGACATAGCATGGCCGGAATGGTGATAACTCATGTGGCAGAAAAACTTCCATCGAAAATCAGCCAGTTGGTTTACATCGGCGCATTTCTGCCTTCATCAGGACAAGCCATTGCCGACCTGGCACCGTCTGATACGGATTCAAAACTTGGAGGATCGCTGCTGCCGTCAGCCGATCAGTTAACGCTGGATGTAAAACGTGACAGTCTTACCTGGCTTTTCATTAACGATGGTACGGAGACTGATAAACAACAGGTAGTTGCAAACTATCGCTCTGAACCAGCTATTCCCTTCGGGAACAAGGTGACAGTTTCTCGCGAAAATTTTGGATCAGTCCCAAAAGTGTACATCAAAACCCTGCAGGATATAGTAATTTCTCCGGCATTGCAGGATCGCATGATAGCGGCGGCAGGCATCGAAGTGGTATACTCCATCAATAGCAGCCACTCGCCTTTTCTTTCACAACCGAAGGCTGTTTCCGATTTGTTACTGGAAATCGCTCAGGATTATACTATTCAATCTGAAGTTAAATAGCAATAACGGTCAACCAGCTTTCTGGTTGGCCGTTATTATATCTCAAAACAAAATTGATTAACTTAGCCCTGACCCTCACACTTTATGACTTTATGTTTTCCAATTACCAGAAGTGATGAAATACCTGCCACAGCATCGCAAATGGATCATTTATTTACCTGCCATTCTCGTAGTGCTGGCTACCCCACTATTTTCCTTTTCTCAAACGGGGTGGAATGATCAGTCGGAGTTGGTGTTACAGTTACAGAAGAGCAAAGCGGATACCGGCCGTGTGCATCTTTTACTAAAGCTGGGCCGATATTATTTACTTAGGGAATTTTATTTCTACAAAACCGGCAATCCCAGAACACAGTTTGACAGCGCCTCCTGGTTCGCAGAAGAAGCTCTCCATCTGAGCCAGGCTTTAAAATATGAAAATGGGAAACACGAAGCACTTTTATTGAAAGGAGATGCCTTTATCAGAAAATCTGAGATAAGATCCGCTCTTAGCTTGTTAGAAACACTCACTGATTCAACCCGTTTTCGTTTATTAATTATACTGGGCAGGCATTACCTGTTTCACTCAGACAGAACCCAGGCAGAGCTGGACAGCGCACAGTTTTTTTTGGAGCAGGCAAATAAACTTTCGTCGATTCAGTTGCCTGAAAAATGGCAATCTGAACGTATGCATGTCAATGCAATGTATGATTTCCTTACAAAGGGTCTGCAGCAAAGTAAAAAGGTATACCAGGAACTAATAGACAAAATCAGCCGCCCGGGTAATGAGGAAGCTGAAGCGCTGTTGTGGCATGAGCTGGCAACACTTATTCCCCTACATGAAAAAACAGGGATACAACGGTTGTACTGTTTTGAAAGAATGCTTTCGCTTTATAATAAAAGTGGCAACAAAGAAAGAGAAACATGGGTTTTAAAGACCATTGCTGATATACACCTGGTGAACGGCAGGTATGATCTTGCTGAAACAGAATTTCTGGATGTGCTTGAACGCTACAAAGCGATAGGCTATCGCGATCTGCATTATATTTATGATCTGCTAGCGGTCACCTATCGCTACAAAGGCGACTTCATAAGTGCATTTTTTATGGATTGAAGACAATTGAAAGCATGGAGGCCACCCGTGACTCCAGTTCGGTCACAACATTTTACAGTCGTCTCGCCAATATGTACCGGGAATTAGGGCAATCGGAAAAAAGCGTGGAATGGTATTCAAAAATGCTCAGCAACAGGGTATTTAAAGATGGAGGTAACGATTATATATTCAGGGATGCAGGCCTTTTTGCAAGGGAACTGATAAAAGTAAACAGAAATAAGGAGGCACTGACATATATTCTTGATATCACTGCTAAAAACAAACCCGTCGGGGTTTACGCAGAAGCATGCCTGCTAAGTTCATTGGCATATTGCTATCATGCTGTGAAGCAAGACCAGCAAGCTGAAAAATATTATCTTGAATTAATAAAGCTGGCAGGGCAACTACAGAAAGACCATGAAATAACCACCGAGGTCCATTATGAAATCGGTCATTATTTCATCGATAAGGAGCAATACAGTAAGGCTGTAACCTATTTGCAAAATGCGCTGAATATATCTGAAAACACCAATTCTCTTTTTATAACCAAGGACATTCACCTGATGCTTTACAAGGCTGATTCGGCCATGGGAAATCATCTTTCCGCCATGCAACATCTGCTAAGACACAAGCAATTGAGCGATTCAATGTTTAATGAAGCCAAAAGCTGGCAGATCGAGGAATTACGGGTTCAATATGAGACGGCAAAAAAGGAGAAGGATATTAATTCACTTAACACCCAAAATCAATTGCAGCGTATCAGGGGCGACCAGGCTATCAGAACGAAAAATATCACGTTGGCTGGTGTCGCTTTGTTGCTGATTATTGTGGGACTACTATTCAATCGTTATCTTATAAAACGAAGAAGCAATCACCGGCTTGAGGCCCATCAAGAGAACTGGATCAGAAGAATAGTTTTTTAGAAACCTTGAACGCAGAAAAAGATAAATTGATCGAGGAAAAAGAATGGTTGATCAGGGAGGTGCATCACCGGGTAAAAAACAATCTTCAAATGGTGACCAGTTTGCTCAATACACAATCCGCTCACCTGAACAATGATGCCGCTGTTCTTGCGGTGAAGGATAGCTCCCGCAGGATGCAGGCCATGTCACTGATTCATCAAAAACTTTACTTGTCAAAAAATATTTCCTCTATCAACATGCCCGAATACATCAATGAACTGGTGAGTTACCTGCGCGACAGTTTCGATACCGGGAATAAGATCATTTTTCAATCAACCATAGATCCCTTGACACTTGATGTTTCTCAGGCAGTTCCACTTGGATTGATTATCAATGAAACCATTGTCAATTCCATTAAGCATGCGTTCATGAAGGGACAAAAAGGTATTATTAACATTCGCCTGCAACGTGACGACCTTGATCATTTAGTGCTAACTATATCTGATAACGGTATTGGCTTACCCGAAACTTTTGATATTACAAAACAAAACTCACTGGGATTTGACCTGATCCGGGGACTGGCAAAGCAATTAAATGGCACCCTTGATATCAAAAGCAATAATGGCATGCATATAACGATAGTGTTTGCGGTGAAAAGCAAGGAATTTTATGAAAAAGCATTGACCAATTTTTAAGCGACAAGTGCTATGAGTAAAAAAGTACTTATTGTAGAAGATGAATTTATTGTTGCCAATGACCTGCGGTTAATATTAACGCAGGCTGGCTATAATGTAACCGGTATTGCAGCTTCGGCTACAGAAGCCGATGAGTACGTGCAGAAACAGAAGCCAGACCTTGTAATATTGGATATTCGATTAGAAGGAAAATTATCAGGCATTGATCTTGCCGGGAAGTTAAAGACTGAAAATATCGCTTTTATTTATTTATCAGCCAATTCAAATCAAAAAGTACTGGAAGAAGCAAAGGCAACCGAACCATATGGGTTTCTTGTTAAACCATTCAGAGAAAAAGACCTGCTGGTTACAGTTGATATCGCATGGTATCTTCATGAACACAGCCTTGCATCAAAATTGCGGAGGGAGCAGGATCTGCAAAAACAATTGGCTGACATAAGCAGTGAAACTTCGAATGCAGAACAAAAATTTCTCAAAATCGCGAAGGCCATACAATCATATATACCCTTTGATTTTATTTCCACCGGAATAAGGCCGCTTAATCCTGAACGTCTCAATGATTCAGGGTATTTGCGTATCGGGTTTGATGAATACCAGTTCATCGCTGAAAAAGAACTATTGACAATTTCGGGGTTAAATAGAAAGTCTCTCCCGGAGATAATTGAAAACACGCACACAGATAAAAAAGCCTGTATTTATAACGCTGCAGAGCCAAATGAGAATATTACTGATAGTTGCCTGCAAAGAATAATACTGGATCAATTCCAGCTGGAATCATTTCTTGTTTTTCCAGTTGCGATTGGCTATGGTGTCCTGGTTCACTATTTTTTTTACAGCCGGAAGCCCACTATTTATACTAAAGATCATATTGCCCTGCTGAGCCGTTTAAAACCTTCCCTGGAAGAGTTGGCAGAAAAAACACTTTATTATGAAACGTTATCAGGGGAACCAGAGAGACCGCCTGTTTATCAGAATAAAAAAGAGGACGGATTGAGGGATTATGCCGGATTCAAAGACATTATTGGAAGTCACCATCTGCTCTTGTCTTCGTTAGATCTTGCCACACAGGTAGCTCCTTACAATACTTCAGTATTAATATTGGGTGAGAGCGGTACAGGAAAAGAAAAAGTAGCCCAATCCATACATACTCTTTCACCAGGGAAAAATGGTCCTTTTATAAAAGTAAATTGTGCAGCTATTCCAGATACATTGATCGAATCCGAATTATTTGGCCATGAAAAAGGCGCGTTTACCGGCGCTACTAAAAAAGAAAGGGAAAGTTCGAACAAGCTGACGGAGGAACGATTTTTTTAGATGAAATTGGTGAACTGCCACTTGGCATGCAGGTGAAATTATTACGCGCTCTGCAGGAAAAAGAAATTGAATACGTGGGTGGCAGCTCCCCTGTAAAAATTAATGTGCGCATTGTTGCCGCCACCAGCCGTAACCTTGAAAAAGAAGTTTCTACCGGAAACTTCAGGCTGGATTTGTATTATCGCCTCAATGTTTTTCCCATTACGCTTCCTCCTTTGAGAGAAAGGAGAACCGACATTGAAGCCCTGGTTTTATTTTTTTCCCGTAAATTTTGCGAGGCCTTCAGAAAACCATTCAATGGCATTGAGGGGTCAATGCTCGAAAAAATGTACAGTTATGATTGGCCGGGCAATATCAGGGAGCTCGAGAATGTCGTAGAGCAATCCGTTGTGCTTAATGATGGCAGGACGCCGTTGCAGCTAAAGCGTTCGCTTACACCTGCAGACTTGAATTTGCAGGGCGGAAACAATGTCAATACCATGGCAGGTGTCAAACTCATGCAACAGGAAACAGAAAGGGAGTACATCAGGTCAGTTCTCAAAAAAACAAAAGGCCGGGTAAGAGGCGCCAATGGTGCAGCGGAATTATTAAGTATCAAACCCACAACACTGGAAGCCAGGATGGCTAAGCTAAAAATAAGCAGGCAGATTTCAGCAATACATCCGACGATATATAGTATTGATTGTGTGGGCTCACCTTTTTCATCAACTCCAACATTATTGGAGTTTTTTATGTATCTCCAATTTATTTGGACTTACACGCCTTTTCATTTCTTTGTGTATGTTTCTTCTTATAAAGATGAATAATCTCTGTTTCAAATCATTGTGAAACCTGATTTAGAAAGCGAGATCTTTTTTTCCAAATGGCATGCAAATAGTAATTACAACCCAAACTAATTGTATGACCTACCAAAACCAATGGGGCGCAGCAACTCCTGTCAACCCGAAAAAAGGCTTCCGTATTCATTTGATTGTATTCTTACTGGCGATTCCTGCCACCTGGATCGTATGGTATTTCACCAACCGCGCTTATCTCTGGCCGTTATGGTCTACTTCAGCATGGGCGATCGGCGTACTATTTCATTACCTCGGCGTATTTGTTTTCAAAAAACCCAAACACAACTAACCCCACAAACATGCATCACCAACAAAAAACCTTCAGGCGTATCGTAACAGGCCATCATACAAATGGGAAAGCCGTCATCATCTCAGACTCGCCACCTGTAAATACACAACTGGTTGGTGGGCCCGGCGGTCCACATTTTTTGAAGTATGGCATACGTTACAGACACCTGCTTTGATCTATGCTCAACCAACCGAAGGCAATGAAAAAGGTCTTGTATTACCGCCGCCAAAAGGCGGCACCCGCATTCGTGTAATTGAATTTCCGCCGGAAGGAGAAGAAATCCGAAAATTAACCGGGGCAGATGCCAGTGCGAAATTTAAATCAATGGGCGGTGCCGGTGCTTCTACTGCCAATGAAGATGCGCCTCATCCCCTGATGCATCGGACAAAAACCGTTGACTACGGAATCGTGCTTGAAGGGGAGATAACATTAGTGCTGGATCAGGAGGAAACAACTATTTATCCTGGTGATATCGTTGTTCAAAATGGCACCAATCACGCATGGGCCAACCGTTCGGATAAAATTTGCCGCATGGTATTTATTCTCATTGATGGTGAGCTTACCGATGAAATTTTACAACAAAAAAAATAATGTATGCGCATTAAACCTCTGCCGCCTGAATCGCTCAATGCGGAAGCACGTTATGTGCATGATGAAATCGCGAACCTCGTTAGACGCAGTCAAGGTCAGGTAAAAATGATGGATCGCGATGGTGCATTATTGGGGCCGTTTCCGCCCATGTTGCAGTACCCGCAGTTTGGAATCCCCGCACTAAGTTTTTTGCGAACCCTGGATACATATGCCACACTTGATAAGCGTGTTCGCGAAGTAGCCATTCTTACTGTTGGTGCTTCGTTTGGGGCCTGCTTCGAACTATATGCACATGAGATCATGGCAGAAGCATTTGGTCTTTCGCCCGATGTTGTTGCTGCCTTAGCAGCCGGTAGTTATACGGCCGGACTAACAGATAAGGAAAGTATCGCCTGGCATATCGCCGCTGTATTGGTTAGCGGCCATGTTGTACCGGATTCAACATATAGGCGGGCAGTACAATTGCTCGGGCAAAATGGGGTGGCAGAACTTTTCTTTCTTATCAGCGGATACAGTCTAATCGCCATGATCTTAAATGGATTTGATGTACCCGCGCCAGATCCCGATGCTTGAAAATAAATCTATAACAACCAAAAGTAAACAATGACTCAATCTACTTCTCCGATAATGGCTGAGAAAATTTCAACAACCTATGTATTAGTACATGGCGCTTGGCAGGCTCCGTATGTTTGGGATAATGTACGTGCCATCCTTGAACAAAAAGGAAATAAGGTAATTGTCGTTGAATTACCAGGCCACGGTACCGACAATACAATGCCGCAGACCCTCAACCTTGATGTGTATCGCGATAAAGTTATCGCCGCATTTTCAACTGTTGTTGATGATGTAATTCTGGTAGGACATAGCATGGGTGGAATGGTGATAACGCATGTAGCGGAGAAGATACCCTTAAAGATCAAAAAACTTGTGTATATAGGTGCATTTCTTCCTTCATCCGGACAGGCGCTTACTGATCTGGCATTTTCGGATCCCTATTCAAAACTAGGTCCGTCATTAATACCATCCGCCGATCAATTGACACTCGATGTAAATAGTGATAATCTTACCGATCTTTTTATCAATGATGGAACAGAAGCCGATAAAGAAAAAGTGGTTGCCAACTATCGCCCAGAACCGGCCATTCCATTCGCAGATAAAGTTACCAGTACCGATGAAAACTTCGGATCGGTAGAAAAGGTTTACATCAAAACACTCCGGGATATCGTTATCTCACCGGCATTACAAGAACGTATGATAGCAACAGCAGCTATCAAAACAGTTTACGAGATAAATAGTAGTCACTCTCCCCTTTCTGTCACAACCGGAGGCGGTTTCAGATTTGTTGCTGAAGATCGCTGGATAATCGGATACTGACAATTACGACAACAAATCCGGTTCGCGAATTTCCTTTGAAAATCCACAATACAATTTCCAAAACCCTTCCTCCGATTTTGACGCATTTGTGTCAGGTATAACTTTCTTTTTCTCAGCAGCTTTGCAATATCAGATTAGTGCAGGGTTGGAATGATATAGGATATGCACTGGCAGGGGTTGTAACAAATGGTATGATTCAACTCACACATTTTTAGTGATCAGCTTCCTCCCGGCCAGGGTATATAGCATAATAATTTTATCCGTGAAAATAATCATCCATCCGATAAAGAATAATCGCCAAGCAATGTTTTACCTGAGATGAGTGACAAACATTAAAACTGAAAGAAATGAAAGCATCAGCATTTTTATCCATCACCACAAAGGTTCTTCTACTCATAGTATTCACCCTTATTCCCAATAACACATATGCAAACGATAAAAATTCAACGGTGATGAAAAAGAAAATCCTGTTCGTAGTAACCAGTCATGATAAAAAAGGAAATACAGGGGAAGCCACCGGCTTCTACTTGTCAGAAGTAGCGCATCCCTGGAACGAGCTAATAAATGCAGGTTATGAAATTGATTTTGTAAGTCCAAAAGGCGGTAAAGCCCCGGTTGATGGATTTGATTTGACTGATCCAATCAATAAAAGGTTCTGGGAAAATGAGGCGTACCGATACAAAATCGAACATACCATGACTCCTGCAGAAATAAAGCCGGATAATTACTCCGCTATACATTATGCAGGTGGGCATGGAACCATGTGGGATTTCTCAGACAATGCAGCATTGGCATCTATAGCGGCAATTATTTATGAAAACGGTGGATTGATAAGTGCCGTTTGTCATGGTCCGGCAGGATTAATAAATATAAAACTGTCGAATGGAAAATACCTGGTGGACGGCAAAAAAATTAATGCTTTCACTAATGAGGAAGAAATAGCTGTAAGGCTGGATAAAGTAGTGCCGTTTCTCCTGGAATCATCCTTGATAGAACGGGGAGTCATTTTTGAAAAGTCGGCACCCTGGCAACAGCATGTGATAATTGATCAGCGGGTGATCACGGGACAAAACCCGCAATCGGCAAAAGCAGTGGGAGAAGCAGTTGTAACGCAGTTATCGCAGGTAAATGAGATAGCGGTATTAACGAGATACGAAGTAAAAGATGGACATGAAAAAAAATTCCGTAAAGCTATCCGGAAGTATGTAAAACGCGCTATTGCCAAAGAAGATAATATTATGGCAGAAGCATATTATGAAGAGGAAACAACTTCTGTGTTGTGGATCATTGAACGATGGAATAACGAGAATGGATTTGAGCAAATAAGACAAGGAAAGAAGTTCAAACTGATCAAGCTATTGTCAAAGAAAAAGCTGTCACAACCGGCAAGAACGATCTATGTAAAAGATCTGGAGCCGATCTCAAAAGAGAAATGGCAGGAAAATCCTCGCAAAGAGGATCAGCCAATAACAATAATGCTGTTTGTTGATAGCAAAGCGGGCACTGAAGACAAATTTAAAACTACCTATCATGCGGCCATGCCAAAATTCCGAGGCGAACCAGGGGTTATCAACTACCAGCTTTCTCAACTTAAAGATGACAGTACACAGTTTGTTACTTATGAGAAATTCAGGAACGAAGATGCATTTCAGTATCACCTGAACTTTCCGCCTATACAACCAGTAATTGATTACTTAAACACCAGTATCAGGCAACAACCTTCCAGATCGGGCTTCACCGTCTGATCGGGTTTGCACCCGTTAAGAAATAACCAGTTAATAACTATATCAACTTTTAAATAACAGTAAAAACAAAAAAATGAAACCGATGAAACAGATCCTCCTCGCGGGTATGGTAAGTATGACTACCGTATCCAACATGAAAGCACAGGTTACCGGCAATGCGGCACCGGTCAAGGACTACGAATTGTCTGTCCTCAATCAGCTGGGCTCCCCAACAGCGGTAGTCAACATGCCGGTATCACAACTATTGAATGCTCCGGGAAATGAAGCGTTGCGTGCTTTCTTTTTTACACCCATAAAAGACGCGACTGTCCTGAAGGGAAAAAAGATTGCGGTACTCGCTGCAGACGGTTTTGAAGAAATTGAATTGTTGGGGCCGGTGTGGTATTTCCGTCAACTCGGCGCCACCGTAGATATTGTAGCGCCGAAATATGTTCCTGCTCCCGAACGATATGGGTTGATTTATCCTGAATTGGCCAAAACCCATATCATGGCGATACAATACCTGCAACCGTGAAAGTAAAAGAACTGGCGCTGGCAGCAGTTGAACTGAATACATTGCAAAATGTGAGCCGCTATTATAAGCTGGTGATACCTGATTCACTGCTTGGCTCCACGATCAGGATCAGCCTAAAAACAAATGATTCGCTACCCTGCAAAATGAAATGTTTGTTGGCGGAGGCTATGTGCCCGATCCTGCTCATCACGACTATCGTTTTGAAATTCCGAATTATGGCAACCAGCAGATCATCATCACGGATGTCAGCCAGCCTGTTTATTATATCAGCATCAGTTGTGTTTCGCCGAATCCCGTTGTTCAGCAAATCAAAGTAAAAGCGGAAGTATTACCCTTTGCGATCCTTGCTGTCAACTCTTCCACAGGCGGAAACATAGGCAATGTAACCGTGAAGATCTCCGGGGCATTGTTCAGCACTAATATGACAGCCAGGATCATTAAGGGCACTGATACGATTACTGCATCAGCGGTATATTATACCAACAGTACGGTAGTGTACGCCACTTTTAATCTCCGCAATGCTCCATTGGGATTGTATAATGTAGTACTGACAAAACCAGATTCATCCGTGGCTGCTCTTCCAAACGGATTCACTGTGGTGGTAGCCGTCAATGGAGGATTGATAACAGGCAGTGGTCCCAATACAGCCGGAGGCGATGGCAATGAGCCTGGTTGTGATCCCGGCGCAGCAAGCGGGTTAATTCACAACTGGTAGTAGAACTGGCAGTACCATCAAGAGTTTTGGTTGGCAGGCCTGTCATTATCACGGTCAATTTCAACAATCCGACAAACTATGATATACCAGCACAGTCGAGGGTACTTTATAGCGAAGAGGGAATGAAGCTGGCATTACAAAAGCAGGCGTACCCAATGGCACTACTTCATTGTATCTCGAATTTACAGAATCTGGAGGCCCGCCTGGTATTATCAGGCCGGGTGGTAGTGGCACTATTACTATTCATTCGGTAGCGCCCGAGGAGCGGCCTGCTGATCCTGTCATACTATTTAAATTGAAATAGAATTGGTATAACTAATTATTACTACAGATCAATTATTGAGCTATGAGCATAAAGAAATCAGTTGCGGGAGTATTAATGATGATATTGGTGCTTACCGCACGATCTCAGAACTTAAACAGTCCCCAATAAAAGAGGGCCGATGGGCACACAGGTAAATACCATGAGTGGTAACCTGTTTATACCCCGCACGGACATTTATATTCCTGCCCGTGGATTTGACCTGGATATGCGTTTTTATTACAACAGTTATAATTGCCGCGAGGATTTTGGATATGGTAACGGGTGGAGTTTCCTGTATGCTGCCCGTTATAAAAACGATACGCTCCCCGGTGGCAAGATACTGGTATGGGGTGATGGAAGAGAAGATATTTACGACTCTGTTCCCGGAGGCAGCTATCGCTCTCCGAGGGGCTTCTTTAGCAAACTGGTACAACAGCAGGCCGGTCAGTTTAAACTGGTGGAGAAAGACAGCACTACCTGGTTTTTCAATAACAGCCTTCACAAAAAAGGTTACCCGCGTAGAAGAACCTAATGGAAATTTCATCATTTTCAATTATACAGACACATTGCTCACTTCACTGGTCAATGCAGCAGGACAAACGATCACCTTCACTTACAACCCTGCAGGCAAACTGGCCACTATGGTGATGCGATTGCCGTTCCATCCCGTACTTTCTCCTATGCATATGATGCAGCGGGCAACCTGCAGGAGGTAACAGATCCTCTCGGAGGAAAGCATACATACACTTACCTGGTGAATGGTCCAATGAAAACCATGGCCGACAAAAACAATAATAAGATTGACATTATTTATTTCCCGAACCTGAGCGTTCATGAATTGATTGGCTGTAATAAGCGGCTTAGTTTTTCGTATGACACGACCAGCAAAAAAACCATCATTATAGATCACTTTGATAAAGGCGGTGCTAACCAGGTGACCACTTACGCTTATCAACGACTGGAAAATCTCTCCTGGATTACATCCATGACCGGCAATTGCTGCGGGTTTAATGTGTCATATGAATATGATGACCAGGGTAATGTTCTCCAGGAGAAAGATGCGAACGGAAATATTTCCACTTACACCTACGATAATAAAGGCAACATGCTGACTGCCACCGACCCCCTGGGGCAGGTGAGCACTTATACCTGGTCTGCACAGTTCAACAAGATCACTACCTATAAAGATCCGGCCGGAAACTTATATGTGTTAAGCTATGATGCAAAGGGCAATCTTATTCAACTGGTGACACCCGGAAACAATAACTATGCAGCCACCTATAATACAAATGGGGATGTGACCAGCAGTACTGATCCCAAAGGAAATGTATTTACTTATAACTATGATGCCTATGGCAATCCTACTACAGTAACAGGTCCCAATGGCTACAGCGCCACGCTTTCATTTGATGCAAGGGGCAACCTCCTGGCTTATACGGATGCAAGGGGAAACACCGCCACAGCAGAATATGATATTTTAAGAAGGTTAAAGAAAATAACAGATCCCTATTAATAATATAACAACCTATACGTATGATGCGGAAGGCAATATGGTGACCTATAAAAATAAAAATGACGAAACCTCCACCTTCAGTTATGATGCCAGTAACCGCCTGGTTAAATTTACCGGACCCACCGGTAATGAGTCGCAATTGAGTTATGATGCAATGGACCAGATAACCGGAATAAAAAATGAATTGGGATATGAGTCAACGTTCGGGTATGATACCCGAAGCCGGCTGAGTAATGTAAAAGATGCATTGGGCAATACAACCCTTTAAATTATGACGGCATTGGCAATATAACTGCCCTGCAATTACCTAATGGACAGATGCTGAATTACACCTATGACAAACTGAACCGGGTGACCAAAATTGCAGATGCTACTGGTACAATTGCAAATTATACCTACGATGCCAATGGGAACATTATCACTTTTACTAATGGTACAGGAGCAACAACATCTGCTACTTACGACAGCCTCAATCGTGTAAAACAGGTAACGGACCCGCTTGGCAACAGCACCTCTTGTACATACGATAAGAACAATAAAGTATTATCGGTAAATGACAGAGAAGGAAGAACCAGCCATTATTCTTACGATAGCCTTAACCGGGTTAAAACCTCCTACACTGACAATAACGGGTCTGTGATTACACTGGGATATGATGCTGAAAACAATGTGACTTCATTAAAAGATCAGAACAATAACATTACGACCTACACTTATGATAGCCTGAACAGGAGAAAGACCATGACCTATCCTGATGGAAAGTACATGCAGTACTGGTATGATAAAAAAAATAACCTGGTTAACGTAAGGCTGACAGATGGCACAACCATCGTTTATGGATACGATACATTAAACCGGATGATCAGTCGTACCCTCCCCGGCGGTGAAGTGTTTAGTTATACATACGATAAGCTGGGAAGAGTAACAACGGCAACCAACAATAGCGGAACGGCAACATTTACTTATGACGCTCTTGATCGCCTTACAACAGAAACGCTTGACGGCAGGACCACAAGATATAATTACAGCATAGCAGGGAGGACACAAACTACTATCTACCCGGATAGTACTACCGTGATTAAAGAGTTTGATACCCGCAACCGGCTTACCCGCATATTAAAAGACAGTGCAACGATAGCAGCCTATGCCTACAGCAATGCTGACCAGTTAATAAATAAAACCTTTGCCAACGGCGTAACAGTACCATGCAGTACGATTTTGCCAACCGGCTGAACAATATCAGTACATCAGGCGGCAGCATACAAAACACAACATTTACCTATGACAAAGAAATGAATATAACAGCTGTCAACCGGTTGAACAACCCGGTGCTATCTGAACAGTTTACCTATGATAACGGCTACCGGCTTACCCATTACAAACGGGGCCCTGCCGGCAGTCCTGTTATCCAAAATACTTACACATACGATGCTGTGGGTAACCGTACCGCTGCTAACCTGAATGGAACAGGTACTACCTACACGATAAATAACTTAAACCAGGTAGCCGGAGTAAACAGCACCAGTTTTACATTTGACGACCGCGGCAACATTACTTATGACGGAATCTTTTACAAAACCTACGATGCAGAAAACCGGTTAAAAAAGATTCAGCTTCCCCTCTTGTTGTGACTGGTTACAACTATGATGCCCTGGGGCGGCGCATCACTAAGGTGGTCAACGGCAATATATTAAAATACAGTTACAGCGGCGTAGCACAGATAGAAGAACGAAACAGCAGCAACACACTGCTGAATCGCACGGTATTTACCGGCTTTTTGACACCGGTGCTGAATGAAAGGAATGGCAATGCTTATTACTATCATCAGAATGAACATAATTCGGTAGAAGCGATCAGTAACAGCAGTGGAAGATTAGTAGAAAGGTATGAGTATGATGCTTATGGCAAGCTGTCAAGATATGATAGCTTAAATAATCCGTTGTCTTCTTCCATAGCCGGTAACCGGTTTGGATTTACAGGACAGGAGTACGATAGTGCAACCGGCAGCTACCGTTTTTACTTCCGGAACTATTCACCGGAGACAGGTGTATTCAACCAAAGGGATCTAATAGAATATGGGGATGCAACAGGTATGTATCAATATGTAGGTAATAACCCGGCTAATGGAATAGATATATGGGGATTGGAGAAGAAAGACTGTAAGAAGAATGGCAGGGACTTACTGGCTGACTTTGATACTTTTTCTGACAGCAAAACCTTTTTAGAGTTTGCTGATATCAGCCTGCCCGGCCCTGCTGGTGCGGTGGTAAATGTCGTCACTTTTCCTGTTGATATGTATAAGACTGCAAATAGTATTAACAAGATGAGTGAGGTCAAGGTAGATTATAATAACCCTGATAAGGTGCCTTGCAAAATTCTGTTGATATGCATAATATGCATGGTGGTGATGCTATTAAGAACGGAACAAATGCAGCCATCGGCGCAACGACGATAGTAGCATTGGCAGCAGGAACGGCGGGTGCTCCTGTTGTAGCCGGAGCGGCGGCGGCAGGTACAGCCGTATTCGTTGTTGATAAAGGCTCTGAGCAGTATTTTAAATATACCGAGACCGCTGACTGGGAGTATAAGGCTCTGAAAAGCGAATTGGAGGCCAAGGAGCTTTATATCAACCAGGTAAAACCCCTAAGGAACGAAGAGAAAGAGAAGCTAAGTGGTTAAATAACCAGAGAAAAAGGGAACAGTATCGAAGAGAATGGGAAGAACGTCAAAAATGTCCGGAAGGCGGAACCCGTAAACCTCCACCACCCGGAGAGCCTGGCAATAGCAGTCCCATGACTGTTATAGTATCTCTTGATCCCAACGAGATCATTGGCCCCGAAGGACAGCCTGATAAAAAATGGGTGAGTGTAAAAGACAGGATGTCTTACACTATTCTTTGCGAGAATGATAAATCAGCTACGGCTCCGGCAAGGTATAATCCGTATCAGCACACCTGTCGAACCTAAGCAGGACGCTACGGCTTTCCAACTCGGTGGCTTCGGTTTTAATAACCAGGAATTTAGTGTACCCACAGGTATTTCCTCTTATTACCAGCGCCTCGATTGCCGTGATTCGATGGGCTTGTATGTTGATGTAGTAGCCGGTTATGATCAACTGCGAAATGAAATATTCTGGGAATTCCAGAGCATTGATCCCCTTACGCAACTTCCCACTGAAGAACCGCTGAAAGGATTGTTGTTCCTGCAGGATAGTACACAACCCAACTACGGGCATGGTTATGTTACATTCAGTATCAAACCCAGATCAAATTCAATCACATTGGACACGATCAGCGCCAAAGCGAAGATCGTATTTGATAACAATGATACGATTCCGACAAACGTTTATACTAACACGATTGATGCCTATGCACCAACCAGCAGCATGAATGACCTGCCGGATTTTACACCCAATACGGAAGTGACAATCAGTTACAGCGGCGCAGATGATGCCGGAGGAGTGGGCTTGAAATCATACTCCATTTACGTCTCAGATAATGATGATCCGCCGCAGCTGTATGCAGGAGATTTTACCAAAACAGATACCACGTTTTATGGAATAGCAGATCATAAATATAAATTCTACCTGTCCGCTACCGACTCCGTAGGGAATGTGGAAGAACTGAGATTACTCGACAGTGTACGTATCACTACAGGAGAACAGGTGATCTGCCCTAATGGCCATATAACATTTGATGCGAGGGTAACCGGCGCTACTTACCAATGGCAGGCAGACAATGGTACAGGCTTTACCAATATTACCGAAGGAGGTATTTACAGCGGTACCGCCACATCTGTATTGTCTCTTACCAACGCACCTACAAGTATGTACGGATATCAATACCGCTGTTTGATAAATGGTAGCCCGGTGACAGAAGTATTTCTGCTGAAGTTTGGCCTGACATGGGAAGGCACAGTAGATAATGCCTGGGAAAACCCGGCCAACTGGAGTTGCAACAGCCTGCCTGACGCAAACACGGATATAATAATAAATAGCGGAAAAGCACATTACCCGCAGATAAATTCCAATGTTACCATCCGTACATTAAGAATGAACCCCGGCGCTTCAGGAACAGTGAATACCGGCTTTACATTAACAATAGTAAAATAAAAAATACCCTTAATACCAACAGATATGAAACAATTATTAATACCAACCAGTAAAGGCATGAAATCAGTAATGGCTGAAAACATAATACGCAATAGAAGCAAGCAGCAACTATTGCCGCGTATATTTGACAATGAATACCCATTGACTGTGGCCAAGGTGCTGCACTGGTTTGAAGGGAAATTGCCGGAACAATATTTTTACCGCATACACCGCACCCATATTGTCAACCGTCTTTTCGTTTCGGAGATATCCTACAACAGCAAGCTTACACTGACCAACGGGGAACAATTACAGGCGAGCAGGAGAAAGAAAAACATAGTCAGCCTGATGACAGAGAGAAGGGCATGAATTATATAACAGTTCCCGTAATCACCTGCGGCAAATTGAATAGTACACAGTACACTCATTTTATAACTCCATAACATTAAACATACAATCATGAAACCTGCAATCTACCTCGCAAAGATGCTCAGCCTTGTACTTTTACTGGCTGCATGCTCCAAAAAAAATGATTCCACACCAGAGCCGCCACCGCCGCCGCCGGCTACACAGAATGATATTGCTGCGCTTAACACAAAAGTGCAAACCTTTATGACAACGTATAACGTTCCCGGTGCTTCGCTTGCCGTGAGCAAAAACGGAAAGCTGGTATACATCAAAGGGTTTGGCAATGCGGATAATACAACCAGCGAAAAAGTAACACCAGCCCATCGCTTTCGCCTGGCCAGTGTTTCCAAAACCTTTACAGGCATAGCCATTATGAAACTGGTACAGGCCGGATCTGTTACATTAGATCAAAAGGTATTTGGAACCGGCGCTATTCTCGGAACACAATACGGTACACTGGCGTACAGTACTAATGTAAAAAACATAACCGTCAAGCAATTGCTCCAGCATACAGCCGGAGGATGGGGTTTTCAACAGTGGGTGGCGATCCTATTGATCAGAACCCGGCGTATGGCAATGCGCAGTTCCCTCGGCTGGGTGCTCGACAATAAACCGGTCAACAATACACCGGGTACAAAGTATGATTACAGCAATATGGGTTATTTCATTCTTGGAAGGATCATAGAAAAAATTTCCGGCAAATCATATATCAATTTCATAAAGGAAGATATTATGGGCGCTGTTGGCGGTACCAAAACAGATGCCGCAGGGAAAACGCTGGCAGATATTAAAACCGATGAAGTAAAATATTATGGCCAGGGTGCAGATGCAACCTACGTTTACAACATGGCAATAACCCGCAGGGATGCAGATGGCGGTTTAATAACTACCGCCACCGAATTACTGAAATTAATAAATGCTGTGATGGTTTTGCTACCCGGCCCGATATCTTAAACAGTACAACGATCACTGCTTTACTACGCCATCCGGACCCGCCCCGCTCGATCCTAATTATGCCTGCGGTATTGCGGTATGGAATAATGTATGGTATAACTATGGCAGTTTACCCGGCACGAGGACCGGCTTCATGCGTGGCAATAATGGTGTTTCCGTATCCCTCTTGCTCAATTCAAGAGTGGATCCTACTACTAATGAGCAGCCTTTTGTACTAGCATATGCAAAACTTCCTGCTGGATGTGGTGAACAGTACGTCATACAGGCTGCAGGATATAGACCAGTTTTAATCATTGAACCTTCCTCTTATCATAGAAAAGAGGCTGTCTCAAGGTTTTAAATAAATGTTCCCGCAACGACTGATTTTCAACAGGCGATTCTTTGCACTGTCGCGCCGTTGCGGGATATATTAACTTTTGAGACAGCTTCTTTATCGTACATATCCTGTTTAGTTCATGGATCGTTAATAAATGTTTTAGTAAAAATAAAGTCTCCGCCCTCGTCACCTACATTATACAACGCGGTATACAAAGGAAGATTTTCCGTGTTATTCCGTACGGCCTTTTTAAAGCCGTCAAAAATATCGGAAGCAGCGGCATATTTTTCTGTATTGTTTATTAATTCGTTCTTTAAAAAATAGATGAATTTACTTTCGTCTGGCACAGGTTCGAGATTACCGCTTGTCATTATGGTACGGCTTTTATAGTTATATAATCTTTGAATGCTTCTTTGAGCGTCAGGAGGCAGGTCCCTGGCCAAAGCGCCGCTGTAACAAGCATCTGCAATAAAAAGAATATGCCGGGCATCACAGTTTTTCAGGATGGTAGTTATGTCATTTGCTGATATGTAGGAAAACTGATTCCCTTTCTTTGCCCCGGTAGGGATCAGGTAACCATCATAACCTCCTGACTTATTGCCAAGGGCAACGGCGTGACCTGCATAAAAAATCAATAAATTATCATTTTCACCCAGGCCGGCACACCGCGCTTTTATCCTGTTGCAAATCTCTTCTCTTGTTGCACCATTATAAATAGTATCAATATTTTCTACAGGAAAATTATAATAGGTCATTAAAATAGACCTCAAGTCTCTTGCATCTTTTACCGGGTTAGAAAGGCGGGGGATATTTCTATCGCTGTAATTTTCTTCGGCGATAAGAATGGCATAATAGTTAACCTTGCTATTCGCAAAATGACTATTGCTTTTCTCTACGCCTATACTTGCTGAAATGCTAACTGTTTTTATGGCTTTATTATTATTCTTATCCACCGCTTCAATCCTGATCTTGTTTACCCCGCTTTTAAGACTTACAAGACTTACAAAGATCCCGTCTTCTTCTGCCTTCACTACCTGGTCGTTTATCCTGATCAATTGTATCCCGCTTGCATCCCTGGCCTTGCCGATCACCTGTACCAGTTGATCCTCTGATTTGATATCAAGCACCCCGATCTCATCAGGAGAAATCAACTGGATCAAAGGAGGTGTTTTATCCGCATCGTTGGATTTTTTGTTCAGACGCTCCAATGCTGCTGTTACCCCGGGCAGGTTATCGGAATAAGATAAAGCCCGTGTGTAGGCATTGGTGGCTTCCGATTTATTACCCAGTTTCTCCAGTAAAAAACCTTTGAAAGAAAGTAAGTTGAGATAATTGGTGGCAACATAATACTTCCCGGTATTGGCAGAGTCTTTAAAAAAGAGGTTTTCCGCTTTATTTAAGTTAATAAGGGCATCTGGCAATGAATTATCTGAACCTGCCAGTGAAATAGCCTCGTAATAATATCGCCGGTAATTTCCAGGAAGAAGATCGCTGGTCACTTCAGGCTTCAGGTAGATTTGAGCAGAAGCTATATCATTCAGCCAGATATACAACCTAACCATATGACCCTGGTAAAATTTGCTGTCTATCTGCGTACCATAACGACATGTACTGATCGCTGACAGGTAATCACCCAAAGCTTCCTGTGCATACAGCTTTGTATGTATTGCAGTTACGTACCGGGGATTTAAACTAAGTACCTTGTCAGATTCGCTAAGGGCCGCGATATATTTTCCCATATCCAGGTATAGGATAGCCTTGTTTGAAAGAGTAACAATATCGTAGGGAGTTATTCGTATGGCTTCATCAAAATCCAGGCTTGCCTTTTCTAAATCCCTCTGATCCCAGAAAAAATGGGCTCTCCGGGTATAGGTATATTCATTAGCTGGCGCCAGTTTAATAGCCGCGGTATAATCGGCGTAAGCCTTATCCTTCATTTTTAGTTTTTCGAAAAAATCAGCTCTTTCAACCAGAGTATATTCGCTTGAAGGAGTAAGGGAAACAGCCTGGCTAAAATCTCTAATAGCAGCACTCGTATCCTTCAGCACTATATAGCTTTTTGCCCGCTGCATAAAGGCATCAGCATCATCAGGCAGCAGGCGGATTGACTGCGAAAAATCCGCGATGGCCTTATTGATATCTCCTTTTAACTTATAAGAACCTCCCCTTTCCTTATAATAATTGTAATAATCAGTATCTGATTTTATCGCCAATGTCAGATCATCAATTGATTTGTCGTATTGCTGGTTAGCCCGGTAAGCTAATCCCCGCCAGTAATGCTCATTATCTAAATATTCACCCAACCCCTCTTTTTGCTCAAGAGTAATCGTAGTGGACAAATCAGCGATGGCTTTTGTATATTCTTTTTTGTAGTAATAACAGATACCTCTTGTTTTATACGCCTGTGAAGCGTACTCAGGAAAAATATTGATCGCTTTGGTGGCGTAGTATATAGCAGAATCATTATTTGCCCCCTCACCTTTCGACCACGTTTCTGCCAGGGCAGATAAATCCCGGATTTCTTTTATTTTTTGCTCCTTTTTGGTTTGCCCGAAGCAAATGGAAAAAAGACCTAAAAAAAAGAAGGGAAAGATTTTGGCACTCATACTGCTTTATTTAACTAAAGATAAATTATTCAGAAGCCTAGCTAAGTGTTTGTTTTAACAGGCATATATCCTGGCATCGGGCCAAAATTCAGACAAATTTTATTTATTCAGCGAAAATCTGTCAAGGCAATAGCATAGCGCCCATAATCTTCAAATTGCTTATAACTAAGCCAGAAAAAACCTTTCCTGCCCCACTTGTCTCCCCAGCTGTTCATTACTTCAAACGCGCCTCCGTTGACATCATCATCATAGCCGGTTATGCACATCGCATGACCGGATAATGCTTCTTTATGTGGAATATCCGTCGTGTCATTTATCCAATAGCCGGTTAAAGAATCTACTTTACGGAAAGAATCATAGAACCGGATGGAAATAATTACAGGGCGCTTTTCCGAAATACTCTTCTTTATTTTTAATATGCCATCCTTATTAATTCTGCCAAAACTATCTATTGCCAGGTAATCTTTTATCTTATACTCTGCTGCTTTTGCAGCAACAGTATCGGCAATAGCATTCACACAGCCGGCCGTATCCGAATCTTTTAACAATGCCCCTTTTGATTTTAAGATACTCATAGCATCCCTTATGGATGCCCCGCTATCACAATTTTTGTCATTTACTTTTTTTATATAGTAATATAGAAAAGGCGGGGAAAACGAATACTTTTTAATACTGTCCTTATCAATCATACTCTTCCGGATAGAATAACTGATAGTTCTGGCTGCATAAGCAGCACTCCAGGCGGTGCAGGTGGCATATGGTCCCTGGTTGCCCACCGGCGGCGCATACATTTTAAGTGAATAAAAAGCAGGCAAGCCAAGTATATCCCTTGTTTTTAACTCTGCATATTTTGGAAGACTGTTAATTTCAGCAGGCGTTGTTTTATCACCCAAACCGAATGGCTGTGAAAAACAAAAAAAAGGAAATACTGAAAAAAACAGGATGCCCAATATTATTTTCATATGGCTTTTCAATAAAGATGCAGTACGCGGAAAATTGCATATACATGGCCATGAAAGCAATTTAACATGCTTTAACTTTTAATTGAGCAGTAAATAATATGCGGAATGGGATATATTCCTTTGCAGAATAAAATACGGCAGGCGATAATAGTAATATTATACCGGGGTATAAAAAATAGTTGATCAGTTCACTCCTTCCACCTGCATTGTCTTATCAATTTTCAATACCAAACCCTGTAATACTTTGCCGGGACCTACCTCGGTAAATTTTGAAGCGCCATCCTCGATCATTGCCTGTACGCTCTGCGTCCACCGTACAGCGCCGGTCAACTGATCAATCAGGTTTTGTTTGATCTCTTCCTTATCCATTACTGCTTTGGCGGCTACATTCTGGTAAACGGCGCAGGCCGGATGGTGAAACGTGGTTGATTCGATCGCGGCCCGCAGTTCTTCTTTGGCCGGCTCCATCAATGGCGAATGAAAAGCTCCGCCAACGGGCAATACCAGCGCTCTTTTTGCGCCCGCTGCTTTCATTCTTTCGCAGGCTATATCTATACCCTTTATTGAACCGCTTATTACCAGTTGCCCGGGACAATTATAATTGGCAGGCACTACTATCTCTCCTGTTTCATCCTGTACCTCTTTGCATATCGCTTCTACCTTATCATCCGCTAATGCCAATACCGCGGCCATGGTAGAAGGATTCAGTTCGCAGGCTTTTTGCATTGCTTTTGCCCTCACGGCAACAAGACTCAATGCGCTGTCGAAACTTAGTGTGCCATTGGCCACCAATGCGGAAAATTCTCCCAATGAATGCCCCGCGACCATATCAGGCTTTGTTCCCTGGTTTACCGAGGGATCAATGCCCCTGTAAGCGATGATAGAATGCAGGAAAACGGCGGGTTGTGTAACATTGGTCTGCTTCAGATCTTCTTCACTTCCTTCAAACATAATATCTGATATGCGAAACCCTAATATTTCATTGGCCTGCTCAAATAATTTTTTGGCAAAAGCGCTGTTAGTATAATGTTCTTTTCCCATTCCCGGAAACTGTGAACCCTGGCCGGGAAATATATATGCATGTTTCATTATTCTGTTCTTAGCAAAAACAAAAATGCCACAAAGACTTTACCTAAAAAAATCTTTGTGGCTATCCTGAAAAAATAATTGCCTAATGGCTAAGGTTGGTTGAAATCAGCTTTAAAAACTCGCTTCTTGTCGGGTTTTTATGAAATTCCCCGTCAAAGGCCGAGGTAGTCGTCACTGAATTTTGTTTCTGTACCCCCCGCATCATCATGCATAAATGCTGTGCTTCAATGACCACGGCTACTCCCACCGGATTCAATGTTTCTTTAATGGCATTCATGATCTGTACGGTCAGTCTTTCCTGCACCTGCAGGCGTCTTGCATACACATCTACTACCCTTGCTATTTTACTCAGGCCGGTGATCCAGCCATTGGGTATATACGCAATATGCGCCTTTCCAAAAAAAGGAAGTATATGATGCTCGCACATACTATACAGCTCTATATCTTTTACCACGATCATTTCACTGACCGGCTCATGAAACTTGGCGGAATTTAAAATCTCGTGCGCATCCTGGTTATAGCCCTGCGTAATGTATTGCATGGCTTTGGCCAGGCGCTCGGGAGTTTTTTGCAACCCTTCTCTTTCGGGATCCTCACCCAGCCATTTCAATGCTTCCTGGTAATTCTTTATCAATCCCGAAGTAGCCGCTTCATCATACTGTTCCGTTTTCTTATATCCCATTATTATCAGTTTAAAGACTTCTTGTTATTAAAATAAGAATACTACTTCCATAACACCTACTCACCATTATCCACTCACCCCTTTCCTCTCCTACCCCGCCGGATACTCTACAAAATTCCTCGGCGTCTCGTACAATCTTATATGCAGATCCATTTTCTTATCAATATGCGGCCGCAATAATTTATAAATAACAACAACAATATTTTCTGCTGTCGGGTTCAGGTTTCTAAATTCTTTTGTGTCCAGGTTCAGGTTTTTATGATCAAACCGTGAATGAATTTCTCTTTTCACCAGGTCGCCAAGGATCTTGAGATCTATCACATACCCTGTTTTCCTGTCGGGCTTGCCGGTTACTTTTACTTCCAGTTCATAATTATGCCCGTGATAATGAGGCAGGGCACATTTTCCAAATACTTTTTCATTGGTTGCATCATCCCATTCCGGGTTGAATAACCGGTGGGCGGCGTTGAAATGTTCTCTTCTGAATACTGCTACTTTTTTACTCATTATGTTTTTTTGGTTGGATGTTCGGGGTTTACTCAAAACAGTAAGACGTTTCAATTACCAGTAACATCCAACTCAAATCTCCAACTTTCAACAATACTTATTCTCCAAAATATTCCACATATATCCTCGGCGTCTCATACAATTTAATACAATGCAACTGAACTGTCCCGGGCAAATGTTTTACCAGTTCATTCCAGATACCTATGGCCAGGTTTTCCGTACTGCACATTTTTCCCTGCATAAAGTCTACATCCACGTTCAGGTTCTTGTGATCTACCTTTTCAGTGACATGCTCCCTTATTAACAAACTCAGCTGCTTTACATCAAACACAAACCCGGTATCGGGGTTAGGCCCGCCTTTTACCGTCACATACAATTCATAATTGTGTCCATGCCAGTTCTCATTGGCGCATTTGCCAAACTCCTGTTCATTTTTTTCAATGCTCCAGCCGGGATTAAATAACCGGTGAGCAGCATTGAAATGCTCCAATCTTGTCAGGTACACCATAATCGTGAAATGTGGCGCAAAGTTACAGTGAAGCTTTACAAATATTCATACAGAGGCCCAAAGTTTTCTTTATACACCTCAAAGAGCTTACAATTACTGTAAAATATATTCCGCCGCTGCAAATCTTAGCGACTCTGCGTGAAATCAACTCCGGAATCCCGACATTTGCGCCGACAATCCCGTAATCATGAATTGTTTATTGGTCGCCGCCACCGCAAAAGAAATAGCTCCTTTTCTGCATTACTATCGCGACAGCGGCAATAAAGCGGATATTGATATACTGATCACGGGTATCGGGTTAACTGCTGCTTCATACACATTAGCCAAACAGGTAGGGATTAAAAGACCCGGACTTATCATCCAGGCCGGCATTGCAGGCTGTTTTGACAGAAACATTTCATTAGGATCGGTTGTTACTGTAAAAAGGGATACTATCGCCGACCTTAGTGTCATCGAAAACAAAGAATTAAAAACAATGTTCGATCTTGGGCTGGCAAAAGCTAACCGGTTTCCTTTTCGCGGCGGCTGGCTGGTAAATCCGCACAGGAAACTGGTAAAACTAAAGGCGGTCAATGCGGTATCTGTTAACCATATTACTACCTCAAAACAGGCGATCAGTTTGTATGAAAAGAAATTTCAACCGGTTATTGAGTCAATGGAAGGCGCCGCCTTGCATTATGTATGCCTGTCAGAAAAAATTCCTTTTCTCCAGGTACGGAGTATTTCCAATTATATCGGGGAAAGAAATAAAAAGAAATGGAATATAAAAGATGCGATCATCAACCTGAATAAAGAAATTATCCATTTTACAGAAAACCTTCAATATATAAACTTTTAAACTTCTACAGTTTTGAAACTTACGCTCGGTTTTTCTCCCTGTCCCAACGACACTTTTATCTTCGATGCACTGGTCAATAAAAAGATAGACACAGAAGGCATAGATGTCGAACCAGTACTGGAAGATGTAGAAACGCTCAACCAATGGGCGCTGCAGGGTAAGCTGGATATTACCAAGCTGAGCTTTCCTGCTTTTTTTCAGTCGCTGGATAATTATATGTTGCTGAATGCAGGCAGCGCTTTGGGTAAGGGAGTAGGGCCCCTGTTAATATCGAATAAGGAATCCGTATCCCGGGATACGGAAGTTGCAGCCTCATCCATTGCATTGCCAGGTCTTAATACAACAGCCAATCTTCTTTTCAGTTTCGCTTATCCGCAAGCGGTCAATAAAAAATTCATGCTCTTTTCCGCGATCGAAGATGCTGTGGTTAACGGTGAAACCGACCTGGGTGTTATCATTCATGAGAACCGGTTTACCTACCAGCAAAAAGGTTTGCATAAAGTAATGGACCTTGGCGAATACTGGGAGCAAAAAATGAAAGTGCCGATCCCTTTAGGCGGTATTGCCATTACGCAGTCAGTAAAACGATCGGTAGCGCTTAAAGCAGATAAACTCATTCGTAAAAGCCTGGAGTATGCGTTTGCCAATTATCCCGTCATTACGGATTATGTAAAGCAGCACTCACAAACCATGAGTGAAGATGTAATGCGGCAGCATATTGACCTGTATGTAAACAATTTTTCACTTGACCTGGGCGCTGAAGGAAAAAATGCTGTTGAAGCGTTATATAAGGTGTTCGCGGCACAGCATCAGCTCAGTGAGAATGATATTTCACCCGATCAATTATTTCTTTCCTAAAACGTATTTGAAAGAGCTGGAAGATCAGCCTTTCAATGCCTTTGTATATACTGCAAGGCATCGTTTCCTGGCAAACTCGTGTTCAACAACAGGAGCAGGATAACTGAACTCTTCAAACTCCGGCACCCATTTGCGGATATATTTCAAACCAGGATCAAACTTTTTTGTCTGCAGGTAAGGATTGAATATGCGGAAATAAGGGGCGGCATCGCAACCGCTGCCGGCTGCCCATTGCCAGCCACCATTGTTGGCGGCGAGATCAAAATCCAACAGCTTTCTGGCGAAATATGCTTCGCCCCATCGCCAGTCTATTAATAAATGTTTGGTAAGAAAGGAAGCTACTATCATGCGCACACGGTTATGCATAAAACCGGTAGTATTCAATTCCCGCATACCGGCATCTACGATCGGGTAGCCTGTAATGCCAAGGCACCAGGCATTAAATTCCTTTTCGTTATTTCTCCATTGTATTTTGTCATATTCCGGTTTGAATGCATGTCCTATTACTTTGGGAAAATGCCAGAGTATCATATGATAAAAATCCCGCCAGATCAGTTCGTTGAGGTATGTTTCATTTAATGATCCGGCTTCTCTCGCCAGTTCACGGATACTGATCGTACCAAAACGGAGATGTACTCCTAACCCTGAAGTGCCGTGCACGGCAGGAAAATCTCTTTTAAGATGGTAATCCTTAATGATGGCTTCTTTCCATTTGCCCGAAGGAAATTTTTCACCCGCTGCATTAAATTTCATGGATGATAAAGAGGGTATCTCTTTTACTGGTTGCTTATGAAAATGGGAAAAATATTTTTTAACGGGATATGATTTAAAATAAAAATCGGCCAGGACCGTCTTCCATCTCCGTAAATAAGGAGTGAAAATCGTATAAGGTTTATGATCGTCTTTTACCACTTCGTTTTTTTCAAAGATCACCTGGTCCTTATAGGTATGAAAAGAAACCCCGTTTGCTTTCAACAGTTCAGCTATCTCTTTGTCTCTTGTGCGGGAATAAGGTTCGTAATCGTGGTTGGTAAAGACCTTTTCAATGGAATAGTCTTTCAGCAATTGCCGGAATATCTCTTTGGGAAACCCATATCGCACATCAAGTGTTGAGTCCAGCTTTACCAGGCGGCTTTGTATATCCTGCAGGGCAAGGTGAATGAACTCTACCCTTCTGTCGTTTCTATTGTCTCCGGGTGAGTCGGCGACGAGCTCATCCAGGATATCGCGGTCAAAAATAAAAACCGGCACTACCGGTTTACCTTCTTTTAATGCATGGTAAAGGCCTGCATTATCTTCCGGGCGCAGGTCGCGGCGGAACCAAAAAATATTTACGGCAGGCTTCATGAATAAAGAGGAGCGATATGATCGCTGAATAATTGAACCGTTTGTGTATTGGTATACACTTTATTCCGGCAACTTTTGACCCAGCGGATACCATACATAGCATTGGTCAGAAACACTTCGTCAAAAGTCTCCAGGTCGTTTTTGGTTACAACACCTTCACGCACCTCAAAGTTTGACAGTGATCGCAGTTTTTCCAGCAAATACTTTCTCATGACGCCACCGACACAGGCTTCGGACAGCGAGGGGGTGATCACCAGGTTGTTTTTTACCAGGAAAATATTGGCGATGGTGGCATCTGCGATATGGCCTTTTACGTTATTTACCAGGCAATCATTCAGCTTATTGGCTTTTGCATATTGCGCGGCCATTACATAAGGCAGGTAATTAGCTGATTTCAGGTTGCAAAAAACATCACAGCTTTTTTGTGCATCGGGGTAAATATCAATATCCAGCCCGTTTTTGTTGAGTTGGTTGACAGTCTCACTCAGCGGCCAGCATTCTACCAGGTATTGGAGGCCTTTGATCTCATCGTACAATCCACCGTTTCCCCGGGAAACTGACAGCCGTATTCTTGCTAGTGGTGTGCAATCATTCTTTTTGCACAGGGCCAGTATCTCTTTCCTCAGTTTTGCAGCAGTAAATAAGGAAGGAATTTGGAACTTCAGCAGCTTTAGTCCGCTGAATAATCGTTCGAAGTGATATTTTTCCAGTATTATTTTTCCGCCGATGAGCTTCATCGTTTCGAAGAGGCCGTCGCCATAACGGTAACCACGGTTGTCGGCTGGCAGGGCTGGCTGGCTGGCTGGCTGGATTTTGCCATTAACACAAACATGGTTCATCCGATGAAAATAAAATAAAAATGCCATCCCCCATGGAATGGCATAATATATAAATGTAGTTAGTACTGGTTACGACCTTATAACAAAATTTAAAAGCATTCAGCAGCGAACAGAAAGGCTGGTAATTATTGAATCGGGTAAACCCGGCTCATAACTCACCGCTTATAACTCCCGGCTCACCTCAATGCTGCTCCACCAGCCCGGCCTTGACCGCATACATGACCAGTCCGGCCATTGATTTGGTGCCTGTCTTTGTTTTAAGTTTATCACGAATAGCTTCTACAGTGCGGGGGCTGAGGTCAACGATATCAGCGATCTCTTTGGTGCTTTTTTCTTCACACATCAGTTTCAGGATGGTGATCTCTTTATCAGTCAGTTGCACATCGGCCGGCATAGACGATTCCGCGGTACGTTTGGTACGCAGACCGCTGAGCAGGGCCTTGTTGGTAAGATCATTGAAGTAAAAATCCTGTTCAAACACGCCTTTGATAGCTTCATAGATCATTTCTGAACCTGATTCTTTGGTCAGGTAAGAATTAGCACCTATCTCCATCATACGTGATATCACGGAATGATCGTTGTGCATAGACAGCATGATCACTTTTACGTTGGGATAGAGTTTCTTGATCTCGGGCAAGGTAGCCAGGCCATCCATGATCGGCATCTGGATATCCAGCAACACAACATCGGGCTGTATATGGCGCAAAAGATTGAGTAACTGCATGCCATTTTCGGCTTCGGCTACCATTTGAATGTCTTTGCGGCTGGATAAAGAAGTTTTAACACCTGTGCGGAACAGGGTGTGATCGTCTGCAATAGCTACTTTGATTACTGAGTTGGTCTCGTGATTTTTCATGGGGTTGATATTGGTAATAATTGTGGTGGTATCAGTTTTTATTAGGGTTAATTGCAGGTGCAAATTGAAAAATTCCTGCAACATATACCATAGTATAAGTACTTGATTTCAAATTTGCGGAAAGTACCGCTATTCAAAAAGCCAAACATTGATTTCGATCAATAGAAACTTTACGTGGCTGATATTAAGTGTAAATACGAAGCCGGCAGTAAATACCATAGAAAATAAATCGGGCAGTAATGCTCTTGTGCACACAGGGCTGTGGATATATTTTTGTTTCAGAAAGTTGATTGTTAAGGCTGACTCGTTTATCCTACACATCCAATGTCCAAACCGTCCAGAAAGTTATTTCCAATACCTGTGAAAAACCAAACGACACTCTCCGTACTCAATCAACTTTCTCTTTTTTCTTTTTCCCTGGCAACAGACCGTTTTTAATTCCGAGGATCATATGAAGAGCTGAAAAACCAAATTGACCGGCCCTGAAATTAACCGTTAAGCCTTGTTCCTCTGAAACAACCGACAAAATTCTTTCTTTCATAACAGTAACGTAGCCCCTGCCTGATGGAGGGGTTTTTTTGTCCGGCAAGACCGCAGCATGACCAAAGGCAAAGAATGCAGTTTGCCATATACAAAGACCGGGTGGGGTCGAAGCATGTAGCAGACTGCATTTCTACTGATCCTTACTATCCAGCCTTATTTAAAACCAGGGCATTGACCGCCCGCCGTTAACCCGTCCCCTTCTATTATAATATATGATGACAGGAATTTAATGTGCTTTTCACAATGGAGTAACACAGTGCTTTTACCTTTTCGATCTGATATCATTTTAAAACCTTAGACAACCGGCCTATGATGCTCGCCAAACAAAAACCGCCTGCTCCCTCTCTTAGCATTGTTGCCAGGAAACGGGATCCGCTGTACAAAACGATCGTATTGAAACCGGTAAAGCCTTTTACCAAAATAATTTCGCGTCCGCGGGAGCCTGCGCTGATACCTTTTGAACTGTGGATAATGCCGCCGCAGGAAGAAGGATATATTAAATGCCCGAAGTTTGATTTTTTGTAACTGGTTAGCCTATTTCATTTCGTCTGGCTTTCTGTTTATTCCTTTCTATTTTTTTGTTCTGTAAAAATGTAGACCAGTGAAAAGACAATAAGCGGCAGAACGATGATCAGAAATATATTCAAATAGCTCTCTTCCAGCTTAAATAGTTTTAGTACTAGGCTGCTGAAAAAAGCCATTACAAACACGAGCACCAGGAATTTCTTCCTTCGCTGGATAAATGTTGTAAAGTTATTACTCATAATTAAGGTTTGATCATTCAACTACCAGGGATTTTACAATTATAATAAATAAAACACGTATTTAGTAATAACATTTACGTCCAGTAGCCCGATACTAGTCAGGCTTCTGCATCAACTATTATATACAAATGCAGGAAATTAAATTTCCTCATTTTGATATACTGATACGATAAAGCAGCTACTTCATCGAATAACTAAACGAAAACTGATAAATAGCCAATGAATAGTCAATCTCAGGTTGCTTTATGTACTTATAATAAATGACTTTAACATTGACAAGATTGTTTATTTCTATACCGAAACCAAGGGAATAGCCGGTATATATTCCATTTGTCTGTATGCCGGGAAGAAACTCCTTTATTTGAGAAGGATTGGTATAACAACTATGATATCGGCTCATCAGCCAGAATACCCCAACGTTTTTTGAATTACTCCTTTCCCAGGCACCAGTTTGAAAATATACTCCTGCTGTAGCAAAACTATTCAGGAAATTAGAAGGCTTGCCTGTTTGTGGATCTGTGATCAATCCTGATGTATATCCCGTTAATACCCTTTCTCCAAAATGATAGAGTATCCCTGCCTTGGTGACCCCTTTGGTCTTTTTGAAATAAAGCACTCCATCGCTGGAAATATTTACCAGGCCGCTAAGCGGATTGATATAGTCGTTTAACAGGTGATCATTACTCCTTTGACCTCCAGCTAATGATTGATTCTGAAAATTGTTAGCTGACACCCCTGAATAAAGAGACAGCGGAATAGCAAATATGTTCTGTTCTCCAATAAACAAACGAATAAAGCGGGCAGATGCACTGACCTGGCCATTGCTCATTATATCTATAAACCCATTGGTAAAGATCTCAGGTTTTTGAACGGGCATGCTTGCTTCGCTATCACCCGCAATTTTTGCACTAACCGAATCTGCTGGTTGCGGTATGGCAATAGCTGGCAGGAGCCAACAAAGTATTGGCAAAAGAAGTTTCATTAGAAAAAAGTTGATACTCACACTGTTTAAGCCGGCTCGCGATTAAAATTCATTGTCTTTTCGCCTTTGTGTTCTTTTTTGAAAATAGAAATAAGCTCCGCTGACTAGTATTACCGGGAGAACAATAAAAACTAAAAGTTGCAGAAAGTTTTTATCCTTTCCTTTAAAATAGTTAAAAGCTAAAGAAGCAAAGAAACTGGTTATAAAGATTATAATTAATAACCGCCCGCCTCCATTTCTAATGAAGAGTGAAAACTTGTTCATAGTTTAAATTTAGTGAGGGACTTTACTTTATAATTTTTGTAAAGTCCCTTTATCTTCAATTCTTCCCAGGACTAATAAATGAAGTCGGGTCACCACCAGGAGAAGAGGCAACCCATTACCTGGCCTGCAAGATTACCCAGTGAACTTGTCGCCGATCCAAGTACAGCTCCTGCAAACGCACCTCCTGGTCCCAATACAGTTCCCCCATAGCCACCACCTATAGCACCACCCACATCTGCAGCTCCTAATTGTCCCAGTCCAACATGGCATGGCTTCCTTTTTGACTGACTTTCCGGGTCAGTTTGCCCTGCAAAAATGCTATACCATTTATCAGCGTTACTTCTCCAGTAATTATAAGAATTTATTGCTACGACAACCGGGATACCAATAGCAAATACTTCTTTTTCGTCGGCTAAGTTTAATGCAGCCTGCTTTAATTTAATTAAAGAGTTAATCAACGTCTCACTATTGATCATGTCATATGATTTGATCAATGATTGTAGTTCTGTTAAAATCCTGGTAGCCTCAGCTGAATAACTTTTCCCTTGAATAGAAAAACTATTATTTGCCGCAACAAAACTTATTGAAAAAGATTGCCTGTTAACCAGAATTCCTTTTTGTCCTAAAAAGCTAATTGTTTTGTTTTGAATAACGGTTTTTAAGCTACTGGTATCTTTAAGGCTTATCTTTTCAGCGCTCAATTGCGTTAAAAGTGATTCCTGGTAATCGTTATGGGTTTTACCTGCAACATCCAGGGCATCAGAAAAAGACACTCCTTTTAAACCATAAGCGGCAAATTCATTACCGCATTTACGTTGTGCGCCAGTTTGTGCGCCAAGAGAAAATGATACTCCGATTAATAAAAACAACAACACCTTTCTCATAAACTAAAATTATTACTGCCTACTCTGTTCAACACCCGGTTTTCGGCGTACCCGTAACATTGGCCAATGATGAAACAAAGCTATTTTCAGGTACAGGTGCTGCCAAGATTAAAACCTCTTATTTTATGGAGATTATCATCAGCTAAAAAAATATTTACACAGAAAAGAAGTGTTTGAAAACCGTTCGAAGGGAGATTAAAATCAGTTTGGACGTTTTAAAATGTCGTCACAAATAAGAATGAAGATGTTTTTCTTTTTTTTAACGGTTTTATTCTTTCTGTCCAACTCTCGAAATATTTCCTGGAGTCCAATTATTCTTTATCTTGTCAATAAACCAGACCTTCATCTTATGACTGAGTGGCACAGACTCTTCAAGCTATGGCGCAATGAGTATTATACCTGCCTTTTTTTACTTATTTGCATACTAATAGCCTTATTTACAGCTATTAAATTTCACCAAAAACAAAAGTTACATTATTTTTTCTACTTCTATATTCTTTCCACTTTATATCTTTTTTCAATAAGTGATATTCTGGCATTTATAGTTTTTAAACTTAAACACAGACCATATACAGTTTTTACTGAAACAACAAACTTGTGTTTTGCGTTTATTGAGTACATTATATTTTATAAATTCTTTTCGGGTGTTCTTCAGTCAAAATTTGCAAAGAAAATTATGGCGTTTTTTATACTGCTTTTGGCAACAGCAATAATCATTTTCATATTTAAATCACAAGAACATACTTTTTCAAATCCAGACATGTGGAATTACTCAGATAAGACAATTTCTACTGAGCTATTATTTTTAGGGATTCTCTGCATAATATATTATTTGGAATTATCGAAAAAAAAACCTGTTACAGACTTATTACAAAGTCCTTCTTTTTGGATTGTTTCCGGTCTCTTTTTTTTACTGCCTGCTGATTCCACCTTTTTTTATACTTTCTCAGAGTATGCCAGCTTTTACTAAAATATATCATGTATTCTTTGCTCTTCATTTTGTATCACTTAGTGTTCTATTTCTAGCCTTGGCAAAAGCATTTTCGTGCAAAAAGCCCTTAACAACATAACCATTTTCTTGATGGCCTCCTTTCTTGCATAGGTAAATATCCCTAATGTAAACATTATGGATATGCCTGTTTATCAATTCAATAGCTGGCTACGTCTTACACAACATATTATAACCAACGATATTGTTTTTTTCCCAGTTGTGAACGTTTTTTTCTCACTTATGACTTTGAAATTATTATTAATTTCATTCATTGTTTACCTTCTAGATCGAAATATACCTTATTCTTTATGAGCGGATGGGAAAAATTGATCAGTTTTTACCAACGGGCTTTTTATCTTCCGTTTATCTATGAATTATTCTTAGTCGTTACGCTTATTGCTGGATTTATTTTTCATCGCGATAGCAGACTTGGAAAATTTTTCTTGCTATATTTATCTCTTGACTTGGCCGTTGTTATTTCCGACGATTATATCCATAATTTTTTGAAATTGCCGATTCAACAATATAATACATTTGTCAGCTTTTCTAATATTGCAATTTGCCTGGTGGAATTGTACGCCTATCTCGCCTTTTATGAACTAGTGTTGCACCATAAAAAAATAAAAAACCTCATTCCCTTCTTTAAGCTTTTGTTTCTTTCATTAATTTTTATATATGGGGCAAATTGTGCGGTTTCATTCAATTTCAAATCAACGTTCAAATTTGCTGAGTATATTGCTGTTGTTGAATGCTTAATTCTGCTTGTTCTATCTTTTACTTACTTTATAGAGCTTTTTTCTGAAAACTCCGACGAGATTCTTCCATGCAAACCAAGCTTCTGGATATCTATTGGTATCTTTCAACTCATAATTTTATCAATCCCCTATTACCTAGTAAACCATTATCTTTTTTTTAATAAATACAAGTTCTATTATGAAACAACTACCATATTATTCTATGCCCCTCTGGCGTTTAATTATATAATGCTCACAAAAGCTTTTGCATGCAAAAAATCTCTGGTAGCCATAATTATATTTTAATAATAACAACTTGTCTAATACTTATATTAGCTTCATTCATCATTACGATAGTATATTTATATCGTAAAAGACAAATAGAATACCTTAAAGGAATTGAACAGTTAAAATCAGAATATGAAAAAAACGTTCTAAAAACACAGATTGAGATACAGGAACAAAACTTTGCAAACTATTTCCCGGGATATACATGATAATATCAATCTTTCTCTCACCCTCGCCAAACTGAACCTGAATACACTTGACATTACCAATAAAGAAAAATCAATGGAGCAACTCACATACTCGATTGATATCATAAGCAAATCTATTATTGACCTTACTGATATTTCACGCAGTATGAACTCAGATATTATTAGTGAGCAGGGATTAATCAAAGCACTGGAATTAGAAATAGAAAAATTAAAAAAACTGAACCGTTTTTTATACAATTTGAACTATCGGGCGATCCTGTATATATGGATGCGCAGAAGGAATTACTTATTTTCCGGATTATCCAGGAATCTTTTAATAATATTCTTAAGCATGCGCAGGCAAAAAGCATTCAGTTGCATATGTACTATAATCATGAACACGTTGATATAACTGTAGTTGATGACGGAATCGGGTTTACTGATCCTCGCTTGCAGGAAAACGCTAAAAACATCCCCGACATCCGGCTTACGTAATATGAGAAAAAGGGCCGAGTTATTGAATGGCAGCTTTTCTATTACCAGCCAGCCTGATGCAGGTACTATCATTAAAATTTCAATCCCATATTAGAATCATGAATACACTATCCAAGAAAATAAAAGTAGCACTGGCAGATGACCATGTATTACTGCGTACCGCACTAGCCTCTCTCATCAATAATTTCGAAGATTGCTCCGTAATTATCCAGGCCAGCAACGGCAATGAGCTGATCGAAAAACTAAAAACCAGCCTTGTACCAGATGTTATATTACTTGATCTGAACATGCCCTTAATGGATGGCATGGAAACAGCCATCTGGCTACAGGAAAACCAGGCTTCTATTCATGTATTAATGCTGACAATGTATGACTCAGAACTGGCTCTTATCCGCCTGTTGCAGGCAGGAGTAAAAGGGTTTTTAAAAAAAGACGCTCATCCGGATGAATTAAGATTCGCCTTGCAATCCGTAGTACAGTCAGGCTTTTATTACTCTCACAATACAACTGGCAAACTGGTAAACCTTTTCCGCAAGCAACCCAATAATACAAACGCTTTAAGCAGGAACCTGCTTTCAGATATTGAGATTGCTTTTTTAAAATTTGCCAGTACAGAACTAACTTATAAAAGAGGTGGCTCAGAAAATGAACCTTAATCCAAGAGCTGTAGACAATCTCCGTGATACTTTGTTTCAAAAACTTTCTGTGAAGAGCCGGGTGGGCCTGGTTATGTATGCCATAAAACATGGCGGTTGTGACTTTTTAAATTTTGAAGCCTGGATTATACTCCATTGGAAATTACCGGAGTCGAAAGCAATGACCTTTTCCGATAGCCATCGGGACAGTAAACACCCCGGTCAACTGAACTAATCAATCATTAATATAAAAAAGAATCCCGCCTACACTAATGTTTCGGCGGGCGATGTGGAGGTTACCGGAGTCGAACCGGTGACCTTTTGCATGCCATGCAAACGCTCTAGCCAACTGAGCTAAACCCCCTTTGCGGGAGGCAAAAATAAGGGTTTTACGCTATCTGGGAAATACAATAATTTTATCATTCTACCGGGTAAAATACTCCCTGTAAAATAATAACCATGCCTTCAATACTATATTGCGGAAAAACGAGTTGCTTAATTATGAGCATGCTGCTCTTTTCCATTCGCGTTCTTCCTTCCTATCCAGGAAAAAAGCTTGCCTACCAATGATTCTTTATTATCGGCAATGGCATGTGAAGAATAATTCTTAAGAGGTATGGAACAACGATCCGGGTTAACCAGCCGGCGCGGGAAAGGATCAGCTTCTTTACCAGCAGATCAATTATTTTATTAGCCCCGGCATTGAGTATAAAATTCCCTTTATCCCTTGTCACCATTTTCCTGCAAATGAAAGGGCAGAAGTGACAGGCTTAATTCCTGTTTTATTTCCTGTATATCATTATGCAGGATTTGTTTTTGCTGAAGCAGCAATATTTCAAGCCGCTGCTTTTCTTCCACCAGGTCCTGGTATGATTGAATAGACTTAGTCATATTGCTTTCCTGATAATTAAATTCCTGATATAAGGGAATATGATCTTTTTACGCATCAGGATAATTGCTGTCGTTATCACAAGAAACAACAACGCTCCCAGTAAAAATCCGGCTACCCTGTTTTCCACTACATTTACCCAACCACCATGAAAATGCAATACCGCTGAACAGTAACACAAACATGCCAACGTACATACCACTATCATTACAATAACAGCAGAGGCTATATTGCTGGCCTTTTGCGTGACATTTACAAGAGTTAATTTATAAAAGGTATCTGCAATATCTTCTACATGATCAACGAAGTCGGCGAGTCTTATCTTTCAGATCTTCCATTGGCATAACAGGAGGTTATTTAAAAAGAATATAAAGCAGGCTAAAACCTGCTTTATATTTTAACTGTTATCAGCTGAGGCTTTCTTTTACTTTATTTGCTTTGTCTTCAGCAGCAGATCTTCCCTGCCTTACTTTTTCTTTCACATTTTCGAGCGCCTCTTCTGCCGTTTCTTTTCCGTCGGACCATAAATGACCCAGGTTATCTGCCATTCACCAGCCGTCTTGCGCAATTTTTTTCTTGTATCGCTTCCTTTATCAGGGGCCACCAGTAATCCGATTACTACACCTGCCGCTGCTGCACCAAGAATGCCCAGTAAAACTTTGTTTTTAGTTGTCATACCAATATCATTTTAATTGTTAAGGAAATCGGGTTGTTATACACCAATATAAAAAACCATACCAAAACCGATGCTGCACCAATATATACAGGAAGCAGTAGGGGCAAAGACCTTTTACAGGCTGTGTGGCAACAGGTAATGCGGATAAAAAATAACCCTGCCGGAGCAGGGTCATATCATTGCGATATATAATAATGTGTGACTATTCTCCCCAGATTTCATCCTGGCCGTTAAGCCATTTTTTTACCTGGTCGGTAGTTATTGATTTTGGCCGCTCCAGCGGGTAACCAAGCGCCCTGTCCCAGCAAAGGCTGGCCAGTACTCCCAATGCGCGGCTGACTGCGAATAAAACCGTATAAAATTCATATTCAACCAGGCCATAATGCACCAGCAATGCCCCGCTATGCGCATCTACATTTGGCCAGGGGTTCTTTATTTTACCCATAGATTGCAGGATCGGCGGCACTGCTTCATAAATTGCCCATACCGTATTTACCAGCTTATCATCCGGTAAATGCTTTTTCCCAAACTCCATCTGTGCGGTAAAACGCGGGTCTGTTTTGCGCAGTACGGCGTGCCCGTAACCCGGCACCACTTTTCCTCCCGCAAGCGTATCTTTTACATATTGCTCAATTTGTTCTTTCGTGGGTGAATCAGTACCCAGTTTTTCCTGCATTTCAAATATCCATTTGATTACTTCCTGGTTGGCCAAACCGTGCAGGGGGCCTGCCAGTCCGTTCATACCCGCTGCATAACTTAAGTAAGGATCACTTAATGCGGAACCAACGAGATGGGTAGTATGCGCGGATACATTACCTCCTTCATGATCGGCATGGATGGTCATATATAAACGCATCAATTCTTTAAAACTTTCGTCTTCATAGCCCATCATGTGCGCAAGGTTGCCTGCCCAATCCAATAAACCATTTGGCTGAATATGCTCGCTGAATTTATATTTTCTCCGGTAAACGTAGGCTGCGATCCTGGGCAAACGTGCGATCAGGTCCATCGCATCATCATACATAGGGCTCCAGTAATCTTTTTTATTCAACCCCTTTGCATACTCTTTGGCAAAATTACTTTCTGTCTGCAATGCCATAACGCCTGTCACAAACATCGTCATCGGGTGTGTGTTCAGCGGCAATGCATCAATGGTATGAAATACATGATTAGGTACATGGCTCCGGCGTTGCCATACGCTGGTAATATGATGGGCATCCTCTTCGGTCGGTAACTCACCTATCAGCATCAAATAAAACAGGCCTTCGGGCAGGGGCTCACTGCCACCTTCCGCCTTAGGCAGTTTTTGTTGTAATTCAGGAATAGAATAACCACGAAAACGAATACCGTCCTGGGCATCCAGCAATGATGTTTCTGTTACCAGCCCTGTCATGCCCCGCATACCCTGGTATACCTGTGATAACTGTACCTCTCCTATCACTTTATTGCCGTGTTCTTTCAGCAGGTCTTTGATCTCTACGCTTACTTTTTCCGCTTTTGCCCTGAACCTATCTTTAATTATTCCCATGACAGATCATTTAAAAACTATAAAATAATTATAGGGGTAAAGGTAGTCAATGGCCGTTGGCGGAACAAAAAAATAAGCGCTATAGAGCGATAAGATAAGTGACGATAATAAAGAAAATGAACCGGGTTTTACGAATGCTGTAAGCAGTATAGAGGCTATTTCGGCGTTCGCCGGTACATCCAGTAAGCAACGCCTGCAAATACAATATTCGGAAGCCATGCGGCGAGTAAGGGATGCAGGTTACTTTTAGTAGCGAATACCGTAGAGAACCTGTCGGAGACGATAAAAAGTGATGCGATGATAATACCAAGAGCGAGGTGCATTCCGCTTCCGCCCCGGTTTTTACGGCTGGCGATAACCACACCGATAAGGGTCAGCAATAAAACGGTGGCCGGTGTAGCGGTACGCCTGTACTGCTCCACCTTATAGGCGCTCAGTCCTTCTCTTCCCCGCACTTCTTCGCGGCGGATATAGGCAGCCAGTTCGGGTGTGGTAAGCTTATCTTTCAGGTATTCATCTTTACGGAGTTCCTCCGGCTTCAGACTCATCGTCATAGTGACCTCCGCGTACTGCCTTACTCTTTCACCCATGCTATCTACGGTCCTGATCATTGCATTATACAATTTCCATTTTTAGTCGCCGTATCCCAGCGGATAGAAGTCGCCTTAATATTGTAAACAACTTTATTATTTTTTACACGATCGAGGAAGAATGAGCTGGCTGATTTGGAAGCAGTGTCATAAAATTTTATACCGATATAGGTAGAGGGATCTATCCTCAGGTAAAAGCAATTATAGCATATTCCGCTTCGCTGTCCTTTCATAGGATCATTCTTATCAAAATAAGTAGCCTGGAAATGACTTTTGATCTGGTTGGCCCGTGGAATAACATAACGGTTGCCCAGCCAGAGAATGCTGGCTAATATAACCCCGCCCACCAGGTAAGGCCGCAACATACGGTTGTAACTGGTACCGCTTGCCAGTATAGCAATGATCTCTGAGCGGGTAGCCATACGGCTGGTAAAAAAGATGACGGCGATAAAAACAAATAAGGGAAAAAGCAATCCCCAGATAAACGGTACAAACCCGAAATAATATTGCCTGATGATCTGCAGTGTGCTCAGGCCGGTACTTACAAAGTCATCGGTTTTCTCACTGCTGTCTACAGCCACAGCAATGAGGGTAAACAGCATCATGCAGAAAAAGAAAGTAACCAGGAGTTTTTTTAGTATGTACCAGTCTATCTTGCCCATTCGTTTGCGAAGTAACAGAATTTGGGCGGAATGAAATGTGAAAAGAGCTGTATGAAAATTTTCAGCTAAGTTGACATATAATTCTGGCCAATACTGATCCGGTTTTTATTCTGTGGTATCAGGATCAGGCTGGGATGATCCGCTACTGCCTCCATTGATGATCCGTTTATTGCCAAAGCCCACGATAAAATTAAATGCCGCAATAAGGTTTCCGCTTTTGGTTATTGTTTTATCGAAATCCCTTCCAAAATTAAATGTCAGCTTTTGATTAAACCCGATATCATACTCCGCTGAAAATGACAATCTCCACGAAGGGTCAATTATACTTTTGGTCAGTATACTCCGGTAGATGGATTCAAAGGACAAATTGAATTTATCATCTTTGGAAGCATACAAAAGGCGGGCGCCTATATCAAACGTGGAAATATTCTTTGTGGGTATCGTATTGCCCGGGTCAGCATAAATCCGCTCGGGCTGATAAAGATACCTCGCTACGCCATATATGCTCAGGTTTTGATTACCGCCTTCATACCCGCCGGTCAGCCAGGCGCCCGCATTGTCTGCAAAGGAATATCCCAGGTCGTTGGTAGGAAACCGAATAGCAACCCCTCCGGCAAAATCAAGAAACGGTCCCGATCTTTCTATTGTAAAGTCTCTTGCTATTTTTGTCAGTTCTGTATAGCCAGCATTATTCTTTATAATTTTTTCTGTTCTGAAACTGTTAAGCAATGAGTCGCGCAATAATTGGAGTTCGCCATTTACTTTTTCATATTGCGTGCTATTTATACCATGCTCTGTCCTGGCTTTTCTCCTTTCTTTTAATTTTTCAGCGTATGCAGGATCAGCTTCTATTTCCTCATCAGCTACTTCGACCTGTTCAGTGAGACGGCTTTGTAATTCAGAAAGTCGTTTGTATTTCCTGTACGTTTCAGTTGACCATCCGGGCCTGACTACTGAGAATTTTACTCCTATCGCAGTCCGCGAAAAAGATTGTCCACCTGCAGTATCTGATTTATATCCCAGTGAAATATCCAATGTTTGCCAGAATATCTTACCTGTATTTTGTGACTGCAGGTCTTTTAATGTAATAAACCGGCTGGTAAATAAAGACGCCGGTAAAAAATCAACAGCATAACTGGTGGGCAGCTTAGTCAGATTACTCGTAGCATTATTAAAAGACAGCCAGAAACTGGACAGATCTGTCGGTCTTTCAATAGCATTAGGAGCAAAATTGAGTAGCTGGGCCGCCGGTGAGGATGGCGCTTTTAACAGATCCACACCTTCTTCATTCGATTCCTGGGCACCCGCAAACCCGCAATACATGATCATTAGAAAAAGACCAACGCTTCTTTTCATATTGTTTGCTTTTAATTTTTTATATAAAGAAACGGATCACCAGTGAAAATATAACTACCTCGCCATCCTGCTCCACTGTTACGGTAAATTTCTTGTTGATATCTTCCATACCGCCTTTTACTCTAAGTCTTAATGTAATTGTATTCGATTCCTTCGAAGTATCGGCGATATCCCCGTTTATCCGGAGTACTTTACCATCCAGTTCTTTATCATTTCCAACCAGCAGGCTATTTACAGATTGCTTATGATTGGTCAATAATTTTTTCGTGTTAAGTTTTACGCTTGTATCAGGGCTTTGGCCAATATCACCAAATATTACATCCAGTGTGATATTGGAACCATCGTTTTTAAGTTCATATTCATTATCAAGAGAGAAAGTAAGTTTTTGCGGCATAAAATAAATTTAAGGTTATACAAAAATCAAAAAGAACTGTCAATTTTTATCCTTTTCCCAATCCAAACTGTTTTGTGTCTATCCATTCGCCTTTTATCATTGTCCACCAGTCGTCGGCAATACCTTTTAATACATATTCATAAGGCAACCAGCCATATCCTTTTTCTCCCCATTCAATGCCCCATGAATTTCTTATCCTGATAGCACCGGTTGTTACTATATCACTGTTGTTCGGGTTAACGATCTTCAATGTATCATCAAAGCCTACAGCCATCACGGCATGACCGCCATCTACTTCTTCAGTCTTATCGGGAAAAGGAATCTTACCGTCATCAGCCTGGTCAAGTGAAGTGAAGCAGGTAAATCCAAACATCATGGGCAACCCGTTGCGCAGGTCATCTTTTATTTTATTAAGCAATGCCTGACCCCTCACCCCATCTGCATCGAGACGGTAATACAACAGCGCCTGGAAATTCTGGGCATATGAATACATAAATGCTGTAGGTTCTACATTATACTGGTCTTCATCGTAAGGCCAGTATTTTTCAGGTACCAATCCAAACAATGCCATAGCGGCCATTGTAGTGCGCAGGTAAGCGCCATCGTCGCCGGTCCATTTTAAAAGATTGCGGGTAGCTTTATAAAGAAACAGGCGGGAAGCATCCACATGTTTTCCAAATGCTCTTCGCTCAAAATATTCATAAAGCCCCACTCCGGCATGCGCAGTACAGGATCCGATTTCACCCTGATCTTCGATCGGGGAACACCAGCGGCTAAGATCAATCTTTGAGGCGGCCGCTGCTCTTTTTGCGGCAACTGTTCTCTTCGCTGCAGGAGGATTTAATTTACTTAAGAGTTTACTTACCGGTTCTTTGACACCTCTTAATTTTTGTTTGGCTGAAAGCGTACTGGTAGCAGGTGTATTATCCCGGAAATCAGGATAATCTTTCAGCCATCCTGTTCCTTTTGTTTTGGCGATGCTCATAATAGTATAAGGTTTATTATTTTGTTCTTGCATGCATTTTTCGCTAGCCGGTTTTATTCACTTGGATTTTGCAGTATCAGACTTCCCAATTTTTTGTATATCTGTCAGCGCCTGGTATATCTCACCCATATTCTTCATCTTAGCAGCGTCAATAGAAAAAATATAATTCGTAAGATTGTTAATAGTTGCATTATTGCGTGCGACGAGTGTATCCAGGTTACGGAAATATGTTAGGGTATCAACTATCATTATACTGTCCTTCGTGACAGGCAATTTTAATTTTTCAGGGAAATCCTTTTTTGATAATTCAGATATTTGCTGGGATAATTTCAATTCCGTTTTGGTATAGTCCATATACCTAAGCATATTTTCTTCAAAGTTTTTTTGCTGACTGAAAACATTAGTAAAAAGACTTATAAAAACGGCAGCTGAAGCCATTACAAGAAAAAGCACCTTCAAAGTATATGAGCTATCCTTCCAGCCCTTACTAACCAGTGCAAACAATAATAATCCTCCAATACATGATATAAGCATTAGGCAAACTGTATTGCTGTAATAGTTCTTGAAAAAAGCCATAGAAACCTGGTAATGATGACTTCTCCTAAGATCAATGATTTCCCGCTGTAGTTTGAAAACCTTTGAATAGTTTTCATTACCTAAAACAGGTATTTGCGCATCATTTATATTATTACCAATACTGACATTGGATTGATTATATGGACTCATTAATTCTCCCGATTTGTCAGATATAATTATTCTTACAATGTGAAAAATAATTAAAATGATCAGGTATGTTAACAAGGCTATCAAAAAACCTTTAATCAAGTTCCTGACTTTTTCAGATTGCGCCAGGTACTTTGAATAAATGTTATTTATTGTTGTATTTAAACTCATATATAATATTTTGGTTTAAATTTTCAGATTATATGCCATACCCTTCCAGCAACCCAAACTGTTCGAATAATTTATCCCATGCAATGAGATTACGTTCGTTTTCGCCGGTAACCTGTTTTAATGCTTTTAATGATTCAGGACCGAATATCCCGTCCATAGCCTTAGTATATGCGCCTGCTTTTACCAGGTATTTTTGCCAGATCAGGCCGCCATCTTTTTCAATATTGCCTTTAAAGAATTTGCCTGTTGGTATTTCGAGATGTGGCTGATCAATAAGTGTTATCCAATCGCCGCCCCAGTCCATTCCTGTAATCACTCCTTCCTTTACATGTTTATACAATAAACTATCTCCCAGGTAAGCAGCCCCTTTAAATATACCTGTATCAAATGCAGTACAGGGCAGGTAATTATGCCGGGATAATTTTATATACCCGTCTTTAGCTGTAAATACCTGGCCTGTTTTTATCCATACTCCGTTCTTAAAGGTTCTTCCTTTTTTAAATATTTCAAACTGGTCGGCGGGTGTACGGTGCGCCGATACTAATTTGTTTGTATGCCCGGCAGGCAGTTTACCGCTAATAGCATTTTGGATAGCCGGGAGCCTTTCGGCTATATAAGGATGGAGATACTTAGGATCCCTGTCGTATGTCATTTTTTATATTTTACCTGTAAATAATATTTATTTATCCCAATAAAAATTCCTGGGATAACCGGGCACATCATTCAGATCAAGTTCGAGCGTTGTTCCGTCCTCCAGCATGGCGCCTACGGTAAAGGCTTCGTAAGCCGTTACCTCCAGTTTTGCTTCCCCATGCTGCGCTTTTACAAAGACTATTTCTCTTGGGAAAGTATCATGCAGAAAGAATGCAACCATTCCCGTGACGGGGACTGGTATAGCAGGATCAGCACCTTTTATACTGATCACCAGTTTATACAGTCCCATGAAAGACCGGTCCATATCAACACTGGCAGCCAGTTTCCAGTTATTATTTACATCCTTTCCTCCCCACCGGCTTTTTTGCAGGTCTGTTTTATCAGGCACCGGGGTTTTCTTATATTTTTCTTTCACCAGCTCCATAAAGCCATTATCATTTTCTTCAAACGCCTGGCGGTTAGCTTCAGTAATGCCGGGCATAGGCGTTTCAGCCAGTTCAGCATTGGCAATAGCCTGCTTTTTTATTATCTCTTCTCTTTGAAGTCTTTCCTGCTCTTTTTTACTGACTATCAGGATCAGCATAAAATATGTCCGCGTCCATAAATAACTGGCGCCTAAACCGGCGATGATATACATGATGATGATCGCATAGGAGAAGACGAAATAGCCTGTGCAATCTCCTTCACAGGGTGCTTCTCCGCTCATAGTGGCACCCATTGAAAGAGCGGCATGATTAAGCCAGCCGAGAAGGGTATTGAATTTTACCAGTGTAAGTCCCACAATGATTTTAGTGAGCCAGTCGGAAATTTCTTCCAGGTTTGTATTATCCGAATAAAAGCCGGGATTAATATTATGATCCGCATCTGGTTTGTACCTGTACTTTTCTGCTCTTGGTATCCCAAATAAAAAACCGGTTGCAATACCTGCTAAAAGACAGGCGCCGGCAACGCCAAGAAAAGTAAGGTGTGCCAAAGCATTTGTTTCCCTGGTTAGCCAGAAGATGATGATCCAAAGAGCGATGGTAAAAACAAACAGGAAAAAAAGGAACCGGTTGAGCATCCTGTTCAGATCAGTCTTGTCTTCATCTCTTGTATCTCCGATTTTCCTGAAAAGACTAAAAAAGTTATAGAGTATTTTCATAAAACGCTTTTTGCATGATAAGATCTGCGCTGAGAAAGTGTAGATTAAAGCTGGCAAAAGGTTTGACATTTATCAACGTCCAAAACACCTGGTCTGAGAGGTGTTTTCACCTTCCTTTCAATCACTGTTCTTTGGGAATGGATTAAACGCCGACAATATTGCTGGTAGTAAATGGGAAGTTTATAAAGGGAAGGATAACAGGGAAGCAAAATAAAAAAAACACCCGCCGCCTGTAAATGTATTACAACCGACAGGTGTTGTAGATAGTGGGGCTTACGCCCCGTGAATTTTCTTGGTCTAACGGTGAATGGGCCTTCAATGATAATTACTGTAAATATGATTCAATTCAGCTATACCAAACAAGCGTTTTTTGACCCAATTTTTGACGGTGTTTTGACGGTATAACGAACCGTTTTTACACCTTTTTATTTTTTAAGTCATTGTTACTAAGTCTGTTTACATTAACTTCAATTCGAACCACTAAAATCTTACAAACCACCTAAATCTTATTTTATGCCAGGCAAACCTATCTCCAAAGCCACTGCCGATAGTATGATCGAAGACTATATCAGCTACATGACCGGTCTGGGTGTAGACATGAAAAAGCAAACCCAGAATGTATCTTTCTCCGGCCCTGAAGTAATGAGCTGGTTGAACAAAAACATGGCTGCTGCTGATGAATTAAGAATATGCATGGGATTATATCCCCTCGGTCATCCCCAGGCTGGAAAAACAACAGTGATCTTCTGGCCGTATAAAGATGGTCAGCCGGTTAGCGGGGCAGCCCTTGGCCTCAGAGGTGGGGGTGGTGACGATGGCGGTGGTAATGGCGACGGTGATGATGACGACGAAGATGACGGCCATGGTCCTGCCTATAACGAAGGATCAGGAACTCCCTGATGAAACAAGTATTATTTCTTATTTACCTGGCCAGTATACTTTCCAGTGTACTTACAGCCTTTATTTATCGTAAGCATCTTGAGTCAAGGAAGCTTTTGATCCTGCTTCCTTTTCTTTTCCTTGTATTTATCCAGGAAGTGCTGCTGGGGTTTTTTATTCTCTTTAGTGAAAAATCCCAGAACGCAATTATTTACAATATTTACCAGCCGGTAACTATTATCATATTTGCTTTTATTTATTACAAAGTGCCTTTTATGGCACCTGTAAGAAAACTGATCATAGCCGTCACCATTATATATCTTTTGGTTTTATTGGTGAATTACAGCTTTTTTCAATCCATAAAAACGACAGACAGTTACCTCCGGCTCGTCCGTGGTTTTATTGTCACTTTCTGGGCACTGTTGTTTCTCTCACGCTATTTCCATCTTGATAATTTATCAGATGAAAAATACTGGCGACCCCTGCTATGGGTCACTATCGGTATCGCCATTTTCTATCCTGTCATCAGTATATCACTCAGTTTTCAAAAATACCTGACAGACGACGCATCTACTTTTTATGGTTTTAAATTATACCACTTAATTCCAAGGGTAATGAGTATTTTCATGTATAGTTGTTTCAGTTACGCATTCTACCTATGCCACAAGAAAAACTAGACCTTGTCAGATCAATCATCTTTGCCAGCTTTTTCATATTGCTGCTGATGATAGCGGCCTTCCTGCTTTTTCGCATTTACCTGAAAAGAAAAAACAAGCTCCTGTTTGAAAAAGAAAGAATGAGCATCCAGTTTGAGCAAACCCTGCTGCAGTCAAAACTCGAGATACAGGAAGAAACATTTGATTACATCAGCGGGGAGCTGCATGATAATATAGGACAGGTGTTAAGCCTGATCAGTATCAATCTCAATACACTGAATGCGCCCGGCGAAAGCGATAAGATAACCAGGATGGATGAGATGCTTGGAAAAGCCCTTTCCGACCTGAGAAATCTCAGCCACTCGCTGGATGCAGACTATATACGTGATAATGGCTGGCATGTAGCTGTCCGCAAACTGCTCCGCTCCCTGCAGGATACAGGAAAATATATAACATATGTCAAAATCGTGGATGATGAGCTTCCTCCTCTTGGAAATGAAAGGCCGATCATCTTATTTCGTATGATCCAGGAAGTGATCAATAATATCAATAAACATGCGGAAGCGGATACAATAACTTTTGAAGCGCAGAAAAAAGAAGACAGGCTGATCATTACTATAAAAGATAATGGCAAAGGATTCGACAGCAAGGCAGCTTCCGAAGGTGCCGGCTTAAGGAATTTAAAAAACCGGGCTAAATTGATCAGGGCAGATCTGTCATTTGACAGTGAACCCGGAGAAGGCACTTTGATAACCATTTCTATTAAAACAGAAAATATTGAATAAGATCACCACCAAGATCGCATTAGTTGACGACCATACCTTGTTGCGCAATGGCATGGCGGCACTTATCAATTCTTTTGATGGCTATTCTGTCATCTTCGATGCCGCCAACGGAAAAGAGTTCATTCAGCAATTAAAAAAATACCCGGTGCCCGATATCGTCTTGCTGGATATTACCATGCCCGAGATGAATGGTATGGAAACTGCAGAATGGATGAGAAAACATCTGCCCGCTGCAAAAATCCTGGTGCTGAGCGTAATGGATATTGACAGCATGATCATCAGTATGCTGAAAAGAGGCGCCAGGGGATATTTGCTGAAAGACAGCAAACCCGCCATCTTTAAAGAAGCGCTGGACCATATCCGCGATACCGGTTTTTATATGAATGAACTGGTAAGCAATAAAATGCTCAGCTACGTTACACAAAACAACGAAAAAGCACAGGAGGAAGTATCTCTTATCTCGCAGCTGACAGAAAACGAACTTAATTTTTTACAACTGGCCTGCACAGAAATGACCTACAAAGAAATCGCGCAGAAAATGGAACTCAGCCCCCGCACCATAGATGGCTACCGTGATGAGCTTTTAAAAAAATTAAGGGTACAAACGCGGATAGGACTGGTCATTTTTGCCATAAAACACGGGCTGTATAAACTATAACCTTCTTCTCAGCACTTCCGTCATTTCATTTTTCCAGCCGGCAAAATCACCCTGAATAATATGCCTTCTTGCCTCAGTTACCAGCCACAGGTAAAAAGCAAGATTATGCACACTGGCAATGGTAAGGCCAAGTATCTCCTTTGATTTCATCAAATGGCGCAGGTAGGCTTTTGAATAATAATTACTGACTGTTGAATCCAGGCCCTCATCAATGGGCGAAAAATCAAATTCCCATTTCTTGTTGTCAATATTGATAACGCCTTCCGTGGTAAACAACATGCCATTTCTCCCATTGCGGGTCGGCATCACACAATCAAACATATCAATACCCATACTTATACATTCAAGAATATTCCAGGGCGTACCCACTCCCATCAGGTAACGGGGTTTTTGGACCGGCAGATGATCGCAGCACCAGTCGCATATTTCATACATGACCGGTTCGGGTTCACCCACACTCAAACCGCCAATTGCATTGCCTGTCGCTTGTTTGACAGCTACATATTCGCAAGACTGCCTCCGGAGATCTTTATAAGTACCCCCTTGCACTATCGGAAAAAGATTCTGTGTATAGTCATATTTATCCGTGGTATTACTGAAGCGGTCAAAGCAGCGATCGAGCCACCGGTTAGTTAATTGCAGGGATTTTTCAGCATAGTTGAATTCACAACCTCCGGGCGGGCATTCGTCAAAGGCCATAATGATATCTCCGCCAATGGTCCGTTGAATATCCATTACACCTTCCGGGGTAAATAAATGGCTGGAGCCGTCAATATGGGATTGAAAAGTAACGCCTTCCTCTTTTATCTTACGGGTACCTGCTAAAGAAAAAACCTGGTAACCGCCACTATCTGTGAGTATGGGTCTTTGCCAGCCATTAAATTTATGTAATCCCCCTGCTTTTTCAAGTACTTCAAGACCGGGCCTCAGGTACAGGTGATAGGTATTTCCCAGAATGATCCGGGCTTTCACATTGTCCAGCAACTGCTGTTGCGAAACAGCTTTCACGCTGCCGGCTGTGCCAACGGGCATGAAAACAGGCGTTAGTATTTCGCCATGATCCGTAGTTATTTTGCCGGCCCTTGCCTTGCTTTGTGTATCCGTATGTTGTAGCTCAAACGATAACGCTGCCATAAAAGACCTGCAAGATACGAGATAAGAAGTACGAACTACGTACCTCGTACTTCGTACTTCTTACTTCGTACCTCATACTTCCTACCTCCTACCTCATACTTCGTACTTCCTACCTCATACTTCGTATCTTCGCCCCCATGCCACCAACTAACTGGGAAGAGATAATTTTTTATTGTTTCGCCGCTGCTACGGCTATACAGTTGTTTTATTACTTATGGTTCTTCAGCCGTATCGCTTTTTATAAACCGAAGGAAAAAACAAAGTCACAGCAACATCCTGTATCCGTTATCATTTGCGCAAGAGACGAGGATGAAAACCTGGCCCGCAACCTGCCGGGTGTACTGGTACAAAATTATTCAAGCACTTACGAAGTGGTAGCGGTAAATGACAATTCCCTGGATGATTCCAAATACATTTTACAGGAGCTGAAAAAGACATTCAAATCGTTGAATGTAGTAGAGCTGACACAGGAAGCTAAACTCATCAAAGGAAAAAAATATCCTTTATCTATCGGCATCAAAGAATCCAGGCATGAAGTATTGTTGCTGACAGATGCAGATTGTGTACCGTCCAGTGAATACTGGATACAAAAAATGCAGGATGCTTATGTTGATAAAATCGAGATCGTATTAGGATACGGGGCGTATCATAAACGACCGGGTATGCTGAACAAACTGATCCGCTTCGAAACCTTTCATACCGCTTTGCAATATCTTTCCTACGCCCTGGCAGGTATCCCGTATATGGGCGTTGGCCGTAATCTTTCGTATAAAAAAGGATTGTTTTTTACCAATAAAGGGTTCTCTTCCATTAATCATATACCAAGCGGTGATGATGATCTTTTTATTAATAAAGTGGCGACAAAAGAGAATACAGCCGTCATCATAGATCCCGAAGCCATTACCCGTTCTATTCCCAAAAGAACATGGAAGGAGTGGCTGAAACAAAAATCAAGACATTATACCACCGCTAAATTTTATAAACCCAAACACAAATTTTTGCTGGGACTGTATTTTTCTTCCCAGTTTCTTTTTTATCCTTTATTCATTGCGACTATTATTTTCTACGACTGGCGTTTTGCATTGGGCTTGTTTGTGCTGAAGATGCTCGTGCAGGGATATATATGGTATAAAGCGATGAAAAAAATGGAAGAAAAAGACTTGTGGCCGTGGTTTGTTTTACTGGATATCTGGATGTTCCTGTATTACATCATCTTTGCACCCGCTTTGTGGAGAAGGCCCAGTAAGAATTGGAACTGATCCGCTGCAGGGGCAAGTAAGAAACTGGCCGTTGATCGCTGGCCGGTCATACCAGCAAAAACTCATTACGTGAAAAATTAGTAGCCTGTCTTACATGGAAATTATTCTTAAATACTTTGCCGATTTTTCTCCCGTACAACTGGATCAGTTAACAGCGCTCGAAAGCCTTTACAAAGAATGGAACGAAAAGATCAATGTCATCTCACGAAAAGATATAGAAGGCCTGTACGAAAAGCACGTCTTACATTCACTGAGTATTGCCGCAGCTTTTGAATTCAGCGCCGGTTCAGAAATAATTGACCTTGGAACAGGTGGTGGATTTCCCGGTATTCCCCTCGCTATCTTTTTCCCGGAAGTAAAATTTCACCTGGTAGACAGTATCGCCAAAAAACTAAAAGTGGTGGAAGCGGTGGCGGAAAATGCCGGCCTGAAAAATATTACTACACAGCATACACGTGTTGAAGAGATCAAAGGCAAAAAATTTGACTTTGTCGTATCACGGGCCGTAGCTCCGCTGAAAGATCTCTGGAACTGGAGCAAGCCGTTGTTAAAAAGCAAGCAACAGATCCTTCAGCCCGGTGATAGTAACTCGCTACCCCGGTCTTATCTGTCTGAAAGGCGGTGATCTTTCTTCGGAGATACAGGAGAGTGGAACCCATCCCCGTATTATGGAAATTCATGATATTTTCCAGGAAGATTATTTTAAAGAGAAGTTCATTCTCTATGTACCCCCGCTGAAAATGCGGTAGTCTCAGAGTGAAATATATCCCACAAAGCCACTAAGGTCACAAAGAGCTTACAATCAATTAAAATTTCTTTGTGTGCTTTGTGGGAAATATTGAAACTGACATCATTGCCAAAAATACCGCTTAGTGGTATTGCCCGTCTGTTCCCGAAACCTGACCTTTACCAGATGAACGAAATCTCTGTATGTATTGTTGACGACAATAAACAGTTAAGAAGCGCCCTGGAGGAGATCATCACCATGTCGGATGGTTATAAATGCGTAGCTACTATCGGTACAGCCGAAGAAGCTATACAGAATATCCCGTCTATAAAGCCTGATGTTGTACTAATGGATATAAACCTGGGCAGTGTGGAAAGCGGTATTGATTGTGTACGGATATTGAAACCTCTTGTTCCGGATACTAATTTTATGATGTGTACCGTATACGAAGAGGATGAAAAAATATTTGAAGCGCTCAGTGCCGGAGCCAGTGGCTATATCTTGAAAAAAACAGCTCCCGGCCGTTTACCTCGAAGCCATCCGCGAACTGTACCAGGGAGGCGCACCCATGAGCAGCCAGATCGCCCGCAAAGTAGTGGCGGCTTTTCAAAACAAACCAGTTTCTGCCGAAACCAACGAACAGCTTGATCAGCTGACAAACCGCGAAAAAGAGATACTGGAGCAATTATCCAAAGGACTGATGTATAAAGAGATTGCCATTCAGCTATACCTCAGCCCGGAAACAGTAAGAAAACACGTGTACCATATCTACGAAAAGCTTCACGTCAATAACCGCGTAGAAGCTGTCAACAAGTTCTTTGGGCGCTGATATCAATTTTCCCCAGCTTATAAAAAATACCACAAACGTGGTATAGGCGGCATACCCGGGTCTGCCTACATTCGCTTTGTGAATTTGAATAAGATTCGTGCCCACACACCATTGACCATTTTACCTTAATTGAATATAAAGGGGCCTAATCAAACGATAAAAAACCCTTCACCAGCTGGTGAAGGGTTTTGTCGTTTATAGTACAACAGGTTTTATTATTTCAGCTTTATCCTGTTATTTTTTCTCTCCGTATCGGCCAGCCGCATAGTAGGATCAATCTCGGCGACGGCAATAGTCCCCCAGTTTTTTATCCGTCTCTATAACATAGGTCTCGTCTATCCATCTCCAGGCAGGATATACTTTACGGGCTGTTGAATCTTCCGCCGGCTTTTCGCCAAACATCAGGTCAAGTGGTATATAATGCCATTCCCTGGTGCTGTCAGCAAATGTTATCCGCAGATCTACGGCATCGGAAACTGGCCGGTACGCCTGATACGTATTTTGGTGCCGCCACCATCTTCCCACAAACTATCAATCCGGTAATCAATAGTTTTGACCGTATTAACCATAAAGGCCTTATACCATTGCAGCTGGAGACCGCTTGTTTTTTCCGCTACCCGGGTAAAATCATCAGGGTTTGGATGTTTGAATCGCCATAACCGGTAATACTCCAGTAAAATCTTGTCCAGTGTTTTCTCACCCACTATATAGCCAAGCTGTTTAAGAAATACATAGCCTTTATTATAGGCATTATTATTATACGCATAATTAGTGGCAAAAAAGTTAGCCGGGGTACTCATCGGCTCCGCATAAGGACTTTTTACCAGGTTAAAGTAAGACCTGTATTCATCCGCTGAACCAAAAAAATCTTTGTTGCGTATCCAGGCCAGTATGCGTGATTCAGCGTAACTGGCAAAGCCTTCATCCATCCACCCATACAGGTTTTCATTGGTGCCGAGCATCATCTGGTACCAGCTATGACACCACTCATGCACGAACGTTCCGAATGAATGATTCTTTACCAGCGTCGCCATAGAATATTCAGTACCGCCACCTCCGCCCTGCAAAAATGAATACACGGGATAAGGATACGGACCAAATGTCTTTGCCATATAAGGATACATCATGGCGCAACTATCGGCCGTCGCTCCCCATATCTTAGTACTGTCCGGGTGATCTTTATAAATAAAATGCAGTAAAGGTCCGTTCCCTGTTTTCCTTGTAATATGCGCATAATTGGGATCTGCTGACCATACAAAATCATGCACATTTTTTGCCGCAAACTTCCAGGTTCTCAGATCGCCTGTTATGGTTTTTAAAGGAGTTCCTTCCTTATCATATCCCCATCCTATTTCAGCAGCATTTTGCAGTTCGCCTGTTGCGCCTACTTTGTAATTTTTATCCAATGTCAGGTTCACCGTATAATCTCCCCATACGCCAAAAAACTCTCCGCGTATATACTGGTCGGCATGCCAGCCCAGGTAATCGTACTCAGCGATCTTGGGATACCATTGTCCTACACTATACCGTATGCCTTCGGGACTATCTCTCCCGCTCCGGCGGGTAAGCTGTGGCACCTGGCATTCAAATTCAGTATTGAAAACGACAGTAGTGCCCGGTAATATTTTTTTATCGAGGATAACTTCAAGAATGGTTTCGTGAAGTTTGGTTTGCTGCTGATGACCATTGTAAATGAATTTTATTACGTTACAATATCCCTGCTCACCGGGAGTCAGTTCAACGATCCGTCTTTTAAAGCGGCGGTCGAAGTCGGTAAGCTCTCTTCCACCAGCGCTTCTTCCCACAACCAATCCTTCTGTACTCTGGCTGCTTACATCCATCATACTGTTGGGCTGAAAAGCATTCCAGAAAAGATGAACGAATATTTTATCCAGTGTGTCCGGTGAGTTATTGGTATAGCTGATCACCTGCTTACCGGTTATCTTATTTGTTTTTACATCAAGCGCCGCATCCATGGCGTATTTGATCCGCTGCTGCCAGTACCCGTTTTGAGAGGATTGGGCCATGCCGGATACCGTGAACAGGAGCAGTAATCCAATTGCTATTTTTTTCATGTACGAACTATTCGTTATTTACCCATTAATTTATTGTTGAAGCCGGTGATCAGCTTAAAAAGATCTTCATGCTCATTGAGCGGCAGTGTTTCTGCTTTGTCAAACACATCATGATAGGCTTTGATCCCTCCCATCGTGTAAAAGAAGAAAGCCGGCACTCCTTTTTCTGTAAAAAAATAATGATCGCTGTTCGCCGCCTTGCCGCGTGAATTGATCTTTACCAGTAATTTATTTTCATCGTTCACCGCATTCATCAACGCGAATTCTTTGGGAAATTCGGTAGCATTCACCACGGTGATCCCTTCATCGCCTGTACCGGCAAGATCGGTATTGATCAAAAAACGGATATTCTTTAGTGGCAGCAACGGATGCTCTGTAAAATATTTTGAGCCGATAAGACCTGCTTCTTCGCCGGCAAAACAAATAAACCCGATAGAATAAGGCTGTGGATTAGCGGCATAATATCTTGCCAGGTTAAGTAATAAAGAAATACCACTGGCATTATCATTAGCGCCGGGGAAATAAGTGTCTTTGCCCATTCCTCCCAGGTGATCGTAATGCGCGGTAATAAAAATAACCGAATCCGGTTTTACCGTTCCTTTTACGATGCCGCAAACATTTGCGGCTTTAAAGTTTTTTACCAGGTCATTTTCAATATTCACTTTAAAATTTGTCAGAAGTCCTGCTATTGATTTTTTATCCACCTGTATAACTGTAAAGTCAGCCTGCTCGGGAGCTACCGACCAGGTAAGTTTATCTTCCAGTTTGATGATCAGCCGTTCCTGCCTGTTGAGAAACTGTACACTGTCGGATTGTTCAAGATTGCCTTTTCCTTTTACTCCCTTACTTTCCGGGCTTATGATAAAATCCTTCCCGGGAACCAGGTCTTTGCCGTTGATACTAACTTCCATTTTGCCGGGAAAGGTATTGGCCGGGTAAGAAAATGATTGAAGAAAATTGTTTCCTTTCATGGGTGTGAGGCCATAGGTTGTAAAGGCTGACGATAAAAAATCAGCGGCCTTCTTCATGCCATCGTTGGTATAACCGCGGCCCCAGAATACGGGAGAGGTTAATGTATCCACCATTTTCCTGGCAAATGCCAGGTCCCTGCGAAAAAACGTTAGAGGTGGCAAACAGGAGCAACAGCCAGGCAATTCGTTTCATATTTAAAATGTTTAATAACTTTTAATAGAAGCTGAGATACACCGGGAAGTTGCAAATTTCGTCAAATAGCCTGTTATACAAAACCAAATTTACCGGTGGTAATGAGAAACTCCCCTTCCGGGGAGTTTCAGTATCAATGATATTCTTATTTACAAGGTTACTGAGGTTCGCAAAAGCCGTCCTTTTGTATTGAAAAAAAGATATTTCTTTTCGACCCCGCTTTTTTTCGCTTTGATCCGGTATTGTTCAGCGCCACCAGGCAGATACAGCACTTTTGTTTCCTCTACTTCCCTGTCGGCATATTTACTTTTCTGAAACCCGTCTTTTACTTCTGCGGAAAGTTTATCAAATTCCCATTCTTTCTCCGATCCTTTCCATACCCCTTTATTCGAATAAGATGCGACCAGTTTTTCACCGTTCAATTCGAAGTAAACGTCTACTCTTACGAGCTGATCCCTGTAATCAATATTCGTGGCTCCGTTATATTGCTGGGAAAAAGTTTCTTCTACGATCTTCGGCACCTGGCGGATCTGCGCAAAAGAAATATTCGCTAAAACAGTTACACTCACGATCATCATTAAAAAGCTCTTCTTGTTCATAGTATTTTTTGATTTTATCAGTGGCAAAATTGATACAGAAAATTGATTAAAATCATGCCAATACTATTTTTTAGCGATTTATTATCAGTTGTCTTTACCTGCTACCACTATTACGATCTCTCCTTTTACAGTTTTCTCACTGAAATAAGTACTGACCTCTTTCAGTGATCCTCTTTTATTTTCTTCAAACATCTTCGTCAGTTCGCGGCTGACACAACACAAACGATCTTCGCCGAAATACCCGATAAATTCTTCCAATGTTTTTACCAGCCTCACAGGAGATTCATAAAATACCAGGGTGCGGTCTTCTTCCGCCAGTTTTTTCAACAGTGTTTGCCGGCCCTTTTTCAACGGTAAAAAACCTTCGAAACAAAAACGATTGGTAGGTATGCCGCTGTTCACCAATGCAGGTACAAAGGCCGTAGCGCCGGGAAGACATTCTACTTTAATGCCCGCTTTTATACATTCCCTCACCAGTAAAAATGCCGGATCGGAAATGCCGGGTGTACCCGCATCTGTCATCAAGGCAATCTTCTTGCCTTCTGCTAACTGCGTAACAAGATGCTGCAATATCTTATGCTCGTTATGCTGGTGATAGGGGGAAAGAGGCCTGGTTACCTGGTAGTGATTAAGTAAATGAGAAGACGTACGTGTATCTTCTGCAAGGATAAGGTCAACTTCTTTCAGCACTTCCAGGGCCCGCAGTGTGATATCTTTTAGATTGCCTATGGGAGAAGGAACGAGGTAGAGCATGGCTTCTGGTTACGCGTTTTGAGCATCCATCGGGTTCCGCGGCCCGCAGCTTATGACCCGGAGCGGTTAATTAACACTTACTTCAAAATACTCCATCACAGGATTTGCCAGCAGTTTTTTACTTGCTTCCTCTGCGATTTGCTTTGCCTGCGCGGGAGAATCAGCATTTATCTGTAAAGAGATATTTTTCCCAACCCTCACATCTTCTACATTATTCAACCCGAGGTTCTGCAAGCCGCCCACTATCGCTTTTCCCTGCGGATCTAATAACTCTTTTAATGGCATTACTTTTATCTGTACAGTATAGGTCATGCTGTTTTATTTTTAAAAGACAAAGATACGGCAATGTAAAGGATGAATATGGCAGGAACAGCCAGCCATTTCAGGAATAAGATCAAAATAGCTGCAGCCACAACGAGGATGATCTTCGGCATATTATTTTTTAAAGAATAGTCTTTGAACTTCAGGCTCATGATCGGCAACCCGGACACCATGAGATAACTTAAAGCAATGACGATCCCATACAGGAACCATTTGTTACGCAGCAGGTTTATCACGGTTTCATTTTCACCATACCAATAGATCAATGGTAATGACGCTACCACCAGGCCAACCGCCGGGGTAGGCACACCTTTGAAGGAATACTGCTGTCCTTCATCAAGATTGAACTTTGCCAGCCGCCATGCTGCCGCGCATGGAACAATAAACGCCGGTAATAACCATATCAATGAAACATCAAGACCATTTTCCTGGCTGGCGATACTGAGACGTAAAAACTGGTAAATGATCATGCCCGGCGCTACACCAAAACTTACCACATCTGCCAGTGAATCTAACTGCTTGCCCATTTCTGAAGTAGCTTTGAACAGGCGGGCTACAAAGCCATCCAGGAAATCAACTACACCGGCAAGACCAATAAATACGGAAGCGATGACAATTTTTTCCGGCATATCTATCATCTGCGGATTATCCCCGGAATAAAAAACGGAAATACCATTTTGTAATACAAATACTATCGCACAGCAACCAAACAGTAAATTGAGTAAGGTGAAAAGATTAGGTATCTGCTTCATGCGGCCAAGATAAATTTATTTTTTCATCAGCATTTCGATGTCTTCTACAGTAATGGGGATATTCTTCATAAGATCTTTATTCCCGTTTTTCGTGATCCATACGTTATTCTCGATACGTACACCCATTTGTTCCTGTTCGATATAAATTCCCGGTTCCACTGTAAAAACCATCCCGGCTTTTATCGGCTCTGTTCTTGATCCAAGGTCATGCACATCTATTCCCAGATGATGCGAAATGCCATGATATAAATATTTGCGGTAAGCCCTGTTTTCCGGGTCTTCATTCTTCACATCTGTTTTTTTTCAATAAACCTATTTTCAAAAATTGCTGTGTGGCTTCTTCCCCCACCTTCTCTGTATAATCAACCACGGTAATACCGGGCTTCAGCAGGCTTTTTGCATAGTCGTGTAAATGAAGGCATGCATTGTAAACAGTTTTCTGGCGGCGGGTAAATTTTCCGTTCACCGGTACTGTTCTTGTCAGGTCTGCATTGTAGCCGCCGTACTCTGCACCAAAGTCCATTAATATCATCTCTCCGTCTTTACATTCCTGGTTGTTTGATACATAATGCAATGTTCTTGCCCTGTCTCCGCTGGCAATGATGCTGCCATACGCTTCGCCTGTCGCCCGCTGGCTTAAAAAAGAATGTACGATCTCGGCTTCTATCTCATACTCCATTACACCCGGCCTGATGAATTTCAGCAAACGGCGGAAAGCCGTCTCCGTAATGTCAATGGCTTTTTGCATCACTTCGATCTCTGATGCCGTTTTAATGCTGCGCAGTTCTTTCAGGATCTTTGCTGCCCGCTCGTACTGGTGCAAGGGGTAACGGCTTTTCATTTCATCCACAAAGCGGTAGTCTCTTGTTCTCACGAGGCTCGCTTTACGATCATTCTCATTTGTATCGAGGTAAATAGTATCTGCCAGGTGTATCCATGGTTGCAGTAACCCTTCAAGGCTATCCAGCCACACTATTGTTTTAATGCCACTCATCTCCTGCGCCTCTTTCATCCGCAGTCTTTTGCCGTCCCATTTTTCTTTGAGTTCGATGGGCCTTACCAATACAAGCACTTCACGGTATTTTGGATCGGGGTTACCGGGATAAAGGATCACCATGCTGTCTTCCTGGGTTATTCCGCTCAGCCAGTACAGGTCGCTGTTGGTTTTGTAATGATATATAGCATCTCCGTTTGACGGTACTTCATCGTTGCTTACAAAGATGGCGATGGCATTTTTTTGCATCCGGCTCACAAATCTTTCCCGGTTCGTACTAAAGATAGCTGGGTTGAGGGGCAAGTTCTTCATGCATGTATTTTAAGGGGCTAAAGATAAATTGTTCTGTTTCAAAACTCCCGGATAATGACGGGGTAATTATAAGCACAGGTAAAATCATATAAGCGTCCCGGATAACTATACCAGCAGCTCTCCGGTTTCCTGAAAAATGTATAATATTTCCTTTTCTAAAAAATGGACAATCTTTATACGGGAGCGGCGAATTTTGAATTTTATTCAATGGCATAACCGGATCAATTTTAAAAAATTCATTTATAGGCCATATAATTGATAATGGGTTAAATTGTCACACTAACACTTGTTTGTATAGGTGAAAGGTTTGATTACCTTTGCAACGAAACAAATGCTTTGCTTGATTTATGGCAGTACCTACTTTAGCTTTTTCAAAAAAGGCGCTACTTCGTTTGGGCCTTACTACTTCAGAAAACATTCATTATCAATTACAGCCACAGGAATTAGTACAGGATGTCATCCGTAATGGCGATGGCGTTTTGAATGATACCGGGGCCCTGGTTATCAAAACAGGAGAATTCACGGGCCGGTCACCAAAGGACAAGTTCATTGTAAAAGATGAGACCACCGAAAACACGGTGAACTGGAATGAATTTAATATTCCCATTGAGTCAAAATATTTTGACATCATTTACCAGGAAATAATAAACCATCTCGGTAAACGTCCCGAACTATGGGTAAGGGATTGCTATGCCTGCGCTGATCCGCGTTACCGTTTGAATATACGGTTGATCAACGAGAAGCCCTGGAACAACCTGTTTGCGTATAATATGTTCCTGCGGCCGACAGAAGAAGAACTGGAAAACTTTGAACCTGAATGGCATGTGATCTCTGCGCCCGGTTTGAAACTCGATCCCAAAAAATGCGGAACCCGCCAGCATAATGCTTCCATCGTTTCATTTAAACATAAAATGATATTGATCGCCGGCTCCGGTTATACCGGTGAGATCAAGAAAGGCATCTTTACCATTCTCAATTACATTTTACCACATGAGAAGAATGTACTGAGCATGCACTGCAGCGCCAATATGGGTAATGATGGCGATACAGCTATTTTCTTCGGGTTAAGCGGCACAGGTAAAACAACATTAAGCGCCGACCCTAACCGTAAACTCATCGGTGATGATGAGCATGGATGGACAAAAGACAACATCTTCAATTTTGAAGGTGGTTGCTATGCTAAAACGATCGGGCTGACAGAAGAAAAAGAGCCCGAGATATACAATGCGATCCGCCCGGGGGCGCTGGTGGAAAATGTTACCTTCTTTCCCGGCACTAATAAGATAAATTTTGAAGACGGCTCTGTTACGGAGAATACCAGGGTATCGTATCCGCTGGATTTTATCAGCAATGCGATTGAGCCATCAGTTGGCAACCTGCCCAAAAATATTTTCTTCCTCACCTGCGATGCATTTGGCGTGTTACCTCCTATATCCAAATTAAGTCCGGGGCAGGCAATGTACCAGTTCATTTCAGGATACACAGCCAAGGTAGCCGGAACAGAAGCCGGGGTAACTGAACCGAAATCAACGTTCAGCGCTTGCTTTGGTGCACCTTTCCTCCCATTACATCCCGGCAAATACGCCCAGATGCTTGGCGATAAGATGCAGAAAAATAAAGTGAATGTATGGATGATCAATACCGGCTGGACCGGCGGACCCTATGGTGTGGGCAACCGGATGAAATTGAAATATACCAGGGCCATGATCACTGCCGCATTGGAAGGAAAACTGAACAATATCGAATTTGATTTCCACCCGGTGTTTGGAATGGCTATTCCAAAAGAGTGCCCGGGCGTTCCTCCGGAAGTACTGGACCCGCGGAATACATGGGCCGATAAAAAGGCCTATGATGATAAGGCGCAGCACCTCGCAGGATTATTCATTAAGAACTTTGAAAAATATAAGGACGGGGTTTCGAATGAAGTGCTGGAAGCAGCACCAAAACTCAGCTAAGAACCTCTGCGTTACTTAGCCGCCTCTCCCGGTTCCGGGAGAGGCTTTTTTATGCCTTCCGGCTTTATTTTAATATTTCCTTTATACCTTTTGTTCATACATTTCGTTTGATAAACCGGTATGAAAAAATTGAAACAATATTTCCTGCTCCTGTTAATTCCCGCAATATCTTTTGCACAGGAAAGCAATGAAGAATTGATTGACTGGAAGGCCGGCCAGCGGTTGGTATGGAACGACTACAAAGCCAACCCTGATGAAGGCTCCGACGCGGCCGCTTTAACCGCCACTTATCTTGGTATTGAATATACGATTGATGAAAAAGGACTGGGCTGGAAAATTCAATGCCGGTTTTCCAAAACAAGATCCTGGGGCAAATCCAAAACTGATTATATACTGCAGCACGAGCAGGGCCATTTTGATATCGCTGAGATATTCGCCCGCAAGCTGAACAAAAAACTGTCTGAATATAAGTTTGATAAGAATGGCTATAAAAAAGACCTGAAAAAGATATATGATAGCGTCACCGGCGAGAAAGAAAATTTACAGGATCAGTACGACAAAGAAACCGATCACAGCCGCAAAAAAGAAGAGCAGGCCAGGTGGATAAAAAAGATAGATGAATTACTGAAGGAACTGGGCCCCTGGTCAGGCTATGATTAAAAGGGGGGATCAATACTTGATCTTTAATGTTTTCCAAAACACGTCGAACATTTTAGCAGCATCAGTATCATCCGCATCATTTTTTATTTCCATGACCATGATACCCTTTTTCTTTTTGCCGTTAGCCACACAAACAAATTCTTCCGTTTCCTTGTCAAGCGTTAAAACGGCTCTTTTCCCTTTCAAAACAGTGCCGTCGCCAATGGTCTTTTGCGTTTCTGTAAGTGTTTGCTTATAGCCCGCGCTGATATCATCCTGTGTTACCTCATTGAGCATAAGGTCTATTATCAATTCAGGGTTTACCGTTCCATAAGCCTGGATCATCAGTCCGTTGCCTGTCGCCGTCATCAGCAATATCTGTTCTACATCTTCATCAATCCTGGTAGAGGATACAGAATATTGCGAGGGATAGTTAAACGATATGAATTCGTTACTAAAGGTTAAAAACTCTTTTCTCGACACCTTTACTTTATGCGTTTGCCCGCTTTTTGATTTAAAATTAATCATCTCATCCAGTGATACGTGGAGAGTGTCGCCATCAATCTCTATGATATAATTTTTTGCAGATTGTGCGTTCGACAATTGTACCAGGGCAAGACTGATGATACATGAAAGAAATGTCTTTTTCAAATTATGATGGATTGAAGTAAAGAATACGACAAGAATTTGAGCAGCCGCATACAATTAATATAAGTACCGTATTATTTTTTCAGGATAATAATATTCTCTTTGCCGACAGCCACTCTTGGTTTGCCGTCTCCGTAAACAGGAGGGGCTAATACAGGGACTCTCGACATAAACTCCGTCACCTGCTCTTTTAAAAAATCGTTCTGGGGATAGCAGGCAATATTGGTCGCTTTTACTCTTCCGTTCAACCCGATCTCGTAATCAATATCAATGGAGTATTCTCCTCTTTTTACTTTTTTAGATTCATCGGCCTGTTGCGTTACGATCAGCCTGTTCCCTTCTATGAATCGTTTCCAGCTTTTCTGTTTGGCATAATAGAGCCTGTTGAGCGAATCCGGCATCGTATCATCGGGCTTCAATGCTTCAGCAGGAGTGGCAGCAGGTTGTGTTTGCTCTGCCGGGGCAACTGCAGCAGAATCTTTTTTTACCGCTTCTGCTTTTTGCGCTGTCTTTTGCAGCTACGGCCTGGCTAAGGGGATTTTTGAGCTTGCCTTTATAAAGTGAATCTTTCAGCGATTGAGCCATTACTGAAGAGGCAAAAAATAAGAGGGTAATTAAAAAGTATGTTTTCATAGCCATAGGTATTTAGAATAAGCCATATAATTGGGCGTCCACTTTCTGAATGATATCACCAAAATCCTCATCTCTCTCTGCAAATTTATTCTTATCCACATCAATGATCAATAATTGTCCTTCTTTATAATCAGCTACCCATTTATTATAATATTCGTTCAGGCGTTTCAGGTAATCAAGCCGGATATTCTCTTCGTATTCTCTTCCTCTCTTCTGTATCTGGCCTACCAGCGTGGGCACTGAAGCATTAAGATAGATCATCAGGTCCGGAGGTTGCACCAGTGTCTTCAATGTTTGAAAAAAATGAAAATAATTGTCAAAATCCCTTTTACTCATCAGTCCCATTTCATGCAGGTTAGGGGCGAATATATTGGCATCTTCGTATATCGTTCTGTCCTGGATCACTGTCTCTGTACCTTTTTGTATCTCTACGAGTTGCTGTAACCGGCTGTTCAGGAAATAGATCTGCAGGTTAAAGCTCCATCTCGGCATATCCTCATAAAAATCCATGAGGTAGGGATTATGATCCACATCTTCAAAATTGGGTATCCATTTATAATGTTTACTCAGCATCTCGGTCAATGTGGTCTTACCGGCACCAATATTTCCGGCAACTGCGATATGTTTTGGTTTTTTTGATTTGGCCATGATATAGAGAATTCCAATTTTTTAATGTAGCAAGCCGTGAACGTTCAAAGTAAAGATTCTTTTCGGAATTTGACGTTTTTTAATAATAATTCAACCCTATTGCCTGCCTTACCTGTTCCATAGTGGTTTTAGCGCTCTGGCGGGCCTTTTCAGCGCCTTTTTCCATTACTTCTTTCAGGTATTTTTCATCGTTGCGTATAGCATCCGCTTTCTGCCGGATAGGAGTAATGAATCTGACCATATCTTCACCCAGCTGCTTTTTCATATCGCCATAGCGGATAGTGCAATTGTTAAAGTCTTCTTCAAATTTTGTAATAGTATCCTCGCTGCTTACCAGTTTCATCAGCAGGAAAATATTCTCGATATAATCAGGCTTGGGAGAATTTTTTTCCGTTGGACCGCTGTCAGTCTTTGCCTTCATTACTTTTTTCCTGATCAGTTCATCATCATCCGACAGGTATAAAGTAGCGTATTGATTTTCACTCTTGCTCATTTTGCCTGCTCCATCAAGGCTCGGCACTTTCACCAGTTCGTTTCCATAATTGAACGCCTGTGGCTCAGGGAAAACCTGTCCATACCGGTGATTAAATCTTTTAACAAAATTGCGGGCCATTTCTAAATGTTGTTCCTGGTCTTTACCAACCGGAACAAGCGCCGCTCTGTGAAGAACGATATCTGCTGTTTGTAAAACGGGATAGGTCAGCAACCCTGCATTGATATTATCCGGCTGCAAACGGACCTTCTCTTTAAATGTCACAGTCTTTTCCAGCTCTCCCGTATAAGCCAGCATATTGAGGTACAGGTATAGCTCCGCCGTTTCATGCACATGGCTCTGGCAATATAACGCCACTTTATCCGGGTCAAGCCCGCAGGCGATATTTTCTGACAATACCCGCTGAACATTCAATTTCAGTTCTTTTGTATCAGGATGTGTGGTCAGTGAATGAAGGTCTGCCACCATAAAATAGCATTGATAATCATCCTGCATCCTGACATAATTACGTAAGGCCCCGAAATAATTGCCCAGGTGTAAAAAACCGGTGGGCCGGATGCCGCTCATTACTATTTGCTTCTTATTGGCCATAGGACGGCGAAGATAAGAAAATGATGCCGGGGAGACAGGTATGAGGTGACGGGTGTCGGATGACAGGAGAAGCGTTGATCATTGTTGGTTGGCCGTTACTCAAGCTGTAAATACTCTTCAACTTTTGAGCCTGACAACAAACAACGATCAACGGACAACTTTCTACCGACACCTCACACCTGACACCCGACACCTGACTACCGACTTCTGACTATATTTGCCTGATGGAAGTAAATGATGCAATGGTGGACAAGCTGGCTCACCTGGCAAGGCTGCGGTTTAATGATACTGAGAAAGAGGAGATCAAAAATGACCTGCAGCGAATGATCGCTTTTGTAGAAAAATTAAATGAACTCGACCTTAACGGCGTCGAACCATTATTGCATATGAGCGATGAAGTAAATGTATTACGTGAAGATGAAATAAAAGGATCTGTAACAAGAGAAGAGGCGCTGAAAAACGCTCCGCTGCATGACGAACATTTTTTTAAAGTACCGAAAGTGATAAAAAAATAAGTTAGAGTCAGAAAGACTAAAAGACCACCCCAATAAAAGAGTGGTCTTTCGGACTTTCGGTCTTCCCGTCTTTCGGACTTCTTATAACTGACATCATGAATTCAATCATACACCTCGAACAAATAAGAAAGCACTACATCATGGGCAAGCAGCAGCTGCAGGTGCTGAAAGGTGTAACGCTGGATATCAACAAGAATGAATACGTAGCCCTGATGGGACCTTCCGGCTCAGGCAAGAGTACGCTGATGAATATCATTGGCTGCCTGGACACGCCTACAGCAGGCTCCTATATACTGAACGGGCATGATGTAAGCAAAATGGAAGATAACGACCTGGCGGAAATACGGAATAAGGAAATAGGTTTCGTGTTCCAGCAATTCAATTTACTACCACGGTTAACCGCTTTGGAAAATGTGGCGCTGCCACTGGTATACGCAGGCATGAGCAAAAAATTGCGCAATGAAAAAGCCATGCACGTACTTGGGCTGGTAAGCCTTACTGACAGGAGTCATCACAAACCCAATGAACTCAGCGGCGGGCAATCGCAGCGTGTAGCCATTGCCCGTGCTTTGGTAAACGATCCTTCTATCATACTGGCCGATGAACCGACGGGTAACCTTGACACCAAGACATCTTACGAGATCATGGATATTTTCGAAAAGATACATACTGAAGGCAATACGGTTGTATTGGTAACACATGAGGAAGATATCGCCAATCATGCCCGCCGTGTCATCAGGCTGCGTGATGGCGTGATAGAAAGTGATAAACAAAATGTAGTAGCGTTGTAGAATTAAAAAGAGTCCGGAAGCCGGAAAGTCCGCTGCGTAAGTAATTGAAACAGTTTAGCGCGGAAAGTCCGGAAGACGAGTATTTGAAATAGTAGAATCATTACAACTTTGATGAGCGGCTTCCGGACTTTCATTCAGCAACTCTTCCTCTTTTCACGCAGCGGACTTTCCGGCTTCCGGACTTTTAAAACATAACTATGTCACTAAAAATATATACCAAAACCGGCGACAAAGGAATTACTTCTCTTATCGGCGGTACGAAAGTTTCTAAAAGTCATCTTCGTATTGAAGCGTATGGAACAGTGGATGAACTGAATTCGTATATCGGTTTGTGCAGGGACCTATTAGCCGACACCCGGAGCCGGGCTATTTTACAGGAAGTACAGGACCGGTTATTCACCATGGGATCTTCCCTTGCCTGCGACCCGGTCAAAGAACCGAAGATGCGGATACCCGATCTCAAAGAAGAAGATGTGACATTGCTGGAAAAGGAAATAGATAAGATGAACGAAACGCTTGTCCCTATGAAGAGTTTTATTCTTCCCGGAGGTCATGTAACTGTTTCAACGATTCATATTGCGCGTTGCGTCTGCCGCCGCGCCGAACGTTGCTGTGTTCGTTTAGAAATGGAAAGTCCCGACCTGGAACCGGTCATTATAAAATACCTGAATCGCCTGAGTGATTACTTATTTGTATTAGCCCGCTATGCTTCACACCAGTTAAATGCTGGAGAAATTCCCTGGAAACCGAGAGTATAATTTCAACAACAGGTACCAGGATCGTCATCAAACAATTTTACCGTCTTTCATATACAGCACCCGGTCACTAAGCCCCGCTAATTCTTCATTGTGTGTAACGATCAGGAATGTTTGATTGAATTTTTGTTTCAGGTCAAAAAACAACTGGTGAAGTTCTTTGGCATTGGCAGAATCAAGATTGCCGGTTGGCTCATCTGCAAAAACAATATCGGGATTATTGATAAGCGCTCTTGCGACGGCCACTCTTTGCTGTTCGCCCCCGCTCATGGCATTGGGCTTATTTTCCAGGCGATGGCCCAGGTTCAGCATTTGCAGTAATTTCCTGGCTTTTTCTTCCACTTCTTTCTTTTTCCGGCCAGCCAGCCAGCCGGGGATACACATTTTCTATCGCGGAAAATTCAGGCAGCAGGTGGTGAAACTGGAAAACAAAGCCAATATGTTTATTGCGGAAAGCCGCCATTTTCTTCGACGACAAAGAATTTAATAACGTTCCGTTCATACTGACCGTTCCGCTATCCGCCTTATCCAGCGTGCCGATAATATGCAGCAGCGTACTTTTCCCGGAGCCGGAAGGTCCGACAATGGAAACCACTTCTCCTTTCCGGATTTCGATATCTACGCCTTTCAAAACCTCGACTACCCCGTATTTTTTATATATATTTTTTCCGCTTAACATGCAGCTAAATCCCTTTTTAGTAAATCAAATATCAGTAAATAGCCCCCATAATCAAAAAGCGATATAAGGAAATGGTGCTTTTTAAGAAATGCTTAAAAACGGGTGTGAGAACTCCGGATTTGGAAAATTCGCTAATACAACTACATTTGCGGAAAATTTGGGGGTGCGTAACCTCCCGGAAACCTATTCCTGAAACTAAATAAACCCACTCAATAAGATATGTTTTGGACACTGGAACTGGCCTCGTACCTGGAAGATGCACCCTGGCCTGCTACAAAAGATGAGCTGATTGACTATTCTATCCGTTCGGGCGCCCCTATCGAGGTAGTGGAAAACCTGCAGGAACTGGAAGACGAAGGCGACGTGTACGAGACGATTGAAGACATCTGGCCTGACTACCCAACACAGGATGATTTCCTGTTTAATGAAGATGAGTATTAGGAAAGCTATGAGCTTTTAGCTGCGAGCTATGAGACATAAAAGATTGAAGCCTCCGTCTGTGGAGGCTTTTTAGTTATTTAAGCTTGACAGGCGAGTTTGAGCCCGGACGATCTTTTAATCACATGAAGTTCGAAAGCTCAACTCGTCGTCGAAAAACTCGCCTGAGGATCTAAAGCCCCCAACTCATTACTCACCACACCCAAATCCCTCCGGGGTCATCTTTCCCACTTTCCATTCACCACTCACTACTCCCCACCCGTCACTCCCAACTTCTGCATCACCTCATTACTCACCCCGGTAGTTGAATATCCCCCGTCATGAAAAAGATTTTGCATCGTGACCATCCTGGTAAGATCAGAGAAAAGAGTAATACAATAATTAGCACAATCTTCAGCCGTTGCATTGCCTAATGGAGCGATTGAATTAGCAAAGTCAAAAAAATCGCCAAAGCCTTTGATACCTGTGCCGGCTGTTGTTTTTGTCGGGGATTGAGAAACAGTATTGATACGGACTTTTTTATCCACACCATAATGATACCCGAAACTCCGGGCTATAGATTCCAGCATGGCTTTGATATCTGCCATATCCGTATAAAAAGGATAAGTACGTTGTGCTGCCATATAGGTCAGGGCTACCACGCTTCCCCATTCATTGATGGCATCCAGTTTTTTGGCTACTGCCAGCATTTTATGAAAAGACATAGCCGACACGTCAATACCTTTCATGAAATAATCATAATTAGATTCTGTATACGGGATCTTTTTCCGGATGTTGACGCTCATGCCAATGGAATGTAGTACAAAATCAATTTTACCACCCAGCACTTCCTGTGATTTGGTAAAGAGGTTGGTCAGCTCATCCACGTTAGTAGCATCGGCAGGAATGATCTGCGATTTTGTTTTCTCCGCCAGTTTATTGATCTCACCCATCCGCATGGCGATAGGAGCATTGGTCAGTACAATAGATGCGCCTTCCTCGTACGCCTTTTCAGCTACTTTCCAGGCAATGGAATTTTCATCCAGTGCGCCGGTAATGATTCCTCTTTTTCCTTTTAACAGGTTATACGCCATAACGATTGATTTTGTGGCGGCAAAAATAAGAAGTTATTGCTAAGCATCCGGGAAGAGCTTTTTTAGTATAAAAACAACAAGAAAAGTATACCCGAATACCAATGCAAACCCGGACAAGATGTAAAAAAATAACCTGGCCAATGATTCCTTTGGCCGTATCGTTTGTTGGAAGCGCTTATTCAGTAAATACACCGGTATGAGTGAAATAACTATAATGAGCAATATAGCTGCTGTCTTTACCTTCTGCATATTACAGAATACTTTATTTTCGTAAAAATAACCTCTCCTTTCGTATGAAATATTTCCTCCTGGCTATTTTCCTGGTTTCTGCATTGTTTTCTGTGAAGGCGCAGGCGTTTCCTCCTGCGTTGACCCAAAAATTCAATATTACCCGCAAACTGACGGATGAGTATTTTGTTTTTGAAAAAAACGGGAAATCCGGGGTAGTGAACAAATCCGGCGCTATCATTCTGTCCGCCGCATATCCCGGTATTTATAACACGATGTATGATCTCTTCGTGGTAAGAAATGATGTGGCCCAGGGAGTGGTCAAAGCAAAAGACATCACCGTACTGCCCCTGGCGTTTGAGGAGATTGACATACTCTCCCCGCAAAGAATACATGTTCGGAAAAATGGCATTTCTTTCATCGTATCTCCGTCCAACCAATTTTTAGCAGACACAACAGAAGGCCCCACGACTTTATTCCAGATGGATGGTAATATGCTTACGAGCCCCGGTATCCTGGCAGAGGTAGAACTGGCCGCGTTCAAGGCTAATAACTTTTTAAAAATGGATGGCGCCGTTTTTATGATAAAAGGAAAAGATACCACCAGGACAGCTTACCAGGATATACAACCTCTTGCCAATAACGGATCAAGGATTAAATTCAAACAAAATGAGCGCTGGGGAATTATTGATAATGACGGCAGGGAACTGGTACCGGCGATGTACGATGATATTGAACAGGATGATCATACCGGCCTTACTAAAGTATCCAGGGAAAAAAAGCAAAGCCTGCTTGACCGTGAATTAAAACCATTGCCGGCAGGCCCTTTCGACCGTATTGGTTATTTTACTTCCAGCGACATCGCGGTGATGAGCAATGATAGCAAAGAAGGCCTGATCAATTCTTCAGGCACCATATTATTATATCCTGTAAAAGGAACGATCCGCGAATATGGTAACCAGTTTTTTGAAATCCGGTATGATACGGTCGAAAAAACTGATATAGTTGACAGGAATATGAAAAGCATTCTTCCTGCCGGTACTTTTATGAAAGGTTATGTCGGCAATATTATCCTGGTCATTACTGCAGATAAAAAAATGGGAGTGGTCCATGCGGCTGGTTATACATTGCTGCAGCCTGTGTATGATGAAGTTTTTTTTGGCAACACGGATGGTGAAGATATCCGCTTCTTCCAGGTTCGTAAAGACACGAAATGGGGTATACTTGACCTGGCAGGCAAACAATTAATTCCTTATTTATATGATAAAATAAATCTTTTCAGCGATGGCTATGCACCGGCCATCCTCAATGGCAAAGGCGGAGTGATTACAGAAAAAAAACAAAGTGGTAGTGCCATTCATTTATGACGAGACCGGCTACGAATACAATAAGCTTGATTTGTTATCAGTAAAAAAAGACGGGCATTCTGGCTTTGTCAACAAAACAGGCGCGGTGATTTTTCCTGTCATATACGAATCTCTCAATGACGATTTTGACGGCGGTCTTTGCCTGGCCAGGAAAGATGGTAAATGGGGCTACCTTGATCAAAACGGGAAAACAGTTATCCCTTTTGAATACGATGAAGCCTCTCCATTTTATAGCGGAAAAACAAAAGTGAAAAAAGCAAATACCTGGTATGAAATAGATAAAACCGGGAAGATACTTAGCCAGTCGCCAGATAAGAATTAGAAATTTTTTCTTTACTCGTTCATTCAATTCCCGACCATCTCTCTCGCATTCTCCATTGCTGCCGCTGTGGGTTTCTCCCCGCTCAGCATTTTGGCTATGGCCGTTATTCTCTCTTCGGTACTTAACCGGCGGATATTTGTCTTCACTGCATCTTTTACTATTTCCTTGTACACAAAGAAATGCGCGTCGGCCTTGCCGGCTATTTGCGGCTGATGGGTAATACAGATCATTTGCCGCTTCGCAGCCAGTTCTTTCATAATGATGCCCACCTGCCTCGCGGCTTCGCCGGAAATACCTGTATCTATCTCATCAAATATCATTGTCGGAAGATCAATAGACTGCGCCACCAATGATTTTATACAAAGCATAAGCCGGCTGAGTTCTCCGCCACTGGCTACTTTTCGTACCGGCTGAAACTGGTTGCTTTTATTGGCATCAAATAAAAATTCGATGGTATCGCTGCCATATACATTCAAGCCGGCCAGGGATTTTATATCCACTTTTAACCTTGCATTCGGCATACCTACCTGCGCCAGCAATTTATTTACCTTGTCTTCCAGCGGTTTTACCTGCTTCTTACGGCCTTCAGCTATTTTAGTGGCTAACTCCTGTGCTTCCTGTAACAGTTTCGCTGACTCTTTTTCTTTTTCACTGATCTGCGTATCAATATTCAAAACAGCCTGCAGTTTTTCGGTGAGTTTATCCTGTATAGCTGATAGTTCATTGGTAGTTTGCACGCCATGTTTTTTAAGCAGCTTATATCCCATGGATAAACGGTCATTCAGTCGTTCTATCTTTTCAGGATCATAGTTCACATGACCGCTGATACGGTCTACTTCGTCAGCAATATCCTGCAGTTCTATCTGTGATGATTGCAACCGCAGTATTAACACCGGCAGATCCGTGTGATAAGAAGAGTAAGCATGCAATTGGTTCTGCAGGGTTTTTAATTGCTGTACCAGCGGGCTTTCGCTTTCCTGCAATGCAAAATATACTTTGCTCAATGCGCCTTTGATACCTTCAGCATGACTGAGCATCTTTAACTCCGCGTCTATATTCTCCAGCTCGTTTTCTTTGAACCCGGCTTCTTCCAGCTCTTTAAACTGGAACTGGTTATAATCAGCTTCTTTATCAAATTGCAGTTTCTGCTCTTTCAGCGCTTCCGATTCTGCTTTTACCTGCTGCCACTGACGGAAAACTTTTTGATACTTATCCAGCACAGGCGAATGACCGGCCAAAGCATCCAGTACTTCTCTTTGAAAATCTGTTTCTCCCAGTTCCAGGGTATCGAATTGCTGGTGCAAGTCTACCAGCATAGCGCTTAGTTGTTGTAACTGTCCCAGGTTAACCGGCGTATCATTGATAAACGCTCTTGATTTGCCATTAGTGCCGATTTCGCGGCGCAATACCAGCTCATCATCGGTATCCAGGTCATTGCCCTTCAAAAAATCTTTTATCGCCTTCCTGCCCTCCGCGTTGAAGGTTCCTTCCACGATACATTTTCTATCTTTATTCACCAGTGCGGTGGAATCGGCCCTTTCTCCCAATATCAATCCAAGGGCCCCTACGATAATGGATTTACCGGCGCCGGTCTCACCTGTTATCACATTCATCTTTTGTGAAAGATCAATTTGCAGGCTGTCTATGATAGCGTAATTCTCTATATGCAATGTCCGCAGCATACGACGAAGATAAAAAAAACCCTCCCGGTCTAAAGCGGGAGGGAAAATAAAAAAAAGAAAAACTCTTAATTAAAAGAGATTATTTTATTTCGACGTTATTGGCTAATTCTTCGTCAACCAATATGCGTCCGCAGTTCTCACAGACCATTACTTTCTTATGTTGTTTGATCTCGCTTTGTTTTTGAGGAGGGATCGCATTAAAACAACCGCCGCAGGCATCTCTTTCTACAGCTACTACAGCCAGGCCGTTACGATAGCTCTTGCGGATCTTTTCATAACTGGCTAATAAGCGGCTGTCAACATGCGATTTCGCCTCTCCCGCCAGTTTATTGAAATGCTTTTCTTCTTTCTCGTTAGCCGCGATGATCTTTTCCAGCTCGCCTTTTTTGGTAGCTAATACAGATTCTTTCGTAGCAATATTTTTCTTCGCTTTCTCCAGGATCACCGCTTTTTCAGAGATCTCTTCTGTAGCGTCCTTGATATGCTTTTCAGCAAGTTTAATTTCCAGTTGCTGCATCTCCATCTCTTTGTTGATGGCTTCAAACTCGCGGTTGTTCTTTACGTTGCTGCTTTGCTTTTCGTATTTTTTCACCAGCCCATCCGATTCTTTGATAGCCGCATTCCGCTGGGCTATGAATTCAGTTACGCCGTTGATCTCTTCTTCGATACGTGTCTGGCGGATTTCAAACCTGTGATCTCATCTTCCAGGTCAGCTACCTCCATCGGTAATTCGCCTTTCAGAATATGGATCTCATCCAGTTTGCTTTCAATTTTCTGAAGGGTAACTAAAGAGCTTAATTTTTCTTCAACTGAAAATTCTTTAACGCTTGCCATTGTATAGTTTGATGTTTGAAGTTTAGACGTTTGCTTTTTTTTCCCGACCTGCTCACCATAACCCTTTCACCATTCACTAACTAAAGTACTTTACGGGTTAGTTTCTACTTCTGTTTTAAGGACGGCAAAGGTAGGGAATTTTTGCTCCAAAACTTCCTGTAGCAGGTTGATAGTGAATTGTTCGCTTTCATAATGCCCGATATCGGCTACCAGCATCCGGTCATTGGCGTCAAAAAATTCATGATATTTCATATCTGCCGTCACATAAGCGTCTGCTCCAGCGGCTAAAGCTTTGGAAATCAAAAAACTGCCGGCCCCACCGCAGAGGGCCACCTTCTTTATGGCTTTTCCCGAAAACCTGGTATGCCGGACCACCCGGAGCTGGAAACCTCTTTTAGCCAGGCCAGGAATTCTTTTTCCTCCAATGTCTTGACCAACTCTCCTATAACACCCGACCCGACCCGCTGGTTCACATTGGAGAGATCCGCCACATCATAAGCTACCTCTTCGTAGGGATGAGCGGCCTTCATCGCTGCTACAATTTTATTTTCCACGTAAGCCGGTAATATCACTTCTATCTTTAGTTCTTTTTCAAAATGCCGTTTGCCTGGTTCTCCTATATACGGTTTGGCGCCATCGCCTGCAGTAAAAGTTCCTTCTCCTTCGGCATTAAAACTGCATTCGCTGTAATTACCGATAGATCCGCCACCTGCGGCAAAAATGGCATTGCGCACCTGCTCCGCTTTATCAACAGGTACAAAAGTGAAAAGCTTTTTAAGTGTGTCAGGTTTGGGAGAAAGAATAGCGATATGCTGAAGACCTAACATCTTCCCCATCTTTCCGCTTACCCCGTCAATTACATTATCAAGATTGGTATGAATAGCATACACAGCAATATCGTTTTTAATAGCAGCGATCACCGTTCTTTCTACATAGTTCTTTCCGTTTATTTTTTTCAGCCCGCCAAAAATGATCGGGTGGTGAGCTACGATAAGATTGCATTTTTTCTCTATCGCTTCTTTTACCACATCCTCGGTACTATCCAGCGAACAAATGATGCCTTTGCATTCCCATCCCGCATCGCCGGTTATCAGCCCTGCATTATCATAATGCTCCTGTAATGAAGGATGTGCCAGCGATTCAAGAAAAGAAATTACTTCCGCGATTTTCATTGGCTAAAGATAATAAATGAATGTTCCCACAAAGCCACTAAGGGCACAAAGGGCTTATTCTCAACCAGCATTTCCTTGTGGGCTTTGTGGGAGACAAATTTTTTACCCTGCCACTTTACCAATTTAGCAGTATTGTATCTTTGATTGAATGAGCCAACAATCGCCGTCAAATATCACCAGTGAAGTTGCTGCTCCGGGCCGTTACCAACAGGCTAAAAAATCATGGCGCAGGCAAAAGGCTTTCCGGAGCAGTATCCGCAGCGGCATCTTTATGTTGCTGGGAATATTATCGGCAGGCTTTGGGCTCCGGGGATTTTTGATGCCCAATCATTTTATTGATGGCGGTGTAACGGGCATTTCTCTTTTATTAAATGCCAAGACCGGTTTTCCTGTTCCGGTCATGATCATCCTCATCAACATTCCTTTCATTCTCCTGGATGGAGGCAAATAAGCAAAGGCTTCAGTATAAAAAGTATTGTGGCCATTTCGTTGCTGGCCCTTGCAGTAGCTTTTCTCCCCTACCCGGTTGTGACAGACGATAAACTACTGATCGCGGTTTTTGGCGGGTTCTTCCTGGGAGCTGGTATAGGTCTTACCATTCGTGGCGGCGCCGTTATTGACGGTACTGAGATCCTCGCTATTTTTCTCAGCCGCAAACGCAGTATGAGCGTGGGTGATTTTATCATCGCCTTTAACCTTGTCATTTTTGGCGTTGCCGCCTGGTTGTTAAGCGTTTCCATTGCCTTGTACGCTACACTTACCTACCTGGCCGCGGCCAAAACAGTTGACTTTATACTGGAAGGTATTGAAGAGTTTACCGGCGTCACCATTATATCCCCGCATACGGTAGCGATAGCCGAACTGATAAAGGAAAGAATGGGGCGGGGTCTGACTATCTATTCCGGCAAAAAAGGCTACGGTAAACGGGGAGAAACCGCTGTGGCAACCGATATTATCTTTACCGTGGTTACCCGCCTTGAGATCAACCGGCTGACGACTGAAGTAGAAAAAATTGACCCTAATGCCTTTATCGTTATGCAGAGTATCAGGGATACCCGTGGTGGTATGGTGAAAAAGAGACCGCTGAAAGAGCACTAAAACGACTGTTCATAAGTTTGATTTTTGGAAAATCATTATCTTTCGTAACTTTTCAATCCTTTCCACAGATGGCCACCAACCCATCCGTAAACTTAAAATATTGCTTTCACCATGCTTAAAAGAACCACGGGTCGCTTATTGCTTGCGTTACTGGTAGTCACCGGTTTGGCAGGAACCCTCAATAATAGTTCACTTTCTCAAAAAGAAAGGAAGCAGGCTATTACCCTGATCAAAAGCAGTAAGGCTGAGATTTTGAACAGCATAAATAGCTTGTCCGCAAAACAGATCAGTTATAAACCCTCACGCAACGAACCATCAATCGGCGAACTGATCATGAATATGGTCGCCCTGGAAAAAAAATGCAGTGAGGAAATAAAAACGCTTATGGACCAGCCGTCCAATTCTGAAAACAGGCTCAAAATTGCAGTAACCGATCAGCAGCTGCTCGCTTATGATAATTACTCTCTTTGCAAGACAGGTATTACCGCGGAAACAAAAAGTATGTGGAAAGATCCTTCGGAAGCCCTGAAGAAATTCTCCGCTATGCGTAACAGTCATATCAGGTATATCAGAACGTCAACAGAAGATCTGCGAAATCATGTGATACTCACGCCTCCGGCTGGATAGATTGTTACCAGTATTATTTATTAATGGCAGACAGGAGCAGTTATTTCGCTGAAAGGATCAGGAAAGTAAAAATGTCGCCTTCTTTTCCCAAAAAATAAAAGATGAATGGATGGTCAGAGGACGAAAAACCTCAGCCCGGTTGAAGAAGCCGGGTTTTTATTAAAATGCTTTCTTACCGCTGATTGTTTTTTCTATCATCAGCATCCTGCCTTCTGTCGTTACCCCTTCCACCACTATTTTAAATTGCTTTGTCCGGTCATTGTTATAAAACACCAGGGGTATCTTCGGATCAATATCCGCTACAAGCACAGATGGATTCCAGTATAGCGTCACCCGGTGATCTGGTTTATTATTTTTGTCAACGCTGTAGTCGGGCGAATAGAATTCTTTGACAACTGAATAACCTTTATAACTGATTATTTCTCCCGCAGGCGGATACGCTGAAAAATCAGCTCCTTTTTTTGTATAAATAGCGAGCACACCGCCGGGGCCATTACCTGCTGCGGCAGCCAATGAACTGAATACTTTTACCAATACCACATCCTGTGCAGGAATAGTAGACAGTACATCTGCATCTGATGGCACTTCGTTAAGATAGATGGTCATGGCCATATCTCCCATGGCACTTATGGAAGCCTGCTGCCGATAGGTAACACTGTATCCTGATCCGTCGGGCAGTTGCTGTATCTGCAATCCCGCGACCCTCGATTGCAGGTAATCAAGAATATTCCGGTAAGCGCTGAGGTTGTCTTCTCCTGTAGTCAGGTCCATGGTCCTGTTGGCATCTCCGGAAAAAGCGCCGCTGACATATTCTTCTTCCAGTTCCTGCAGTTTGGCTTTTTTGTGACCTTTTACTGTCACTCCTTCCAGCATTTTTCCTTCGGCCTTCACAATAGCATCATACTCGTCTGCCATTGTTTTATTTGGCGCGGGAGCAGTATGCAAAAAAGCAGCTCCTTGTTCTATCACCGTCTATCACCGGCAAAGAATAATGCCTGTGCAACGAATCCCCATCGAGTTTCACATCTATGAATTTGCTTTTTTTGCCTTTTATATCGCTGAAAAGAATACGGGCGTTACCATAAAACACCATAGAGTCCAGGCTAAAATGTCCTTCCGTATTTGTATGAAGCATTTGCATGTTGCGGCTTGAATCCGCTGTTATAATAAACGTCAGCAATTCCTTATCAGCAAAAGGCTTTTTTGTTCCTTCCAGGTTTATCTTTCCTGCCAGTGTAATATAGCCTGCGTCTGCATATTTTGTTTTGGGCACGGTATCTTTTAATATATCATTCCACCGGAAACGGCGCCATCCATTGGTCATCATCACCAGGTCAAGTGCGTTTTGTACAGAATCAGTATTGGCAGAAAAATAATAAGCCGGATCATGTATATATCCTTTCAGATCAGACGTGAGGAGCAATCCTGAAAATATATTCTCTTTCTCTTACTGATCTTGTATCAAAAGCGGCATCATACACAGAGACGGAAAAACTACCGCTTACTGTATCTTTCAATGAAAGCGTAAAATGATTTTTACCACGATCAGTAAAATCAAGCGTATCCGTCAAAATATCACCGGCCTGAATGTATTCTTTATTATCAACGAAGGTCAACCGCTCTGCCAATGGAAGCCCGTCTTTATTAAATACAGTAATATGTAAGATACCTGATGAAAGCTTTGCCGTCTGGATCATTCCCGTCATTTCATTTTTTTCTTCTTTCAACGCTGTTTTGAATACAACATGATGCTGCATCTGGCCAATCATGTAAGCTGCCTTAAAGACAGGGGTCATCACTACGCTGCAGTATCTCAAACTCTTTGGCCTGGTTGATACTGATAATCCGCAGCACTACACCTTTGGTAGTGGAGGCCGGTAAAAAATACTTCTTGCCGGAAGGATCATCATTCAGCACCGCATAGTAATTCGTTTTCTCTTCCGCTGCCAGGTCAAAGTACCCCATGCCATCATGATAAGAAGAGAATTCAGCGATCTTTTCCCCGTTTTCCTTTTTGATCACACCACTTACCTGCACAGGCCATCCATCTTCACCGGTAGCTTTCCAGGCAATGCTGTTGGATAAACCGGCAATAAAATTCCCACCTTCAGGAAAGAATTCCAGTCGTATGCCTTTTTCTTTTGTAACTGCGGCAGGTTCGTTTTTTTTTATTTTTACTGAAAACGTAAAATCTTTTCCTGTATAAAAAATCAGGATCATGATTCAGCATAGCGGCAGTATAGGCCCGCAATGTATATACGCCGGCGGGCAATGTATCCGGCAACCGGACCTGCCCGCGGCTATATCCTCCGAATACAGGTATCACCTGCCGGTCAATTACCCCGGAAGATGTATTCAGTAATTCAACAAATAAATTGGTGCTTTTATCAGACGGAAGGAAATCGGAATACAAATACGCTTTGAACCAGACCGTTTGCCCGGCTATATAATCATTGCGGTCAAAATGGAAATAGGCTTTTTCTACCGGGCTTACTTCCGACCAGCGGTTTAATATTTGTTCGGGTTGCTGCGCATAAGTGCTGCAAAAAAATAAGCCGGCTGCTACCAGGATAAAAAATCGTTTACACATAGATTTTTTTCTGTTTCAATGCATGAAATTAACGGCGTATGGCTACACGACAAAAAGATACAGTATAATATCCTCTTAAAAAGGACGGTTGAAAGGGGTTAAAATACTATTGCACAAATAACCGGATATTTCTATTTTACAGTTCTTAACTTTACTTATGAAGAAACTAATACCCGCACTCTGCCTGCTTCTTTTCTTCTCAGGCTGTAAAAAAGCAATTGAAAAACTCAAAGAAGACGCTATCATCAATGCAATGGTTGACGGGCAATGGGTTGTTACCAGTTTTGTACAGAACGGCACTAATATTACCACTGATTTCACCGGTATAAATTTCAGTATTACAGCAACAAAACCGTTGATGCTATCAAAAAACGGCACGGTAGAAAAAACAGGCACCTGGGATGGCGATGGTTCTGCTATGACAACATGGGCCAATTTTACAGGCGTTACCGCCCCCCTTGTTCTTATCAACGGAAGCTGGCATATTGACGACAGCAGCTGGACCTACGTTATAGCTACCCAAACCGCCGGCGGTGAAACAAAGGTCATGCGGCTGGATAAGCAATAACCTGTATTTACCCTTATTTCTGTCTTACTTTATTGATTCATCCGGCTATATAGTAAACCCCCGTATATAAATTCAATGTCCTGTGCTGTAATCTGCCCGAAGACCTAAAGCAGTTTTTTGCTTTTGACCTCTTAGGAATAATTTTTGCATTCAGGAAAGGCTCTGAGCGGTGC
>JBBCIL010000037.1:0-25893 GCA_037200265.1 Bacteroidota bacterium
ATGGCCTTACCGCACCTTATCAAGTATGTATACACCCATGGAACTGACGAAGTAATACGCCGTGGCAAAAAGATACATGCGATCAATTTTGTAGAACTGATAGAATACGACGATCTCTTCGGCTCCGCTGTTTTTCGTGTAAAGGACGACAGCTATTCTACTTTTTACAAAGTATATATACAGAAGTTTAAAGATCCCAAATCACTTTCGCTCCGCTGCAGCTGTCCTTATAATCTCGGCGATATCTGCCGCCACGAGTCCGCCGCTTTATTCCAGTTGCAGGAAATGATTGACCGGGGTCACCTGCAGTCTGATAATATAAAATACGATCAGCGCCACACAGTGGCCAAGATGAAAACGATCGAGTTAAAGACACTGCGGCTGCTTTCATCACCCGAGACCTATGATGAAGCCGAAAAATACCTGCGCACCAACAAAGCCAAAATAGAACTGGCAGAAAATGAAACCGTAAAAGCTTCCGTTGTTTTAAATAGTGTAACCTATAAAGTACTCATCCGCAAGAACGAGGAAAAGAATTTCGATACCAGTTGCGACTATGAAGACACAGACCATGTATTGTGTTTACCCAAAGTGATCGTTTTTGTGCAACTACTGAATTCACATGGCGCTAATTATTTTGAAACCATCCGCAACTGGGATAAGGAAAAGAACAAATTACTCGAAGCCTATGGCTATTCTTTAAGCGACGACCTGAAAGGAAAATTTGAATTCGCTTATAAAGAAGGAAAACCTTTTTTGAGAGTGCTCGACAGCAGTATCAAAAGAGTAGCTGTAGCCGCAGCGAATACGTATGTAAGACCTGTTATCATTCCACAGCAAAAGATGCAGGAAGAACAACCGGAAGTAATAGAAGAGGAAATCATAAAACCATCCCATAAGCTCGGGATCGTTTTTAATTTCAGCAAAAAGACCTATCCGCAGTTCACCGTAGATGTGATACTGGGTGAACCGAATGATACAGGAGATGCTTTTACCGGCAAAGCGGAAAAACTGGATATCAGCCGCTATGTAGAAACGGATAAACTGTCTGAAGAAGATAAGACCCTGCTTACCTCCCTGCGTAAACTGCAGGAAACGGAGATCAATAAATACATCAGCCGCAATTCACCTTTCTCCGGTATATGGGAAAATATCATTCACCAGGAAGAAGATGACCTGCCGGAAGAAACAAAGGAACTGATGGCGGAATACCTGTTGCCAAAACTGAAAAAAGTATTTACCGATTCCGCCGAAAACAGGTTAATATTCTTACTGGCCGAAGGCAAGACATTCAAGACAACGAACCTGGAGCCGTTGCAACTCGCGGCTGAAGAAGCGAAGCCGCATTTTATTATTAAAAAGAATTCTCACTATACTATTTCCTGCCGGGTAAAAATAGGCAGTATGGAATATGATCTTGGTGACAATGAAAGCCCCGGCCCGTTATTCTTTCTCTATAATCACCAGCTGCATTTGTGGAAGAACAATGAAGTGATACACCTGGTAGAAAAATTCCAGGAAACAGGCAAGATGACGGTAACGGAAGCCGACTGGGGTAAAACACTCAATGACTTTATTCTTCCTCTCACCAAAGAACATAAAGTTGACTTTGATAAATCGCTGGTGAACGAGATCAAGGCCGGTGAGCCGGAAGTAAAACTATTCCTGGTAGAAAAAGGCGATTACCTCGTCTTTCAGCCATCATTTTCTTATAAAGGATACGAAACAAGATCAAAGGACCGCGATGAAATAATAGTACCGCAGGGTGAAAAAGTAATGGTCGTTCACCGCAACCGGGAAGCAGAGAAAATCTTTGTTGACAAACTGAATAACCTTCATTCCAATTTCATCATCAATGAAGAAACGGGATCGCTGGCGCTGAAAGGAACAGATGTGCTAAAGAACAACTGGTTCTTTTTATTTGTGGACGCGATGAAAGATATGAAGACGCCTGTATTTGGTTTCGAGGCGCTGAAGAATTTCCGTTTCAATACGGCCAAACCGCAGACCAAGATCTTTATCAGCAGCAATACCGATTGGTTTGATGCCAAGATTGATATTGTTTTTGGTGATCAGAAAGTAACGGTAGCGGAAGTAAAAAGAGCGCTGGCCAATAAACAGCAGTTCGTTCAGTTAAATGATGGCACACTCGGCATATTACCCGAAGAATGGCTGAAAAAATACTCCCTGCTCTTCCGTGTCGGCGAAGGCAGCAGTAATAATCTTAAACTATCCCGTTATCACCTCAGCGTAGTAGATGAATTATATGAAAACCGAGATGAGGAAGAGCTGGTAGTGAAACTGGAAGAGAAATATGAGAACCTCCGCAACTTTAATAAAATAAAGGAGATCGAAGCGCCGGAGCATCTTAAAAAAATATTGCGCCCTTACCAGGTAGCTGGTTATCAATGGCTGAATTATTTAAAAGACATTAAATGGGGCGGTATACTGGCAGATGATATGGGTTTGGGTAAAACCGTACAGGCTTTATCATTCCTCGATTATTTCCGCAGTGATAATGGTAAACTGAAAGCCCTGGTAGTTTGTCCCACTACACTTATTTATAACTGGGAAAATGAAATAAAAAAATTCACGCCGAAGCTTACTTACCGTATTCATCATGGCGCTACGAGAACAAGGGTAAAAGAAGAGATGACCGATCATGAAGTTACTATCACCACTTATGGCACATTACGGAGTGATATCAAGCTGCTGATGAGCGTGGATTTTGATTATGTGATACTCGATGAGTCACAGGCTATCAAGAACCCGGCAAGTAAAGTAACCAAGGCCGCCTGTTTGCTCAATGCAAAAAACCGCCTGTGCATGAGCGGTACACCGCTTCAAAATAACACGTTTGATATTTTTGCCCAGATGAATTTCCTGAATCCCGGTATGCTGGGTACGATGGAGTTTTTCAGGCAGGAGTTTGCTATACCGATTGATAAATTTGGTGAAGCCGATAGAAAAGATCATCTCCGTAAAATATTATACCCCTTCATTCTCCGCCGTACAAAAGAACAGGTAGCCAAGGATCTCCCGGAAAAACAGGAAATGATCTTGTGGTGTGAAATGGAAGATGAACAGAGAAAGATCTATGATGCCTACAGGAATGATTTCCGTGATAAGATATTAGGCACGATACAGGAACAGGGCATACAACGCTCACAGCTTACTATCTTACAGGGCTTGATGAAGCTGCGGCAGATATGCGATTCTCCCGCGATATTGAATGAAGAAGAAAAATTCGAGAACCATTCCATTAAACTGGATGAGCTTTCAAGAGAGATAGTAGAGAATATCGGCGATCACAAAGCACTGGTGTTCTCCCAGTTTCTGGGTATGCTGGCCCTGATAAGAGCCAAGCTGGATGAACTGGGTATCAAGTATGAATATTTTGATGGCAGCACTTCCGCGCCTGACAGGGAAAAAGCCATTCAAAGTTTTCAGAACGATCATGAAGTAAGAGTATTCCTGATCTCATTAAAAGCCGGTGGTGTGGGTTTGAACCTGACCGCTGCCGATTATGTATATATCGTTGACCCATGGTGGAACCCTGCTGTGGAGCAACAGGCCATTGACCGCACGCACCGTATCGGCCAGACCAAGAATATATTCGCTTACCGCATGATCTGTAAGGATACTATTGAAGATAAGATCCTGCAACTGCAGGAGAAGAAACGTATTCTTGCCAGGGAACTTATTTCCGATGATACAGGTTTTGTGAAGTCGCTCACAAGAGAAGATGTAGAATATTTGTTTAGCTGATGATCGTTTGGTAAAAACGCCGGTAACTGCTTACCCGCAGGATCGCCCGGCATGCCGGGCGATCCTGCGGGTAAATTAAACACCCTGCCTCGTACTGGCCAGTCAAATAGTAAAATCCCTATACGGTTTTTCATAACCGGCCCGGCCCTTGCGGTTCGGGTTTTTTCCTATATATTAGTGGTCTGTTAACCAACGGGTACTCCCCGAAAAATTCATCTCCTTCCTTTTCGAACAACCTTTCCAATACACTCTGATGCGTTTTTATTGATTATGTGTGGAAGAACTATGCAGCAAAGAATATCAGTATTTGCGAAAAAGCATATGACAATAACCGGACTTCACCGATGTACGACATAGCTGTGTGAAGTTGATAAACAGTAGTGTTTCTGGCTGCTTTACCAAACCGGTTTCTATCCAATACTCTCTGGCAAGGACTTCCTTGAGCCTAATTTTTTTAATGCTTTTTATGAGAGGCTTTTATTGGATCTTACTTTTTTCTGTTATTGGCAGTCTTAACGCAGTATCACAAACATTTTCACTTGTAAAGGATATCAGGCCCGGCGCCGGCTCAGCTAACCCGGGAAATTTTATTACAGTAACCGAGTCAGTATACTTCCAGGCCAATGATGGCATACATGGAGCGGAGCTTTGGAAAAGTAATGGACAGGAAGCCGGCACACTATTAATAAAAGATATCAATCCCGGATCGGCAAGCGGCAATCCTTCAGACTTATTGAATATAAACGGAACTGTTTATTTCAAAGCCAATGATGGTATACATGGTGATGAACTATGGAAAACAGATGGTACAGAAGCCGGTACAAAAATGGTGAAAGATATCAGTCCCGGTACCGCCAACAGCAACCCTTCCCGTTTTATAAAAATAAATAACTACTTGTTTTTCTCCGCTGCAGACGGCAGCCACGGCACAGAACTTTGGAAGACCGACGGTACAGAAGCCGGTACCGTACTGGTAAAAGATATTTATGCCGGCACCAACGACGGCAATCCTCAATACATGATAAATATGGGCGGCTTTTTATTTTTCAGCGCCACAGATGGAATTCATGCAGGGTACGATCTCTGGAGAAGCAATGGCACGGAAGCAGGTACTGTTTTAGTAAAAGATATTTATCCCGGTTCGGCTACTGCGATTGTGGCTAACCTGGTCAGTATGGGTAATAAACTTTTTTTTACGGCAGGCGGAGATCCCGCTTCTACTCTCTGGAAAAGCGATGGTACAGAGATAGGAACAGAAATAGTCAAAGGTTTTATTTTCCCGCTTGGCTTAGCTAATATAAATGGAACGCTTTTCTTCCAGGGACGTACGACTACAGAAGGAGTTGAACTATGGAAAACAGATGGTACAGAAGCCGGTACTAGCCTGGTAAAAGATATAAGAGTAGGAACCGGGTCGTCAAATCCTCAAAACCTGGTAAATGTCGAGGGCACTCTTTTTTTCCAGGCAGATGATGGTACAGGATATAAGCTATGGACAACAGATGGCAGCGAAACAGGAACAAAAAAAATAAAAAATATTTCTCCCGAGAATATGGTGAATGCGAAAGGGACGGTTTATTTCAGTGCATGGGAAGGCACTGCCGGCGCTTTGAATGATAAAGAAATATGGAAAAGCGATGGCACCGAAGCCGGCACATTAATGGTACAGGATATCGCCAATAACGGGGGCAGTTCTCCTTCTGATTTCACCCTCGCTGGTTTAAAATTATTTGTAGCCGCATCAGGTAATGCTACCGGCAAAGAACTATGGATGGCCGATCTCTCTACACCTGTTGGTGGCCTGCCGCTTACCATGGTAGACTTCAAAGGCCTCTTATCCGGCAGCAATGTTTTGCTGAGCTGGAAAACGGTTGCGGAACATAATACTTCACGCTTTGAAATAGAGAGAAGCCTTGATGGGCGATTCTTCTCAAGTGCTGCGAGTGTAACGGCAGCGGGCAATTCCACCATAACAAAGCAATATGAGTATACCGATCACCATGTTACCACGATCGGGTCTTCTGCTGTTTATTATCGTTTGAAAATGGTGGATACGGATGGCAAATTCACCTTTTCAAGGACCGTTGCTATTCATATAAACAACAATAAAGAAACGATGATGATGCTTTATCCCAATCCTGTAAGTGAAAACACTACGCTGATGATCTCTGCGCTTAAAAAAGGAGATATCGTTTACAGTATCATTGATCAGCGGGGAAGAGTTGTTCAGCAAAAAAATGTATCCCTGAATACAGGAAGTAATACTATACTTATAGAAACAACTTTGTTGGCCGCTGGAATATATACTATATCACTCAAAGCAACCGGCATGAACAGCCAGTTGAAATTTGTAAAGCAGTAGCATTTATAAATATCCCGTAACTATTTTGTGGCTGTCTCAAAAGTATTTTACATCAATGTTCCCGCAACAGCGTAAAGCCTCAACGACCGATTTCCAATAGGGCACTCTTTGCGTCGTTGCGGGATTTATTTGACTTTGAGGCAGCCCCTTTTTTTTAATTTCGTTCGTTCATCTGTTTTTTCTGTCATTCATCAGGTTTTCAGGCATTTTAACGTTATTACGCAGGTATTTCCGGTTGGTTACGTCTAATTTCGTACATATTCCACCCCGCTTATGAGAAAGGTTTTTGCATTATTTGTTTTTGCTTTACTGGCGTCCTGTGCCGTCATGGCCCAAAAGGCTGATGGCAGTATTAAAGGAAAGCTGGTGGATACTGCTTCCAAACAGGGTATTGCGGATGCAACCATTTCTCTTTTGAATGCAAAAGATTCTTCACTCGTCACGTTCACACTTAGTAACAAGCAGGGTGTTTTTGAAATAAAAGGACTGGAAGCCGGCGATTACCAGCTGCTCATTTCTCACCAGGCCTATGATCCTTACAAAAAAAATCTTTCTGTCACTGCTGATAAAAAACAAGTTGATCTCGGCGATATAACTCCTGCTAAAGATTTTAAACTACTGGGCGGTGTAACCATCACCAATGAAGCGCCGATAGTAGTAAAAGGCGATACGGTACAATTCAATGCCAGTGGTTTTAAAACAGCGCCGAATGCAACAGCAGAAGACCTGCTGAAGAAATTACCCGGGGTAGAAGTGGATAAAGATGGCAATGTAAAAACACAGGGCGAGCAGGTGCAGAAGATATATGTGGACGGCAAAGAATTTTTCGGCAATGATCCTAAACTGGCTACCAAGAATATAACAGCGGATATGATCGAAAGCGTCCAGGTGTTTGATGATATGAGCGACCAGGCAAAATTTACCAAGATAGATGATGGAAGCCGTTCCAAAACAATGAACATCAAACTGAAGAAAGACCGCAATAAAGGATATTTTGGAAGAGCTATGCTCAGTGTAGGTGACAAGAGCCGGTATGAAGGCAATCTCAGCCTTAATAAATTCAAAGGGCCGCAACGGTTCTCTTTACTATTCAATACAAATAATATTAACAAGCAGGGCTTTTCATTCTCTGATGTGATCGGCTCCATGGGTGGCTTTAGTGGATTTGGCGGTGGTGGTGGCGGTATGGGCGGCGGCCGCGGCGGTGGTTTTGGTGGCGGCAGTAGTTTTAACAGCGGCGGGACTACCGGTATCCTTAAATCGTTTTCTGCAGGTCTTAATTACAGTGATGAATGGACCCCTAAAATAAAAGGGACCGGCAGTTATTTCTTTTCCAACTCAGATAATGATCAAAGACAAAGCACTTTCCGTAAAACATCGTATACGGATTCGACCGCTAACGAGAGCAGGGACAATTTTTCCAATACAAAGAACCAGAACCACCGTATTAATTTCAGGATCGAGGCGCAGCTCGACTCTATGAGTTCGATCCTTTATACACCCGGCATCACGATACAGCATTCGGAGAATTACCGGGATGATACTTCTTCCACCAATGTTGTCATACCCGGCTATGATTATCTCGCTTTGGAAAAAAGAAGTATAAACACCAATGAAAGAGACGGTATCAACTGGAGCAATAATTTATTATACCGCAGGAAATTCAAAAAAACCGGCCGCACCTTTACACTTGGCTGGTCAAATACCTATGGACAAAGTGAAGGAAGCGGTTTCAATATCAGCAACATTCAGTACTATGACACTGTAAAAACATTGAAAAGAGAGATCAGGCAAAACCAGCAGAATAACCAGACCACCCATACACACAATAATGTTATCAGTACTTCCTATACCGAACCTATCGGGCTCAATAAACTGATCGAAATAAATTATGCCTATACCCTCAATCATAATACATCCAATAAGGTCACGTATAATTATGACCCTTTATCAAAGAACTACGATGATCCAAACTACCCGCTGACAAATGATTTTGAGAATGACTTCAAAGCGCATCGGGTAGGCGCTAATTTCAGGGTGCAGAATAAAAAATACATTACCAGCTCGGTGTAAGCATGCAGCAGTCAACACTCGAAAACATGAGTACCCGTAAAACAAATACGGGCAATGACTCTGTTTTTAATACCAAAGCAAGCTATATCAATTTTTTCCCTACCGCCAATTTCAACTTTACTCCTTCCCGTAACAAAAATTTGCGTTTCAGTTATAACGGAAGGACAAACCAGCCGAGCATTTCACAATTACAGAATGTAGCGGATGTAACCGACACGCTTAATATCAGGATCGGCAATCCCGACCTGAAGCAGGAGTTTACACATAGCTTTAACCTGAACTATAACACGTTCAACATACTTACTTACCGGTATGTAGCGGCTAACCTGAGCTTTACTACCACCAGCAATAAGATCATCAACGATATCAGCACACAGGGGCCGCAGCAACGCACTACTTATGCAAACATTGACGGTTCTTTCAGGGCTTCTTCTTTTTTAACGCTCGGCATTCCGTTCAAAAATAGTAAGCTCAAAGGATCGAGCCTGAACTTCAGTAACAACCTTTCTTACTCGAGAGATGTAAGCCTGCTGCAAAAGAGAAAGAACTATACTGATAATTTTGCCGCATCGCAGGGAGCGGGTATTAATTTAAATAAGGAGAAATTTGATGTGGGTCTCCGGCTGAATATTGCCTACAACAAAGTAACCTCCATGCAAAACCCGGGCATCAACGATGATTACTTCACCCATACTTACTCTTTTGATTTCTCCTATAATTTACCAAAAGACTTTATTCTCTCTTCCGACTTTGATTATTATTTCAATACCGGAAGAGCGGAAGGATATAATCTCAATGTACCGCTGTGGAATGCCAGCCTGCGCAAACTTATCTTCAAAAAGAAGAATGGCGAGATACGCCTTTCTGTAAACGATATCCTGAACCAGAACCAGAGTATCAGCCGGAATGTTACAGACAATTCCATAACAGATACCAGGAGTATGGTGCTGCGCCGGTATTTTATGGTGAGCCTGCTGTATAATCTAAACAGGATGGGCGGAAAAAACTCACAGCAGGGAATGCCGCAAATGCCCCGCAACGTAGAAAGAAGAATGCAGAATATGAGAGTGAACTAAATAAAAACGTCCCGCCTGGGACGGGACCGTTTTAGTATAATCAGGGGTTAGTAAAGACTTATTTTCTTCTCACAATATTGCCTGCCGCCGGTGATGAACCGGAAATAAAAACGCATAAAACAGATTTGAATAAACGGAAGAGATTGAAAGAAGGTTTGTAGTAATGGTGGTAGATCTTTGCTTCTTCATGAGCATGAACGATGTGCTTGTTTTTCATATACTGGATCTTTTGTAATGGTCTTAACGAAAAATTCTCCGTTAAAGTATATAATAAGAATAAGATTTAATAATATTGCGCCTGGTTTCTAACCCATTAAATCCAAACTAATGAATGCATTCGTAAAATTACCCGTTCTTTTTACTATTATCTTATTTTCATTTCATACGGCATCTGCACAGCTCAGACTTAGTTCCGCCGGTACTATTACCGCTGATGTCAAAAAAGTAATTGACGATTTTCCCAGTCATTTCAGCAACATACTTGGTGAAGTGATCATACAAAATCCGCAGTCAACAGACTACCAGTGCAATTTTAAAGTGACCGGCGCTGAAGAATGTACCATCACAAGATATACAGGGAAAAAGAACCAGGGTAAGCAGTTGGCAGGCAGTTATGCTTACCACGGAAAGTTTTGAAGAGGCAAAGAAAAAATTCAAAGCACTATATAACCAGCTCAATAACCTTTCGCTGAAGTCCATGCGCCTTAAAGGGATATATGAATCTCCTGTTGAAGAAAAGAAATTCAGCAGCGTTCTTTTTTCGTTTGATCCCTCTGACGAATCTGTCAAAAAACTAAAAGTAGAACTGATCATCGAGGCCGAACAAATGGACTGGAAAGTAAAGGTGCTGGTCTATGACCGAGACAGGGATGATAACGAAAGAGGGGAAGTCATTGAGTAGGCTAAGAGACTAAGAGATGTAAAAGAGAAAAAGAGGTAAAAAGCTTTAAAGATTGTGTCCTCCTGCCAGTCAATTCTTTCAAAAGAAAAAGACTCATTTCTCCTTTTCTCTTTTACATCTCTTAGCCCATTAACATTGATTAACATTAAAGCAAACCAAATTAACCCGCTTTGACAGCGTGTAAGAATACTTTCGTAGCCGAAACAATCAGCTATGAAGAAAATATACCTGTCTTTAGTTCTCCTGTTTATCACCATCATTTCAGCGGCACAGAAAAATGGAAGTATCAAAGGTGTCGCTTTTGATACCATTTCCCGTGAACCGGTTGCCGGCGCAACGATCACGCTGATGGAAAAGAAAGATTCTTCCCTGGTGTCGTTTACCATGACGGATAATTCCGGCCGGTTTGAAGTGACCGGTATACCTAACGGGGAATACCGCCTCATGATCTCTCACGTTAATTATCATAACGCTGATATATTTTTTACCATCACTGATGATAAAAAGAAGCAGGACCTTGCCAATATCGCGATGACCGATAAAAACAAGGTGCTGGATGAAGTGATCGTATCCAATGAAGCGCCTCCCGTAACGATGGTGGGCGATACAGTTCAGTATAATGCCGGCTCTTTTAAAGTGCAGCCTAATGCCAGCGTAGAACAGTTATTAAAGAAACTACCGGGTGTAAAAGTGGAAAAGGACGGAACCATTAAAGCACAGGGAGAGAAAGTAAGCAGGGTATTAGTGGATGGTAAAGAATTTTTCGGCAATGATCCTAAGGTCGCCACCAAGAACCTGCCGGCCGATGCGGTTGACAAAGTACAGGTATATGATAAGCAAAGTGACCAGGCGCAGCTTACCGGTTTTGAAGATGGCAACTATGAAAAAACAATTAACCTCAAGCTCAAAAAAGATAAGAAGGGCGTTTTTGGAAAGGTAACAGCTGGCGGCGGCAACAAAGAACGTTACGAGGGGAAATTCAATGTCAACTCATTCAAAGGTGCCAGGCAGTTCTCCGCAATCGGCATGGGAAATAATACCAATGCAGAAGGTTTTTCATTCATGGATATTCTCAACTTCACGGAGAGCTTGCCCGTATGCAGAGGGGTTCAGGAGGTGGTAATATTAATATCAATCTCTCAGCAGACGATGCGGCGGCAATGGGAATAGGCGGTGGCCAGAACGGAGGTATCAGAACTGCCTGGGGCGGAGGATTGAATTATAATAATATCGTTGGCAGCAAGCTGGACTTCCAGAGTAATTATTTTTACAACCGCTTTAACCCGGATATCGAAAAGCATATCAATCGCCAGAATATCATACCGGGCAGCACCAATACTTTTTATAACCAGAACTCTTATGCCGACAACCTGAACAACTCACACCGGTTTAACCTGAACACAATGTACCAGATAGATTCGATGCATTCATTACGCATCAATCCTTCTTTCAGTTACCAGGCAACGAAAAACAGGTCAGCTTCGGATTTCCGAACCATATCGGCAGCCAACGATATGATCAATGAAGGCGCTACCAGCAATTTATCCAACAGTGAGGGTTTTAATTTTCGTAATGATCTTATGTTCAGGAAAAAATTCAAGCGCAAAGGGAGAACGTTTTCTTTATCGCTTCAAACCAGCCTGAACCAAAGCGAAGGTGATGGCAGCCTGAATTCCATTACCAATTTTACACCGGAGGCGTTATTGCAAAAAAAGACACTCTCGATCAGCGAAGCAACAACAATGGCAGCCTGAAAAGCTATAGCGCAAGGGCAGTCTATACGGAACCTATTTTAAAAAGATCCTTACTCGAATTCAGCGTTGGCAAAAGTAACAGCAAGAGCGTATCAGAACTGACCACTTACGACTTCAATAAACAGTCAGGTAAATATGACGACCTGAATGATGTGCAAACCAATGACTTTGAAAATATATATGGCTATACCAATGCAGGTATCCGTATGCGTACGCAAAAAAAGAAATACAATTATTCGATGGGGCTTACCTGGCAACAGGCTGAACTGGAAGGCAAGATCACCAGTGGTATAAAGGATTCCGTGATCAGTAAAACATTCCGCAACCTGCTGCCCAATGCAAGGTTCCAGTATTACTTTTCCCGGTTCAAAAGCCTCTCTGTTAACTATAGCGCTAATACCAACCAACCGAGTATGTCGCAATTGCAGCCGGTACCGGATCTTACCAACCGCCTCAATATCCGCCAGGGTAATCCTGATCTGAAACAGGAATACAATCATACCATACAGGGAAACCTGAACCTGCTGAGCCCCTATAAGAATAAGAACCTGTTCATGTTCTTTACCATGCAGACTACAAAGAATAAGATCGTCAATTATGATCATTGAACCTGCGGACAGGTGTACGTTATTCCAAACCGGTTAACGTAAACGGTGTGTATACCATAAACAACAGTATCAGTTATAGCATGCCTGTCCGCTTTCTAAAAGGGTCCTTAGAGCTGAGCGCCCGTACTATGTACCTGAAAACAAAGCAATTCATCAATACGTTACAAAACAATATCCGGACACTGACGCTTGGACCAGAGATACGGCTCGATATGAATGCGATTGACAAACTGAATATTGCAGTAAGCTCCGGTATTGATTACAACAAAACAAGGTATTCGCTGCAGTCATCCAGTAACAATAATTACCTCTCCCAGGAGTACAACACTTCGTTTGACTGGCAGTTGCCCAAGCAGTTCTTCCTGTCATCAGAGTTTACGTATACGATCAATAGTCGGCGCTCAGCGGGCTTTAACACCAGCATCCCTATCTGGAATGCAAGCATCAGTAAGCAGTGCCTGCGGTATAATCGTGGTGAATTAAAGTTCAGCGCGTATGACCTGCTGAACAGGAATATCGGTGTGAGCCGTAGTAACAACCAGAACTATATTGAGGACAGCCGGGTAAACACGCTGCGCCGGTTCTTTATGCTCAGCTTTACTTACAGCCTGAGCAAGACGGGCTTGAATAATGGGGGTGGCGGCGGCATGAGAATAATGACCAGGTAACATGCCTTATCTTATACTACTTCTGTATTTGCCGGTCAGTGACCGGCATTTTTTATGCAAATCCCTGCAGGTGCGCCTGGCTTATTAACAAAAAAAAGGCACAGAGTACCCCGGAGGAAATGAGGGCCGCAGAGATTCATTCAGTATTTGATTTAAGGCCTTTCTTTGTGATGCTCCTTATCTCTGCGGTACTCCGTGACCAGGATATTCACTCCATTCACACCAGCTTTTCAATCTAAAGAAGATATTAATAGGAAATTTTAAATGGATGACAGTGCCGGTAATGTCTTCTCCAAAGAAATAATAGTCAGGCCGGAATCGGGTATGGAAATAAACTCAGGCAGACTCCGCATAATAAGAAATGAACGAGAGTAATGAAGCCATACAGGCATTTAATAAAAACAAATATTGAGATGAATAAAGAAAACCCGGCGTCTGTCAATAACCGGGAAAAGTGTGTAAATAGTATATGAGGATATATATGCTGACGCAGAAACAGCTATTGTTTAGATAATTTACCAAACTAAAAAGAGGCTGTCTCCTGTTTTGCAAACATAGGAGACAGCCTCTTTGTAGTTTTGGCGTTTTAATTTATTAATTAGAGAACCGCATCGTTCTTCCCGGTCCGCCATTATTGCGCTGCATTTCCTCCATCATTTTATCCATTTCTTTACGATATTCCTCCCGGGTATAATGTTTTTTACCGGTAGGCGCTTTTATAATGGCCAGGTCGGCCTTGGTGGAAATATTGATGGCTTTGAATGTTTTGTCGTCCGTTTGCTACATCCATTTCCAGTATCAATCCGGGTAACTGACCCTGGAACTCAGCGGGACCGCCTGATACAGGAATATCCGTAGCAAACCAGGCCACAATGAGTGAAGTATCCTGAACTTCTTTCCTATCCATTTTGCCATTTTCCATTACCATCTGCGTACGGGCACTCGTTTGTACAGCTGTTGCCTTTATACAATTATGATTAAGGATCGTTTTTGTTTCAGTTGTCATTTTCCATTTCAGCGGGCGGATACTATCATCAATGATAAATTTCTTTTCAAACTGTATCAATTACTCTTTCAAACTCCTTCATGAAATGTATTTTGATCTTCTTATCTCTCCTGTTTCTTCCTACCGGTGCGATCGCACAATCCCAGGAAGAGTTGTTTAAAGAATTAAATGATTTATACACACAGCACCAGTTTAAACAAGCCGTTCCCATTGCAGAAAAATTGATAGAAATGACCAGGAAGAAAGGAGAAAATCATCCTGATCATAAAGAAAGCCTTGTCAGCCTGGCTATGTTATATATAGAGCTGGGAGAATACGCGAAAGCGCTGCCTGTTTGTACCAGGATTGTCGCAATAAACAAAGAAAATGATGGTGAAACAAGTGATGAATTTATTCAAAGCACAGGGATACTCGGAATAGTATATGAAAGAATGGGAGAGTTTAAGAAAGCAGAACTATTATATAAACAAATTATTGAAACGCATCGTAAGGAAACAGGCGAGTATACTTTAGACTATGCCATTGATGCAGGCCGCCTGGCTGATCTGTATATAAAAAGCAAAGAATATGGCAAAGCAGAGCCGCTGTATATAAAATCAATTGAATTAAAAAAATACTTCCTGGGAGAAAAGGATATTTCCTACAGCAAAACCCTCACCGGGCTGGGAAAACTATATGAAGCCACCGGCCGTTATGAAAATGCCGTGCCGTTGTATATCATTTCTGCTGCAATTGCAAAATCTCAAATGGGTGAACATTCTGCGGAGTATGCGCAAAGCCTGCTTACCCTTGCAGAGTTATACATGAATACCGGGCAATATTCAAACGCAAAAGAACAATACCTTCTTATAACTCAACTGGATAAAAGATACTCAAAAGAAACAGAGCCTTTCTTTGCTGTAAATATCAATAACCTGGCAGAGGCGTATGAAAAATCAGGTGACTATATTAATGCGGAGCTTTTATTCATAAAGGCCAGCGATATCCGTAAGCGTACGGTAGGTGAAAAACATCCTGATTATGCAGCCAGCCTTAATAATCTTGGATTACTATACGACGGGATGGGACAATATCAAAAAGCCGAACCGCTGTATATACAGGCAGGAAATATTCTGAAAACTCAATTGGGAGAAATGCACCCGAATTATGCTACCAGCCTGGATAACCTGGCCACACTGTATTTTAACACGGCCCAGTATCAAAAAGCAGAGTCGTTGCATATACAGGTGCAAAAAATCAGGAAGAAGGTTTTTGGAGAGAATCATCTTTCTTATGCAATGAGCCTTAACAATCTTGCCCGGTTATATAAAGCAATGGGACAGTACCAGAGAGCAGAACCCCTGTACATGCAGTCAAATGAAATTTTGAAGAAACTATTGGGAGAAAACCATCCTGATTATGCCACAGGCCTGAACAACCTGGGTTCATTATACCAGCATATGGGAGAATATGAAAAAGCAGAAACGTTATATATACAATCGAAAGAGATCAGGGAAAAAGTTTTAGGCCAATTGCATCCTGATTATGCAAACAGCCTCAACAACCTGGCTGACTTTTATCATGAAACAGGTCAATACCAGAAAGCTGAACCATTACTCCGGGAGACAATAACCATAATAAAAAAAACACAGGGAGAAAACCTTGAATATGCTTCCTGCCTTGGGAATCTTGCTTTTTTATACTCAGATATAGGACAATACGATAAGGCCGAAGATCTTTATACCCGGTCAAAAGAAATTTTAAAAAACATACTGGGCGAAAACCATCCCTTGTACGCCACAAGTCTCGATAACCTGGCGGTATTGTATCTGGGCATGTACCAGTATGAAAAAGCAGAGCCGCTACAGGTACAGGCAATCGAAACAAGGAAAAAAACGCTGGGAGAAAACCATACCGAATATGCGACGAGCCTGAACAACCTGGCATTTATATACTCGGGCATGGAAGAATATGATAAAGCCGAAAGTTTATTCATACGGTCAAAAGAGATCAGGAAGAATATCCTTGGAGAATTTCATCCCTTGTATGCTGCAAGCTTGAACAATCTTGCTTTTTTATATTCCGGTATGGGCCAATACAGCAAAGCAGAACCGCTATATATCCAGGCAAACGGAATTATAAAGAAAGTGTTGGGAGAAACTTCCGATCAGTATTCGCAGGGGCTTGATAACCTCGGATTGCTATACCAGGCCACGGGCCAATATGCAAAGGCGGAGGCGTTGATGCTTCAGAACAATCGTATTGAATTAAAAAATCTTTCCGCTGTTTTTGCTATTCTTTCCGAAAAAGAAAAAGTAAATTATATCTCTGCCAGAATTTCGTTAGTAAAAACAAATAACAGCTACCTGTACAATTACAAAAATGCTTCCGCGGCCACTCTTCAAAATAGTTTCAACCAGCTGCTTGTTTTCAAATCACTTACTCTTTCCGATACGAAGAAAATGCTGCTATCGGTGCAGCAAAGCAACGATACCAGCATTCAACAGCTGCTCAAAAACTGGCAAACCGGTAAAAACATATTGACGAAACAATATTCGTTGCCCATCAAAAACCGGAGAACGGATATAAAAGAAATAGAAGCGGTCACCGAAAGTTCTGAAAAAGAGCTGAATCGAAAATCCAACCCCTTCCGAAGCCAGCAACAGTCATTACAGGTAAAAATGAGTGATATTCAAAAAAACCTGGAGACCGGCGAAGCAGCCATCGAGTTTGTATCCTTCCGTCTATATAATAAAAAATGGACGGACAGTACTATTTATGCTGCGTACGTTTTACGTAAGAATGATTCCATACCCCGGTTCATTCCTCTCTGTGAAGAAAAAGAATTAGTAAAATTTTTTACTGCAGCAAACAGTTCTTCAGGGGGTATAAAATCGGTTTACCGCAGTGAAATTGATGAAGAGGTAAATACTGTTTCTCCGGGCGATAGTTTATATACGTTGATATGGAAACCGCTTCTCCCTTATTTGCAGGGCATCAAAAAAATCAATTATTCCCCCGCTGGCTTATTAAACCGTGTCTCTTTCCCTGCATTACCTGCAGGGGATAGCCAGTTACTTATAGACAAATACGAATTAAACCAATATATCAGCACAAGACAACTGGCTTTGGCCGGCAATGAACAGCAGGCAAAAGAAAGGTCCATCACCCTTTTTGGTAATTGCAGCTTTACCATAGACAGTATGTCTATGATACAAAATAATACAGCTGGTAAAAATGTGCCGGATACCTACTCACCTGCAGTTCCATCTACCGGGAAGAGAAATGCATGGTCAAACCTTCCCGGTACTGCAGCAGAAATAAACAGTATAAGGTCATTGTTTGAAAAAAATAACCTGCAACCCGCCTCTTACACTTTGCAAAAAGCCACCGAAGAACAGTTTAAATCAATGAGTGGTCATTCTCCTGCGATACTGCACCTGGCTACACATGGTTTTTTTCTGCCTGACCCTGAAAAAAAGAAAAAGGATGAGCTTACAGGCAACAGGAATGTTTTTAAACTATCTGATGATCCTATGCTTCGCAGCGGTATTGTACTGGCCGGAGCCAACAGGGTATGGAGTGGTGAGCTTCCTATAGCAGAAACGGAAGACGGGATAGTAACCGCTTATGAGATTTCACAACTCGATCTCAGCCATACAGACCTGGTCGTTTTGAGCGCCTGCGAAACAGCGTTGGGTGATATAAAAGGAACAGAAGGCGTCTTTGGATTACAAAGAGCGTTTAAACTCGCCGGTGTAAAAAACATGCTGCTTAGTCTCTGGAAAGTACCTGATGCAGAAACGGCTGAACTCATGACAGCCTTTTATAAATATTACCTGGAAGGGAAAACCGCCAGGGAATCGTTGAACCATGCACAAAAAGACCTGCGAAAGAAATATGCTCCTTACTATTGGGCCGCATTTGTAATGATCGAATAATAAAAAGAAGAGGCTGTCTCAAAAATATTTTTAATTAATATTCTCGCAACGGCGCAAAGCCGCAACGACTGATTTTCAATAGGACTTTCTTTGCGTCGTTGCGAGATGTATTTGATTTTTGAAGACAGCCTCTTCTCTTTATCTCTTAGCTATTCATGTACACACATCACCGGCACATGTGATTCAAATACCAATTGCTTTGCCGAACTCTTTTTAAATAGGCCTTCCAGTAATGTATGTTTCTTGGGTATAGCGATCACCAGATCAAGTTCATTTTTTTCTGCAAATTCATTGATACCGCCCTCGACATCCTTATGCGTGATAAAATGATACTCGGGGTGAACTTCTTCCAGCGCATTATGCAGTAAAACAGATTGCTCAGGAGTATCGGGAGTAAACTGTTTATTGCCATGATCTACATTCAGCACAAATAACTGCGCATGAAATTCTTTGACGAATTCTTTTATTTCTGACACCGGTGTTGTTTCCACTACTTCCCTGAAATCGCAGGCCAGCCCGATCCTACGGATACCATTGCCATATTGTTTTCCTTTGGGAACACAGATCACCGGGTAAGACAAATGCTTAATAGCTGTTAAAGTATTACTGCCAAACAATGTTCTTTCTACTGCGGAAGAACCTGCAGTACCCATTACGATAGCAAAAGGTTTTATATCATTACAAAGGTCTTCCAGTTCGTCCACCACATCTCCCAACCGTACTTCCGTATCAATTACCAGCTTACCGGAAGTAACATGTTGCAGGTCTTTTTTTAACTGGCCAATATTATCTTCTGCGGCTGCTTTCATTTCATCAACCGATAAAAGTGCGACCGGTACATCGCCATAAGCAATTGGAATATTATATACATGAAACAGCAGCACGCTGGCATCAATCGCAAGCGCCATATCCACTCCATAGTTCACCGCATTGGCTGCAGTGGGAGAAAAATCTGTCGGAATGATAATTGTTTTCATATCCTTAGTTTTTATATACAGGATATTACAAGAACAATGCCCCGATAATTACTGTAATGGGCAAACGGGGGAATCTTATTGTTGTGGAAAAATCACCCTGTTGTGTCTTTATATATAAAACTGCTTATGACAGAGATAAATACACCCGCCATTGATCGCCGGGGAAAGGGATTCGGCAAGCCAAAACGTCACAGCCCGCGAACCGATATGACCCCGATGGTTGACCTTGGTTTTATCCTTATTACTTTTTTTGTGATGACCGTGCAGCTCAGTCAGCCGGTAGCTGTTAAACTGAATATGCCAAAGGAAGGAGATCCCATGCCTTTGGGAAAATCGGATGCCCTCACCATTTTGCTGGATGACAATGATCGTATTTATTATTATCATGGAGATGGGAAAGAAGCTTTGGCAAACAATAGAATATTCACTACCAATTTTTCAGTAAAAGATGGTATTGGCAAAGTGATCCGTGAAAAACAACAATGGCTGGACGAATACAACAAAAAGGAAGGCAGAAAAGGATTAATGCTGCTGATCAAGCCAGGCAATAAAGCTTCTTATAAAAATGTAATAGATGCCCTGGATGAGACAATGATAAATGCTGTAAAAAAGTATGCGATCCTGGCAACAGATCCCGCAGAAACCGAATGGCTGAAAAAGCAACCATAATTACTTCTTATTAAAAGAAGGTGTATTCTTCGCACAGGGATAAAAGAGTACTGCTGGGGATTAAAAGAATACCTGGTCGGAATCTCTGTGCACCTCCTTTGCTCCGCGCCTCTGTTACCTATTCTTCTCTTAAATGAGCCGCTAACGCTCTCTCGTCCCTCATATTTACCATCTATCAAAACCGGGGAAAAATAATTTAAGGATTTTTATTCTCAAGTTTTACCTTGATTATCATTCAGTTAATGCTCATTTCTTCTCCTGTTTATTAGGCATTACCTTAAAATAAGTAGTACTATGTGTTGCAAAGTACCAAACATCACCCTATCTTTGTTCAAGAAATCGGAAAATGGCAGGCAGCTAATAAGAGATACAATCCATTTTTCACTAATCATATAATATGAATATCGAAAATACACAGAGCCAGATGCGGAAAGGGATACTGGAGTTTTGCATCCTTTCCATTATCCGCAGGGGAGAGGCCTATCCAAGTGATATAGTAGATGAAATGAGAGCAGCTAACCTGCAAATCCTGGAAGGCACTCTTTACCCGCTTTTGACAAGATTGAAAAATGCAGAGATGCTTACCTATCGCTGGGTCGAAAGTAATTCCGGGCCTCCCCGCAAATACTTTTCGCTGACAGAAAAAGGCGAGGCATTTTACAAAGAGCTGGAGCAAACATGGAATGAGTTATCAAACGGTGTAAATGCCCTGGCAGGAAAAAATGACCAGCCCCTGAACAACTGACAACAACCAACTTCAACTATAAAATATTTAAACAATGAAAAAGATCATCAACATAAACCTGAGCGGCCGGGTGATACCGATAGAAGATTCGGCTTATGAAAAGCTGCAGGCTTATATTGAAAGTTTGCGCCGCTATTTCGCCCACGAAGATGGCCGGGATGAAATAATCAATGATATTGAAAGCCGCATCGCTGAGTTAATGAATGAAAAAGTACGGAAAGGCGCTGCCTGTGTAACGGAAGCGGATGTAGAAGAAATAGCGGCATCTATGGGAAGACCGGAAGATTTTGAGGCGGAAGCCGCAGAAGCTACACCAGGTGACTCATCCAAACAAGGTACTAACCAGGAATACGCATACACGGAAAGAAAAACACGCGGCAGATTATATCGTGACAGCAGTGATAAATTCGTGGCCGGCGTATGTAGTGGTATCGCCAACTACCTTAATACAGATCCCGCTATCGTACGTATACTTTTTGCCATTATCACTTTCGGCGGCTTCGGTCTTGGTTTCGTGATCTACGGTTTATTATGGATGATACTCCCTGATAAAGACCTGGATGGCTATTCAGGCAAAAGATTATTCCGTAATCCCGACGACAGGATGATCGGCGGTGTAGCGGGTGGTTTAGCTGCTTATTTCAATTCAAGAACATCTACGGTCCGCCTCATTTTCGCAGCGCCTATCATATTGAGTATTCTTATCAATGTGCTGGACGGGTTCAGGTGGGGAAGCGGCGGTATTGCCGGTTTTGACTTCTTTCCCAATATCGTTTTTGGGTCTTTGAGCGGAACGTTTATCCTTGCTTATATAGTATTATGGATCGTATTGCCTGAAGCGAGAAGCTCTTATGAAAAGATGGAAATGCGCGGAGAAAAAGTAGATGTGAACAGTATCCGCCAGAATGTAAAGGATGGAATGGATAATGTAAAAGATCGCATGAAAGGCTGGAGCGAAGAAGTAAAGGATACCGCACATAATCTCGGTAACAAAGCCAAAGAATTTTCCACTACAAGAGGTAAAGCTTTTGCAGCGGAAGTAAGAGAAACAGCCCGTAGCGGCGGAAGAGGGATCGGTCATGCCATCGGCGTACTATTTAAAGTATTCTTCCTGTTCATTGCCGGCACTATTGCCTTTGCGCTATTCGTGGCATTGATCGCCTTGCTTTTTGGTGGTGTGGCCTGGTGGCCTGTCAATAATTTCTTATGGACAAGCAAGGGTCAGCAGATCTATGCATGGGGCACGTTAATATTCTTTCTTGTAGTACCGCTGATCGGTTTTATTACCTGGGTGATCCGCCGTATCATGAGAGTACGCTCACGCCATAGTTATCTTGGCTGGACATTTGGTTTTCTCTGGACGATCGGTTGGGTATCTGCTGTTTTACTGGCCTCAAGCCTTACAAAAGACTTTCGCGAATACGAGCACAGGGATGAACCTATCGCTATGACACAGCCTGCAAACGGAAGACTGCTTGTCGCTGTTTCTCAACCAGAGCTGGAATATACCGGCAGGTTTGACTGGATCAATGATGGTGGCGAAGGCTGGGACCTGTCAAATGATACAATAAAACTCTCCACGGTCAAATTCAATATCAAAGCCAGCCCTGATTCCGTTTATCATGTAACATTAAAAAGATACAGCTTCGGCAGCAGTGAAGAAGAAGCATTAAACCGGGCAGATAAGATACAATATGCCATTTATTCAAAAGACAGCGTACTGGACCTGGCAAGTGGTTATGCCATAGACAAAGGCAGCAAATTCCGCGGGCAGCAGGTAGAAATAGAGATACTGGTACCGGTTGGTAAAAAGATACGGTTTGATGAATCGGTAACGGATAAACTGAATCCTGTTCAGTTTAAGATCAAAAGAACCTACCGCAAAAGAAGAGTGGTGAATATTGATATTGACGACCGCTATTCATTCCGGTTCAGAACAGGCGTTGACTATATGATGGATATAAACGGCGAGCTGAAAGATCCTTCCGGCAACAAGATGATCAACGAAGAATTCCGTTATGAGGATAATGGCGGATACCGTTACGAAGAGAGTGACAGTATCCAGTTGCAAAAAAAAATTGAGAGAACAAAACAGGAATTGAAAGAACTGGAAGAAAAGAAGAAGAAAAAACAGTCAGGTTATCAAACCGAAAGTATAGATGACAGGGATAATATAATGGCGGACTCACCATCGCCCGGTTTTTCCCTGGTCAAATCATTTTTCTAAATATGTTGAAGTTGGACCCGGATTTCGCCAGAACTACCGGGAAAAAGGCGCCGTTTTAAACGGTGCCTTTTACTTTTACCTTAGGTGCGTACCGAAATACTATTCCCACTCTGCAGAAATCCTTTGCACAAAGACACTTAGGCTACAAAGCACTTACAATCAATTTAAACGCTTAGTGTGCTTTGTGTCTTTGCGGGAAATAAAAATTGAAATGATACACTGTCAAATAAGCTGTCAAACGATTTTGCTCTACATTTGCGGACTAATTAAAACCTCTTCATGAAGAATACAGCTTTTACTGAAAAACATATTGCACTCGGAGCTAAGATGGCTGAGTTTGCCGGATATAATATGCCCATCAGCTATACCGGTATCAATGATGAACATGCAGCTGTGCGTAAAAACGCCGGCATATTCGACGTCAGCCATATGGGTGAATTCATACTGAAGGGGGAGCACGCATTGGATCTTATCCAAAAAGTAACCAGTAACGATGCGGCTAAATTAAAAGCCGGGCAGGCGCAGTACAGTTGCCTGCCTAACGATAACGGTGGTATTGTTGACGACCTCCTTGTTTATTGTATTGAAGAGAACAAAGTATATATGCTCGTGGTGAACGCTTCTAATATTGAGAAAGACTGGAACTGGATCAGCAAACACAACACCATGAAAACGGAGATGCATAACGTTTCCGATAAAACATGTTTACTGGCTATACAGGGGCCCAATGCCACCAGGATATTGCAGCCGCTGACGGATATGGATATTCTCAACCTGAAGTATTACACGTTTGTAAAAGGAAAATTTGCGGGAGTGGATAATGTGCTCATCAGTGCAACAGGTTATACCGGCGCCGGTGGTATAGAGATCTATTTTGAAGATAAAGATGGCCATGCCGATAAAATATGGAATGCCATTTTTGAAACCGGTACACCGCAGGGATTGAAACCCATCGGCCTCGGAGCAAGAGATACACTGCGCCTGGAAATGGGTTTTTGTTTATACGGAAATGATATTGATGATACCACATCGCCTTTGGAAGCGGGACTGGGCTGGATCACCAAATTCACCAAGGATTTTACATCCGGTAAAACACTGGAAGCGCAAAAGAAAGAAGGCGTGGAGCGCAAACTGGTTGGTTTTGAAATGATCGAAAAAGGCATCCCCCGTCATGGCTATGAAATAAAGGACCAGTCAGGCGCTGTGATCGGTGTTGTCACTTCCGGCACCCAGTCGCCCAGCCTCGGCAAAGCTATTGGTATGGGGTATGTACGGACAGCCTTTGCCGGTATCGGAACGGATATTTACATTAAAGTGCGTGATAAATTACTACAGGCGAAGGTGGCCAAGATTCCTTTTTAACCGATAATTTCAATAGTGGTAAAATTTTTGCTAGTATAGCAGAAATCCGTCACCATGAAATTCCGATCATTCATCGCTATGCCTACGATCCATCTTACCACATTTATCCAGGCGCCTGCAGAAAGAGTTTTTGACCTCAGCAGAAATATAGACCTGCACAAACAATCCATGACCAAACATAAGGAAGAAGCTGTAGCCGGGATCAGGTTTGGCCTGATAGAAAAAGATGAAACAGTGACCTGGAAGGCAAAACACCTGTTTAAGACAAGGCTTCTCCGTTCCAAAATAACAGAAATGGTAAAGCCAAAGATGTTTGTAGACGAACAGGCAAAGGGAGATTTTAAAATGCTGAAACATGAACATCATTTCAAACCCTGCGAGAACGGAACGATCATGATAGACCTTATCTACTTCGAAACCCCTTACGGTGCAGTAGGCAAATGGTTCAACCTTTTATATTTTACCCGGTACATGAGATCCCTCATCGAACAGCGCAACAAAACAATCAAAGAATTTGCCGAAGGAGAAAAATGGAAAAAGTTGCTGGTAAAATAGCCTGCTCTCCATCTTCTTTATATTGAAATAGCTTATATGAACGAAGTGTATATTTCGCCCAGAGATAAAGAAGATCGAAAAAATACTGAATGTATCTCTGTGGCCCTCCTGTGACCCCTCTTCTGTTCACAGATATACACTAAAGAGATTGTCTTAGTGACTTAGTGGGAAATTGTATTTATCTCACCGGCACCGGCCTGCTATTATTTTATACCAACCCATTAAATTTTGTTCCATTATTTTTGCCGCCAGCAACAGCATGGAAAATAAACCCTCATTACACACGTCTCTCTCCCCGACCCTTTTACATTTATATGATGTCAGCAACAGCATTGTGGTGATCATTGATGTACTGAGAGCTACGTCCACTATTACAACAGTCTTATATAATGGCGCCAAATGTGTCATACCGGTTGACAGCGTATCCCGGTGTATGGAACTGGGAAGGCAGATCGAAGGAATAACAGCCGGCGAACGCGATGGAAAAATCGCCGAGGGACTGGAATACGGCAACTCCCCGTTTGAATATCCCAGAGAATTTGTGGAAGGAAAAACACTGGTACTGACGACCACGAATGGCACCCGCCTGCTGCATATGGCCCTTGATAAAGGCGCTAAAGAAATCATTACCGGTTCATTTCCCAATCTCTCTGCCGTATGCGATCACCTTATCGCCATGAAACAAAATGTAATACTCGGCTGCGCCGCCTGGAAGGACCGGGTAAATATGGAAGACACCCTGTTTGCCGGCGCTGTTATCAGCAGGATAAAAGAACATTTTTCTATCAATTGTGATTCCTCGCATATGGCCGAAACGATGTATGAAAAAGGAAAGAAAGACCTGTTTACTTTTCTGAAAAAAACAGAAGCCTCGCATTATCACCGCCTGATGAATTTCGGACTGGAAAAAGATATACGCTATTGCTTAACGGCAGACGGGGCCAGTGTTTTACCGATTTATAAAGAAGGAAAACTCGTGGTAAAATAAAAGCCGTTTTATTAAAAAAAGCCTACAAGATAATCCATTTTTTCTGCATTAATTAGCTTCAGAATTTATTTTTTATTTCTCTCTTTTTTGCTGGAAATCCGATTCATATTCCTTTAGTTTTGCCGATTGCCCTTTTTTATAAATAAGCAATATGCAATTGGCAAACGGGCAAAATTTTAATTAATCAGGTATGTTGCCCGTTGTTTATTGTCCACTGCCTATTGAAGTTTTATT
>JBBCIL010000038.1:0-50999 GCA_037200265.1 Bacteroidota bacterium
ATGGGCCTTATTTCTTCACTGCTCACATTGGTTGTTTCCCTGACAGGACTGGTTCTTGTAAAAGATCAAAAATATCTCGCCTTCCAGGCAGAATGGATGAGTGCATTGAACAGCAGTTTCTCTGTAAAACTGGATGGGCTGGGGCAAGTGCTTTGTTTATTGAATGCGGTCGCCTTTCCCATCATCTTCATAGCAACATGGCGCAGTCATTATAAGAACGCTCACAATTTTTTTGCATTGATGTTGCTTACACAGGCAGGAATGATGGGTGTATCCTCGCGATGGCTGCCCTTGTTGTTTTATTTTTTCTGGGAACTGGCATGATACCTGCTTATTTTTTTATGCTCTCAATGGGGTGGGCCGAGAAGAATACAGGTCACCTTCAAGTTTTTCATTTATACATTTATCGGTTCATTACTAATGCTGGTAGGTCTTTTGTATATCTATTTTCATACAAAGGATCAGTCATTCGATATCACTGCTTTTTATACAGCCAGCCTGAGTGATAACAGAACAGGACCTGGCTTTTCTGGTTACCTGTTTATTGCCTTTTGCTATCAAGATGCCATCTTTCTTTTCATACCTGGCAGCCTGATACCTATGAGCAATCGCCAACAGCTACCACGATGGTTGCTGAGTGGTGTGATGGTAAAAATGGGAGTATTTGGATTGCTGAGATGGTTATTGCCTGTTGTTCCGCTGGCTTCATATTCCTGGGGTGATGTGGTTTCTTCCATGTCTGTAGCAGGAATGATCTATGCTTCACTGATCGCTATTAAGCAGGATGATCTGAAAAGACTAGTGGCTTATTCTTCCATTGCACATATCGGGCTGATGTGCGTAGCTATTTTTGCTGAGAATAAAAGCGGTATGCAGGGCGTGATGATACAGATGTTCAATCATGGTGTCAATATAATCGGCTTATGGATCGTGGTTGAGCTAATAGAGCGCCAGTTTGGAACGAGAAAGATATCTGAATTGGGAGGGCTTGCCCAGAAAGCGCCGGCCATGGCGATCCTGTTTGTTGTGATCGCATTGGCCAATATTGCATTGCCGCTCACGAATGCATTTGTGGGTGAATTCCTGATGTTCAATGGTGTTTTTAGTTCTGTTGTTACAAAGTACAATGTATGGTTTACCGTACTGGCGGGATTGAGCATCGTCTTCGCGGCGGTGTATACACTCAATATGATCCGTAAAGTGTTTTATGGAGAGCCGAATTCACTCACGGCTGCCACGCAGGATATCAGTTTCAATGAAAAGCTGGCGCTGGGAGTGATAGTGATACTGATATTCTGGATGGGTGTTTATCCCCAGTCATTATTAAGTGTTACAAACGAGATCACGGATACTATATTAAACAAATCAGATATCATCAGACTGATAAAGAAGCAATAAGTAAGAAGGTATGAACGCATTAATATTATCAGCGGTTTTAGGAGTGGTCATGATGTTCAGCGGGATACTGCTGAAGCAAAAAAGCGCTGTGCGGAATATTGCTGTTGCCGGGATGGGGTTGCTGCTCATTGCCAATATTCTTGACATGAATGGCCTGTCATTTTTCAGGATCAATACTGAAGGAATGATGCATTTCGACAGGTTTTCCCTTTTATTCAATTCCATTATTTTCTTCTCTACATTTATTTATTTTGTTTTATCGGCAAAGGATATTGAAAAGACAGGCGGTTATTATGCGGAGTATTTCGCCCTGATCTTCTTTATTCTTTGCGGCGTAGTACTGGCTTCTTCGTTTAAATCATTACTGATACTCTTCCTGGGTATAGAGATCATTTCCATTCCGCTGTATATCCTTACAGGAAGCGATAAGAAAAATCTCAAAAGCAACGAAGCTTCGCTGAAGTATTTTTTACTCGGCGCTTTTTCTACGGGGCTTATGCTGATGGGTATTGCGCTGGTATATGGCTCTACCGGTACATTTGCCACGGAAACTATTGTTTCACCGGGCGGTAAACCGGGCGTTATATTGATTGCAGGTATGATGCTTTTGTTGTTCTCGATGTCATTCAAGGTATCAGCTGCTCCCTTCCATTTCTGGACGCCTGATGTATACGACGGGGCGCCGGCGGTTTTCACTTCTTTTATGGCGACCATTGTGAAAGCGGCCGTTTTTGTAGCGTTTATCCGCTTGTTTTATGAGCTGTTTGGCAGGATGCAACCGCAATGGCAGGTATGGATAGCATTAATTACTGCCGCTACTTTATTTATCGGAAATATTACAGCGGTGTTCCAGCAAAGCGTAAAAAGAATGCTGGCATATTCCAGTATCGCACAAGCGGGTTTTATGCTGCTTTCCCTGTATGCCATGAACGCGGATGCGAAAGAAGGATTGCTGCTTTACTCGGCTGCATATAGCCTGGCCACTATTGGCATTTTTGCTGTGCTCATCAAAATGACCGATTATACATTTGACGGTTTTAATGGCATGGCAAAACAACAGCCGGTAGTAGCCGCTACTGTCACCATCTTTTTATTATCACTGGCAGGCATTCCGCTTACCGCAGGATTTATAGCCAAGTTTAAAATGCTGGAAGCAACGATCGCCACCGGTAAAAGTTTATGGCTGGTCATCTTTGCGGTGTTGATGGCGGCGGTAAGCGTATATTATTATTTCCGTGTCATCCAGGCTATGTATTTTAAAGAAGGTCCATCCAGCACCATAGTGGTAAGTTCTTCCTTCAAATGGACATTGGTCGTACTGGCCGCATTGATCATTTTACTAGGTGTTTTCCCCGACCTGTTGCTTAACTGGTTTTACTTCTGATGATCCATCCTGCCGGATAAGATGTTTCAGTTTCATGCAAAGGCACTAAGTTCTAAACCAAGAAACGGGAGCCTTAAATAATATCTCTTTGCGCCCTGGCGTGAAATATTTCTAAATGATACATTCCAGCTTTCTTTAACTTCGGGATAGCGCAGGATCAATTTCTCATCAATGACCTTTTTGGATACTTTCTCACTGGCTTCCCGTACGGTTCGCAGTAATAAATTGCGAACAGGCCTTACTGTTTCTATTATTGCTTTTGGGATCATGGCCCTGATAGGCATCATTACAGCCATACAGGCGATGAACCAGAAATTTTCCGAGAGCTTTTCAACCATGGGCGCTCCGTTTCAAAGAAAGGAATATTCGTTTTGGCGGAGGCGGCAACAATGACGTTAAGCTCTCTAAAAAAGGGAAAAAAAAGGAAAAGAAATCGAGCCTGGGCAGGGTTATTACAAAAGATGAAGCGGAATATTTTGTAAAAATGTTTCAGTACCCTTCTCAAAAAAGCATTTCCGTTTTCGGCGACAGGGATAATATTGCCTCGTACGAAGACCGCAAGACCAGCCCTAATATCCTGATGTTTGGCGGAGATGAAAATTATTTATTGCTAATGGGTTCTCGCTGGCGGCCGGGCGTAATATGAGTAAGTCAGATGCTGATGGAAGTTCCAATATTTGTTTATTAGGGTACGATGTTGCCAAAAAGCTTTTCCGCGAAGGAATTGAAAGGGCCGTTAATGCTGTTGTCAGGATAAATAATGTGCCTTTTCGTGTATTGGGCGTATTGACCAGCCGCGGATCTTCTTTTGGATTCAACCGCGACAATATGATCATCACCAGCTATAATAATATAGAGCGGAATTTTCCCAATAGTAATTCTTACGTGATCGCCATCATGACCAATAATATACTGCAGGTAGGGCAGGCGATGGGCGAGCGGAAGGCAGTTCAGGCGATCCGTAAACTGGCGACGACGGAAGAAAATAATTTTGTATTGGACAGGAGTGACAGTGTAGCGGAAAAAGCAATGAACAGCCTGGGTTTTCTTACCATTTCGGCCACGGTGATCGGTTGATCACACTGATCGGGGCCGCGATCGGGCTGATGAATATAATGCTGGTATCTGTTTCGGAAAGAACAAAAGAAGTGGGACTTATAAAAGCGATAGGAGGAAAAAGTAAGCTTGTCCGTCGTCAATTTTTACTGGAAGCGGTTATCATCAGTGTGCTTGGTGCATTATTCGGTATCATTCTTGGCATTCTTGTAGGCAATATTTTTTCTGTTGTGCTCAACACCGGGTTTGTAGTTCCGTGGAACTGGGTGGTCTATGGCATTATTATATGCAGTGTTGTCGGTTTACTGGCCGGTTTATACCCTGCATTGAAAGCCGGCCGCCTCAATCCGATTGAGGCGCTCCGCTATGAGTAGTGTAAGACTTATCCGCTTATCCTGAATTTATCATCAATTTTTCTTACCCGACTTGCTGCATATCAAAAAATCCTTAACTTGAAGGCCTTCCCAAAAAAAAGGGGGAGCCGGGATTCTTTTATTGAATTTTTGCTTAGAATTGTATCTCTTAAACAGGACTTGTCATTTCATTAAAAATTAAAAAACACTAAAAATTTCAATCATGCAGAGACTAAACCAACTGCAACAGTTAAGGCTACTTCTGTTCAACCTAAAAAAAGCAGTAATGCCATTTCATGGATTGCGCCGGTAGTTTGTATCGTTGCCGGCTATTGCATCTGCGTTTTATTCTTGGAAGTGAAGACGGATTTAAAAACCATCAAAAGACGGAGGATTCTGGCCAAAACATCATGGTCCGAAAGATGCTCTTCATGGAATATATGAGGGAGGTATCATTGTGCCACTGCTGATCGGATGTTGCTGATGTAATAGTTTTCTCTATGAAAGATTTTTGACTATCCGCAAAGCATTGGGTCATGGTTCTATTGCTGATTTTATCCGCAAAGTACAATACCACCTGGCTTAACCGCATGTAGATGCCGCTTTATCAGAGTGCGACAGGCAGCGTGGTTCTGTTGGTAACGTAATGAAAGCAGGTCTCCGCCGTTACAAAGAAATGATCAGTGAAGGCGGTTTGTCTACCGATCAGAAAGTAATTGCCATTCAGAAAGAAGTAGAAGAAGCCACTGCCACTCGAGTTGCCGATGCTTCAGAAGAACCTGGTATTCCTTTCCACTATTACTTCAGTAGGTACCCTGGTAGCACTGTTTAGGTACGGTATTGGGTATGATCCGGTCATTTGCTGCGTTGGGCGATTCCGCAGTGGCGGTGATTCAAGCGCCCTGGCGGTAGGTATCTCTGAAGCCCTGTATAATACAGCCCTGGGTATCGGTACTTCGGCCCTCGCATTGATCATGTACAAACATATTTACAACTAAGATTGACTCAATTACTTATGGTATTGATGAGTCAGGATTTACCCTGACACAAAGCTTTGCTTCACAATACAAATAATTTAAGGGATGATGGTATGGATTTTTCCAATATTCATCTAATCAATAAACTGAAGTAGATATGCCACATATTAAAATGGCCCGGAAAAGTACGGATACGGATATGACCCCGTTTGTGGACATAGCCTTTCTTATCCTGTCCTTTTTCATCATGGCCACAAAATTCAAACCCCCGGAGCCGGTGGCGATTACGACACCCTAATTCTGTTTCATCAGATATCCTGAAGGAAGAAAAATAATATGCTTATCACCATTGACAAGAACAGCAAGGTGTATATAAGCTTTAACGCCAAAAAGGATTATAGAGAAACTGACCACCATTATCGAGGATATCAATACTACCAGGACGCTTGCTTTATCTCCTGCGGAGATCCAGAATTTTAAGAAGACACTTATTGTAGGTGTGCCTTTTGGCAGTCTTAAAACCCTGCTTGATCTGCCGGCTGATAAACAGGCGGTGTTACGCAACCAGGTATCCCTGTTTTTAGACACACTCAATAATGAACTGATCTGGTGGATAGGTGCAGCAAAACGGCTTTTGCCGGTGAGAAACTGCTTTACCTGATAAAAGGCGATAATGATTCTAAATACCCCACTTTCGAAGCAGTGATAAATGCCATGAGAAAGAATGAGGAATTTAAATACAATCTCGTTACATCACAGGAGGGAGCTCCTGAAGGAACAGAACTTTTTATTGAGCGATTAAGTAAATAACCAGGTATAAAATTTTTATATGGCAAGTATTGATACCGGTGGCGGCGACAGCCACAAAAAAGGACCAGGGGTCAAAAAGCGAAAAAGCTTTCTACCCGTGTAGATATGACGCCGATGGTGGATCTGGGTTTCCTGCTCATTACCTTCTTTATCTTCACAGCAACCATGAGTAGTCCTACTACCATGGATCTGAATATGCCCAAGGAATCTGACAAAAAGGGAAGATGAGACAAAGGTGAAACAGTCAGGCGCCCTGACCGTTATGCTCGGTAAGAACGACCAGGTCTATTATTATGAAGGAGAGTTGTTGCCCGATGGGTCCAATTTCAAGCAAACTACCTTTAAAGGCATACGCGACGAGATAATCAAGAAGAAGCAGGAGGTTATCAAAAATCACGTACATGATGATAAATGCCAGAATTAAAGGATAAAGCCAAAGCCAGGAATGACCCAAAATGGGAGACAGCTGATCTTGACCGTGATTTCGTGGTCGTGATCAAACCCGATGCGGAAGCTACGTATAAGAACACTGTTGACATTCTGGATGAAATGACCATCAATAATGTAAGCGTTTTGCGATGGTTAAAATAGCGGATACAGAAAGTCAGCTGATTAAAGCAACTGAAGGCCAAAAATAATTGGCAGGAATTATTGTGGAATCAATAGTGAAATGCATCTAATTTTAAATAGTTTTTTACATGGAAGCCAACAAAATACTTTCAGCCGATGTTCTTGACCTGATCTTTGAAGACAGGAACAAGGACTATGGCGCTTATGATTTACGAAAAACGTATAATAAGCGTATAATCATGGCTTTGGTCATTACCGCCTCCGTTGCCCTGCTGGCTTTGCTTGGTTCAATTCTGGCCAGTACATTAAAAGGTAAGAACGATGGAAAGGTAGAGATTAAAGAAGTGACAATCCAGGATCTTAAGCAAGAAGAGGATAAGCCGGAACCTCGCCCCCTCCTCCGCCAAAGCCGCCAGATCCTCCAAAGATCGAAATGACGAAGTTCACCCCTCCCAAGATCGTAAAAGATGAAGAGGTGCAGGAACCGCCTCCCCAGATCGAAGAGTTGAAAGAAACGAAGATTGATGTAGTTAGCCAGAAGGTATCAAAGACGAAGGGATCGCTACACCGGTAGAAATTGACCAGGGTAAGCAGATCATCGAAGAAAAGAAAGAGGACGAGAACCAGATCTTTGAAAAAGTGGAGATCGAAGCTTCTTTCAAAGGTGGTGAAGGTGCCTGGAAGAAATATCTTGAAAGAAACCTGAATCCTAATGCGCCGGTAGATAATCGCCGGTAGATAATGGCGCTCCGACAGGAACGTATACGGTGTATGTACAGTTTGTGGTGAGTAAGGATGGAAGTATCAGCGATGTAAAGGCGCTGACCACTCACGGATACGGTATGGAGCAGGAAGCTATCAGGGTAATCAAGAAAGGACCAGCCTGGGTTCCGGCCGTACAAAACGGACGCAGTGTAAATGCGTATCGTAAGCAGCCGATCACGTTCCAGGTAACTGATGAATAAGCATTAATGTATAATGATATTGAAATCCCCCTCGTTTTAAACGAGGGGGATTTTGTTTTACTGAATTGATGAATCAAATGATAATTTTGCTTCATTCATGAATAAATTGACTGGTTGGGATGATACTATTGTCGCGCTGGCCACGCCGCCTGGCATAGGGGCTATCGGCGTTATACGGGTAAGTGGTACCCGTACTTTTGCTATCGTCAATGAATTATTTCCTTCCAAAGACCTGTTGCCGCAGCCATCGCACACGATCCTTGTTGGGTTTATGAAGGACGAAGACAATATACTGGATGAAGTAGTGCTTTCTTTATTCAAAGGTCCGCGGTCATATACGGGCGAAGATGTAATAGAGATCAGTTGCCATGGATCGCCTTTTATACAGCAGCAGGTAATAGATGCCTGTATAAAGAAAGGAGCGAGGCTGGCGAAGCCCGGTGAATTTACACAGCGGGCATTTCTGCATGGCAAACTTGACCTGGCGCAGGCCGAAGCGGTCGCAGATATTATCGCCAGTAATACGGAAGCTTCTCATAAGACGGCGCTGCATACTATGCGTGGTGGTTTTTCTACCAAGTTGAAAGAGCTGCGTGAAAGACTGATTCGTTTTTCCGCATTGATTGAACTGGAACTGGATTTCTCGCAGGAAGATGTGGAGTTCGCTGATAGAAAACAATTCTACGAACTGATACATGAAATACAGCAAACAACTACCCGATTGATCGCTTCATTCCGTTTGGGAAATGTAATAAAGAACGGCGTGAGTGTGGCCATAATTGGTAAGCCTAACGCCGGTAAGTCAACCTTACTGAATGTATTGCTGAATGAAGACCGGGCTATTGTAAGTGATATACCCGGCACTACAAGGGATACGATCGAAGAAGTGATCAATATTGATGGCATATTATTCCGGTTGATTGATACAGCCGGTATACGGGAACATACAATGGATGTAATAGAAACGGCAGGAGTGGAAAGAAGCCTGGAAAAAATGAAGAAGGCCGATCTGGTTTTGTATTTGTTTGATGTGAATGATAAGAGGTCTGAAGTGCAAAACATGCGATCAGAAATACAAAAGCATCAGTTAAATCACCTGATGGTGGGCAATAAAATTGACCAGGCCGGTGAAACTGAAACTGCGCTCATCGTTTTCGGATATACCCAATGTCATTTTCATTTCTGCGCGGCAAAACCTGCATACGGAAGCATTAAAGAAGCGCATGGTCAATGCGGTGTTGCAGGGAGAAGTGCAGGCAGAAAGCACGATCATTACCAATGCCAGGCATTATCATGCATTGAAGGAAATGGACCAATCACTGGCCGATATTAAAAATGGCCTGGACAATAATTTACCCGGCGACCTGCTGGCACCGGACATCCGCCGCTGCCTGCATTATCTCGGGGAGATAACAGGCGAGGTGGAATAATGAGGATACGCTGGATTATATTTTTAGTAAATTCTGTATCGGAAAATGATCTTTATCTCCTGATTCAGTAAATCGCTACTTCCGAAAATATCCTATTTCTACTTTTTCCACCGATGAGAGATTCCCCGCTTTCCCTTTATTCCCGCCAAATTGACCTATACTTACCGAGCCTCAGGCTGGCCTTGAGGTGGCCTTGAGTAGCCTCAGGCCATACCAAACGAAAAGTGTCAATTCGACTTAGTTTTTTACAGACTCACGGAGGGTTAACGCCGTTTAGGGACACTTACATTATTATTAAAAATAAATAAATCGCCTGCCTCAAAGGCGGTTTTTGCCATACCCGCTTTTCCAATCATTCCTCCAAACAGCCAACTGTATACCCGCATGCCCCAACGGTTAACCGGGCCGTGCAGGCAAATATCCACCGGATAGCTTTGCCCTGCATTTCATACCATAAGGAATGCACGATGCCTGCCGGGAGATAAAAACATTATTACCAAAACACAAACAACTTTTTATGAACCGTTATTACTTGCTTTTACGCAGTTTTGTTGTATGCCTTTGTATAGTTGCCGGTCATGCCCTGCAGGCACAGGTTATTTATGTTACACCCAACGGCGCCGGCGATCAGAGTGGAAGCAACTGGGCCAATGCTGCACCGGGCAGCCAGTTGCAAAACAAGATGGATGCCGCCTGGGACGGCAGCGAGATATGGGTATCCAAAGGCACTTATTATCCTACTTCTTATCCTGCCAATTCGGTATTTACCGGATCGTATTCGCCGTCGGCCCGTAATTACAGCTTTTATTTGAAAAGCGGTGTAACCATGTACGGTGGTTTTGCCGGCGGTGAAACCAACCTGGGCCTGCGTAATTTATTGTATAATCCCACTGTGCTCAGCGGAGATATCGGCGTTGCCGGCAATAGTGCCGATAATTGTTTTCATGTAGTGGTTTCCCTGGGGGGTAATAATGCTACCGCACTCGATGGTTTCATTATAAGAGACGGAAATGCCAATCTAAATTCTTTCGGTTCACACACTGTATCCGGTGCGACAGTATCTTCTGATATTGCGCCGGGGATACTGCTTATCAATTCAGCCGCAAAATTCCGTAATTGTGAAATTTCCAATACTTCAAGCCTGAGCTTTGGCGCCGTATATAATAATGATTATTCCTCAACCGTCTTTACGAACTGCATTTTCTTGGACAATAGTGCAGGCATCGGAACTATTTCTAATAGCGGTACAATATCGCTGATCAATTGTCTTTTATTCGGCAACACCACTCAATATACCGCTGTGAATTATGGTAATGCTTCATTTACCAATTGCAATATTATCTACAATACAGGAACCGGTTTCGTGAATTTTACCGGCTCTGCCACTCTTTCTAATTGTGTTATCTGGGGGAAATACCAGATCATTTGACGCTCCTGCTGTGATAAATGCCAGCTATTGTTTGATACAGGGTGGATATACAGGAGCCGGCAACCTCAATGCCGACCCGCTTTTTTGTGTACCCCAACGATCCCAATGGCCCGGATGATATTTTACGTACTGCCGATGATGGCTTAAGATTGGGTGTCGGCAGCCCTGCTATCAATGCCGGCAGCAATGCCTTGTTAGATCCGCATACCGGTAACGATATAACTGGTGCAAGGAGAGTACAGGAGAATATCGTTGATATGGGAGCTTATGAAGCAGGCGCATGCCCGGCAGTGACCATTTTATATGTGGACGGTAGCAAGGCCGCATCAGGCAATGGCCTTTCCTGGTCATCGGCTTTTAAAACGCTGCAGGAAGCATTGAATTTTACAGAAACCTGTAATGTTCCCAAACAAATATGGGTAAAGAAGGGAATCTATTATCCTACGGCCTATCCTGAAGGTTGTACCAATTGCTCGGAACCACGTACGCGAAGCTTCCGGTTAAAAAACAATACGGCTATTTATGGAGGTTTTGCAGGCGGGGAAACGAATCTTAACCAGCGCAATATTGCCCTGAACCTTACTATTCTCAGCGGAAATCTGGGGAGCTCAGGTAATAACACGGATAATGCTTATCACGTAATAACGTCTTACTACAATGACAGTACTTCCAAACTGGATGGGTTTATCATTGAAGGGGGATATACCCCCATCCCTTCAGGCTTGTTTGCAGATTTCAGCAATATAAACTACAACAATAACAGCTTCGAGATAACGCATGCAGACGGAGGCGGGGGCCTACTTGTTTAATTCCGCTGCTTTGTTCAGCCGCTGCACTTTCATGAACAACCAGGCAGGACGTTTTGGCGGTGGCGTATATAGCAAATCTTCACAGGCTAAGTTCACTGGTTGCGCTTTTTCTTTTAACAGGGCTGAGGGAAAAGATGGCGGCGGCATATACCAGGATAACTGCACTTCCGAAATTATCAACTGCATATTTTCCAACAATACGGCCTCCAGGTGGGGAGGAGCTTTAGGCCTTTACAATTCGCCGTCAATTATAGTAAACAATGATTTCATCTATAACCTGGCTTCACAAGGCAGCGGCGCTTTAAACAAGTATGGGTCCGGTCCCGCTGTAATCAGGAACTGTATTTTTTTAAAAAACGGTATCACTTATTATAAGGAAGGTCCGCAAGTTGCTCCAATGGAACCTCCTATACCTGAGATAATAATGACCAATTCACTTATGCACGATGATCCTTTGTTTTTTTCTTTTGTTGACCCTAATGATCCGAATGGTCCCGATAATACTTTTGGAACGGCCGATGACGGCCTGCGGTTAAGCTGCAGCTCGCCTGCCATTAATAAAGGGGATAACAGCGCCGTTTCATCCATCACAACCGATATTACCGGTAATAGCCGTATTCAGTATTCCACGGTGGACATGGGAGCGTATGAGTCCTTCTTTTACTACACCATTTACCGTTTCTGTTTTTTTAAATGTGTTTCCTAATAATGTTTGCGCAGGAACGCCCGTTTTCGTTTATGGCTACCGCTATTTATGGCGGCAGCAACCCGGTTTATGAATGGAGGAGGAATGGAATAATTGTCCCAGTCAACAACGATACGTATACGAGCATCAGTTTTTCCAACAACGATACAATTACGGTGCAACTTAGGAGCAGTTTAAACTGTGTTTATTCTCCAACAGCCAGCGATACCGCAGTTGCAATTATAAGACCGAAAAGCACACCGACATCCTTCAGCGTAACAGCTTGCGGCAGTTATACACTGCCATGGGGAGATGTAGTGACGAACAGCAATACATATATACATGGTTATCAGAATGTGTATGGCTGCGACAGCGTGGTAACCGTTTATGTTACTATTAAACATCCGAGCACACCCACATCATTCAGTGCAACAGCTTGCAGCAACTATGAATTACCGTGGGGACAGGTAGTAACAGCCAGCGGCGCTTACACACATACTTATTCAAATGTGTATGGCTGCGACAGCGCAGTAACTGCTCATGTTACTATCAATTATCCAGGTGAACCCACCTCATTCAATGCAACAGCCTGCGGCAGCTATACATTACCCTGGGAGCAGGTAGTAACTGCCAGCGGAAACTATGTTCACACTTACACCAATTACAAAGGCTGCGATAGTGTAGTAACTGCGCATATCACTATCAACCATGCAAGCGAACCGACCTCATTCAGCGCAACGGCATGTGGCAGTTATACATTACCGTGGGGACAGGTAGTAACCCAGAGTGGTGATTATACGAATACTTATACAAATGTAAATGGTTGTGATAGCGTGGTAACTGCTCATATTGTTATTAATCATGCAAGCGGACTGACAGTGCTCGATGCAACAGGTTGCAGCAGTTATGCATTGCCGTGGGGACAGGTAGTAACCCAGAGCGGTCTCTATGTGAATTATTCCTATCAGAATGTGAATGGTTGTGACAGTTTTGTGTTAATCTTTGTCACTATTAATTATCCAAGCGAGCCGACATCATTCAGTGCAACAGCCTGCGGGAGCTATACATTACCCTGGGGAGGTGTTGCGACCAGCAGCAATGCTTATACGCATACTTACCAAAATGTAAAGGGTTGTGACAGCGTAGTAACGGCTCATATTACTATCAACTATCCAGGCGAACCGACATCGTTCAATGCAACGGCCTGCGGGAGCTATACATTACCCTGGGGAGATGTTGCGACCAGCAGCAATGCTTATACACATACTTACCAAAATGTAAATGGTTGTGATAGCGTGGTAACTGCTCATATTACTATTAACTATCCAAGCGAACCCACATCATTCAATGCAACCGCATGTGGCAGCTATGCTCTACCTTGGGGAACTACAGTGACTGCAAGCGGCGATTACACCCATACTTATTCCAATATCAGCGGCTGTGACAGTGTGGGTAACAGCGCATATCACTATTAATCATTCAAGCGAACCCACATCATTCAATGCAACCGCATGTGGCAGCTATGCTCTACCCTGGGAAACTACAGTCACTGCAAGCGGCGATTATACGCATACTTATTCCAATATCAGCGGTTGCGACAGCGTGGTGACTGCTCATATCACTATCAACTATCCAAGCGAACCGACCTCATTCAATGCGACCGCATGTGGCCACTATGCATTGCCCTGGGAAACTACAGTCACTGCAAGCGGCGATTATACGCATACTTATTCCAATATCAGCGGTTGCGACAGCGTGGTGACTGCTCATATCACTATCAACTATCCAAGCGAACCGACCTCATTCAATGCAACAGAATGCGGCAGCTATAGATTACCGTGGGGACAGATAGTAACCCAGAGTGGTGATTATACAAATACTTATACAAATGTGAATGGTTGTGACAGTGCGGTAACTGCGCATATCACTATCAACTATGCAAGCACTCCGACTTCATTCAATGCGACAGCATGCAGCAGCTATACATTGCCCTGGGGAACTACAGTAACTATAGGCGGCAATTATGTGCATGTTTACAGAAATGCAAAAGATTTGCGACAGCGTAGTAACCGTTCATGTTACTATTAATTATCCAAGCGCTCCGACTTCATTCAATGCGATGGCATGCAGCAGCTACGTGTTGCCCTGGGAAACTACAGTCACTGTGAGCGGTAATTACACGCATACGTATCCGAACATCAATGGTTGTGACAGCGTAGTAACTGCACATGTTATTATTAATTACCCGAGCGAACCAACCTCATTCAATGCGACAGCATGCAGCAGCTATACATTGCCCTGGGGAACTACAGTAACTATAAGCGGTAATTATGTGCATGTTTACAGGAATGCAAAAGATTGCGACAGCGTAGTCACTGCTCATATTACCATCAACTATCCAAGTACGCCGACCTCATTCAGCGCGACGGCATGTGGCAGCTATACATTGCCCTGGGGACCTACAGTAACTGCAAGCAATAATTATGTGCATATTTACACGAACACAAAAGGATGTGACAGCGTAGTAACTGCGCATATAACAATTTATGCAGTGCCCGGCAAACCCGTTATTTCATATACCGGCGCTACCACTTTCTATGCAGGCGGAAGCATCACTTGGTCTGCGCCGGCAGGCTATGCTTCTTACCTGTGGAGCAATAACGCTGCGACGTCATCCATCCCTGTAACGCAAAGCGGTAATTATACCGTGAAGGTTACAAACAACAATAGTTGCAGCAGCCTTGTATCCGATGCTGTACAGGTAACGGTGCTGGCTTCCCCGGTAAGTGTATCTCACCTGGATGGCGATAACGGCCAACTGACCAATAATAACATCCGCCCTTACCTGCAATTGAACAATGAATCCAACTCGGCGGTAGCGTATAAAGATATAACGATCCGTTACTGGCTGACCGTGGAGGATTTTGCTCCGCTGACCACCAACCTCGTGGTTGACTGGGCGCAACTGGGAACCAATAAAGTGAAGATGAAATATGTGAAGCTGGGGCAACCCTGCCAGGGAGCTTATGGATACATCGAATATTCTTTCGATGCTACTACAGGTAATCTTGCGGGCGGCAGCAACTCAGGACCTATTCAATCAAGAGCGGGAAAGAATGACTGGACCAATTTCAATGAAGCGGATGATCATTCCTATGTACGCAATACAAGCTATACTAAAAACAACAAGATCACAGTGTATAAAAACGGTGTCCGTGTATGGGGAACGGAACCGGCGCTTATCACTCCTGTGCAAAGCCTGAAAATGTATTCGCAGGATAAAAGCAGCGGCGCCACTACCAATAGCATCAGCAATTGGGTGAAACTGAACAATGAAGGCAATACCCCCGTAAGCTATAAGGATATTACTGTCCGGTATTGGTTTACCGCCGATGGCAACAAGCCGCTGAACTACTATCTCGATTATGCGCAAATGGGCAGCAGCAACATAAAATGGAAATTTGTAAAGCTGTCCCCCTGTTTTCCCGGCAGCAGATACTTATCTCGAAATCGGTTTTACAGCAGCCGACAGTTTATATCCTATCAGTACTACCGGTAACATTCAACATCGCATTGCCAAAAACGACTGGTCGAATTTTAACCAGTTGAATGATCATTCCTATAAAGCGGGCCAGGCAGCCTTTACGGAGAACATTAAAATGACAGTGTATGTAAAAGGCGTCCTTGTATATGGACAGGAACCAACCGGCGCCGCAGTCAGGCAAAGCAACCAGGAAGTTGTGACAGGGGAAAAAGAATCTTTGAGCAGCAAAGAAGAAATTTCTGGCCTTACTGTGAAAGCGCTTAACAATCCTGTGACAGGAAATGAAGCAACATTTATAGTAAAAGCGGCGCCCGGCGAACGTGTGCAGGTGATCCTTGCCGATGTGAGCGGAAAAGTGATTGGTAAGATGGAATTCATACAGTCATCGCCGGAAGAAAGAAAAAGCATATCGTTCAGGAACACGGTGCAGGGTATGCTCTTTTTAAAAGTGAATACACAAAAAGAAACAAAAACAATTCAACTGTTAGCGTCCGTTGGAAATTATGGGCACTGATAAAAAGATTTATTAGCCAGGCAATTACAAAAAAACAGTAGTGGGTCAGTTTGAATTAGTAATCAATAATTCAAACTGACCCGTTACCCAAAAACAAAACTTAAATAACATGAAAAATTTATTCTTTTTTATGGTTCTGTTATTTACCGGGGCGACACAGGCCCCAGCTTTTAAAAGTTTCGGACGGTACAGATTTAACCATCCTGGGTGGAACAATATTTCATGCAGATGGCCTGACGCTTATTCCGGCTGCCAATTTTACGATCAGTAATAATACAATGAATAAATCCGCTACCATCATTCACACATCAGTCAATCCTATATATCCCGGGTTTATCAGTTCACGAACAACACAAATCCTTACAGTGGTTCGGTGCAGATAAATTATTCCGAAGGGGCCGGACTGAACGGTATTCCTGAAAATCAACTTGCTCTCAATGTACACAACGGAACAGCATGGGTTTCCTTTCCTGCCAGCACCCGCGACGGAACAAATAATTTTGTACTGACTAATAGTGTAAGCAGTGTACTCAATGAGCTGACACTTGCAAGTTCGTTGACTCCGCTTCCGCTTGTATGGCTGTCGTTTACGGCTACTATGCAAAACCAAACTGCTCTGCTGAAATGGGCTACCGCACAAGAGCAAAACACCCGGAACTTTGTTCTGCAGCACAGCAGCAATGGGATTACTGGACAGGCATTGGCACTGTGCCAGCCGCAGGCAATAGCAATATCACCAGCAACTACAGCTATGTGCATACCGGCCCTGTGACCGGTATCAACTACTACCGCATTTTACAGACTGATATGGATAACCGGAACAGCTACAGTGATACCAGAACACTGAAGTTTACAAAAACAGATGAGTCCTTTACTATTATCGGCAACCCCTGTAATGAATAATGTATTAACCATCCAGGTTAATACTGTCACCGGCATTGCTTTATACACGGCCGATGGCAAATTGATGTGGCAGGAACAGATAAATGCAGGTACAAAAACCATTGATGTAAACCGGTATGCAAAGGGCACTTATTTTTAAAAACAAATACAGCTACACAAAAAGTAGTGATACAATAAAATAATCCTTACTAACAAACAGGAAACATACACGTAAAACTTTTATACAATGAAAAAAGCTAAACAAACTAAACTGTTTTTATTTATTTTTTTACTGATCACTACTGTCAGCACACAGGCGCAGGTTGGGATTGGTACGGCAACACCGGCTGCTTCCGCCCAGTTGGATGTAAGCAGCACTACTAAAGGATTTTTACCACCCCGGATGACGGGGAGCGCAACGTAATGCTATTTCAATCCCGTCTACAGGACTTGTTGTATGGTGCACCGATTGTGGAGCTGATGGAGGAGAATTGCAGGTATTTAATGGATTTTCCTGGCGAAACATGATTGGGGGGTGCTGCTGCTGATCCATTGATACTTGTTATAGGAATGTCCTATATGGGTGGAAAAATTGCTTATATATTGCAACCCGGTGACCCAGGATATATTGCCGGTCAAACCCACGGTCTGATTGCCGCAGCCTCCGACCATAGCACAGTTGCCGAATGGGGTTGTATCGCAACAACAATAGCAGGAGCCGATGGGACAGCCCTTGGAACGGGGAATCAAAACACCATCGATATTATGGCTGGTTGCCCTTCGACAGTAATAGCCGCAAGGATATGTGGTGACCTGGTATTAAACGGCTATAGCGACTGGTATTTACCGTCAAAGGACGAGTTGAATAAATTGTATATAAATCGGGTAGAGGTTGGCGGTTATGCCAATGAGCCCTACTGGAGTTCCTCGGAGTTCGTCGGCTTCTCCTCCGCCTGGTACCAGCATTTTGGTACTGGCGGACAGTCCGACGGACTCAAGTACCTCGTTAGACGTGTCCGTGCGGTTCGGGCATTTTAACTATTTAGTAAATACCGTGAAGCGGTGGCATTGATAAATTTATGTTGAAACAAACCTAAAGGCTATGCTGTCTGACGAATATATACTGACCGTTCCGTTCGCTCATCAGCTGCAGTCCGGCTGACGGAACACAGAATACCAGCACAGCAGAAAGCCCTGGACGATGACCGGCCAGTAGGGCAATTCTATGAGTAACCACTGCCCCGGTTCCCTATCAAAGAACCGGGGCTTTTATAGTAATAAGTTCGCTGGCTAACAGGAAGTTTTAATTTTTAGTATAAGTTGCAGCAGGCATTCAACCCGGATGGAAAGAATAATTTTAAAAAGATTACCAGGCTTCCGGAAAAAGTTTTTTTTTGAAAATAATTCGTGATGATGCAAACTGGCAAAACTATTATTACTGTTTTTATACTGGCTGCCTGTTTTGCTGCTAATGTATCTCCGCAGTCTCCCGCACCTGTGGCATTTACAACATTGAACGTAGCCGACGGATTGCCCCAATCTTACATCAGCGGATTGGCGCAGGATAAAACAGGATTTATTTGGATTGCTACCCGGGATGGTTTGGCAAGATATGATGGTAAAAAGTTTAAGACATTCCGGCATGTACCGGGAGACTCCACCACACTTGCAAGTAATATCATCGTCAGGCTGTACCCCGACCGGCAGGACAGGCTTTGGATATTTTATGAAACCGGGGATATAGATGTGTTGGATTGCAAAACAGAAAATCTTTTTCATTTTACAAAAAACATTCTTTATAAAGAAGTATACAAAGTGGCAAGAGGAGGTCATTGTTTCGCAGAAGACGCAAAAGGGAATATATGGATATTGACCAATAAGGGCGGGCTGTTTGCCTGTAACCTGGAGAAGGGGCAGTTGCGTTTTTATTCCGAACCGGAACTGGGTTTGACGCATGACTGGATTGCCGGCATTTCTTCAAATAAAGGGGTTATCACTTTAATCACTAACACATCATTGATAAAGCTGGATGATAATGCACAGGGCCTGAAAACTATACCCTATGCCTTTCATAATCTTCACCTGTATGATCCGCAAGCTAGCTGGAAAGATGTTTATGCCATCTTCAGGCAAAATGGTGATGCTGTGATAAACGACGTGGGCAGGATCATTATTTATCACGCAGCCTCCAATTCATTTACGGAAAGGACTTTTACAGAATGGGCCCAAAGCTATGACATGGTGGAGGACGACAAAGGCACTATCTATTTCAATTATGGAGTTGACATATATACGCTTTCCATAAATAATGAGGTTAGCAGATGGAGCCCCGGAAGTCAAAAACCTGAGCACGGCTTCAAAGCTTCGCTGATAGACCGTTCCGGCATTTTGTGGATGGGAAGCAATGGTTCGGGAGTGCAGTTATACGATCTGCGTCTTTCCCGTTTGCCAGGAATAGGATATGAACAATCCTTTCAGGAAGATGTTTTGAAAGATTACATGCATGTTCCGCCGGCTGAGATCAGCAAAACTTTTTTGCATCATATATCGCCCTATAGCTTTCGCTGGTTTAAAACCGCCGATGGTAAATTCTGGTTCTCACGGGCAGAGAATACTTTGGTGGCATCACTTCCTGTTTGTTATTATAAAGACGGGCATCTTGTTCAACCACCCTGGCATAATACGGATAGATACCTTGGGAACCGCCCCTGTCAATGCCCTGGCGTGCAGCCGCTCGGGAAAATTATGGGGTATAGATTTCCTTATGCGTCCCGTTTACTTTGATACGACCACTCATGCCATCACTGTATATTCTTCCATTGCATCCGTGGATTTTGGTTATACTTATACGGCCAATAGCCTGCTGATAGATGGTGAAGACGGGTTCTGGATAAGTACTGCGCTTAACGGTTTATATTATTATAACAGGCAAACCGGCAAAACCATTCATTATACTTACAGTGAATCTCCCGGCTCCTTATCCACCAATCAATTAATGAATCTGGTGCTGGACCCGCAGTGACGGCAATTATATTGTGGATGGGTTCATTGGGAGGAGGTTTGATACGCTTTAATAAAAACGACGGGTAAATGCCGCATCTATACTATGCGTGACGGCCTGCCTAATAATACGGTATATGCCGTCATCGCTGATCATAAAGGGAATGCTCTGGTGCCAGCAGCAACAAAGGGATATTTTCTTTTGATCCGGCCACAGGCATGGTTCCTAGAACGTTCACTGCAAAAGATGGCTGCCCGGGGACGAATACAACAGGTATCATTTCCTGGAACTGCCTGACGGAAGAATTGCTTTTGGCGGAGTAAGTGTTTGATCCGCTCACTATTGCTGACGACAACTTTCAACCGTCTGTTGCTCTTACAGGAATTTATATCAACAATTCATTGGCGGATTTCGGTTCGGCGTATTCTCCGTTTGACTCAGCTATTAATAGTTTGACTGAAATCAGGTTGCCTTATCATCAAAACTTTCTCACTTTTGAATTTGCTGCTTTGGAATACAATATTCCTGAACAGATTCGGTACCGTTATATGCTCGATGGGTTTGATGCCGGTTGGGTGAATGCAGAAAATAATAATGCAGCGGTTTACACGAAAATCCCGCCGGGACATTACACACTGAAAATAAATGCTACCAACACAGCCGGCAAATGGAGCGACCATATAAAAATTTTGCCGGTGATCATCACGCCGCCGTTCTGGAAAACATGGTGGTTTATTTCCCTGTGCGCATTTGCAGTGGTAGCAACCGTTTATTCGCTTCTCCAGCTAAGGATAAGCGCTATCCGGAAAAAAGAGCAGCAGAAAGCGCAGTTTGAAAGGGAAGCATCGGAACTGAAAGCGCAGGCGCCTGCGGGCACAGATGAACCCCCATTTTATTTTCAATTGTCTTAATTCGATCAAATCATTGATACAGGAAGACAATAAACGGCAGGCCATAAATTATCTTACTACTTTTTCGAAACTTATCCGAAGCCAGTTAAACAATGTGCAGCAGGAAGTAAGTTTGTATGAAGAACTCGAAACCTGCCGGTTGTATGTGCAATTAGAGAGTTTACGTTTCAGTTCAAAGATCGTTTTTGAATTTATTATTGAAGACGGTGTTGACCTTCATACCCTAAAAGTTCCGCCTTTTGATCCTGCAACCCTTTATTGAAAACGCCGTATGGCATGGTGTGCTGCCGAAGAACGGCGGCAACGTAACAGTTTCTGTCGCAAGGAACGCCGGAACCATAGAATGCAGGATTGATGACAACGGCATAGGCCGTGAAAGGGCAATGCGCAATAAATCGCAGACATCGAATACCTATGAATCAAAAGGAATGAAGCTGGTGAAAAACCGGCTAAACTTATACAACACCATCCACCGGCAGGGAGGAAGCATTGACGTGACGGATAAAAAAGATAAAGACAATAACCCGGCGGGTACATTGGTAATCGTAAAATTTAAACAGGACGCATGATAAGAGCCATTATTATAGATGATGAAGAGCATTGCATAAAATCCCTGCAAAGTGACCTGAAAATGTTTTGTCCCGGTGTGGAAATAACGGACACCTGCCAGTCGGCCAAAGAAGGTATGCTGTCCATCAAAAGAAATAATCCGGACCTTATTTTCCTCGACGTGGAAATGCCCTGGATGAACGGCTTTGAAATGCTGGAGATCATGAACAGGGAAATTAATTTCCATATCATTTTCACCACTGCCTATAATGAATTCGCGGTGCAGGCATTCCGTGTAAGCGCTGTGGATTATTTATTAAAACCCATTGACAGCAATGACCTGGTGAATGCCGTTGAGAAAGCAAAAAAAAGTTATCGGCGATAGAGAAGAATCGGTCATTGATAATCTTTTGCAAAATACCAAAGCGCAACCTGTGCAGCAAAAGATAGCGATACCCAACCGCGAAGGCTATGATTTTATACCCGTTGCGGAAATTATTTATTGCAGGGCAAGCGGCGCTTACACGGAAATTATTTTAAAGAATAATAAAAAACTGCTTCTTTCCCGGTCGCTTGGGGAAACCGAAGTCATGTTGCCGGCTGAACTATTTGAACGGGTTCATCACTCGCTGCTGGTGAACATCCAGCATATTGACCACCTGAAAAAAACGGCGGGCACTTTTATTATTATGAACAATGGTGATGAACTCAACGTGTCCCAAATCCAAAAAGGACCAGTTATTGGCGAGACTGGGTATTAAATAATCCGGCTTCGTATCAGGCTTTTTTTATTTCATGCAAGGTTTCGTTTATTACAATAATTAACCACAGATGTTCCCGCATTCAAATGTTACTATATAAATGCGGGCCACCGGGATCGGTGATCAGGACAACCGGGGCGATGATAAAATTGGAGACAGGTTGATTTGGAAAACAATGATGGCTATGGGAATAAAAAATTTATTAGCCGGAACTTTCCATTGCTGGATTTATTTACCCGGCATTACTTGCATTGAGACCCCGCCTTCCCGCACCAAAGAGGTAAAAAAAGCCAAAGCCCATCAGCACAGCTATGACATGGGCGCATGTAGTGATAAGAGGTAAGGTAACAGCATAATAGATAATGGCGGACAGAGCTGTTACAAGGCTAAGTATAAGTAACAGCTTTTTTCCATACCTGTCCGGGCCTCGTTTCAAAAGTATCATTGTGTTGAAACCAGCCATCGAAGACCAGATAACAGAAACCCCGGAGTCGTTGAAGACAAACCAAATGATTACCTGGACAACCAACGACAGGATCAGAGCCGACAGCCATGCATTTCTGTTACGTATATACGGATTTGATTTTAGCAAATGCGGCAGTACGGTAACCACTATTAATGAATAATTGATGATACAATGCATTACATTTCCGCCATAGGTAAAGCCGTCTATAAGGGTTCGCCATACATTATTCATATACTATCTTTAGTGCTTGTCTTATTCAGCCCTGAACAAGGGCCGATTGGAAATGGAAGATATATTTTTTATTGATATGCACCAGTAAGCTGGTGTAAATTCCATATTTCATTATTGGAATTCAATACTTTGTGTAAGTGACCCACTGTCTGTCGCGTTGGAATAAGCCCTGCATCTAAATCTTCAAAATCTGAAAAAAATAATCCGGAAAAACATCACGCGTTATATACGAAGCTCAAAGCCATTCTCTTCCCGGAAGTAAAAGATTAAATTCAGTTTCCACTAAGGCGGGAGGATTTATCCTGATTTTTTCTTTACAAATAGGGTAAAATTTCGGTAGTTATTCCTGGTATTTTTTATTTTACCGTTAAAGCCTGGAAAGGTTAATTGCGGTAAGCTCTTTAAAAATGAAGTAAAATATATCTTCTATTTCCCCAAATTCTAAATGGGAAAAATGTAGCGTCCCTCTTGTATTTTCATTCTACTAAGTAATTCTTTTTCATTAAGTATTACATTCTGTATTGGAAAGTAGCACACCTACCACAGTTTAACCGCACTTTATTTAGAACGCTTACTTACAAAAGGTTACTAAAATAAATTTTGAGCAACTGACGTTTCTTAACTCCATTTTTTATTTCCTTTTGTACCTTATCAGTACTTGATGCTGCTGTAAAGAATTGCTTATAAAGGAGCTTATATTTATAATTAAAAATGGCGCTATCTCAATACGTGGGCTTAAAGAATTGTTTAATATTGAAGGAGCAACGGCTCAACTTATTACTTATCTTTCTTGATAAATCGGTCCTTCTCAATGCCAAGTTTCTTCATTCTGGAATTAAGCATTGAAACGTGTATGTGCAGCAACTCTGCTGCTCCACCAGGGCCATAAACTTTCCAATTGCATTTTTTTAGCGTAGCGATAATGTGGTCTCTTTCATTGTCAATAATGCTTTTCAATCTTTCTTCGGTATAGGCGGCCTTCGGGATTAGATCAGCAGGATGGTCCCGTGATCCTGGTGGGGACATTCCTGGGGCGGGGCGGTAATCACGCAGGCGGGTGTCCATAACAAAGTAGTTGGATTGGTATATGTAGCCGCCTTTCAGCCTGACCTGGGTGAGTCGGCCTTTACCTGGTTCAGCTCGATGCCGCCGGTAGCAGAAAATGGCGTACTGCCTCCCGATGAAAAAGGATTTGTTTATTACTCGAAAGAAAAATACCACGCTGGATTTTGCGCCGACCTTAGTAAACAAGAATCCGAATTCATGTATGCTTCGCAAGGCGCGTTGCCAGTAAATCTTTTGCGACACCACTGACCCCAGGTTGCCTGGAAAACCAAACCCAGCTATGGCATTGTGGCTACCGAAGACAAAAGCATACGCCCGGAGATCGAAGAAAAGATGTACCTCCGATCAAACACCAGGATTTCTAAAATAAAGGGCAGTCATGCTGTTTATATTTCCCAGCCTGATGCAGTAGCGAAAGTGATTACCGAAGCGGCAGAAACCGCGTCAAAAGCCGCGAATTAAAATTCATAAAGGGTAAAAGGGGAATACTCCCCTTTTACCCTTTTACGAGAAGAAATATTACCTAATTGTTACGTGATTGTTAGTAAGCAATTAATACGAACAATAAAATTGGTAATATTAACACGGAAGCCGTTTATCCACAGGTCAATGCAGGATAAATGGCTTTGCTTCATTTTGTCAAAGCCATTCTAGAAATTGAATATTTCATCCAGTTCTATTACATGCCTTCCTTCTGCCCAGGTTCCCCGGGGCTTTTTCTAGTTTTTGCGCCAGCGTGAATGTAGGCATCGGATGAAATCTTCTTAGCCATCCCCAGATTATTCAGAAACTTAAGCATGCGCGCACTTATGCGTTCTCCCCCACCGGTCAGTTTTTTCACGAAGCAATAACCCTGGCCTGAAAATGATATATTGTTTGAATGAAAGAGTGCCGATTTTTTCTTCCAAACTCCCCTTCATTTTTGAGTAAAAGACTTTGCTTGATGTTGAAGCTCCGTGGGCCGACAACAATACAACCCTCTGAACGCCGTTTTGCCTTGCGATCTCAGCAAATGCAGATGGAATCGCATAATCATTTGCCATTGCCTTTCTTTTGAACCTGCATTTTTTAATGTGGTGCCCAGCAACGAAAACCATACATCACCCTTTATGCTCTCGGATACATTTTCCAATTTGCCGAAATCAGTCAATACTTCTGTCAATTTTGGATGCCTGATGCCGGTTGTATTTCTGACAAATATCACTACCTCCGTATAATCGGGATCCTGTAACAATAGCTGGACCAGGTCTTTTCCTGTCGCTCCCGTAGCGCCGATAATTAATGCCTTCATAATTTCACAAGTATTAAATATTGATTCAAGAAAGCGCTTAACCGGTTTCATCAAGCGCGAAATTGATAAAACTCAAATCCTCATAGGTAATAGTTGATAACGCAAGATCAGTATTTCCGAATTTCCTGTATTCCATCGTCAAAGATTTTATTATTTATTTTGTATTCACGCATCAAAAACGATCGTTGTTCTAACGCAAGCATAGCCAGGTTATTTTATTTACTTCAGGGAGTCAATATCAGCAATTAGTCGCTCCATGATTTTTGAACCGGATTGAATAATGAATTTTATTTCACCCTTGCGGTTTATAACGATGTGAGTGGGCCATGATTTTATATGATATTGCTGCTGTATCAGGCCGCGGATGCAAAATAGTATTCCCTTTCTGGCCCGTAATATCCGGCTTGCGGCTGCCGGCATCAGGTCTTAATCCCCTGGCTTCCGCTTTTTTCTTATCAAAATATTCTTCCCGTTCTTTCTTGACCTTCCTTTTTTCCTGTTTGAATTGCTCTTTGATCGCGGCGTTACTTTTCTTTTTGGTGAACTTGTCGAAATGAGATGACTTCTTTTTCATTGTAGTGTATTTGCTGTTTTACAACAGTAGTGAGGGGCGAAGGTAATTAAAAAGCCCCGCTTTCATCAAAATGAAGCAGGGCCTGTTTTTTATCGAACCGTCCTTTATGCTGTCTTTTTCTTTCCGGACTGTTTCTTATGTTCTTTCATTTTCATCTTTTGTTCACCGGTAAGTAATGACTGGGTGTTTTCTTTTTGCTGCCTGATCAATTCTTTTACCTGTTCACTCTTTTGTTCTGCACTTAATGAGTTGTTTTCACGTACAGCTTTTATCTTTTCTGCCGTTACTTTCCTGCTTTCCGTTATTTTAGTCATTTGTTCATCGCTAAGGTTTAATTCCTCCTTCATTTTGGCTTGTTTCTTTTCACCCCATTCTTTTCCTTTTTCCTTGCGGGCCTCTTTATCTTTTTCCATCTGTGCTTTTTGTTCTGCTGTCAGCATAGCCTGGAATTTTTCCTGGTGATCTTTGCGCAAGGTTTCCATTTTCTCCCTTGATTCTTTTACAGTAAGGTTGTCCTGCTTTTTCAGGTCTTCCATTTGTTTGCGCAGATCCTGGTTCATGGATTTCATTTTCGTCTTTTGTTCTTCCGTCAGGTTCAGTGAAGCCAGTTCTTTTTTGTTGAACATCTTTTCTTTTTCCATCGGTTTGAACTCTTCCCGCTTACGCTCAGGTATTTCCTGCGCCTGTATTGTTAAGGCTGCAAAGGCAGCGACCATCATAGTGACAATTACTTTTTTCATGGCTGATGTTTTTAGTTTGCTGTTTGTTTGTAATAAGCTTTCGGTACCGGCATTGCAAACCCGGAGGATGTACAGACCTGTGACAGGCAGATAGGTTTAACGGCAGCCGAGAAATTTTCTTGCTGGAGAACAAATCAGTGATAAGCGGCCTTAATATGAAGCCGGACTTTAATGTGAAGCTTTATTGGCTAATTGTCCGCAGGGCGGCATCAATATCCTTACCACGGCTTTTGCGGAGGCGGGCATTCACCCTGTTCTTACCCAGGTAGGCCATGAACGCCTCCACCGTTTCTTCATCCGGCTTTTGGTACCCTGGCAAAATCAATAGGGTTATATTCAATGATATTGACAAGATCAGCCGGAACCTGGCGGTAAATTTTTATCAGCTCATCCGCATCTTTTAATGAGTCATTGAAATTTTTGAAAAGGATATATTCAAAAGTGATCTCACTCTTGGTTTGTTTATAAAAATAATTCAATGCATCAATTAACGATTGAATATTATTGGTATCGTTGATCGGCATGATCTCATGCCGTTTGGCATCATTGGCCGCATGAAGTGACAAAGCCAGTTTGAATTTTACTTTATCATCGCCTAATTGCCGGATGCCTTTGGCTACACCCGCTGTTGAAACAGTAATACGTTTGGGACTCATCGCCAATCCATCTGCCGCGGTAATACGCTCTATCGCTTTCAGTACATTTTTATAATTCAGCAGGGGTTCGCCCATACCCATGAACACGATATTGCTGAGTTTTTTGTTATGCGTTTTTTCTGATTGCTGGTTGATCAGTACCACTTCGTCGTATATCTCATCAAAGGAGAGATTTCTTTTGCGGTCTATATAGCCGGTGGCGCAAAACTTGCAACTGAGTGAACAACCGATCTGAGAAGAAACACAGGCGGTATATCTCATGGCGGTGGGGATCATTACACCTTCTACCAGGTGGCCGTCCCAGGTTTTGAAACGGCTTTTGATAGTGCCATCTTCACTATATTGAGTGGCGTCAATGTGCAAGGCGGGCAGGGTAAACTCTTCACCCAGTTTTTGGCGGAGATCTTTGCTCAGGTTGGTCATATCCGCAAAGCTCATAGCCTGTTTTTGCCATAGCCATTCGTATACCTGTTTGGCCCTGAACTTTTTTCCCCCCATTTCTTCAAAATACTCTTCCAACTGCTTCAGGTTCAGGTCACGTATATTCTTATTGTCTTTCATCAGGCGGCAAAGATAATAAACCCTGCCCTGAAGGGGAATAATGAATCATTTATATTGCACCTTCATTTTATAAGGTATGAAAACAGTATATGTTGTTGATACAGTACGTACTCCGGTTGGAAAATACGGCGGTGCACTGTCGTCTGTCCGTCCTGATGACCTGCTGGCACATGTAATAAAGGCTATCCTGCAGAGAAATCCATCCGTTGATGTGAATGCCATTGAAGAGGTGATCGCCGGCGCCGCTAACCAATCGGGAGAAGATAATCGTAATGTGGCAAGAATGGCGGCTTTACTGGCCGGGTTGCCGGTTAGCGTAGCAGGGAATACAGTCAATCGTTTATGCGCTTCAGGATTACAGGCCATTATGGATGCATCAAGACAGGTAATATGCGGCGACGCGGAATTAATTATCGCTTGTGGTGTGGAAAGTATGACAAGAGCACCTTTTGTAATGGCGAAAGCAGCCGCCGCTTTTCAGCGCAATGCAGAAGTGTACGATACTACGCTTGGCTGGCGCTTTACGAATAAAAAACTGGCGGAAATGTATCATCCCTATAGTATGGGAGAAACAGCGGAGAATGTCGCTAAGCAATGGAATATATCAAGAGAGGAGCAGGATATTTTTGCGTTATCATCACAGAAAAAATATTTAGAAGCTTCGCGGCCGGAAAATGGAAGGATGAAATAACACCGGTGGTCTTTGATGAAAAAGGAAAGCAAACATTATTTGAAACAGATGAACATCCGCGGCAAACTTCTCTTGATAAACTGGCGGCGTTAAAGCCTGCTTTTATAAAAGAGGGAACGGTGACGGCGGGAAACTCTGCCGGTATCAATGATGGTGCAGCAGCCATGTTGCTGGCCAGTGAGGAAGCCGTAAATAAATACGGATTAAAACCGATGGCTAAAATTGTTTCCATGGCCGTGGCCGGTGTTGACCCTTCTATCATGGGTATCGGCCCTGTACCCGCTACGCAAAAGGCATTGCAAAGAGTGGGATTGAAAGCCGCACAGCTTGATCTTATTGAACTCAATGAAGCGTTTGCTTCGCAATCTATCGCCTGTGTCCGTGATCTCCGGTTAGACATCAATAAAGTAAATGTAAATGGCGGCGCTATCGCTATCGGTCACCCGCTCGGGTGCAGCGGCGTTCGTATTTCCGCTACTTTATTACATGAGATGAAAAGACGGTATGCAAAATACGGCCTGGCTGCTATGTGTATTGGAGTGGGGCAGGGTGCGGCAGTGATCTATGAAAGAGTGATGGAACATGGATGACACGGATGGAAAAGATTAGCACGGATAATTATCAGGAGAAAATCCGTGTTTATCCGTTCGATCCGTACAATCCGTGTTCCTGTATTTAACTCAGCCTATATAACAAATTCTTCACCAGCTTATAATTCGTAAACAAGGAAAGCGCAATCAACACTAATGCGGTCACTCCAACCGACCAGTGTACAAAAGAAGATAACTCCGGCCTGTCGTACATGGCGAAATGATGAAAGGCCCATTGCATAAGTTCCGTTATTCCCAGTGCAAACAATACGATCAGTATATAAACAGGGATGAACCTGTTGGATACGTTTTTGCTCAGCCATCCAGGAGAGTAACCAAGCGTTAGTAATAACCGCAGGTTGTCTTTGCTTCTTGCGATCACCAGTTGCAGGTAAAAAGAAAAAAGCATCAGGGCGAGTATCACTACTAACAATCCGAATACACCCAGCCCGCTGAAAATACTTTGTATCACAATTTTATTACGGCCAAGAATTGTTTTGTCTTTATTGACCTTATAATTCTTTTTATCCAGGAACTTCAATAACTCGGGATTGTTGGCATCCTTGGTTTTTAAAAAAATACGGGAAGCTTCAATGCTGTTTTGCCTGCCAAACGTTTTATTGGCCCAATCTAAAAACGTTTTGGGTACCAGTACAGAGTTTACCCTGTCACTGAAGGCGACGATCCTTCCGACAAAAGCCTGTTCCTGCCCATTGCCTTCACAGGTTACCAGTACAGGAATACCCGTTGCCGTTTCTTTAGATACCTGCGGAAGATCCTGCGCGGGCGCAAACACATTATATATCTCAAAAAAATCGGAAGAGATAATGATAGGAAGTGTTTCCTGTCCTTCCTGCCAGGAAAAAGAAGGGGGGATCGTATCTATAAAATCATTTTCCAGTGTTTCCAGGAAAAGATCGGTTCTGAATGGTATTATATCGCCGGCGCTGAGTTTCACCCTGAACTGGTTGGGTAAAAGCGGCGCTGCATTCTCAATAAATGGCTGTGCTTTTATTTCGTCTATTTCCGCCTGGGTAAATAAATTCTTTTCCGGTTTACCCATCGTTTCATTCGTCACGGTTTTGGTAATGGAAATAAAATCAAAACCATTCTTCCGCATACCACCTTCTGTCAGCAACTGCTGGATATTGATATACATCTGTATGGAGCAGAGTAACAGCAAAACGCCAATACCGAGCCCGATATAAGAGAACCATCTCGACAATGAATTGGTGCCTGTCTGTAATAATGGTCTTATGGGTTTGAAGGAAAGGGCCACCGGTCAGTTTTTATAAATGATACAATCGGGTAAATGGAAAAATAATCAACCCGTTCAAGATCAGCGAAAATGATCGTGGCCTTACGGGCCTTCGCTTCTTCCAGCATCAGTTCCATCGCTTTCTCTGAATTTTTATTATCGAGGTGGCTGAAGGGTTCGTCCAGTAATAAAATATCAAAGGGCTGCATCAATGAGCGGATAATAGCGATACGCTGCTGCTCGCCATAGGAACAGGTGCAGCACCGCGATGAAAGTTTGCTGCCGATACCCAGGCGGGCAGCCATCTCTGTTATTTTTTCTGCGGGATGATAAGGGTTCAACTGCCTTTTTATTTCGATGTTTTCCCTCACGGTCTGGTCGGGAAAAAGACGCAGATCCTGGAATACGATACTGACATGATCCTTGCGATGTCGGGCGAGATCTTCTAAAGAAAGCTGGTTGATGTTTTTATCTGCATACAAAATAGTTCCGTTGTATTCATTCCGCATGCCATATAGAAAATTGACCAGGGATGATTTACCACTTCCTGACGGCGCTACTATTTTGATAAGGTCTCCTTTATCAAACACCAGTTCTTTGCCCCATATCTCAGAGGTTTGTGTGACGCTTTGATCAAAGTAAGTAGGTAAAAGGCTCCGGATAACTAATTGCATAAAGACCTGTCTTTTTTAAAAACCACAGCTCACTTATTCAAAGGTAAGTGAGCTGTGGTTGACAAAGATGTAATTAAAATTATTTTACTTCCGGCGCTATCGTTGTGGAGTCAGACAGCGAACTCATCCCCTCGTACTGTTTGAATTTTTCATTTTTAAGAGAATTGAGCTTGTCAAAATACTGGTTCAGTTGTTTGAGACTGTTGGTGCTCTTATCCACCAGGTTCACTTCAAAAGTAAATTCTATGGCTTTATCATTATAATCGCCGCCTGAAGCTACAATATCCTGCCACATCTTCATTGAAAGATCTACCGCTTCTTTACCGGTGCTGTCCTGCGTTATTTGCCGGGTAGTGGACTGCATTATTTTCTGCAGGTCAAGATAAAACCCGAAAGGATGTCCTGATATCTTATCAACGAAAGGTTGTTTATTATTGCCGCCAGCCAGGAATTTGTCTGTATACTCTGCGGAATTACTTGCCGCAAACCAGTTGTTTTCCAGTTTGTAACTGATCGCAGGCATGCCTTCCGTCTTATCTTTGGTAGCCTGCCAGGCCAGTGTGATCAGTTTTTCAAAAGCGGCTTTATCGTTTACAGAAGCAGCGAAAAGCACTTTCATATCCGGTTTGGTTGAAGTATGTATATAAGGCGCCATGCCGTTGCCATAATCAAGGGTATCCTGTTTTTGTACCATGGCGATATCGCTTACTGCTACCAGTATGTCTCCTTTACCGGCCTTGACGAATTCTTCAACGCTGTAATTCATATCAGCTAAAAAACCGTTCGCCATTCCGTCTACACCTATCACTTTTAAAAATGCGAGTAAACCATCGGGAGGATAATTGAATGCCATTACCGCTGCTACATTGGCAGAAGGAATACGGTTGATAACATCCGCACTTACATTGGAAGGTTTATACTTCGACAATAATTTTCTCATTTCCTCGCCATAATATTGTTTTGCTTTCGCGGTGATCTTACCATTGTCGAAATTGAGCGAAGTGACAGAAACATTGTCCTGGAATAGTACATTCACTTTCATCATAGACATCATGCCTCCCATGTCTCCGTAATATCCTGCGATATTCATCCATACGTGCATATCGCTTCTGTCTTTTACAAGATCAGCAAAGCGGCTGTCAGTATCCAGGTTCTGGTCGCCTTCGAGGGTAAGCGCCTGTTGCCCAAAAAAACCTGAGACTGTCAGGCTCAAACTCATAGCTTCTGGAGCCCTTATTCCCTCCCCACATGCCTTTCATATCAGGTATAGGTGCATTGGCAAGTGAAGCAAATTTTGATTTGTTCCAGATAACGATACCGCCCTTTCCGGCAAGGATATAACTGAAATCACCTTCTTTTTTCACTTCTGCCCCATTTTCTTTTTTCGATATTTCTTTTACCAATTTTTCAAAAGAGGCAGCGTCAGTCAGTGAACCTTCAAAAACGAGATAACCACCTTTGCCTTGTTTTTTCAGGTAAAAAACGAGATCGGCTTTTGTGTCAATACCTGAACTGGCAGGATCAGCCAGCAATTGCTGAGCCAGCGTGTCTGTGGCTTCTTTTGACATTTCTTTGAACCAGTTGGTTTGCCTGATCTCATCCCAGCTTAGTTTGGAAGAAAGAGAGCCGCTGTTGACATGTATTACAATAGCTGCATCTTTGGGAACCATCAATCCTGATTTGCCGCCTTTTTTACCACAGGCCGCGATCAGCAATACAAAAGCTGACAGGATAAGGAATGAATTACGTCTCATTTGTGAATTTGTTTTTTGTCGTTATATAAATTATAGGTTGAAAATAATTGATCAGGGGCCGGGCTTTACATCTTCATACGAAGCTTTTTCATTACCAATCCTTACTTCATCATAATAGAATACTCTTTTTGTAACGGTAGAAGGTTGGTCAAGCCAGCCCCATTTATTCATTCCCAGTTTAAAATAAGTGCCTTCGGGAGGAGAAGTGGGAATGCCGGTTTTATCCATTACCAGTTTGCCGTTTTTCCAGACCTGCATGATGCCTGTATTATCTGCCGCCCATTTTACATGAATGACCCATGGTACCCACTGGTTGCTGACGACGGGACCAAGATCGGTATACTCATTATCGGGGCCGCCTGTGTTTCTTTCATATACATAGCGGCCACCGGATGTCCATAAGGAAGCGGTTCCGGTGCCTGTCGTATTGCCGGGGTGCCATTGAAAAACGCTTTCACCGGCATTATCATCCGACCAGTTTTCGAGAAACATATTGAATCCATACCAGCGTTCGGTGCCTACCTCGTCCGATTTCTGCACTAATTCCGACCGGATAGATTTGCTTGTCTGCGGATCGGTTGATCTCACTTCTATGCGGAGCGAACTGCTGCCCTCCGTGAACTTGTCGTGACTTTGTGTAAGGGAATAATCGCAGCAATGCTGGTCATTGTCCCAGCCACTAAGGGCATTGTTTCCTTCAAATGTAGCTTCCAGAATAAGGTTGTTTCTGCCATCTTCATTTTTCTTACAGGTGGCATCCAGCATCAGCAGGGAGGGGAGGATAAAAAACAGTTTATATCTCATAAGTATTGGTTTAGCTATATAAACGTAAAATCCTGCAATTTATTGACCGGAACGGTCTGCTGCTGGCCATTCCGGATATCCTTTACTACACAGGTTTTTTCTTCCATTTCTTTGCTGCCAATAATGACGGTGTAAGGTATGTTTTTCTTTTCAGCGTATTTGAATTGCTTGTCGAATTTTACCGTTTCGTGGTATAATTCACAGCGGATATCCGCAGCCCTTAATTGCTGCATAAGGGTAAAGGCCATTTTGCTTTCGGTATCCCCTAAGTTAAAAAACAGGACCTGGGTGCCGGTATGCACTTCTGCGGGGGAAAAGCTTCAGTTCTTCCATTACATCGTAGATCCGGTCAACTCCAAAGGAAATACCGACCCCGGGAATATTGGGTACGCCAAACAGGCCGGTAAGGTCATCATAACGGCCGCCGCCGCCGATACTGCCCATCTGTACATTTTTCGCTTTTACTTCAAAGATGATACCGGTGTAGTAGTTGAGGCCCCTGGCGAGGGTAAAGTCTATGGTGAGTGGTGAATGGTGAGTAGTGAGCGGGGAGTATACCAGGTATTCAATTTCTTCCATTCCTTTTTTCCCCGTCCCGTTGTCGCCCAATAAACTTTTTATCTGCCCGAGCTTTTCTTCACTGGAGCCTGTAATGCCGAGGTACTTTTCAATAATGGTTATTTGTTCCGTATTTAATCCCCGTTGGGCTAATTCCTCTTTTACTTTTTCCAGCCCTATCTTATCCAGCTTATCAATCGCGATCGTGATATCAATCATTTTACTTTGTCCGCCGCATATTTCCGCCAGGGCCGCTAATATCTTCCGGCTGTTGATCTTTATTTCAACATCAATATTTAATTTTTCAAAAACAGTTGCATAGATAATAGCCAGTTCTACTTCATTCAGTAAGGCATTACTTCCCACTACATCTGCATCACACTGGTAGAATTCGCGGTAGCGTCCTTTTTGCGGGCGATCGGCTCTCCATACAGGCTGTATCTGGTAGCGTTTGAAAGGGAAAGTAAGCTGGCCATGATTCATAGCCACATACCTGGCGAATGGGATGGTGAGATCATATTTTAATGCTCTTTCAGTAATGCCCTTTATGTTTTTCCCCTGCAATACTTTTTCAAAATCTTCCCTCGCCTGTATTTCTTTCTCCCGGTTATCGAGGCCGTTATTTAATATTTTGAAAATAAGTTTATCTCCTTCTTCTCCATACTTTCCCATCAATGTCTCAATGTTTTCCATCGCCGGCGTTTCCAGCGGCTGAAAACCGTATAGCTCAAAAACATGACGTATCGTATGGAAGATATAATTCCGCTTACGAACGGTATCCGCCCCAAAATCTCTTGTGCCCTGCGGAATGCTTACAGTAACTTTTGCCATTAAAATATCATTTCAAATTATCGGAGGCTTCAAAAGCTCCTTTGGGAGTTTTGGGTGCATATTTTTCGATGATCGCGTCACACACCCCTGTCAAGCATTTTATATACTTCGTGATAACCGGATTCTCCGCCATAATAAGGATCGGGAACATCCATATCCCTGCCCGGGTATAATTCATTCATCAGCAGATCAATCTTAGCACCATCGAATTTCTTTTTGGCTATATAGCCGATATCATTCATCACATCTCCGGCCAGTGCATAGATCTTATCATACCGCTCAAAATCTTCCGCGACAAACCGCCTGGCCCGCTGGTCACAGATATTAATACCATTGAGCCTGGCTACTTTTTGTGATAATTGATGAGGAGGATCACCGATATGATAACTGTTGGTACCGGCGCTTTCCACGCTCCAGTTCAACCCGGCTTTAAATGCCTTCTCCTGCAGAATGCCTTCCGCCAGCGGGCTGCGGCAGATATTGCCCAGGCAAACCATTAAAATTTTCATGGGGGCAAAGGTAGTGTTTAGGCGGGAGTTGCGAGGTATCGGGTGTCAGCTGTCAGCTGTCAGGTGTCAGGTGTCAGGTGTCGGGTGTCGGGTGTCGGGCTCGCCGTTGTTGGTTGATCGTTGTTGGTTGGCCGGCTCTGAACTTGTAATGTCTTTACAGATTAAGTAACGGCCAACGAACAACCAACAACGATCAACGTTACCTGACACCTCACACCTGACACCTCCTTATGGATTCTCCCCACCCCGGCATCTCATATTTATCGGTATAGAACAATAAAAAATCAATAATTTGCTTCCCTTGAAAACCGGGTACATGATTGAAGAATATGAAAAGAAAAGAAAGAAGCAGGTTTCATCCATGAGGGTGATAATGGATTATGCGATGGGTGCAGTGATCCTGCTGTTGGGTTGCTTCTTTATTTTTCGCGATAAATTTAAGCTGGATTTTAATGACAGTTTTCCCGCCAATTACCTGGACAAGGTATTTGGAGGTATTTGTGTATTATACGGAGCCTGGCGCATCTACAGGGGATATAAGAAAAATTATTTTAAATGAGAGCAGTGAATGGTTGCGGATGGATGAGCGTATTGGCTTTGTTATTCTTCCTTTTCGGTTGTACCAACTACGAACAGGATAAAAAGAAATGGGCCGGATACATGGGATAAAGGCACTATCCATATCAGCGTGGATGAGTCTTTCAAACCGGTCATTGATGCGCAGGTGCAGGTATATGAGGCAAATAATCCCGGTACTAAGATCATCGTTCACTATAAGCCTGAAGCCGATTGCCTGAAAGATTTTGGCAACGACAGTATCAGGATGATCATTGCTACACGTGGTTTTACGGAAAGCGAAGAGAATTACATGATAGATTCGATGGGAGTGGCGCCGAGAAAACTGACAGTTGCAAGAGATGCTATTGCTGTTATTGTCAATCCATTGTCACCCGATTCGCTTTTTACGATGAAGGAGATAAAAGCGATACTCACAGGAAAATTTGACAAAAAAATTAATCCCGGTATTTGATGGGGTAAAGGCAACCAGTACTGTACGTTTTATCGTCGATTCAGTATTAAAGGACGAGGCGCTTTCACCCGATGTAATGGCCGCCAGGACAAGTGAAGGTGTAATTGATTATGTGGCAAAAAATCCTGATGCGATTGGTTTTATCGGGGTAAGCTGGATTGGGAATAAAGAAGATACAACGCAGACGAATTTTTTACAAAAAGTTAAAATAGCCCATTTGGAAAGCACGATTAAGCCCGGGGGATATGTTTTTACCGTACCAGGTGATTATTTCAACGAAAATCTATCCAATGGTACGTGATTTGGTATATACACTTAAAGAAAATCACAATGGCCTCGGAACGGGGTTTGCGAATTTTCTGAGTGAAGAAAAAGGACAACTGATTTTTAAAAGGGCTTACCTGTCACCGGCGCTGAGAAATTTTGTGCTCCGGCAAGCCAGGTTAAGGGAATAGAACAAAGTAGTTATATTTACAACTCTTAAAAAGCGAAAAGTAAAATGAAGAAATTATCAATAACATTTTTGTTTGCCGGCCTGTTAATGGCAACAACGATACAGGCGCAATCTGTACAGGAAGGTGTCAATGATCTGTATGCGGAACGGTTCAAAAGCGCTAAAGCAATATTTGAAAAATTGCTCGCTTCCAATCCTAATAATATTGAAGCTACTTACTGGCTTGGTCAGACATACCTGGCAACAAAAAATACGGCAGGCGCCAGGGACGTCTATTCAAAAGCGCTTATGGCCAGCGCCAATGCGCCGTTGCTTATTGTAGGCATGGGGCAGGTAGAATTGCTGGAAGGCAAACTCAGTGAAGCAAACCAGCGTTTTGAAGCCGCTATTACCATGACAAGAGGTAAGAAAGGCGATGACCCTGTTATCCTGAATGCTATCGGCCGCGCCATAGTTACTACCTATATGACAAAGAAAAGAAAGGCGGTGATCTTAATTATGCCATCGAAAAACTCGAAGCGGCCACTTTAAGAGATCCCAACAACGCTGAGATATACCTTAACCTGGGTAATGCCTATCGTAAAGGAAAACCGGGAGAAGGCGGCGGTAAAGCATTTGAAAATTACAAAAAAGCCAATGCCGCTAATCCAAATTTTGCTGTTCCTTATTTCAGGTTAGCGCAGCTTTTTAATACGCAGCGTAACTGGGATCTGTTTGAGCAATATTTGAATGATGCAATAGCGAAAGATCCAAAATTTGCACCGGCTTATTATGAACTTTCTTATTACAAAATGGGAAGAAAAGACCTGGCAGCGGCTACCACCTATGCACAGAAATACAAAGAAAGCTCAGACCCTGATCCGCAAAACGCTTACCTGGAAGCAAGTATATTATGGGCAGCAAAAGATTTTGACAAGGCTATCGCCATGGCAAAGGATATTATCAGCAAATCCGGTGGCACTGCAAAAGCCCGTGTATATAAACTGATCGCCGATGCAATGGTACAGAAAGGTGATTCCGCCGGCGCTAAACCGTTTATTGATGATTATTTTGCCAAAGCAGAACCAGATGAAGTGACGGCCCTTGATTTTGGACTAAAGGCCAATATTTATTCTACCATACCCGGCCAGGAAGACGTAGTGTTTAACAGTTACCTGGAAGGAGTAAAAGCAGATACTGTTATTGATAATAAAGTAGAATTGCTTAAAAAAGGTGCGGCATTCTTCAAAGCAAAAGGGTTGCGTGAAAAGGAAGGTGATTTGCTGGCGTTGCTCATACAAACCAAACCCAAGGTGGTGATAAACGAGATATTCGATGCCACCAGGGCGTATTATTTCGGACAGGCTTATCCCAAATCACTGGATATGTCACTAAAGATGATCGAACTGTTCCCAAATGAAGTATATGGTTACCAGTGGAAGTTCAACAACCTGAAAATACTGGATTCATCTTATACGGAGAATAAGCTTATCCCGGCCGCTACTGAGTATTTCGAATTCAGCCAGAAGGACACAGCGAAATATAAAAAGGATTATTTGTCAGCCGCAGGATTTTTATTGAGTTATTATGCCAACGAAGCTAAAGACGGGGTGAAAGCACTGGAGTATTTGAATAAGATGCTTTTACTGGATCCCACTAATGAAAACCTGTTGAAAATTAAACCGGCGCTGGAAAAATCAGCGAAGCAACCGCCAGCCAATAAAAGTTCGGGCACCAATCAGCCTGTAAAAGCCGGTTCTGGCTCACCGGGAGCTGGTATTACCAGGAAAAAGGAAATTAATACTGTCTGAAACATGTAGAATTTATTTATAATAGAACCCGCCACATTTGTTGCGGGTTCTTTGCTTTAGCGATAAGGCTGGTTCACAGAGAAATTGTAAGGTAATTTGATGTTGCTACCTTATTTTTGTCCATCGGTTGAATAACTATGATCTACTTACTACAGGGCAACCTTCCGGCGTCAAATGCGGGCTCTTACCTGCCGATAGCAATACAGGTAATCTTTGCCGTAGGGCTAATTGTTTTCCTGATCATCCTGACACATTTGCTGGGGCCCAAAAGAAAAACGGCGGATAAGCTCCAGACCTTCGCCAGTGGTATAGAAACACATGGTGATGCCCGCCAGCCGATGGCGATCAAATACTTTCTGACGGCCATATTGTTTGTGTTGTTTGATGTGGAAGTGATATTTTTTTATCCTTATGCCGTCAATTTCAAGGAGCTTGGCTGGAATGGTTTCTGGGCGGTATTATTATTTGTCGGATTCTTCCTTTGCGGATTTATATATATTATTAAAAAGGCGCTTTGAAGTGGGAAGATTAAAGAAATTGTAGATTTCAGATGGCAGATTTTAGATGGGCGGGAACTATAAAGGAGGTGAAATTGTTATAAATCTGCAATCATTAATCTTAAATCTGAAATAATTATGGCTCGTCCCGTATCATATAATGTAAACCTGAAACCCCTGGAAAGGGATATCAGTATGGCAGAAATGCCGGAAGGCCAGCAGGGCGAAGGTTTTTTCGCTACTTCATTTGGTAAAGTGATCGGTCTGGCAAGAAAGAATTCTATCTGGCCTTTACCTTTCGCCACTTCCTGTTGCGGTATTGAATTTATGGCCACCATGGGCTCACATTATGACCTCGCCAGGTTTGGGTCAGAAAGAGTGGGCTTTTCCCCGCGCCAGTGCGACCTGCTGATGGTAATGGGCACGATCGCCAAAAAGATGGGGCCTGTTGTAAAGCAGGTTTACCTGCAGATGGCAGAGCCAAGATGGGTGATCGCGGTAGGCGCCTGTGCAAGCAGCGGCGGCATTTTCGATACATACAGCGTATTGCAGGGAATTGACCAGGTGGTGCCTGTAGATGTATATGTGCCCGGATGTCCTCCGAGACCAGAAGCGATCATTGATGGAGTAATGCGTATACAGGATTTGATAGGTAAAGAAAGCCTGAGAAGAAGGAATGGACCGCAGTATAAGGCTTTGCTTGACAGTTACGGGATACAATAGTCAATATGGAAATACGCTACCCGGAGCTTAAGACAAGAGTACAATCAATATTTATAGATGGAATATTAATGGTACTGCTGATGTTTGTAGCAGCATGGATATTTGATAAGACAGGGATGAATGAGGAAAATACAGGGTGGATAAAGGCAGTGACATTTATCGGTATATGGGGAGTATATGAACCTTTGGCAACAACATTGGGGTGCACAGCCGGCAATTATTTAATGAATGTGAGAGTAAGACAATATGAAAATACCGGGCAGAAAATAAACATATTGCAGGCTTACCTGAGATTTATTATTAAATTTTTTTTAGGGTGGATGTCTTTTTTAACGATCCATTCGAATAAAGAACGAAGAGCTATCCATGACCTGGTGGCAGGAACAGTAGTGATCGAAAAATAAATTGAGTATTAGTCAATGTCATTGAACAACGAAATAATAAAACAAAGACTGTCGGAAAAATTCGGCGACCAGGTAGGGGAGTTTACAGAACCTTACGGGATGCTTACCTTTTCATCACCGAAAGACCTCAACCTGAAAGTGCTGAATTTTTTATATGACGATCCGCAACTGAAATTTCGTTTTCTTACGGACCTCTGCGCTGTTCATTATCCTGATCTGAAAGGAAAGGAACTGGCCGTGGTTTATCACCTGCATAACCTGGAAGATAATATCCGTATCCGGTTCAGGGTATTTACCGCTATCGGTCAGCCGGACGTTTATACAGCCACCGGTTTATTCTCTGCGGCCAACTGGATGGAAAGAGAGACCTACGATTTTTATGGTATCAACTTTTTAGGTCATCCTAACCTGAAACGCATATTAAACGTGGATGAGATGGATTATTTCCCGATGCGCAAAGAATACCCGCTGGAAGATCAGAGCCGTGTTGATAAAGATGATGAAATGTTTGGAAGAGGAGGCACTACCGGGTACGGAACGGAAAAAACAGATCACGGAACACTAATCGAGTCAGCAAAGAAAAACGAGGGCGAGGAAATAGTATAACAGGAGCAAAGTGGTGAATTAAACGCTCGCAACTATTAGCCCATAGCTCAGCGGCAAAACTATTACAGCAATAAAAAATAAAAGACAGGAATGTCTGAACATCATATAAAATTACCGGAAGGAAGCATTGAGAAGACGACCACTACGCTGAACCTGGGTCCCACGCACCCGGCAACGCATGGTGTATTTCAGAACATACTGGAGCTGGATGGTGAACGTATTGTTTCCGCAGAACAAACTGTCGGATATATTCACCGTGCTTTTGAAAAGATCGCAGAACGCCGCCCGTTATACCAGATCACACCGCTTACTGACAGGTTGAATTATTGTTCTTCTCCCATCAATAACATGGGCTGGCACCTCACCTGCGAAAAATTGCTGGGTGTAAAAACGCCCAAGCGTGTTGATTATCTCCGCATCATCATCATGGAACTGGCAAGAATTTCCGATCACCTGATCTGTAATTCTATTGTCGGCGTAGATGCGGGAGCCTATACAGGTTTTCTGTACGTGATGCAATACCGCGAACTTATTTACGAGATATATGAAGAAGTGTGCGGATCGAGACTGACGACCAATATCGGCCGTATCGGCGGCTTTGAAAGAAATTTCAATGATATCGCTTTTCAAAAGCTTGAAAAATTTTAGCGGAATATCCCAAAGTGCTGAAAGAGTTTGAGAACCTGTTTACGCGCAACCGCATCTTTATGGAGCGTACTATCGGCGCCGGTGCTATCAGTGCAGACAGGGCATTGAATTATGGATTTACAGGACCAAACCTCCGCGCAGCAGGAGTAGATTATGATATCCGGGTGCATACGCCCTATAGCAGCTACGAAGATTTTCAGTTCGAAGTGCCGGTGGGTACAACCGGTGATTGCTACGACCGCTACCTCGTACGCAACCAGGAGATGTGGCAGAGTTTAAGCATTCTTGAACAGGCGTACAGGAAAGTGCAGGAATTCAAAGGCGCTGAAGCCGAGATATATCATGCTGATGTACCTGAGTATTACCTGCCGGAGAAAAAAGACGTGTACACAAAAATGGAAGCATTGATCTGGCATTTCAAGATCATCATGGGTGAGATCGAAATGCCGGCCGGTGAAGTATATCATTCAGTAGAAGGTGGAAATGGGGAACTGGGATTTTATCTGATAAGTGATGGCGGAAGAACGCCATACCGTTTGCATTTCCGCAGGCCCTGTTTTATTTATTACCAGGCATACGAGGAACTGACAAAAGGAGCGATGCTCAGCGATGCGATCATCGTGATGAGTAGTTTGAATTTGATAGCGGGAGAGATGGACGCTTAAAAAGTAAAAATTCAAAAGTGAAAAGGTACCGCAAAAACGATCTGCTTTTCACTTAGAAGTTTTTTGAATTAAAAAAGTAAAGAGTCAAAAGTGAAGACTGCAACGTTTTGACTTTTAACTTTCGAATTTTGACTTAATATAGTTATGGTGACATTTTCAGAAAAATCATTACAGGAAGTTCAGCGGATCATTTCCTTCTATCCCGAAGGAAAGCAGAAAAGCGCTGTGATCCCTGTATTGCACCTGGCGCAGCAGGAGTTTGGCGGCTGGCTGGATGTGCCTGTGATGGATTATGTGGCTTCTTTGCTAAACATAACGCCGATCGAAGTGTACGAAGTAGCGACGTTTTACAGTATGTACAACCTGAAGCCGGTAGGTAAATATATGTTCGAAGTTTGCCAGACAGGTCCGTGCATGCTCAATGGCAGCGATGATATTATAAAATATATCGGTGATAAACTGGGGATTAAGCCCGGGGAAACAACGAATGACGGGATGTTCACGTTGAAAACAGTAGAATGTTTGGGCGCCTGTGGTTATGCACCGATGATGCAGGTGGGAAAGAATTACCGTGAGCACCTGACAAAAGAAAAAGTAGATGCGATCATTAGTGAACAGCAGGGAAACGCAGTAAGGAATAACTGATGAAGAAATATGCCGTTAGTTATATTATAGGCAGTGTGATGATTGCGGCGGCTTTTATAACGCTTTTTACTGATTTCAGCCCCGGCCCGGTAAAAAGTAAAAATGCATCATGGATTTTATTTCTTGGCGGCGCGGCATTTGTAATAGCGGGCTCCAGGGATTATAACGAAGGACTAAAAAAAGAAAAGAAAGATAAATAACAGTGAAGACGGGAGCAACCATATTGTTTTTATTACTTGTACATTTTTTATATGCACAAACAGAAGAACAAAAATTGTCGGCAACACTGAAAGCGTTTCACCAGGCGCTGGTAAAGAAGAATATGGTCTCTGTCAACCAGCAAACGGATAAGGCCCTTAGTTACGGACATAGTAACGGTTGGGTAGAAACAAAAGCAGATATGATCAAAAACCTGGAAACAGGCTATATGAGCTACCTGGAATATAAAGAAGATAGCCTGAATGTGGTGGTGAATGGTAATATGGCCAATGCCAGGTTTGTTGCGGATATCAAAGCAAGCTTAAATGGAAATAGTAACAGCTTTCATTTAAAAGTGCTCGAAGTATGGGTGAAGAAAGGAAAGAGATGGTTGTTGTTTGCCCGGCAGGCGGTGAAATAATTAAAATTATAAATTCAAAATTAAAAAGTCAAAAGCAGAAGCCGTAAATAATGAGGATCTTTTTTGAATTTTAACTTTTGAATTTTGACTTAATCGAAATGGGAAGAAAATTATTATTAGATAAAGCAAACGTTGAAAACATCAGGCTCTATGATGTGTACCGCCGTGAAGGGGGGTACCGCAGCGTGGAGAAAGCTTTAAAAACATTAAGCCCTGACCAGGTGACGGAAGAAGTAAAGAAAAGCGGGTTGCGTGGTCGCGGTGGTGCAGGGTTTCCTACAGGAATGAAATGGAGTTTCCTGGCTAAGCCTGAAGGTGTACCCCGTTATCTGGTAGTAAACGCTGATGAATCAGAACCCGGCACTTTCAAGGACAGGTATTTAATGGAATTCATTCCACACCTGTTAATCGAAGGAATGATCACTTCTTCTTATGCATTGGGATCTAACCGTTCTTATATATACATACGCGGTGAGTATGCATGGATAGTTGATATATTAGAACAAGCCATTGCAGAAGCAAAGAATAATGGCTGGCTCGGTAAAAATATTTTGGGTACAGGTTTCGATTGTGAAATATATGTGCAGCGCGGAGCCGGCGCTTATATATGTGGTGAGGAAACAGCATTGCTTGAATCATTGGAAGGTAAACGGGGTAATCCGCGTATCAAGCCTCCTTTCCCTGCAGTAAAAGGTTTGTGGGATTGCCCGACCGTGGTGAATAATGTAGAAACGATCGCTGCGGTGGTTCCTATCATCAACGAAGGCGGTGAAGAATATGCAAAGATCGGTGTGGGCAAATCAACCGGAACGAAATTAATCTCTGCCTGTGGTAATATTAAAAAGCAGGGTGTTTACGAAATAGATATGACCATTTCTGTAGAGGAGTTTATTTACAGTGATGAATATTGCGGAGGCATGGCAAATGGAAAAAGATTGAAAGCCTGTATACCCGGCGGATCATCTGTACCTATTTTGCCGGCTAATTTGTTATTAAAGACTGCCAAAGGGGATACACGAATGATGAATTATGAAAGCCTGGCCGATGGAGGATTTCAGACCGGCAGTATGATGGGATCAGGCGGTTTTATAGTGCTGGATGAAACACAATGTGTCGTTCGTCATACATATACATTGGCAAGGTTTTATCGTCATGAAAGCTGTGGCCAATGTTCACCCTGCCGCGAAGGAACAGGCTGGATGGAAAAGATATTACTGAACATCGAGAATGGTAAAGGCAAGATGAGTGATATTGACCTGTTATGGGATATCCAGCGAAAGATAGAAGGAAATACGATATGTCCGTTGGGAGATGCAGCAGCATGGCCGGTAGCGGCAGCGATCAGGCATTTCAGGGATGAGTTTGAATGGCATATTACGAACCCGGATGATGCAGTGAAAAGAAATTATGGGTTGATGCATTATGCTGATACGTTGAAAGTACTTGTATAAATATCACGCAACGGCGCAAAGGCGCTACGAAGGACTTTGCGTCGTGGCGTCGTTGCGTGAAACATAAATTATGGCTGAAGCACCTAAATTATTTAAAGTAACCATTGACAACATCACTATCGAAGTGCCGGCTGGTACTTCCATATTGAATGCTGCGCGGCAGATAGGTGGTGATGTAACGCCGCCTGCCATGTGTTATTACAGCAAATTACAGGGCAGTGGTGGTAAATGCCGTACCTGCCTGGTAGAAGTGGCGGCTGGGTCTACTGCCGATCCGCGGCCTTGCCCCAAAACTCGTGGCTAGTTGCCGTACCAATGTGATGGATGGAATGGTGGTCAAGAATATCACCAGCGAAAGAGTGATTGATGCAAGAGCGGTGTAGTGGAGTTTCTTTTGATCAACCATCCGCTGGATTGCCCTATCTGCGACCAGGCCGGTGAATGCCATTTGCAGGATCTCGGGTATGAGCATGGTAAAGAAGGCACACGCTATGAGTTCAACCGGAGAACATTTGAGAAAGAAGATATCGGTCCTTATATACAACTGCACATGACAAGATGCATTCTTTGCTATCGTTGTACGTATGTAGCAGATCAGCTGACCAATAACAGGTACATGGAATACTTGACAGGGGTGATCACGCAGAGATATCTACTTACATTTCCAAAGCGATTGATAATGACTTCAGCGGAAATATGATAGATGTATGTCCTGTAGGCGCACTGACGGATAAAACATTCCGGTTTAAGAACCGTGTATGGTTCACCAAGCCGGTAGATGCGCACCGCGATTGCCCAACCTGCTGTGGTAAAGTGACATTGTGGAACCGTGGCGATGAAGTGCTGAGAGTAACAGCCAGGAAAGACCAGTGGGGGGAAGTGCAGAGCTATGATGGCAAACCCGGATGGATATGCAATACCTGCCGTTTTGATAAAAAGAAATTAAGTGACTGGGTAATAGAAGGCACGATGAAAAGTGAACAGGCATTCCGTTATTTCAGCCACCATTATGTAGAGGCTGTCAAGCCACAGGAAACCATAGCAGAAGTACTGGTGGCCGCCAGCCGAAGCTGCTGATGGATATTCATAATATCAGTGATGTAAACAAACCGAATGTGCATTTAAGTGAGATACCGGGACCGGCTACGGGAGATACGTTCAACAGTGGTCATTGAATGGTAATAGCGAAGAAGCATAAGTTTAGTATAGCATTTTAGCATTAGGGGTACATGAGGAAGTATAACGGGGTGATGGAATAAGAAGTCAATTTAGATTTAAAACTTTAAAAGTCCTTTTAGGGATTTAGGGTATGCATTTACTAACCATAGACTGGTATTTTATTTAGAAAAATTCGCACTGTAGGGTTTATTATTACCTTATCCATGATCGTGGCTATGTAATGCAACCTATGCCGAACGTAAGGTCGCTGCGTTTCCTGCAGGACAGGATCGGGCTAACCGGGCCGGCCCCTTTGGTCTATTACAACCATTAGCGGATGGAGGTAAATTATTTTTCAAAGAGAGATCATTCCGCTGGCTTCTTCCAAATTTCTTTTTGTGCTCGGGCCGATGCTGGCGATGATCACTGCATTGCTGACCAGCGCCGTTATTCCGTGGGCTCCTTCGTTTGATATCAAAGGACATGTGGTACCTGTACAGGTAGCCGACATTAATGATTGTATCCTTTACATTTTTGGCGTGGTGAGCCTGGGTGTATATGGCATTATGATCGGCGGGATGGGCTTCTAATAATAAATTCTCATTGCTCGCGGCTATCCGCGGCGCGTTCGCAGATGGTGTCTTATGAATTGCCGATGGGACTTGCTTTGATCGCATTGCTGATGCTTGTCGGCGATCTGCGGATGAGTGTGATCATACAGCACCAGCTGGGCGATGGTTTCTTTAACTGGCATATATGGTACCAGCCGCTTGGCTTCCTGATCTTTTTTATATGCGCACTGGCGGAATGTAACCGTACCCATTTGATCTGCCTGTGAAGCAGAGAGAATGAACTGAACTTTGGCTATCACCAGGAGTATTCTTCGATGAAACTTGGGTTTTATTTATCGCCGAGTATATCAATATGTTCATCAGCGGCGTGGTGATGTCAACATTATACTTTGGGGGATACGATATACCGTTTGTCAACGAAGCCGGCTGGCATATAGCGCCATGGCTGCTGTCATTGATCGGTTTCTCGGTATTGATGATCAAAGCCACAGGTTTCATCTTCCTGTTTATGTGGATACGGTGGACCATTCCACGCTTCCGCTATGACCAGTTAATGAATCTTGGCTGGAAAAGATTAGTGCCGTTGGCATTAATTAATATGGTGGTAACGGCGGCAGTGGTATTGTGGCTGAAGAAGTGAGGGGGTGAGATGATCAATGTGAGTGGTGAATAGGACAGGTTGAGTAAGAAGGTGCCGGCTTTATAGGTGATGCAGAAATGCGGACTTAAGATATATATTTGCGAAATTTTAAATCCTCTTTTGGGAGTTTGAATATGCAGTTAACACAAAGGGCGAAACAGGTAGAACGGAAGCCGCTGACAGCGTGGGAAAGAACCTATCTGCCGGGGATACTGAAGGAATGTCATTACTATCAGTCACTTTTTTAAAAAGAAAGTAACGATACAATACCCGGAACAGAAAAGAACTTTTTCAAAAGTGTTCAGGGGGCTGCAGATACTGAATCGTGATGAAGAAGGCCGTGAACGTTGTACCGCATGCGGTCTTTGTGCGGTAGCTTGTCCTGCCGAAGCCATTACAATGGAAGCAGCGGAAAGGCAGCCGGGTGAAGAGCATTTATATAAAGAAGAAAAGTATGCAGCCAAATACGAGATCAATATGCTGCGCTGCATCTTCTGTGGTTATTGCGAAGAAGCCTGCCCCAAAGATGCGATCTATTTGTCGCAGACCTTTGCGCAGTCCAATTATGACAGGAAAGGATTTATTTATAAGAAAGAAGACCTGCTGATCCCGAATCCCAAAGACGATCCGGATGGATACCAGCGGGCATTAGGGGAGAGAGCTGTGAAGGTATGAGGTATGAGGTATGAGGTATGAGGTATGAGGTATGAGGTATGAGGTGAGGTATGAGGTATGAGGTATGAGGTATGAGGTATGGGTATGAGGTATGAGGTATGAGGTATGAGGTATGAGGTATGAGGTAATGAGGTATGAGGTATGAAGATTGTTTGAATTACTAAAGATAAAGCGAACGGGCTAAATGCTAACAGCTTATAAGAAGAAATGAACGTTACACAAATACTTTTTTGGTTTCTTTCGGTGCTGGCACTTTTCAGCGCCTTAATGGTGGTGACCAGTAAAAATCCCGTGCACAGTGTGTTGTGGCTGATCGCTACTTTTTTTGCTATTTCCGGTCATTATATTTTGTTGAATGCCCAGTTTCTCGCTATAGTAAATATTATAGTATACGCAGGAGCTATTATGGTTTTATTCCTGTTTGTGATCATGCTGATGAACCTGAATAAAAGCACAGAGCCGCAAAAGAACAGGTGGCTGAGGCTCGCCGGCGCTGTTGCCGGTGGTTGTTTATTGCTCGTACTGGTGGCTGCATTGAAAAATTCAGAGATCAGCTCACGATCCGCGGAAGTAAATACCGGTGAAATTGGTTTGATAAGCATCTTGGTAAAGAATTGTTCAGCACGTACGTAGTGCCGTTTGAAATAAGCAGTATCTTATTTTTATGCGCTATGGTAGGTGCAGTGGTGATAGGGAAGAAAGAATAGGATAAGAAGGGTTGTGAGTAAAAGACACCGGCTCGGAGCTAGCAGCTCACAACTCAAACCTTTTTAATATATGCCGATAAATTATTACATATTACTGTCTATCGCCTTATTCTGTATAGGAATAGTAGGCGTACTGACACGCCGCAATGCGATCATTATTTTTATGTGCATTGAGCTTATGCTTAATGCCGTGAATTTATTGCTCGTCGCTTTTTCAAAAATGCACCATGCGACAAATTCAGGAGCGGGAACGGACGGCCAGTTATTTGTTTTCTTTATTATGGTAGTGGCAGCAGCAGAGGTAAGTGTGGGCCTGGCCATAATCGTAATGATGTACAGGAATATTCATTCAGTTGATGTGAATTTTCTGATCGTTTAAAACATTAGGAGTTTAGAAGATAGTTATGCAAAATGCTTTACACATAGCCTGGTTGATCCCTTTGTTTCCATTACTTGGCTTCTTATTAATGGTCTTGGCAGAAAGCATCTGTCCAAATCAATGATAGGGATCATTGGCAGCGGTGTTATACTCGCTTCTTTCATTATGAGCGTGTGGGTATTCATACAGGTAAACGGCGGAAACACGTATGTGGCGCAGTATTTCTCTTTTATTAAGGCTGGCAACCTGAGCATCCCGTTCGCTTTTCAGCTCGACCAGCTTTCTTCATTGTTCCTTTTGATCATTACCGGTGTGGGCTTTCCTTATCCATGTGTACTCTGCTTCTTATATGCATGAAGAAAAGACAGAGCACTTCGGAAGATATTTTGCTTACCTCAATCTTTTCGTTTTTCTCCATGTTGCTGCTGGTCATGGGCGCCCAATTATGTCATCATGTTCATTGGCTGGAAGGCGTAGGGCTGTGCTCTTATTTACTGATCGGTTACTGGTTCAAAAAAGATGAATATAACAAGGCCGCGAATAAAGCCTTTATCATGAACCGTATTGGCGACCTGGCTTTCCTGGTCGCTATATTCTGGATCATTTCAAAAGTCGGAAATGTCAATTACGGAGAGGTAATCGCTTTTGCTGACCAGGGCAGGTTTACGACGAAAGATATTACTGCCATCACTATTTTATTATTATTGGTGCGACCGGTAAAAGCGCCCAGATACCTTTATATACCTGGTTGCCGGATGCGATTGGCAGGTCCTACCCCGGTTTCAGCATTGATCCATGCTGCTACCATGGTCACAGCAGGCATCTACATGATCGCGAGGAGTAATGTATTGTATTCCCTGTCTAATCTTACGATGAATATTGTAGCCTTCACCGGTCTGGCTACTGCTTTGCTGGCGGCTACTATTGCACTCAAGCAAAACGATATAAAAAAGGTACTGGCTTATTCTACCGTTAGCCAGTTGGGCTTTATGTTCCTGGCCCTGGGAACCGGCGCTTATGCGGCCGCGGTATTCCCATGTAATGACACATGCCTTCTTTAAAGCGCTGTTATTCCTGGGAAGCGGCAGTGTCATACACGCAATGGGGGAGAACAGGAATCCGCAACATGGGTGGCCTGGGTAAAAAATTAAGAATTACATCGGCGACATTCTGGATAGGATGTTTAGCCATTGCCGGTATTTTCCCCTTAAGTGGTTTCTTTTCCAAAGATGCTATCCTGTTAAGAGCTTATGAGGTAAGCCCTGTATTATATAGTGTCGCTTTATTCGCGGCTTGCTCACCGCATTTTATATGTTCCGTTTGTTGTTCATCACCTTTCAGGAAATTCAGGGTACGCATGACCAGGAGCATCACCTGCATGAAAGCCCGCCGGCTATGACCATTCCTTTAATCGTACTGGCTGTTCTTTCCATATCGGTGGTTTTGCCGGTATACCCGAAGTATTAATGCATGGAGGAGATAAACTGGGTGAATTCTTATCACGGTAATTAAAACCGCACGAAGGAGCAACAGTATCGCATACTACTGAATACGGACTGATGGCCTTGTCTATGGGGACTGGTGGTAGTAATGATCATCGCCGCCTGGTTCAAATTCAGGAATTACCAGCGACAGAAGCAACGGGCTTCGGAAAGTACTGGAGAATAAATGGTATGTAGATGAATTATATGAGAAAGCCCTCGTCAATCCGTTGAACAGGTTCGGGGGCTTTTTAAATTCTTTCATTGAAAGATATATAATAGACGGAATAGTAAACGGGGGCAGGCAGGCTGGTGAATTATAGCAGCCGCCAGTTGCGCTTGTTGCAGAGCGGGCAGGTAGGTAGCTATTGTGTTGTTAATGGTATGAGTATACTGGTCATATTTGTGTTGCAGTTTTTTTTAAGAAAATAACCGGAAGCGGGATGGGACTTTCAAAATTTTTCCATCCTGAAATTTCAAAATAGACATTAATGATCGCTGTTTTATTGATATTGATTCCATTGCTGACCGGGCTTGCCGCTTTCTTTGTAAAAAATGAAAGAACGGTTCGCTC
>JBBCIL010000039.1:0-37462 GCA_037200265.1 Bacteroidota bacterium
ATGGCTACAGTTGATTTAATAATGCCGAAGCTGGGTGAAAGTATTATGGAAGCCACCATCCTGAAGTGGCATAAACAAGCCGGCGATGCGGTAAAGATGGATGAAACCATACTGGAAATAGCGACCGATAAAGTGGATAGCGAAGTGCCCAGCACCGCTGAAGGAACTATCCAGGAAATCCTGTTCAATGTAAATGATGTAGTACCGATAGGAACGGTAATTGCCCGGATAAAAACCGGGGCAGCCGAAACCGTAAGCTCTGCACCTGTGGTAACAGCACCGGTAAAAGAAGCCGTTTCATCCCAGCATACGCATACGGAAAAAGCAGTGGTCATGGAAGGTTTTCAACGGCCTTCGTTCACTACGCAGCAGTCATCTTCCAACGGTTCTTCAAACCGCTTTTATTCTCCCCTTGTTTTAAATATCGCCGCCAGTGAAGGCGTCAGCTTATCCGAACTGGAAAAGATGACCGGTACGGGTAATGAGGGTCGTGTAACCAAGAAAGATATTTTGCAAGTACATCAGTGAGAGAAAAGCCGGTGGGCATAAACCAGAAAGCAGGAGCCAGCGATCAGAAACGGAGGTCAGAACGAAATTGCCGTAGTGAAAGAATCTGCCCCGCTCATCACTCACCACTCACCACTCACGACTTATTCCGGCAATGTAGAGATCATAGAGATGGACCGCATGCGCAAGCTGATCGCCGATCATATGGTGCGCAGTAAACATACCAGTCCGCACGTAACGAGTTTTACCGAAGCCGATGTGACGAACCTGGTGATGTGGCGGGATAAAGTGAAAAAAGATTTTGAGAAAAGAGAAGGATCAAAGATCACTTATACCCCTTTATTCATTGAAGCTATTGTTCGCTGCATAAAAAAATTCCCGCTGGTGAATAGTTCGGTGGATGGCGACAGGATCATTGTGGAAGAAAGATATCAATATAGGAATGGCTACCGCCTTACCCAGCGGCAACCTGATCGTACCCGTAATCAAAGGTGCCGACCAATTGAATCTTGTCGGTCTTACCAAACAAGTGAATAGCTTGGCCGACAGCGCCAGGAATGGCCGTTTGAAAGCGGATGATACGCAGGGAGGCACTTTTACTTTAACCAATGTAGGAACATTCGGCAGCCTGATGGGCACACCGATCATCAATCAACCACAGGTGGCGATACTGGCCGTGGGTGCTATTAAAAAACGCCCCGTTGTGATTGAAACCCCGCATGGCGATAGTATTGCTATCCGTCATATGATGTATCTCTCGCTGAGTTATGATCACCGTATCGTGGACGGGAAGTCTCGGCGCTACTTTCTTAACAGCTGTAGCAAACGAGCTGGAGAATTTTAATGGAGAAAGAGATTATTAAATAGCTACTACCCCCGGAGGTCAAAATAATTTTATTTATTGAATATGGCAGGCTGATTTGAAGGCTTGCCATATTTTTTTTGCCGGAAGATCATTTTGTTTCCTTTCTTCTTAACTATAAAAAGGTTGTCGAACTCGGTTTCGGGAAGGTCGCCTGCTACTTTCGTTTCACCACATAGTTTATTGACGATATCATCTATTGTATTTGAATGACCGACAACCAATGTGTTCTTTTTTTTAGTTTTTAGCAGGCTGATAAAAGCCGAGTCAGGTCTTGGGTTATACGTCTCTATTGAAAGACTGAAATAGTCAGCCGTTGGCTGAGCGGTGGATTTTGTACGGATAGTATTGGTAGAATAAACGTAAGCGATTTTTTTCTTGCCCAAAACATCTTTCAGCGCCCGGGCTCTCTCTTTCCCTCATCGGTCAAAGGAACATCGCTGCTCATATTCGGTTCAGCCATTGCTTTCTCCGCATGGCGAACAATATAATACGAATGGCCACATGATGAAAAAGCAAGAATGATAAAGATTGAGACAATAAATATCCTGGGCATAGCAAAAGTTTTAGCGGTTAAAAATCCCGAAAATTCCTTTAAAACAATATTCTTTATTAAACTTTCTTTCTTTTCCTCCGGTCTTTTATGTAAATTGGAAATACAAAAGCCGTCATTTATGAAACAATTATCCGAAACCTGGTTCGCCGAAGGATACATAGACTTCGAGCTCAAGAATACACCCTGCTCGCTTACCTGCAGGAGATCAACAAACATTTTACAGAGAACAAGCTTTATCCGCAACTGGCCGACGTGGTCTTTCACTATAACAACCTTGTTGCTTTCAAAGAAAATAAGAAGTTCTTACAGGAGCATTTCCCTAAAAAACTCAGTGGTATACAGATGCAAAAACTGCAGGTATTATACGAGCAGATGATAGAAGATACAGAACTGATGCAGGAACTGGAAGATATCATTAATTACTCCGCCATTACGATCAAAAAAACATTGCAGACAGGCCGTTTCCATCTATGAATTTGTAGAAGACAAGATCAATATCACGCCTATCGGGCCTTATATCCCCTTGACATCAAAGAAGGTTATTTCTTTTTAAGCAGCGGCAATACAAAAAGCACCAGGGTGTATCACTACCGTCTTTCCATATTTGAAAAACATGATGAGAAATACCGCAGTATTAAAACAGCCTATGTAGATATGTGGCACCGCAGTATCGCCATTACCTACGAACACATAAAATCAGACCTGATACGCTACCACAAAGCGCTACCTAACCCGGCAGTATATTCTATAGAAGTAGGCCTTAGTTTCCCGGTAGATGAAACATTATTGCCTGTAGCTAAAAGAAGCCTGGTAAAATACATCAGCAAGCCGGCAGCGTAGAGAGTTAGGAATTATTAGTTAAGAAATATTCAATTTGTCTTACCAGGGTATGGCTCTCCAATACTGAAAACTCCTGGCTCCTGACTTAATACTCACAACTCACTCAACCAGCTCCAATCCCCAGTCTTTTCCCTTCTTCACAGCAGGTACACCATCCACGATCCATTTAGGCGGCTTCTCTCCTTTCAGCAACCAATCAAAATATTGTTGCTCCCGCACCTGTATATCCTTTCTATTCTTTCTTTCCACAAGATTATGCGCTTCGCCATTATAAGTGAGCATCCACACTTTTTTTCCCAGCCTCCGCATAGCCGTGAACAGTTCGATTCCCTGGTACCAGGGTACAGCGCCATCCGCGTCATTCGACATGATCACTAATGGCGTTTTGACTTTGGGCAGACTAAACAAGGGAGAATTTTCAATATACAGTTCCGGCTTTTCCCATAATGTAGCACCGATACGGCTCTGCGTTTTTTCATACTGGAACTGGCGGTTTGCCCCGCTCTCCCACCTGATACCACCATAAGCGCTGGTCATATTGGCTACAGGAGCGCCGGCCCATGCGGCTTTGAACATATCGGTCATCGTAACCAGTTGCGCCACCTGTATACCTCCCCAGCTTTGTCCCTGTATACCGATGTTCTTTGCATCTATCCATTTATTCTTTGCCAGTGACTGAGCACCGCTTACTATATAATCATAAGCGCTTTTTGCCGGGTGACCGATAGTGTATTTAATATCGGGGGCAAATACAATGTACCCGCGGCTTACAAAGAAAGAGATATTGATACGGCTGGCTGTTGGCGCAGGAGGAATATAGCTATTCAACCCGTCAGACAATTCCTCGTAGAAGTAAATGATAACAGGATATTTTTTATCCGGGCTAAAATCTTCGGGTTTATAAATAATACCTTCCGCTTCTTTCCCTTTGGTAGTTTTCCATTTATAGAGTTCAGCCGTACCCCAGTTATAATTTTTTTGCTGGGGATTAATACTGCTTAACAATTTACCGTTCTGTATACTGTTTGTCCATGAAAAAGCCGCACCTGTGTCAATACTTGCTGATTTAAGGTTAGGTGGCAGTTGGTAGCTTTCAAACAAATAAAGGAAAGAGGCTGTGTTCTTTGCTTTTATTACCCCGCTTACGGAAAAAGGGACCGTTATCCAGTTACTATCAGATTTTTGCGCCGGGTCAAGGCGATACAGGTTATACCCTGATACCTTGTATTCTTCATTAAATATTCTGAAAAGGACCAGGTCGCCATTCCTGAAAAATCTTTTTTCAGGATCCACCTGTACATACCGCACCCTGGACTGTGTCTTCCTGTTATCATAATGATCCTGGAAAATATTGACAGGATTCTTCCGCCCGGTTATACTTACACGCCAGATATCAAACCTGTCATAGATATACACGGCTGAATCACCTTCATGCCATCCCATTACTCCATACGGCGGCGGATCAGAAGGGGAATCATACTCTTCATTCCATAATGGTATTTTTATCCTGGAAGTAATATTCCTTACCGAATCACCATCATACACAAAATAATTTCTCGCTTTACTGTCATACCACATGATATACCGGCCGGTTGAAGACAGATAAGACGGAGCGATTACTCCCTGCATATCTTTTTTAACCAGCTTCATCGTGCCTTCATGCACATTGATGGCATAAATATCTTTGCTGGTAGTACCTGTCCATTGGCTTTCTATTCTTTTACCAACATCTGTTATTCCCACAAACTGTTCCCCATCGCCTTCATTGGTTTGATATACTACCGGTATTTCTTTTGATCCCAACTGGTGTACGATATCATCTCCCAAAAGATATACCGCCAGGAAATTTTCCTGCAGATCACGCTGCAGCCTGAACAGTTGTTGCGACTGCAGGTAATCATCATTATAATGCCATATATCCAGCCTGGCTAGATCAATATCTATTAAAGAGGTATCCTTTGGAGGTTGTATCGGCGCCGTACCAAAAAACAAACGTTTACCGCTTTTACTGAAATCAAGATTACCAAACTCACTAACCGTCATACCCAGTTTCATGCCCACCGAGTTCTTGTCCACTAATAGCGAGGCGCTATCCATGCCCTCTTTGAAATACCATAGTTTGTAAAACTTCTGCAGTTCTTTTGGCTTAGCGTCCCTTTCAGCCAGGTAAGCTACCTGCGATCCGTCATTGGATAAAGCGAAATTCTTAAAATCATTTCCGCCACGGCTTAATGTATCGGCAAAACCTTTTCGCAGGTCGTGCAATAAAACAAGTGTCTTACTAAGAGAATCTTTGGGGTTCCTGGATACTTCAAGCAGTAATTTTTGCCCGTTCTTGCTGAAATAATATTCAAGCACATTATTGAATACCATTTCTTCACCGGTATCGAGTTTACGAAGAATAAGATAGGTGCCGGCTTCAGCAGGCGTTGTTGGACTTTCATCACCATCGGCATCAGTGAAGCTGAAAGATCCTTCATCATCCTCATCTTTATTTCTCGTTTTCTTCTTAGGCATTGTTTCGATCACCATTTGCAATGAATCAATGATCCTGTTAAGACTATCAGTGATCTTTTTGGTATCCGGTGTGGCAGTTTTATTTTTTGAAGGAACTTCAACCGGCTTTTCCAGGTGATAAGCGACCCAGCCAAAACTATTGGCCGGTGTTTTATAACTTTTAACGCGGGGAAGCTTCCACACACTATCTTTTCCCAGCAATACTATTCCTAATGAATCTTTGGGAGAATCATCAGGTCTTTTCTTTTTTATACGTGCCTCTCTCAGGTCTTTAAAAAAAGGTTTGATGCGAAAGATCACAAAACGGCTATCTTCCGTGATCAATGCGTTATAGCCTCTTGGAATCGTCTTTTTATATTTCGCATCGGAGGATTGTATGACCAGTTCATTATCTCCTTCCTGCGGGTTGACAGCATATACTATCCATTTGCCGTCATTACTGATCACTTTCTCGCCGATACTTTGCCAGCTGTCGTACACGGAGTGGTCCAATGGTTTTTTCTGAGAAAATAAACACAGGCTATAAAGAAAGACAGGAAAGAGTGCGACCAGTTTTTTCATAGTAATTATTTTCAATGTATCAGTCAACGGAGAAATTGCTTTTAATCAACCTTAAATATTGTTTCCCGTACAGGGGAATGAATAATGACTGTAAAATTTTCCTTCAAAATACGGTTGACAACTGTTGCAGATCTGCATAGAATGATACCGCTATAAATAGCTTTAAAGATAAAGCGTAAATTTTAATTTATCATGATTTTACACCTGTAATGAGACCATACTCCCACAACCGCTTCTTCATTCCCCGGTACTGGTATTTGCAGGCAATGATATTCCCCTTTTGAATACTGGTAGCCCGGTTAGAAAAAGTAATTTTCTTCCACCACAGGTATAAAGATGCAAGGTAATAGAACCGGTATAAACGCCGTGATGAATGAGCTGTCTCTTTTGAAATATCCCGGTAACTGGTACCTGTAAATCCTGCCTGCTGCATAAAGTGGCTGAACCGTTCGGGAGATTCGAGGTAGTTCACCTGCCATCCATCCAACCATTGCCGGATAATTGGTTCTTCATTATGATCAAACTTTGTCACGAACCCATCTGCAACAACCAGCCTTCCCCCGGGTTTTAAAATCCTGTAAGCTTCTTTGATAAACTGTTCTTTGTTATCCGCATAGCAGATGCTTTCACATCCCCATACCACATCAAAACTTTCGCCGGCAAAAGAAGTATGGCCATAATTCATCACTTTAAAATCAACCAGGCCTTCCACTTTTTTGTGTTTCGCATTAGCTATCGCCTGTGTCACCTGTCTTTCGCTCAGCGTAATGCCTGTTACTTTGCAGCCAACCGCTGATGCCAAATAAATACTGCTGCCTCCAACACCGCAGCCGGCATCGAGCACTTTATCGCTGGCTGTGATTGCAGCGGCCTCCGCCATCACTTCATTCATCCGCAATAATGACCGGGGGAATGATTGTACTTTTTCATCCCAGTAACCATAATGGATAGCGAGACTGTTAGTAAGATCCCAGGAATCTTTATACGCATGCTCCGTGGAATTATAATACTCCACTATCTTTTTATGATACTCAGCCGGCTGCATGGGTCGTTAGTTTTTTCTCTTGCTTTACCAGTAAGACAATATGTATGATCAGGGCTGCTGCTATGACGGCAAAACCATAATAAAACCATTTGCTGAGGTATTTATTTTCTTTATAGATCATAAAAGCCAGCAGGATGCCATAAACAGGCTCAAGGTTGTAAGTAAGGTTGACAGTGAACGCGGACAGGCGTTTCAATGCATTGGCTGAAAGCCGGAAGGCAATAACAGAACAAAGCCATGAAAGACATAACAGCCAGCCAACATTTTCCCAGCCGGGAAAAAGACCAGGTGCCGGGTATCGCTGCAGGTAAAAAGGCAGTAAGGCGGATAATACAACCAGGCCACCGGTCTGCTGCCAGGTAAGCATGGTTTCTACATTTATCCTTTTTAAAAATTCACGGTTATAGATCGGGAACAATGAAGCCAGCACAGCAGAAATGATCCGAGAATGATCCCCGTTTTATACTGCGCATCAAAGTGAAAGATGATATAGATACCTGTGATCGTTATTACGCCAAGCAGCAATTCTACCCTGTTGAGTTTTTTGCGAAGGATCACCGGCTCAAATAACGCGGTAAAAAAACCGATAGCGGAGAAGCATACCAATGCTACGGAAACATTTGAATATTTGATAGACCCATAAAATGTAACCCAGTGCATAGCGGCGATAAAGCCAACACCCGTTATTTTAAGAATATCAGTAAACGATATTTTCTGAAATTTTTTCATCAGGCCGAATACTATCCACATCGTGACAGCGGTGAAAAGCAGCCTGTACCAAACGATCATTCCTTCATTCAGCGTGATAAGACGCCCGAGTATACCGGTAAAACCAGCGAGAAAGACAGCAATATGAAGTTGTAAAAACGCTTTTTTCATTGCTGGCGCAAACTAACAAAAAAGCAAGACCATACGGGGAGAAATGAGAGATTATTTGCTCTCTACAAGTACATTATTTTGCTGCAATGGTTCAGCGGCTGCAGAAGATCTTTGTATGAATGCCGTATTCTTTACCCTTTTCCTGTAATTAGTAAACCAGCTATGCCAGCGGAGTTTGAGTACACCGAGAATGCCTTCCTTTACGATGCCCTTATTCATTTTGGAAACGCCATAGGTCCTGTCCTGGAAAATGATAGGTACTTCTTTTAATCTGAATCCAAGTTTCCATGCGGCAAACTTCATTTCTATCTGGAAAGCGTATCCTGTAAAATGTATCTCATCCAGGTTGATCGTTTCCAGTACTTCTTTTCTGTAACACATGAAGCCGGCAGTAGGATCCTTTATCGGCATCCAGGTGATCATCCTGGTATATATGACGCTCCTTTGGATAATGCGATACGATTGGCCGGCCCAGTTCACAAGGCCGCCGCCTTTTACATAACGTGAGCCAATGGCCAGGTCGGCGCCGCTTCTTTTACAGGCATCGTATAAACGGGGCAGATCATTCGGGTTATGCGAAAAGTCGGCATCCATTTCAAATATGAAAGAATAGTCATTGGCAGTGGCCCATTGAATCCATGGATATAAGCAGTACCCAACCCTAGTTTTCCTTTTCTTTCTTCGATGAATAATTGCCCGGGAAATTTTAATTGAAGTTCTTTTACAATACCCGCAGTACCATCAGGTGAGCTATCGTCTATCACCAGCACATGGAAGTTCTCACCGAGGTTGAATATAGCATGCAGGATATTGCTTATATTCTCTCGTTCGTTATAGGTTGGTATGACGACTAATTTCTCCATTTAGTAAATTACAGCAAGTAACGAATTTACGATAATCGGCAAAAGATACCCTGTTAAATTTGTTCACAGGTTAAAAGGAAGGATCAAACCTTTTTCAGCATGGTGCGGGTGTATATTTCTGTCAGCTTTAGCTTGGTATGCTGGGGGAAATCTCCCTCATCATCCAGTCATAATATTGAGGCTCAGCTTTTAATACATCGGATACAGGGCGACCTTTGAATTTACCAAAATTGAAGACCTCTACCCCGTTTTCCATCACAAAACGACGGGCGAAATCCACAATCACTTCTTCCCCGATCGTTTTTAATATGGTATCAATGGTATTACCGAGGGCCGGGTAGCGTTCCAGTTGCGCTTCCAGTATTTCATGGGTAGCTGATGCGTCTGCTTCGGCGCTATGTGCTGATTCAAGCGTTTTGCTGCAGTAGAACTTGTAAGCAGCTCCGAGTGTGCGCTGTTCCATCTGGTGAAATATCTTCTGCACATCTATCAGCTTTTTTCCTTTGATGTCGAAATCAACGCCGGCACGGAGAAATTCTTCAACCAGCAATGGAATATCAAAGCGGTTTGAGTTGTAGCCCGCAAGGTCACACCCATCGAGCACCTGCTTTAATTCCTGCGCCACCTGTTTAAAAACAGGCGCATCTTTTACCATTTCATCGGTAAATCCGTGAATATCTGATGATGCTTTAGGAATAGGCATCTCGGGATTAATGATCCTGCGCTTTACACTTTTCGATCCGTCGGGTAAGATCTTTACGATAGCGATCTCTATGATACGGTCTGTGCCTAAGTTGATACCCGTAGTTTCCAGGTCAATAAAAGCGATAGGTTTATTCAATTGCAACATTAGATTAGCGTTTGTCTTTGATAAGCAAGGCGGTAAAGGTAACTGGTTTGATTTTTTTCAAAAAAGGAAAGTTTGGCCATAAAAGCTGAATTATATTCAAAAAGGTTGAATATAAGGAGTTAAAAACACCATTTTATTCTGTTTCATTTACTATAAAAAAATGGCTTTTGCAGTATATATTTGCATAATAATCCTTACGCCACAACGTTTATCAACAAATATCAAATTGAATGAAAAACAAGATCCTTACCATCATCGCCCTGATTGCCTTCACATTAACTCTAACATCTTGCTACTCATCGCGCAGAAGCAAAACAGGATGTCCAATGAATGTGGGAAAAGTAATGCCGGCTTCACCGGTTGTTAAGCAGGCCGCTTAAGTTATTCGCAGACCGGCCAGCCATCATTTCGCTATACCAGGTTGTCAACTTTTAAAGTCCGTTAACATTAATAAAGTTAACAAGGGCTGCTGTATTCTTGAGTTTCAGCTTTTTGAGGATATTATAACGGTGTACCTCAACTGTCTTTAAAGAAATATCTAACTTAAGGGCGATCTCTTTGGATGATAATCCCTGTTTTATCAGCTGAATGATATCTATCTCTCTCCTGGATAAATTATTCATATCCCCCCTGCGAGGTTTCTTCTTCCAGTTCTTTCTGAGCCAGTATATTCTCTCCACCTTCGTCGCAGATATACTTTCTGCCACTGCTTACTTCAAGAATGCTTTGATCATTTCATCTTTCGAAGAATTCTTCGTGACATAGCCCATTGCTCCCAACTGCATCATACGTTTGGCATATGCAGGCATGGTGTGCATAGAAACAGCGATCACTTTTGAACCGGGGGAATACCTGGTAATAAGTTTGGTAGCGTCGAAGCCATTGACGGGGGACATGTTCACATCCATCAGAACTATACCCGGCTTCAGGTTTTTTACAATCTCTACAGCTTCCTCACCATTACTGGTTTCGCCCACCACAGAAAACGCGGGTCGCTGTTAAGGATGAATGACCACGAATCTCTGATTAATTTGTGATCATCTACCAGGACGATGGATATCTTATCCATATGAGAAGCTTGTTGAATAATGATAAGATAAGGGTTTACAGATATAAGTTATGAAGAAAACCAATGAAGTAAAAATAATAATATGCACCTATGTTACAAATAACTATTTCGCTGACCAGAAAAAATACCTACATACCAATAAACACATAAGGATCGCAGATTAATAAAAGTGGAGCTGAGGGGAATCGAACCCCTGTCCAAACACATTCCTCAAAAGCTTTCTACATGCTTATTTCATTATTAATTGTCGGCGATACACAGGAAATGAACAAACCAATATATCACTTAGCTGGATGGTCTTAAGCTGCAGTCACAGCCTTCTGCAGCAGCATCCTGTTTTATTTTTAAGTCGGCGGCGGGGCCTGGTAACAGAACAACCGGCCCGGCGGCCCTAATGACTAACTAATCACTGATTAGGCAGCCATGGCATACTGAGTATTGCCATTTATAGTTTGAGCATTCGAGATTAAAGTGCCGATCACCCAACGCACTGCATGCTTACACTCTCAAAGATCTATGCTGTCGAAACCGGTACAGCCCCATAATCAAGCATTTGACAATTGTCAAACGCCATCTGCAAATATAGTTCACTTACCCCATCCAAACCAATCGTTTCCGTTTGCATACAACATCAGCAACAATATTAATATCATTCCTGCCATTTGCGCATACTCCAGGAATTTTTCGTTGGGCTTTCGCCTGGTGATCATCTCGTACAATGTAAACATTACATGCCCGCCATCAAGAGCCGGTATCGGCAGCAGATTCATAAACGCAAGTATAACGGATAAAAATGCAGTAATGGTCCAGAAAGCTTCCCAGTCCCATCCGTATTTTGGAAAAATAGAACCAATTGCTTTAAATCCGCCTACACCTTTGTATCCACCGGTTTTGGGATTAAGTATCATTTTGAACTGATCAATATAATAACTCAGCTCTTCTCCCGTCTTTCGTATGCCTGCCGGAAAAGCGGCAAAGAAACCATACTTCCTGACATTCAGTTTCAACCAGCCCAGGCTGTCCATTTGCTGTATAGAACTGTACACCGAAAAACCTAATTTACCCAGGCTATCTACTTCCGCAGGAAAACTGACTTCCTGCCCGTTTCTCATCACTGTTAAGGTAATCGGCTTGCTTCTATAAACGCTTAAGTTGTTTTGCAATTCGTCAAAAAAGTTAAACCGGAGTGAGTCAATACCAATGATCAGGTCATTCGGCCTTAAACCGGCTTTATAAATATTTGAGGTATCATTGACAGCGGCAACCATGGCTAACATCCTTGGCTCTACAAACCCGCCCTTGTCTTTATTCCTGTTTACAATAAGCTGGCCGATGAAGCTTTCAGGCAGATCCAGTTGCATGACCTTGCCATCTCTTTCAATCGTCATTGTTCTTCCCAGTAATATTTTCCTTCTCAGTTTTTCATAATCGTCAATAGGTACACCATCCACGGTTAATATCTTATCGCCATTGCGGATATGTCCAACTTTATAAACAGTACTGTCTACTACATGCACGCCGAATTTCATGGAAGCAGTCGGTATCTTTTTTTCTCCCCATATCATCAGGATAAAAGCATAGATAACAAAAGCGACCAGCACATTCATAATAATCCCTCCCAGCATTACGATCAAACGCTGCCAGGCCGGCTTACTCCTGAACTCCCATTCTTTGGGTGGTTGCTTCAGTTGTTCTTTATCCATGCTCTCATCTATCATTCCCGATATTTTTACATAGCCGCCCAATGGCAACCAGCCGATACCATATACGGTATCTCCTATTTTCTTTTTTACCAGGGCAAACCAGGGATCAAAGAACAGGAAGAATTTTTCTACCCGGCAGCCAAACCAGCGGGCAGTAATATAATGACCAAACTCATGCAACACCACCAGGATAGACAAGGCAAGCAGTAATTGAGCGACCTGTATTCCCACTGCTGACCAGTTAATAGCTAATAACATCATATATAAATTACTAAAAGACTTTTACTAATAAAATAATCCGCAAATATCCGGGAAATATAAGACTTTACTAAGCCGCTGATAAATTATTTGAAATTCTTAAGGAAGGCGCTTTTGTGTCCTGCTGAGGATCAAAGGCGGATGAGATCGGCGGCAAACGTGCGTGCTTCCCCGTCGCTGTCGAAATATTCTTCGAGTGTAGGCTTTTCAATGAATGCTATTTTTTGCATGGTCTTTTCTACTACGTCGGTCATGTCGAGAAAGTTGATCCTGTTGCGGAGAAAAGCATATACAGCTATTTCATTTGCGGCATTCATTACCGAAGGCAGGTTGCCTCCTTTATTCAATGCTTCTATCGCGAGCGCCAGGTTCCTGAAAGTCCGGATATCAGGTTCTTCAAACGTGAGTGTATTTATTTTTTTAAAATCATATCTCGGAAACTGGTTGGGTATTCTCTTAGGAAATGACAACGCATATTGTATAGGCAGCTTCATATCCGGTAATCCCATCTGCGCCTTGATACTTCCGTCTTCAAACTGTACCATGCTGTGAATGATGCTCTGCGGATGTACCAATACCTGTATTTGTTCCGGCTTCAGGTTAAACAACCACTTTGCTTCGATCATCTCCAGTCCTTTATTCATCAGTGTAGCTGAATCAATAGTGATCTTTGCTCCCATGCTCCAGTTAGGATGCTGCAGCGCGTGCTCTCTTTTTACATTAACGAGGTAATTGGGCTTTCTTCCCAGGAAAGGACCGCCTGAAGCTGTCAGTATTATTTTTTCGATCTTGTTTCTTGTCTCTCCCACCAGGCATTGAAAAATGGCTGAATGTTCCGAGTCAACAGGAATAACCGGTACACGGTTCTCAACAGCCCTGCGCATCACGATATCACCTGCTACTACCAATGTTTCCTTATTGGCCAGAGCAATGGGTTTACCAATACCGATAGCTTTCAATGTGGGGCGTAAACCAGCATATCCTACGATACCGGCAAGCATCAGGTCATAGCAATCAATCGCCGCTACTTCTTCCAGCGCTTTTTCACCTGCAAATACCTTTATATCACTTGACGAAAGTTCAGCTTTTACTTTTTCATACTTTTTTTCATCAGCGATCACCACCATATTGGGATTGAACTTCAATGCCTGCTCGATCAGTAATTCTTCATTGCTGTGCGCAGTCAGTATCTCCGCGGAAAAATTTATCAGGGTTATTGGCAATCACTTCCAAAGCCTGCGTGCCGATTGAACCGGTGGAACCAAAGATGGCAATGCGTTTTGTAGGTTGTTCAGGAGTCATTCAATTTGTTGAGTTAGTTATATTGTTAGTCCGGAAGTCGGAAAGACCGGAAGTCCGGAGACAAGACTGTAAACTGTAATAACTTTAACGCTTTAGTACTGTCCTTCCGGACTCTCATTAAAGGGCATTTTCATCTATTCACGCAGCGGACTTACGACTTACCGTCTTCCGGGCTACTGATTAGTCCACTTCACCAATTCATCCGCTATCTTCCTGTCGTTACTCAAACGGGGAACTTTATTCTGCCCCCCTAATTTACCGACAGATTTCATGTAATCAATAAATCCGTTCTTCCGTACGGCTGTTATTTTTAAAGGTTCGAGAATACTTCCACTGATAAGGTCTCCGTAATACACGTTCTTTTTCTGAAGTGTTTCATCCAGTTTTACAGCAAACTCCTTCATATTTTCCGGGGTATTCTCAAATTCAATAAACCATTCGTGGTACGACTTGCCTTTTCCATCGCTTACGTATGGAGCCACGGTAAATTCGGTGATCTGTACATTTGCTTCTTCGGCCGCTCTCAGCAGGCTGTATTCAACCTCTTCACCGATCACATGTTCTCCAAAAGCGGAAATAAAGTGTTTTGTTCTTCCTGTTACCACAATACGATAAGGATCGAGTGAAACGAATTTTACTGTATCACCGATATTATATCCCCATAGCCCGGCATTGCTGTTGATGATCATTGCATAGTTTCTCGCCCGGTTTCACGTCTTTTAAAGACAATCTTGTTGGGTTATCATTGAATATTTCACCGGCCGTACAAATTCAAAGAATATTCCGCTGTTAGTGTTCAACAATAGTCTTCCGCATTTTGCGAATCCTGGAAGGCAAAGAAACCTTCGCTGGCGGGGAACAACTCTATCGTATCAATTTTCCTTCCTATACTTTCAAACAACTTGGCTTTGTATGGTTCAAAATTTACTCCACCCTGCACCATCACGCTGAAGTTGGGAAATATATCAGCTACTTTTTTTCCTGTTCGTTTCATCAGCTCATCAAAATACATCTGCATCCATGGCGGTATACCGCTGATGAGGGTCATATTCTTATTGATCGTCTCGTCCACTATCTTATTCAGCTTTGTTTCCCAATCCTCGATACAATTCGTTTCATAGGAAGGAAGCTGGTTGGTCCTGAGATAATTCGGAATATGATGATTGACGATACCGCTCAGCCTGCCGGTGGGGATATCGCCTATTCTTTCCAGTTCAGGCGAGCCTGACAGGAAGATCATTTTACCATCCGCAAACCTGGAATTGCCTGTTTCGGCCATATAGCTCAGCAGCGCATTCCTGGCCGTATTGATATGATTGGGGATCGAATCCTTTGTGATAGGTATATACTTAGTGCCGCTGGTGGTACCCGAGGTCTTGGCAAAATAGATAGGGCGGCCTTTCCAGAGTACATTATGCTTTCCTTCCTTGATCCGGGCGATGAAAGGTTTCATATCCTCATAATCCCGGATCATGACGGCCTCCCTGAACTCGTTGTACCCGTTTATCTTATCTAAACCCGCCTGCTTGCCGAAATCCGTAGTTCTGCCCACCTTAATAAGCATTTTAAGGATATTTTCCTGGTCGGCCACGGCGGTAGCCATACCTTTCCGTATACCTTTATATATATAGGAAGCAAAGGGTTTTGCTAGAAATGACTTGATTTTCATGATCTCAGCTAATAAATGGCAGGAAACCCTGCAAATATAAAGGAAAGGGAAGCCAAACCGCCCCATGAAACTGTTATAAAACTTTGATTTTCCGTTTGCCGGTTAAAATTTTCCCCTTACCTTTGCCTCCCGAATTTTCGGGACTAATTCTTCATTTTATGATAGCAGTAATAAAAATAGCCGGCCAGCAATTTAAGGTAGAGAAAGACCAGACTTTATATGTTCCCCACCTGGAAGGTAAAGCCGGTGACAAAGTGGATGTCGAAGTATTGCTCGTTGATACAGATGGTAAATTATCTGTCGGCGATGCAGTAAAAGCGAAAGTAAATGCTGAGATCGTTGATCATGTAAAAGGGGATACCGTTATCGCTTACAAACAAAAAAGAAGAAAAGGGTTTCATAAAAAGAAAGGTCATCGTACCGCGTATACAAAGATCAAAGTAACTTCTATCGCTTAACCGTGATAGTTGAAAAGCTGACAGGTGAATAAGTCTGATCAGCTTGCAAACAAAAAAACTTATAAACTTATAAACTCAATAAGATGGCACACCAAGAAAGGTGAAGGCAGTGTAAAGAATGGACGCGACTCACAAAGCAAACGTCTTGGTGTAAAGATCTTCGGTGGTCAACCTGCTATTTCCGGTAATATCATCGTTCGTCAGCGTGGTACTGTTTATCATCCTGGTAAGAATGTTGGTGTTGGTAAAGACTTTACATTATTCGCATTAAGCGATGGTTTAGTTGAATACCGCAAAGGAAGAAATGACAGAACTTTTGTTTCTGTTACTCCTGTTCAGGCATAATGAATTTTCCGATTTGCTGTTATTTTGTGGAAAAAAATTTGGGTAGTATAAAATAATTATTATTTTTACTGTCGTTAACCCATTTGCTAAACATTAAATTCTAAACAAAATGGCAACAAAGAAAAAAGCTGCTAAAAAAACAGCAAGAAAAAAGCAGCTCCAAAGAAAAAAGCAGCAAAGAAAAAAAGCCGCTAAAAAGAAATAATTAGACTATTTCTTAAGTAATAGAAAGCCCTGCATCAGCGGGGCTTTTTTTTATGCGTTTTCCGAAGAGAAATGCCCTTTTCACACGGCTGCATACATGGAATTCTTCACACAAAAATCCACCCCGGACAGGCAGTCATATAATTAACAAGATGAGTTAAATTGCAGTTATGGATAACTATGCCATCGCCGAAAATTTCTCCTTGCTCTCCAAACTAATGGACATTAACGGAGAAAACTCCTTCAAGACCAAAACCTACTCGATTGCCGCTTTTAACATCGAAAAGCTGCCAATGCAGCTAAAAGACACCCCCCGCGACAAATTATTTTCAATAAAAGGCATTGGCGACAGTGTGGGCAGAAAAGTGGTTGAAATGCTTGATAATGGTAAACTCGAAGTGCTCAGTGAGTATATCAGTAAAACACCGCCCGGTGTAATTGAAATGCTGAATATAAAAGGTATTGGTCCCAAAAAAATACATACCATCTGGAAAGAGATGGAAATTGAATCCATCGGCGAATTATTATATGCCTGTAATGAAACAGGTTAACATTATTCAAAGGGTTTGGAGAAAAGACGCAGAACAATGTACAGGAAGCTATTGAATTTTACATGCAGCACCAGGGACATTTTCTTTTTGCACAACTGGATGAAGTGTTTCCGCAAATAGACAACTACCTGAAAAAAATATTTTCACCGGATACAGTAAGGGTAACGGGCGCATACAGAAGGCAGGAACTCACTATCGAAGAACTGGAATTCGTGATACTGGAGAATAACCAGTTGATAAAACCAAAGTTTCAGACAGCGCAGCCCCCTGAGTTGCTGGAAGAAACTGCTACCAGTCTTTTATACAAATTGAAGACCGGGTTAAAACTTCGCCTGTACACAGGTGGAGACAACAGGGCTGAGCAATTGTTCCGCACGACCGGCAGCGAAGCATTTCTTACAGCCTTTCAAAAAGCATACCCTGGCTTAAAATATAAGGGGGATGAAACCGAAGATGACGCTATCGTCTTTGAAAAAGCAAAGCTCAGGTATATACCGCCTTTCCTGCGGGAAACAGCAGGCATTATTGAAAAGGCAAAAAAAGAAGCGCTTCCTGCATTGATCCAAACCGGCGATGTGAAGGCTATTATTCATAGTCATAGTAACTGGAGCGATGGAGATACTACTATTGAAGAAATGGCGAATGAGTGTATCAAAAGAGGGTTTGAATACCTGGTTATCTCCGATCACTCAAAAGCGGCCGCCTACGCTAATGGATTAACAGAAGAAAGGATCAGGGAACAACATAAATATGTAGATGAGCTGAACGGTAAACTGAACCCGTTTAAAATATTCAAGAGCATAGAATGCGATATCCTGAATGATGGCAGTATGGATTACAGCAACGCTGTCCTATCAACGTTTGACCTTATTATAGCTTCCGTACACAGCAACCTGAAGATGAGCGAAGAAAAAGCCATGAACAGGCTGATAAAAGCGATTGAGAACCCTTACACTACCATTCTCGGGCATATGACAGGCCGCTTATTGCTCAGCCGCAATGGCTACCCTGTTGATCACAAAAGATCATTGATGCCTGTGCAGCGAATCATGTGGTGATTGAACTGAACGCTCACCCCCGCCGCCTGGATATTGACTGGAAATGGATAGATTACGCTTTGCAAAAAGATGTACTGATCTCCATTGATCCTGATGCCCATGCTCTCGATGGGTATAATGATATCAAATACGGGTACTGGCTGCGCAAAAAGGTGGATTGACGAAAGAGAAAAACCTAAGCAGCTTTTCGTTGAAGCAGTTTGAGGGCTTTTTGGCAAATAGAAGGAAACTGAAAGGAATATAAGGCAAAAATTCATGGCATCTATTTAAACATACTGAGTGCAATTGCTAACTGGTACGCAATTGCACTACAGTCAACATTCCCGGATTTTATTATTAAATTTGTCAAAGCATGACACTCATTGACAAACATATCAAAGACATCCGTCAGCTTTGTTCAAACCACAAGGTAAAAGAGTTGTATGCTTTCGGCTCGGTACTTTCGGATAAAATTTGACCAGGACAGCGATATTGACCTGATCGTAAACTTTGAGCCAATTGATGTTTCCCTTTATGCCGACAATTACTTTGATTTCAAATTCTCCCTTCAAACTGTTTTGAACCGCCCCATTGACCTGCTGGAAGAAAAAGCTATCAAAAACCCTTATTTCAGGCAATCCATAAACAGGCAGCGACAACTTATTTATGGACATTGAAATCAAAACCTGGCTTTACGATATTCTGAATGCTATCACAGAGATTGATAGTTTTTTCAGTGACAGACCAAAGGAATTTGCTGCCTATCAAAATGACCTTCGCACAAGAAGGGCTGTTGAAAGAAACATTGAGATCATCGGAGAAGCTATGAACCGGATTCTTCAAAATGATGATTCTATTGAATTGACAAATTCAAGAAAAATAGTGGATACAAGGAATAGGATCATTCATGGCTACGATACGGTGTCTGATGATATCATTTGGGGAATTGTAATAAATCATCTGCCAATACTCCGATCAGAAATCAAATGGTGATTCCGATCATTTACCGATCTTGTCTGCAAATCTGTTGCATAAATTCCCCGGTTTTGGTTTCTTCCCACTTATTCTTTAATTGCATAGTTTTTGTATAACTATTATGTACTAATAAAATAATAAACATGAATAATTTCTTCAAAACTATTATAGCCGGATGGGGTGCATCGAAAATAGGCGGTGGCTGCCTTGGCTTTATCGTGGCCTTTGCAGCAATATACTGGCTATTGGGGCATTGCTGATGGAAAAAACTTAACCACTCTTTTAACTCTTCAATAAACCAATAATATGAGCCAGGCATTTGTAAAGGAAAGTGATGGCGAGTGGCTGCACGATGTGCCTCCCACCCTTTCCGCTCTTACCCTTTACCTTACCCGCGAGAACAACGGCATCAGGGTGTATGAAAAAAGCAATACATACAGTGAGAAACATAGCCGCGAACTACACCTGATGAGCAACGGTTTTAGCTACGCTAAAGACGATAATGGTAAATGGTATATTGCGGAATAAATAATGGGGCCGGAGATATATGCAAGACTTCCCAATACTGTTACACAATTCCTTTGATAAGTATCAGTTTCAATATTTTCCCACCGTGCTTTGTCAGGGCAGACTTCCACTAAGATCACAAGGCCTTACAATCCATTAAAATCTATTGTGTCTTTGTCCAAGGCACTCCTGTGGAATGGGAAGATTGCTTAAACAAAGAATAACTACCGCTGTTTTCCCGCTTCGCCGACGCAAAAGAGACTACACCGCAGTATAACATGCCGCAGTATGCTGATCCGTTTTCCTGCTGCCTTATCGCTCCATCATCCCGTCTGCCTTCCATTTTTTGAAAATGGCGATGGTGCTGTCGCTTAATTTCGTTGTTTTCCTGAATGGCATAAATCCTCTTTCACCGGGATTCATTTCAATACGGCGAATGATCTCGTCAATATCCGCTTTGGTGTTCGCAAAATTATCGTAGGCCCTTTTATTACCGCCTTTTGCTGGTATATGGCAGGGGGAACAATAGCTTTCAAGTACCGTTTTTACATTTGCCTCATAGTTATAAGGCGTCGGGGCAGATGCGGTAGCTTTTTTGGAGCCGCTGCAATTGTACAGCATGATGGCTAATGTTGCCAGGCACATGCTAACAAGGTATTTTTTCATTCGCAGTTTGTATTTTTGGTATTAATAGCTAAATATATTTAATTGTCACAGATTTCCCACCCCGCTTATAAAAATTTTCATCCCACCAAACTTTTACTGACCTTTATACGATCTGATATTTAATCATTCAAATTCTTATAACATGAGACCTCAACGTTTTATCGGTATTTACCTGGCAGTAGTTGCCCTGGGCATAGCTTCCTGCCACGACGAAGACAAACCAGCACCTGAAGCACCAAAACCCGCCATGAAAGAAGAAAATATCACTTATACAGGTGATGGCGTTACCATGAATGGGTTTGTTGTTTACGACTCCAGCAACACGAATAAACGTCCCGCCATACTGGTAGTACACGAATGGTGGGGACTTAACGATTATTCCAAAAAAAAGAGCAAGGGAACTGGCAGACCTTGGCTATATCGCCATGGCACTTGATATGTACGGCAACGGGAAAACAGCCGACAACCCCGATAGCGCAGGCAAATTCTCAGGATATTTTTACCAGCATACAGATGCAGCTAAAGCCCGGTTTGATGCTGCTTTAGCTAAGCTAAAATCATATAGCCAGGCCGACGGCAATAAAGTAGGCGCTATTGGTTATTGTTTTGGCGGAGCTATCGTACTGGGAATGGCAAAACTCGGCGACAGCCTGGCCGGCGTAGTCAGCTTTCATGGTGGCGGGCTCAATGCTGTACCGGCAAACAAAGACCTGCTAAAAGCCCAAATACTGGTTTGCCACGGAGGCGACGACTCATTTGTACCCCAGTCCGAAGTGGATAAATTTAAACAACAAATGGATTCTATAGGCGCGAAATATACACTTAAAGTATATCCGGGCGGCAAACATGCATTTACTAATCCCGACGCTACAGCACTCGGAGAAAAGTTCAAGATACCGATAGCATACAACGCCGCTGCCGATACCGCTTCATGGAAGGATATGAAAGAATTTTTCGGGACAATCTTCAAATAATAAAAAGATACCTGTATCTCATTCACCGGCAGATCAGGGAACTTGTTTAAGTTCCCTGATTTTCGTTAATTTCAAATCCCAACTTAAAAACATTTATTATGGCAGTCTTAATTGTAGTCGGTGTGCTGGTGCTTATTGCTCTGTGGGCGATAAGTGCCTATAATTCGCTGGTCAGGTTACGCAACAGAAGGCAAAACGCTTTTGCCGACATTGATGTGCAGCTTCGTCAGCGTCATGACCTCGTTCCTCAACTGGTAGAAACAGTAAAGGGTTATGCATCGCATGAAAAAGATCTTCTGATCAGGATAACAGAAGCCCGCTCAGCCGCTATTAATGCCAATACCATAGATGATAAGATCGTTGCTGAACAAAAACTTACCTCTGCACTGCAGGGCCTGAAGGTTTCTGTTGAAGCATATCCTGATCTGAAAGCCAACCAGAACTTTCTCCAGCTACAGGAAGAACTCAGCGATATTGAAAATAAACTGGCAGCTGCCCGCCGCTTCTTCAACGGCGCTACTACCGAGTACAACAATGCAGCAGAAGCTTTTCCCGGAAATGTTATTGCAAAGAATTTCGGCTTCAAACGCGAGATATTATTTGACCTGGGTGAAGATACACGCAGGCAAATGGAGCAACCTCCTGCTATTAAATTTTAAGGATCCTCAGCTGTCCCGGTAAAAATGAAATACGTAGGTTTATCCCGCCAGATACAAAGAAATAATACCAATTCATTTCTTTTACTGATAGCATTCCCCGCATTACTGCTGGGAATGTTTTATACATTTTTCTTTTTTGCCGGCAACCAGTCTACGGAAGAAACCAATCTCCATTTCATACAGGTAATGCCTTTCGTACTGGCAGGTGTAGGCATCTGGTTTCTTGTCGCCTGGGTGGGGCATTCAGCATTTATCCATATGGCTACCGGTTCAAAACCATTGGAAAGAATGGAGAATAAAAGAGTCTATAATCTCCTGGAGAATCTTTGCATCTCGCAGGGAATGATCATGCCTAAACTTTATATCATTGATGACGACTCGCTCAATGCTTTTGCCAGCGGTATCAACAGCAAAACATATTCTATTTCTTTATCAAAAGGCATCATTGAAAAACTGGATGACGAAGAACTCGAAGGTGTAATAGCCCATGAACTGACGCATATACGTAACCGTGATGTACGCCTGCTTATTATCTCCATTGTCTTTGTCGGCATTTTTGCTTTCCTCGCAGAACTGGCTTTCAGAAGTTTGCGGTTTGCCGGTATCGGCAGAAAAAGCAGCAAGGACAGTAAAGGATCCGGCGCTATTATTCTTATCGCTATTGCGGTAACGGCGGTGGCCTATTTAATTTCGATCTTACTCCGGTTTGGTATCAGCCGCAAGCGGGAGTACCTGGCGGATGCGGGAGCGGCCGAGATCACCAAAAAGCCCTATGCATTAGCTGCAGCGCTCCGGAAAATATCAGGCGACCCGATGATCGAAGCTGTCGAAAGCCGCGATGTAGCGCAATTGTTTATTCAAAATCCAACATTATCTGCACATAAGTCAGCGTCATGGGATAACCTGTTCGCTACACATCCTTCTATAGACAAACGAATTGCTTTGCTGGAACAGTTCGTTTAATATTTCACGCAAAGGCGCAAGGAGATTCTCTCGCTACGGCGCAGCGGCGCAACGATGCTACTTCAAGACCATAAAATTATTCCTGATAATTAAGTACCACCGTTGCACCGCTGCGCCTTTGCGTGAAACCTGCTGTATCAAAACAAAAAAGGATCGCATAGAGCGACCCTTTTTTCAGATAGTCCACGCATTAGATCTTAATGAACTTCTGTTTTATAAAACTACCATCTTCTTTCTTGCCTGAGAGAAAATACATACCAGTATTCAGTTTACTGATATTGATCTTCTGTGTTTTTGAAGTTATCTGCACCTGCATCACCGCCTGTCCATTTGCATTGGAAACAGTAATGGTCTTACCGATCCAGCGTATATCATAAGCAATATCCAATATAAGTTCGCTGGCAGCAGGATTAGGATATACATTGTAATGCAACCACGTTGGCCCTTCTTCCGGCAAAGGCGATTCCTGGATCAGCGGCATGCTTAATCCCAACGAAGACAGAATAGAACTGCGGGCGCCATTAGCAGCAAATAATGCTCTCATTCTTATTTTCTGTCCTTCTGTAAACAGGTTCACACATGCATCATTCGTATAATCCATGTAGTTCATATACATATCTCCTTTCTGCCCATTGCTGCACGAAATACGAATGCCGCCTGGGCAACCTGTTGTGAAATTTCCCTGCTTCGGTGTATCATCCACGAGATCATCGCCGCAAAGCGCATCACCCCATATATGTTTAAGACCCAGCCAATGACCTGTTTCATGTACAGCTGTCTTTCCCATTTCGTAACCACTGGCGGTATTCGTTCCGAAGACACCACAATCAATGGCAATCCCGTCTTTATCAGCAGGCCCGCCCGGCACACTGGAGTAGCCCGCTACCCTGCGGATATTACATACCCATATATTCAGGTAGCTCCTGCTATCCCAGGCATCATCTCCCATTTGTTCGGAAAACTTCATTTTATCATCCGCTTCCCATTCTGCAATAGGTGTGTATTTGCGTATGATCCCGCTGGTACTTTTTCTTCTTGGATCAGAGATCGCTAATTGAAATTCTATTTCGCAATCCGCAGCGAGAGACTTAAAAGCAGCGGGGGTTTTAGAGCTGTCAGCATTGGTCCGGCGGAAACACTGGTTCAGCATATCAATTTCCGAATATACCCGCTGGTCGCTGATATTTTCTGCAGGCTGATGGTATAATATATGAACCACAACCGGGATCCTGATAACCATATGCTGCAGCCTGGCATTGGGAGCAGCGGCCTGCCGGTTTGCTATTTGTGCCTGAATGAATTGTTCGATTTTATTTACCTGTAAGGCTATGGAGGGATCTTTGGTGATTTCGTTTTGCTGGTACTCGGAGGTAGAACAGGCACGTTGCGCCGCCAGCTGACCAAACGAAATGATCAATAATAAAACCAGTATGAAATAAGTCCGCATAGTTCCTGAATCATTACGAATTAAATACAACCTTGCGGCAATGCCAGCTAAGGAGCATTCATGCGGAATTGGAAAATAGAAATGATAAAGGAATTAAAAAGAGGCGATTCAGGGATACGATTAAGACGGATACGAAGTGGTTAATCCGTTAGATTTTCAAATGTAATAATTTTATTCAAAGATACATAACTTTTTATATCGTATTTTCCCTATAAACTTACACAACGTTTAACAGGGCTGAGTTTCAGCAATTCTTATTTTTGTAAAAAAAGCCTGATGAAGTCATTCGCCCGCGTCTTAACCGCCTTTTCCATCTTATTGATCGCGTCATGTAATAATGGCCCTGATACACCCGATCAGCCAGGTGTAAAACCCGCAGGACCGAAGTCGCTCAGTTGTTCTGTGATCGCTGCTTTTCCTCATGATACATCTTCGTTCACAGAAGGTTTGCTCTTTTATAAAGGTGATATGTATGAAAGTACCGGTGAAAGAGGAAGATCGAGGCTGATGAAAGTTGATCTCAAAACAGGAAAATCGTTACGGGCGATAGATCTCGGCACAAATTATTTCGGAGAAGGTATTGTCATCGTTAACGATACTGTTTACCAGCTCACCTATACAGAAAAAGTTGGCTTTATGTATTCACTCAGGGATTTTAAGAAGATCGGGGAATTCAGTTTCGCCAGCCCTGAAGGCTGGGGTATGACCACCAACGGAAAAGAGATCATCGCCAGCGATGGCACCAGTAATTTGTTTTTTTATCAGCCCGGCACTTTTCGTTTGTTAAGATCTATGCCTATAACAGAAGCAGGTGGCCTTTCTTTTAATATTAATGAGCTGGAATATATTGACGGTTATATCTATGCCAATCAATGGCAGGCACCCTATATTTTAAAGATTGATCCCAACAACGGCGAAGTAGTAGGAAAAGCCGACCTGACCAGTATCGCTGATCCTATAAAAAAGAATTATCCCTTTGCTGACGTACTTAATGGCATTGCGTATGATGAAGTCACTAAGAAAATATATGTAACAGGTAAAAGATGGCCGGAATTGTATGAAGTAACATTCAGCCAGTAATTACTTACCGATAATATATATCACCGAGCTGCATTTTTTTACATTACCCATCGCCTGCATATTTGAACGAAGGCCGTTGCAGGCGGCAGCGATCCAGTTTGATTTGCCATTTTTATATTTACTGCTAAGCAAAGAAATATAGAAGCTGTCATACCACATCGGCTTGTACTGTACAACCTTCAAACCATGCTTTTCCATCAGCATTTGCAGTGACAGCGGAGAAAAATGGTACAAATGCCTTGGCACATCATAAGCCGCCCAATATTCTTTATAGATATCCGCATCAAGGGAGGTATAATTGGGCACGGCTATTAAAAGCTTTCCATTTTCTTTTAATATATTTCTCAATTGCTGAACATAAGCCGGCAGATCATGTACATGCTCAAGTACATGCCACATCGTTATCGCATCGTAACTGTTTGCAGGCAATTGATAAAAGCCGTTTGTATCTGCCAGGTCGAGATGGTAAAGTTCCCTGGCTACTCTCCTGGCGTCTTCATCCGGTTCGAGACCCGTTACCTGCCAGCCGTTTTGCATCATTTCATTGACAAAACTCCCGATGCCGCTTCCCATATCAAGCATAGTGCCTGTTAAAACACCTGTGGTTTTTTGCACCAGTTTTCTTTTCCCCACCATGGTTCTTGTACGCACGAACTGGTAAGCCCGGTTAACCAACCCTTTTGAGGTATTGGTATGCGAAATGTATCCCTCAGCTTTGTAATAAGGTGAAATGGAAGAAGAGCCCGGTACATCCTGTGTAAAACGCAGTGTACAAACGCCGCATTCCACTACCTGGAATGATTGCCCGCTGACGGAGTGGTCCGTTACCGCCAGGGCGTTCCTTATATCAGTTGATGAGCAAACCGGGCAATTGGAATAATGAACTATATCATTCATATAAAACAAGTCAAATTTATATTTCCCGCCCTTCCTTTGCCAGGGCAGGCTGCGATGCAAAGAACACAAAGTTTCATTCATCATAAATCCCTTTGTGTATTGTGGGATATTCTTCCAGCAATAGCTGCAAAGTAAATTCAAATTATCAAAATAGTACCTGAAACTTACCGGAGCGGCTGATGCGTTTCCACTGACTTTTGAGGGGATAATTTTTGCTGGTTAGCTGAAGAAGACAGGCTCCATCCTTTTTGAGAAAAATAGATACCCATGATGATGACCAGCACAATACCGGCGATCAGGGCAAATGTCCACCAGTACGATTTTTGTTCCTGCGCAGGGTTGAGCCATTCCGTCATCTCTTCAGATGTCTTTTGCTGCTCTCCTACCCTTACTGTATGCACAGCATTTTCGCGTATAACCCTTACAGCGCTGACGGAACGATCGAAACAATGATCCTTTAACGCCGGTTCAAATTTTATCTCACCGCTTATCCCCTTACTCAGTGTGCCTACTTCATTCCATAAAACTTTATTCCCGGATAAAACCTGGTTTTTCAGATCGTATGCAAAACCATTGAGCTTTATAATGGCTTCATGATAAGAAATATTGAATTTGTCCGCCAGCCAGTTGAATAATTTTTTAGCAGGTACCGCATTGTTTTGCTGCAAGGTGATCGTAAAAGCGGATGGATTGATCTGCTTCTGCGTAAATTCCGTCTCAGACGGCTTTCTTTCCAGTAAAAAAGTACCGATGCCCGGTACATTCAGCTGCTTATGCAGGATCAGGTATTCATACAGATCGTGATACATACTAGTTCTTTTGATCGAACGAAAATACGATACCGCCGACAAAGTTGAACCCATACACGGGATATTGGTTCCAGCGCTGGTATTCCTGGTTGAAGATATTATTGAATTGTGTCCAGAGATTGATGTTTTTGGTGATCTTAAATTCCAGGCCGGCATTGAGATCAAAAGCGCCGTTCAGTTTGGAATTGCCGCCATCTTTCTTCAGGTATTGCGGTCCGCTCCAGGCAAAGAGGTCGCCTTTCAGCCACAGGTCTTTTATTACCTGCAGGCGTAAAGCTGTATTGAATTCCAGCGGAAGCAGGCCCCAGGCTTTTTCATTATTTCTCAGCCCGGTATACTGGTTAAAACTAAGGCTGGTGATCACAGAGAATTTTTCTTCCAGATTATACCCAAGTTCACCGCCAAGGTTCAGCACATTGATACGCTCTTCATTCACTACCCGGAAAGATTTACCATCGCCTGCGGCAGAAGTATCATTGATGAATAAAGGCTGGTTGCTCAGTTTATTGAAAGCCACTTTAGCACTATAGCTGAAATGATCGCCAACAGAACCTTTGAAACCGGCAAAACGCTCTTCAACTTTTGTGTTCAGTAAAACAGACGGCATCCAAAGCCATGGATTTTGGGAAGCGAGGTATTGATAAGATGTTTTTCTTAAATAACCTGTCCATCCTGCCTGAAAAGTAAAGCGGTTGTCTTCCGTACCGATATCCGCGAGGATATTGGGAAACATTGTAAAGCTCTTATTATCCCATGACGGACGAATACCTGCCTGCAAATTGAGTTTTGCACTCTTGTATATCACAGAAGGTGAAATATAATACATCGTATTATTGATCACCGCCGCAGACTTATTCTTGGGCGAAAGGCGGGTAAGGTCAAATGTCAAACCGAGGTTTACAGCAAAATCCTGCCCGATATTCTTTTGCAGGGGAAGGTTGACAACTGTATTACTTTCATTGTTCTTCAGGTTATCACTGAAGATATCAATCTTTATGTCCGGTGCATAGCTTAACCCGAATTCAGTTTTATTGATATTGCGAAGGCCTACCCTCCCGGAAAAGGTCTGAAAGTTTTGCTTCAATGAATCATCAGGAAAAGATAATGACTCAGGCAGATACCCGTACTTGTACGTCTTATCGGCCCTCATACCCAAGTTGGCTGTCCATTCCATATTCTTCGCCGTTTTATAAAAGCCACTCAGCTTAACCTGTGTATTCGTAAAATCCTGGAACTCTCTTTTTCCCTGCGATGAAACATGTTTTGCATAAATATTAAGACCTGCTGTATTGCCATCGCCAAAAGAAAAACCAGCCTGGATAAACGGAGTTTTTAAACTCCAAAACCGGCTTTGATATAATTGGCGTTATCCCATGTTGTATTCGAATCAATTCCCAATGCCAGCGGCTTTAATGAACCGGGCTGGTAAGCAAACAACAAATTAGGATTGGGGATATCATATTGCAAACGGGGTTTCGCCGTATCGGCCGTAGGCGGAGAAGCATTGAAATTGATCTTGGCAGATTCTCTTAACACCGGCTTAAATGCCGAAGTAATATTCACCGACTTTGCTTTTGAAGTATCTTTTTGTGCATTGGCAGAATAGCCAATCATTACTACAGATGCCACTAAAAAAAATATTCTATATAATTGCTTGCCCATTTATACGTATTTATTCTTCATTTAAAATTTTCGTGCCCGGCTTGCCTGTTTATCCGCCTACTTTACTGCTCTTGCTTTCTTCATCTGTTACTTTGGTCAGTTTGCTTTGCGCCTCTGTCTTTAATTCTGAATTGATACTATTATCAACAATGCTCTGGAATGTAGCTTTAGCATTGAAATAATCTTTCTGGGCAAAATAAACATCACCAAGTAATATATACGCTTTGGTCACCCAGTACTCGTAAGAGCCGGATTTATTGATCGTTTCAAAAGCGGCTTTCTCGGCATCACTTAATTTATTCAATGCAAACCATGAGTTGGCTATTTCGTAACGGGCCTCTGCTGCCAGTGCTGCTTTATTTAATTGCACGACCGTTTTAAAATTCGCCAGGGCCAGGTCATGTTTGCCTTCTGCCTGGTATCCTTTGGCGATTGCCATATTGGCGAGCGATTTATCGTCTGAACTACTGCCCTTGGCCGCCACCAGGTCTTTACCGGTCGCGGAAGCCTCGGTCCATTTTTGTTGCTGGTACTGGCTGCGCAATAATCCACGCAGCGCTTCCAGTTTATCTTCCTGGCTGGAAGTGATCTGGCTTAACTGCACATAATAGTTTTCCGCTTTCGGGTAATCCTTTTTTTCAAAGAAATAAATACGGGCGGCAGCAAGTATTGCTTTTTCCGCATACCTGTTGGGGGCATTTGCCGCTACAGGTTCATACCCGGCCAGGGCATTGTTCCAGTCTTTTTTGCTGTTATATATTTCTCCCTTGTAAAAACTGGCATCAATCGCATATACTCCATCAGGGAATCTCTGCAGGTACTCATTGAATGAATTCAATGCCGCGCTGGTATTGCCATTACTATATTGTGTTTCAGCTGCGGAATACGTCAAAGAATCCTCCGTGCTTACACTTATCGGGCGGCCGGCCTGGCGCATGAAAGCGGCATATTCATCCGGCTTACCATCTTCAATATAGATAACCTTTACATTATCCAGGGCATCTTCCGCTTCGGGCGAATTGGGATACTGAGATAATAACGTCTTGTATTGCTTAATTGCTTCCGTGCTATTGTTCAGGTTATAATAAGCGATCCCGAGTTTAAGGTACGACTGTGGTTTCAGGCTGGCATTACCGCTTCCTTTGATCACATTATTCAGATAAGGTATCGCCTCATTGAATTTTTCGTCAGACATGTACGTATTGGCAATTTCCATGTTGGCATCCGTAACTAATGATGATCCTGGAAATTTCCTGTTCATGGTATTCAACAAGGCGATCTTATCCTTTGAGCTTTTAATACCGGTGATCATAGCTGTCTGGAATGTAGCATAATCTTCGGCAGGCCATGAGAATTTTATTACGTTATCATAAACCGTCTTTGCTTTGGCATAATCCCTGTTCATAAAATAGCAATCCCCCGAACGGATATACGCATCCTGTGTGAGCTCAGCAGAATTCAATGCTGGATTTTTTGCCAATGGCTCAAAGAAACCGATCGCAGCCTGGTAATTCTCTTTACGCAGATAACAATAACCCAAATTATACTTTGCATTATTAGGGTTGGCCTCGCCGCTTGTAGGCGATCCGGCGCTCACATACGCATTGTAATATTTAATGGCATCATCCAGCTTATTATTACGGTAAGAAATTTCGCCTTTCCAGAAACTCAGCAAACCCAGGACAGCCCCGTTATTCGGATCTTTTAATGCTTTATCAATTAACACCTCCGCTTCAGCTAATCTTCCATCATTGATCAGTTCGGTAGCGCGTCCATATAAGATTCTCGGGTATAATCTTTTTGCATTGGCGGAAGGATTACTCATGCCATCAAGCAATGCCAGCGCTTCACGGTAATTATTGGTATTGGTAAGCACTCCCACCAGCAGGTCTTTCGCCTCTTCATTATACGTGGAGTTGGGGTAATCATTCAGGAAAGCCTTCAGGCTGTTCAATGATTCATCCTGGTAGCCCAGTTCATAAGAAAGTTTAGCGTATTGATATTTCGAAACTTCCTGTTGTTTTTTGTCGCTGCTATTGGAAGCGCAGAAAAGAAATGCGTTCCTCGCATTGGACTTCTGATTGGTCTTGAGGTATGCATCACCTAGTAAATACATAGCGCTCTGGCTCAGCGAATCCTGCTTGCCGCTCAGTTGCTTGAATCCATCAATGGCCTTTGTCCACTGGCTGGCTTTGTAATAAGAATAAGAAAGTTCATACAGGTCTTCACGCCGTACTTTGGCAGAGCGGCCTACATAGTCTTCGAGGTAAGGCAATGCTTTGGCATATTCTTTTCTTTCAAAATAAGCATGACCGATCATCTGTTTTAACTCAAGATCATAATACTGGGATTTACCTGTTTTGATCTTATTCTCGGCATAACTCAATGCTTCATCTTTTTTTCCCTGTATATAATATACCTGGGCGATATAATAAGGAACGACCGTAGCATATTCTTTTTCATTCTCCACTACCTTAAAGCTTTGCAATGCATCATTGTATTGCCTGTCGCGGAAAGAAAGAAATCCGTAATAATAGTTCGCGTCAATATAATTGGGATCGTCTTTTATAGAACGGATAGTGTTGAAAAGCGGCTTCGCCTGTGCGAATTTTTGCAGCGTGAAATAGGAATACCCCTGGTGAAATTTCATCTGGGCTATTTCCTTATTGCTGAGATTGGCAATATTGGTTTGCTCATACTGGTCTGCGGCCTTGGGGAAATTCTGTTTGCGGAAATAATACTCTCCAAGATGAAAACTCATCATCTGCACCCTGGCAGTATTCTTTTCGATATCTATATAATCAATGGCTTTCTGCTCTGCCGCGCTTTCATTTTGCTTCAGGGCGCAGGCGGTAGTATAATAATTGATCTCCTGTACCGTAATGGAATGATTGACCTGGTCAGTTTCTTTCACAGACTGCTGCAATTCCTTCAATAATGGATAGGCCAGCCCGTACTGTTCTTTTTGAAAATACTCTTTGGCTTCCTTGAATTTTTCCTGGGGATCAGAATAAAACCGCGTTTGCTGGGAAAAGATAGCCGTGCTGAGAAAAGAGGCTATTACGAACAATACTTGATTCTTCATGCTGAATGTCCTTTAAACCGTTGGTGGATTAACGTTGCAAGTTTCGAATTATTTCAAGGTTGACCAAACATCATTCCAAACAGGTGTGGATAAGTTCACTTAATGAATCTATTTAACATTTCATTCATTGTTACACCTGTTAAAAGGATAAAGAAATAGTTACTATCTTACCATCTTTTATGTTTATCACCGAAATAAAATTGCGGGTGCGTTATGCAGAAACCGACCAGATGGGCGTGGTATATCATAGCAATTACTTTCCCTGGTTTGAATCAGCCAGGGCAGAATCTATCCGTGAATTAGGGTTTACCTACGCAGATATGGAGAAAATGGGAGTAATTATGCCCGTTATCGAGGTACAATGCCGGTATTTACGTCCTGCTGTATACGACGATCTGCTTACCGTAAAAGTGATACTGAAAGAATTACCGTTGCACCATAAAGCAGAGTTCCATCATGAAGTGTTTAATGAAAAGAATGAATTGCTGGCAACAGCAAAGATCATTTTGTATTTTATGGAAGCAAAGACGATGAAACGTACCATTATGCCCGAACCCTTATTGAAAAAGCTACAACCTTATTTTAACTAATTTTATTTCATGGAGAATTTTTCCGAACCATCACAAGAGCAAAACCCGGACATACAACCGGCAGAAGCGGAAGTCTTTCCTCCCAAACCTGCGGGAGAAGAGCCAAAGAGCCGGGCCAATGTCTGGCTACGGTCTATCAGCAGCCTGCTTTTATATCTTGCTATCGGTTATTATTTCTTCAACCAGAACTGGACCCTGGTCATAGTGCTCACTGCTGTTGTCGTATTCCATGAACTCGGGCATTTTCTCGCTATGAAGTTGTATAATTACACCGACCTCGGCATTTTCTTCATTCCGCTGGTCGGCGCTTATGCATCCGGCAAAAAAAGGGAAGTATCGCAACTGCAATCGTCTGTTATTTTACTGGCTGGTCCTGTGCCGGGTATCATTGCCGGTATTCTTATACAACTTACCGGCTCTTATTTTACCACGGATTTTGAGCAGCTCTATCTCCTGCATCGCATTTCATGGATACTTATCTATCTCAATTTATTGAACCTGCTCCCGATCTATCCGCTGGATGGCGGCCAGTTGCTGAACCGGCTATTTCTTGACAGCAGCCAGGTCATCAGCAAAATATTCCTGTTGCTTTCGATCGGGGTATTGATATGGTTTGCACTGTATGGAGGCCCCCGGCCTTTCTATGCATTGCTTATCATCCCGTTCTTTCTGCTGACCAGGTTAGTAGCCGACACCCATTTAGATAAACTGACCAAAAAAGTGGAAGACGAGGGTTTTGACCTGAATACAACCTATGAAGAGATCAGTGATGAGGATTACTGGAAGATCAGGAATATACTTATACGCCATCATACTTCTCTAAAAGATGTGGCGGAAGCGCCGCCTTATGAATATTCTCACAAAGAAGAACAGGTGAGAACCCTGGTGCAAAACCTGCTGCAAAGAACGATCCTGCAGGACCTTTCGATCGGCGCTAAAATCATCATCATCCTTTTATGGGCAGCTTGTTTCGCAGCACCTTTCCTGATCGGCATGCCACTCAATCTTTTTTGATCAGACGCGATAGTAATCCGGCCGCCAGTTTTGAATAGATTGCTTTATCTGCTTGCCGCTTAATTTTTCAGACACAGCTTTAGCTGCCAGTGATGGCATTTCGGGGTCGCTGGCAAACCGCAAGGCAATGATCTGCCCCAGTCTTAATTGCCTGTCCAGCGGTTTACCGGTAAGAATGAAATGACGGAAATTTTCTTCTGCCCGGATGGCCCTGTCCTGTGCACGCAAAGCAAAACTTCGCGCAAAGATCAACATGCTTACCAGTATCAATGAAATAATTACCAGCAAAGAAGCTGAGTACAGGTTGTCCCCGGACGAACGACACAGGTTGATGATGCTTCCGGTCACAACAGCCAGGATAGGTATTCCCGTTGCAAAATGCCATAGCGGCACAATACGGGTATGGTTCTTATAATTTTGTTCGTTCATTATAGTTCAATTTATGGTTTTGGGTTTATAGTTTATGGTTGCGAACCTCAATGCAGGGTTTTTCTTTTCTATACGGCAGATAACTACTTCAGCAGATCAAGCACTTTATACATTTTATTGACAACACCCGACGCAGTACCGTTGTAGTTATTTACCAGGAACGAAAAGATATATTCATTTCCATCCCCGGCTTTCTGGTAGCCGCAAAACCCTTTTACATCACTGATAGTACCGCTTTTCATTTTCATACCGTTGTATTCGGGTAAAGCATTATAAAAATAAGGGAACCAGCTTTTCGTTTTGGCATATTTAAGTATCTCCACCTGCGCATGAGTGGTAACACGGTTCAATGGTGAAAGCCCGGAACCATCTCTCATGTTTAATTCATCTTCATCAATACCTTTTTGTTTCCAGAATTTTTTTATAATAACGATGCCGCTGTCTGTGCTGCCGAAACCCTGCTTTTCGTACGCAAATGTTTTAATCAGCGCTTCGCCATAAAGATTGATGCTCTTTTTGAGAAACCAGCAGATGATAGAATCAAGGTAAGGAGAATAATGAGTATAAAGTACTTTCCCGGTCATTTTGAGTTTAAACGCGGCCGGATCCTGGTTGATCATTACAGCGCTCTTTTCGTTGATACTTATCCCGTTGCTGATCAGAAAATTTCTCAGCGTATCAATAAGAAAATATGGAGGATTGTGCATGGCAGCAGAAACTTTAAATTCTTTTTCTCCCCGCGGAATAGTGCCGGTTATTTTACCGAAAATGTCTCCGACGGGCAGGTAAACATATGCATTGTCTCCTGATCCCTTTTCTGCGGAGGTAACATAATCATTCAGATAATAACCCGGAATTGGCGGAGTTTTGCGAACGATATTAACCCGTTCCCCTGTTTCCTGCGGCGAACTCAACACAATATCAAATTGGTTTTCGTTCCAGTTCAACGGCCAATGACCTGCACCATATAATTCCCGATATCCTGCCATATCCATCCATCAGGAATTGAGTTTATGTCAAAATGGTCAGTAAACGGAAAAATCCCTTTTTCAAGTGTATTTATTCCTGCCCTTTTTATATAACGCAAAACACTATCTAAAAACTGGCTTTTATTCTCCGATGAAAACCGGAAACTGCCGAGAGCCGGATCGCCAAACCCTTCAATATATAACCTGGTATTTAGTTTACCGTTTTTAAGTTCGGCAGGTTTGTCTTCATAAGCGACTACTGTTTTATACCGGTAGTCCTTTCCCCAGCAATTCAAATGCCGTTACACTTGTAATGATCTTTTGGGTAGAAGCCGGCGCCAATCCGACCTGTGCGTTTTTATCAAAGATCACTTTGCCTGTTTTGGCATCTATCACATACAAAGAACTGACCGCATGTTTTAACTGGGGATCGGTCTCAAACTGCTGAAAGGCTTTTTGCAGTGACTGGGTGATATTTTGTCCAACCGCAGAAGCGATAAACAACCAGCAGCCAGCGCTTAAAAACATTTTTCTCATGTTAAAACAACATTTACCTGAAATGAAAAAGAAGTAAATTTGAAATATGGAAAATGAAGTTAAAGAACCCGCGCCGAAGTATAATTATATTTCCCCGGAGGAATACCTGGAGATGGAAAGGGCGGCTGATGAAAAACATGAGTATTATAAGGGGGAAGTATTTGCAATGTCCGGCGCTTCAGTTAGGCATAACGATGTAGTGTATAATATTAACGGGATTATTATTCCTTTCCTCAAAGGGAAAAACTGTAAGATATATGGCAGTGATCTTCGCATCCATATACCTGAAAATACACTTTATACGTATCCGGACTTTTCTATCGTATGCGGAAAACCTGAAACAACAGATACTTATACTGATAACGTCACAAATCCGTCAGTGATTATCGAAGTACTCTCCAAGTCAACTAAAAATTATGACCGGGGAACAAAATTTCATCTTTACCGGGGCATCAGGACATTAAAAGAATATATCCTGGTTGACTCGACTTCTGTTGGCGTTGAAGTCTATACCCGGCAGGATGATAATAGCTGGAAGCTGACTGATTTCAGGCAGTTATCCGATTCCTTTTATATTTCAACCATCGGCCTTACCCTCTTCCTGAAAGACATATACGATGATGTCAATATTGGCGAATAGCTGATATTTGCAGGCAAATCGTTTACTTGAAACAAATTAACGCTTCCATTATCACTATCGGTGACGAACTGCTGATCGGCCAGACCCTTGATACCAACAGCGCTTTTATCGCACAGGAACTGAATAAGGTCGGCGTATGGGTAAAAAGAAGAGTGGCAGTAGGCGATCTGTGGAACGATATATGGCAGGCGCTGGATGAGGAAGGAAAAAACGCGGATATCATCATCATCACCGGGGGGCTTGGTCCTACCGCTGATGATATTACCAAACCTTTATTGTGTAAATATTTTGGCGGCAAACTGGTCGTGAATGAAGATGTCCTCAAACACGTAAAATATCTTTTCGAACAAGTCTATCGCCGTCCCGGCCCTATGCTCGAAAGAAACCTGAAGCAGGCAGAAGTGCCGGATGTTTGTATCGTATTGCATAACGCAAGGGGAACGGCACCGGGGATGTGGTTTACAGCCCCCTCCCCAAACCCCTCCAAAGAAGGGGCTTCCGGCGAATTATTAAAGAACAAGGTCTTTATTTCTCTTCCCGGGGTACCACACGAAATGCAGGGGCTGATGATGAACGAGGTCATTCCACGGCTATTGAAAGAGTTTGATATGCCGGTCATACTTCATCGCACTGCCTTTACATCGGGACAGGGCGAATCAATGATCGCTGAACATATCAAAGAGTTTGAAACCGCTTTACCTTCTCATATTAAACTGGCTTACCTGCCCGGCTATGGTATGGTAAAATTGAGATTGACAGCAACAGGTGATAATAAAGCATCATTGGAGAAAGAAATAAACGATCAGTTTGAGCAGTTGAAATCTTTGGTAAAAAATACCCTGGTAAGTGATACGGATGAAGGATTGGAAACAGTGATCGGAAAGATCCTGAAAGCAAAAAGTAAAACAATGGGCACAGCGGAAAGCTGTACCGGCGGTTATATCGCTCACCTTATTACTTCCGTCCCTGGCTCCTCTGCGTACTATAAAGGAAGTATAGTCAGCTATGCCAATGAAATAAAGGAAAACATTCTTGGTGTGCAGCACGAAACATTGGAATCAGCCGGCGCCGTGAGTGAAGAAACGGTGAAAGAAATGGTAAAGGGAGCGATCGAAAAACTGAACGTAGATTATGTCGTCGCCACTTCCGGTATAATGGGACCTGATGGCGGCAGCGCCGAAAAGCCGGTAGGCCTGGTATGGATAGCTGCGGGTAGTAAAGACAATATCGTTGCCCGCCAGTTCAATTTCCGGTTCGACAGGGAAAGAAATATCCGCCAGACGGCTCATACCGCCCTCGACTTCCTGAGAAAATTCATTTTGACTAACAGTTGATCGGGTGTTTATCTTCAAATCGTTACCTTTGGCCCGGCGAAAAATTGCTTGCATTCCTGCCGGGCTGTGTTGCTGAAGCTGAAGTACCCCGACAGACACGGGGAAGAACGGTAAGCTATATTCTGCCGCTGAATACCAAATAAAAAAATT
>JBBCIL010000040.1:0-59838 GCA_037200265.1 Bacteroidota bacterium
ATGAGCACCATTCGCAAGCAAAGTATTATTTCTTCATTCGTTATATACATTGGCTTTGCTGTTGGTCTTTTAAATACTTATTTCTTTACACGCCAGGGACTGTTTACCGGGTTTACTGCAGAACAATACGGGCTCACGAGTATTTTCGTCGCCATTGCTTCTATGATGATGGCTTTTGCCAGCATGGCCATGCCTTCTTATATCATCAAATTCTATCCTTACTATCACGACCATATACCTCCCCGTAAAAATGATATGCTTACATGGGCACTCCTGGTAAGCACTATCGGGTTTGTACTCGTGATGGTGGCAGGGCTGGTGCTCAAACATGTTATCATCAGGAAATTCAGCGAGAACTCTCCTTTACTGGTTCATTATTATTATTGGGTATTCGCCCTGGGATTTGGCCTTACCGTTTTTACCATACTGGAAGCGTATGCCTGGAACCTTGGCAAATCAGTACTTACTAATTTTTTTAAAAGAAGTACAATGGCGTTTGCTTACGACCATACTGATCGTTCTTTTTATTACCAATACCATTACAGATTTTGACCTGTTTATTAAACTGTATGCCTTTACATACCCCGGTATTGCCGTTACATTACTCATTTATCTTTTTGCCACTAAAAAGATCCATTTTACTTTCCGCATAAGTAAAGTGACGCGACGGTATTTGAAACAAATATTCCGGCTGAGCAGCTTTATGTACTTCGGCACACTCATCTTTACTCTTTCCCAGGTATTCGACACTATCGTTATCGCAGCTGTACTAAAAGATGGTACAGCCAAGGCCGGTATATTCGGACTCGCCCAGATCATGGGCAGTGTTATCCAGGCGCCGCAAAGAGGTATTGTGGCCGCTTCTGTCGCTCATTTATCAAGAGCGTGGAAAAGAAAAGGACATGGAATTGCTGAAAAGAGTATATCAGCGCTCTTCTATCAACATGCTTATTTTCGCCGCCTGCCTTTTTGCGGTCATTGCATTGAATTATAAGGAAGCCATTCTTACATTCCAGTTAAAACAAACTTTCTTACTCGGATTTAATGCGTTCGTAATCATCGGTATCACCCGTATCATTGATATGGGCACAGGCGTGAATGCCCAGGTCATCGGTACTTCTACGTACTGGAAATTTGAACTGATCAGCGGAATCGTTTTGCTGGTATTAATGCTGCCGCTTACTTATATCCTCACAAAGCAGTATGATATAATAGGACCTGCTATTGCGAGCCTTATTTCCGTAACTGTTTATAACAGCATCCGTATACTTTTCCTCTGGATAAAATTCAGGTTGTTCCCTTTTACCATACAATCGGCCTATACGGTATTACTGGCAGCGGGTTGCTTTGCCGCCTGCTACTTCTTATTTCTCGGTATGCATGGTTTTGGCAGCCTTGTACTCCGCAGCCTTTCCTTCTTCATCCTTTACTTTGCGGGAATAGTCTATCTAAAGCTTTCGCCTGATGTAAAACCGGTTTTACAAACAATCAGTAAACGATTGAAACGGAGAAAAGATTAGCGGTTGCTCATCGGCCTTTCGATACGGCCGATCCCGAGGAAACGTTTGAGGTAATAAGGATCAAACAGGTCGCTTACCGTTACCCCGCGTGATGAAGAAGCATGAATGAATTTATTATTGCGGAGATAGATACCGACATGCGATACTCCGCCGGTAGTATTAAAGAAAACAAGGTCTCCTTCTTTCATATCTACTGCGGAAATATGATTGGCTACTTTATATTGTTCAAAAGCTGTACGGGGGATGATCATTCCAAATGCGGCGACATAAACGGCCTGCACAAATGCAGAGCAATCAATACCGCTTTTGGTCGTTCCACCCATCTGGTAACGGGTACCATACCAGTTATCAGCGGCTTTTAATAATTCTGTATTTTCTACCTGGTCAGCTTCCGTACCTAACAGCTCACCATATTTTACCTGTAAAGAAGAAAGATTGCCTGAAGAGGCTTTATTCTCCGCCAGTTTCGCTTCTGTAGCCGCTAATGAAAAAGCTTCTTTCTTTTCAGTCTTTGTATCAGGAATAGCTGCGGCTAATTGCGGGTTGGTGGTAATATCGTCCAGGAATTTTATATCGTTCTTTTTAGGCTCGGCCGGTTTTGGAGAAGCGGCAACTGGTTTAGCCGCCCGCGGGCTTTGTTGTTTGGTAGTTGCAGAACCCACTGGCTTCATGCCGGCACATCCTGAAAGGATAAATATGACCGAAAAAGCAATAACTAAGATCCTGACCATGAGATTTTTTAAAGTTGTGGGGCCTGTTCAAAAACCCTGCCTGACCAGTAATAGGTCTGCAAAAGTAAAGTTTTAAGTCGTTAAAATGTAATTTCCTATTAACGAAATTTGAAGTTTTTAATTGTGTATCAACTAACTAGCTGCTATAAAATGCCTTATCCCCCGATATTTAATGACCCAGGTCAATTACGATTGCCAGCACTCATATTTGGCCTATATTGTTCCCCTGGTAATGCGTAGTGTTTTAGTCTATATTATAATAGGTCTGGCGGTGGCCGGATGTCAAAGCTCGGCCACGTCTGAAAGGATAATACCCGTGCTTGTAGCGAATGCTGATACTACACTGCCTGTGCCGGTAAAGGACAGTAGCGCCCCCGGGCTAAGACCTTATTCGTCACTGGAATACAGTAAAGTAGAACTGCTGCATGCCGCACCGGGTACAAAATCTGTTCTGTTTAATACCAATGGGTCGAAATTATATGCCATGAACCTGGAAGGCATGAGTATCTACGAATTTGACCAGGCATCAAGAAAAGTTATACGTGAATTTAAATTTAAACCAACCAAAGGAACAGGCTGGGACTATGTAAAAGATAAGCCCATCCCTTCTTATGAAGAAAAACCGGTAGAAGCCTGCCTTAGCCATGATGATAAATTATTATGGGTATCCCTGCATAATGCCGAAGGAATTACGCCTATATGGATTGACCCGATAAGAGCTAACCTGCCTGCGGAACAGGTGATAAAAAATGAACCGGGCAAACAGGCCGTGAAAAAAGTAACGGTGATATATCCGGGCAACAGTCAAAAAGATTCATTTTACGTTCCCCTGGTAAAGACAGGAAAAACACCAAAGATCATTTCCAAAACAGCGGACAGCAAGTACCTGCTGGTAAGCAACTGGCATTCATACAACGTTAGTGTGTTAGAAATGAACAAAGACCTCTATCCTTTCGGGAAAGTGATCAGTACCGTGCCCGTATCATCCATACCGAGAGGTATCGTTGTAGATGACAAGGCCAACAGGTCTTTTGTGGCGATCATGGGTGGCGCTACTATTACAGTGATCAACAACAGCGTCTGGATGAAAGAAACTGATATTAATGTGGAATCAAACCCGCGGCATATTGTACTTGATACAAGCGGTCATCTTTTTGTTTCGTATAATAAACTCGCTAAGGTTGCCTGTATAGATGTGGAAACCGGGAAATCATTGTTTACCGCCCCGACACATGCACAACCCCGGACGATCATATTATCGAAGAATTATAAGTTCCTGTTCGTCACCTGCTACAACAGTGATTTTGTAGAAGTCTTTAAGATCAATACCAACAGCTTTGAAAAGATCGCCTCCCTTCCCTGCAAGGGCCATCCTGTCGGCGTTGATGTGTTTGAAGATAATGACAAACTCGAAGCCTGGGTTTGCAGTTACAGCAATGGAAGTATCAGCGTGTTCAGCTTTAATAAAAAATAAAAGTCCGGAAGTCGGAAAGTCCGGAAGTCCGAAGACCTGTCATAAACATATAAAGCCATTATAATATCTGGAAAGATTCTTCTGGCTTCGCCTCTCTCTCTACTAACAAAAAATAAACACTCGCTGTTTTTTGCTAAAACAATCGGAAATTTGATGCTTCTTTTGACTTTTGACATGAAATTCTCTCACCTCCACGTACATACCCAGTTCTCACTCCTTGATGGAGCAGCGTCTATTCAGAATTTATATAAAAAAGCGATAGCAGATGGAATGCCTGCACTGGCCATCAGCGATCATGGTAATATGTTTGGCGCATTTGAGTTTGTAGCAGAAGCCTATAAACATAAAGATGAAAATGGCAAACTGAAAGTAAAGCCTGTTGTAGGCTGTGAGTTTTACGTTACAGAAACAAGGCACCAGAAAACATTTACCAAGGAGCTAAAGGATAAACGCTACCACCAGATCTTGCTCGCAAAAAACGAAGAAGGATATAAGAATATCATCAAACTGACTTCCTTAGGTTATATAGAGGGTATGTATGGCAAATATCCCCGTATTGATAAAGAACTTATTCTCCGTCATCACCAGGGACTGATCGCTACTACCTGCTGTCTCGGCGCATCTGTACCGCAGGCCATTTTGAAAAAGGGCGAAGAAGAAGGTGAAAACGAATTCAAATGGTGGCTGAATGTTTTCCAGCAGGATTATTATGTGGAACTGCAGCGCCATGGCATGGAAGAACAGGAAAAAGTAAATAAGGTATTGATCAGGCTGGCCAAAAAGTATAATGTAAAGATCATCGCGAGCAATGATTCTCATTATGTTGACCAGGATGATTACAATGCGCATGATATTTTACTTTGCATCAACACCGGTGAAAAATTCGCTACGCCCAAGCAAACCGATTTCTCGGATGATGATGTGCATGTAAAAGACAAACGCTTCGCTTTTTTCAACGACCAGTTCTATTTTAAGACCACAGGCGAGATGAGCAAATTGTTTTCCGATCTGCCGGAAGCAATAGATAATACCAATGAGATCGTTGATAAGATAGACCTGCTGAACCTTAAAAGAGATATTCTTCTTCCTTTCTTCCAGGTACCGAAAAAATTTACCTCGCAGGATGAATACCTCGAACATATAACATGGGAAGGCGCTAAAAAAAGATATACGGAAGTCACACCGGAAATTGATGAACGTATCCGTTTTGAATTGTACACGATCAAAACAATGGGATTCGCCGGTTACTTCCTGATCGTAAGTGATTTCATCAAAGCCGGCCGTGATATCGGCGTATTCATCGGGCCGGGCCGCGGCTCTGCTGCCGGCTCAGTAGTGGCTTATTGTACAGGTATCACCAATATTGACCCGATCAAATACAACCTGCTGTTTGAAAGGTTCCTGAACCCTGACCGTAAGTCAATGCCCGATATTGATACGGATTTTGATGATGAAGGAAGGCAAAAAGTAATTGATTACGTCGTTGATAAATATGGCAAGAACCAGGTAGCGCAGATCATCACTTATGGTACGATGGCGGCCAAGATGAGTATTAAGGATGTGGCAAGAGTAATGGACCTGCCATTGCCGGAATCGAATGCACTGGCCAAACTGGTTCCTGATCGCCCGGGCATAGAATTAAGAAGGGTGCTGCATGCGCCGATGAAAATAAAGGACGGCGAAAAATCACTGGAAGAAAAAGACGGACTGGGCAGTGATGATCTTGAAAACGTAAAAAGGATCCGTGATATCTATAAACAGGAAAATACATTAACCAGCCGGGTGCTCCATGAAGCGGAAAGGCTGGAAGGCTCTGTCCGCAATACCGGTATACACGCAGCGGGTATCATCATCGCTCCCAGAGATCTTACGGAACTGATCCCTGTTGCTATTGCCAAAGATTCACCATTATGGGTAACGCAGATAGAAGGAAACGTTATTGAAGAAGCCGGCGTTATCAAGATGGACTTTTTGGGGTTGAAGACATTGACGATCATCAAAAATGCCCTCAATCTCATCAAGCAAAACCATGGTACTGACATTGACATTGATGCCATACCATTGGATGATAAAAAAACATTTGAGCTTTACCAGCATGCTTCCACTATCGGCACTTTCCAGTTTGAAAGTCCGGGTATGCAGAAATATTTAAGGGAATTAAAACCGGATAAGTTCGGCGATCTTATTGCGATGAATGCCTTGTATCGCCCCGGCCCTATCGCTTATATCCCTAATTACATTGACCGTAAACACGGAAGAGAACCCATCTCCTATGATCTGCCGGAGATGACGGAGATACTGGAAGAGACCTATGGTATCACTGTTTACCAGGAACAGGTAATGTTGCTGGCGCAAAAACTGGCCGGCTTCAGCAAAGGCGATGCGGATGTATTGCGTAAGGCGATGGGTAAAAAACAAAAGTCGGTACTGGATAAAATGAAAGCGCAGTTCATCAAAGGCGCTACCGACAAATCATTACCGGCAGACAGGTTAGAAAAGATATGGACCGACTGGGAGGCATTCGCTCAATACGCTTTCAATAAATCGCATTCTACCTGCTATGCTTATGTAGCTTATCAAACGGCTTATTTAAAAACGCATTACCCGGGTGAGTATATGTCTGCTGTATTGAACAACGCCGGCAGTATTGATAAGATCACCTTCTTCATGGAAGAATGCAAGCGCATGGGTATAAAAGTACTGGGACCGGATATCAATGAATCATTGAAAGGATTCTCGGTAAATAAAGCCGGCGTTATCCGCTTTGGGCTTGGCGGATTAAAAGGCGTGGGTGAAGCCGCTGTAGAAAGCATCATTGCTGAAAGACAGAAAGCTGGCCCTTATCCCAACATATTTGATTTTATCAAACGCATCAACCAGCGTACCGTTAATAAAAAAACACTGGAAAGCCTGGCTTATGCCGGCGGCTTCGATAGCTTCACAGAACATCACCGTGCGCAATATTTTCATTTGCCGGAAGGTGAAACCACTACGGGACTGGAAAGAGTGATCAAATACGGGCAGGTGATCACTACCCAAAATGCAACCACCACCAATACATTGTTTGGCGATCTCCCGATCACCATGGAAATACCTCCGCCGCGTTTACCGGAATGCGAACACTGGTCGCTGACCAAACAACTGGATCATGAAAAAGAAGTAACGGGTATGTTCCTGAGTGGTCATCCGCTGGATCATTATCGTTTTGAGATGAAACACTACGGGCTCACCTCTATTTTTGATTTCAACGAGTTTAAGGAATCAATCAGAATGCAACCCAATGCCGGCAGGATATTTCGTATTCTCGGGCTGATAGCGGATGCGCAGCACAGGATAGCGAAAAGCGGTAATAAGTATGGCAATTTTGTAATAGAAGATTATACGGGCAAAACGGAATTTCCTTTATTCAGTGAAGACTACCTGAAGATCTCGCCGCTCTTACAACAAGGCAGTACAGTGCTGATCACCGGCTACTTTAAACCAAGATATAATAAAGAAGAGTTTGAATTTAAAGTACAGCAGGTATCCCTGGCTGAAACATTAAAGAAAAACTTTACAAGGCAGGTGAACATAGAAGTGCATCCAAAGGACGTGACCAAAGAACTGGTTGATTTCGTAGATAAAAATATACGCAGTCACCGCGGCGGCAAGACTATTCTGAATTTTGTTTTGGCGGAACCTAAAAGCAACCTGAAGGTAAACCTGAGCTCGGGCACCAACACTTTTGAAATGAACGAGGATTTTATTCATTTTATCGAAAACAAACCTGAACTGGAGGTACAGGTAGTGACAGGTTGACTAGTTGGTAAGTTAACAAGTTGATTTGGAAGACTCCATATAACCAGCTCACCTGCCAACTTATCAACTTTTAAGTGAAGTTTTACACAACTTTCTGCCAGCTTCGCCTGTTATTATAATCGGAATTAAATTTGCAGTCCTTTAAGGGTAACAAAAAGAACAATAAAAACTAAACTCAATAAAATGGCAAAAGAATTCAATGACTCTAATTTCCAGGCCGATGTGCTGGCTTCTGATAAGTTGACGGTAGTGGATTTCTGGGCAGAATGGTGTGGACCCTGCCGTGCAATCGGACCCGTTATCGAAGAGTTATCAAAAGAGTATGATGGTAAAGTAAACGTAGGTAAAGTAAACGTGGATAATAACCCACAGGTATCTATGAATTATGGTATCACGTCTATCCCGGCTTATCCTGTTTATTAAAGGCGGCCAGGTAGTAGATAAACTGGTCGGCGCACAGCCCAAAGGAAATTTTGTAAAAAAGATCGAAGCGCATATATAAGCTTCTTATCTATAAACTTGAAACCCTGCTCAGTTGAGCGGGGTTTTTTATTTTATAATGCCGGTGATTATTAGAATTATCAGGAGAGCCACACGCCGGAAGCTGCAAATAGATCTTAGTTTTACAACTGTGAAACAAGCAAAGAAAAATACACCTGTTAAAAAAGTAAACGGTATACATACCAGGGTAAAAAAAGCCCTGATAAGTATGCTGATAAAGTTTTATTTCCTGATAAACTCGCAAAAGCAAATAAATTGCTTAAGGGAATAAAAGTTCCTTAACAGCTTTTAACATCATATCAAAAAATTAACCCCGTTCACCTGAGCGGGGTTTTTATTTCACTTATATCTTTTAATTAGTGCTGTACGTTTATTACCTCTTTCGGATTGTGCTTGTATTTAAACAGTGCAAGGAACAATACAGCGATCACCAGCGCATAACCGGCAAAGGTGAACCAGATGTTTTGCCAGTTCCGGGCACCGGCCACGTCGGTAAAATGATCAACGATCTTACCGGCAAAGATTCCACCTAAAATAGCTCCAAGCCCGTTAGTCATCAGCATGAACAATCCCTGTGCACTCGCCCTGATACCCGGCCTGGCTTCACGGTCTACAAACAATGAACCTGAAATATTAAAGAAATCGAATGCCATTCCATACACGATCATAGAAAGTACAAGCAGGGATAATCCCGAACCGGGGTTACCAATGCCAAATAAACCAAACCGCAATACCCAGGCAAACATACTGATAAGCATTACCTGTTTGATACCAAAGCGTTTCAGGAAAAATGGTATTGCAAGGATAAACAGTGTTTCAGAAATCTGCGAAAGAGATATGAGAATATTGCTGTGCTTTACCGCAAAACTATCAGCGTACGCAGGTACTTTTCCAAAATCGCCCAGGAAAGGATTGCCAAACATATTGGTGATCTGCAACGCAGCACCCAGCAACATGGCAAACAGGAAGAACTTTGCCATCATCGGGCTTTTGAATAACTGGAAAGCATCCAGCCCCAAACGCGTAATGAAGGATTTCTTTTCCAGCGACCTGCTGATCTCAATCCGTGGCAGGGTAAAACAATAAAAACCTGTGAGCACGGCCGCTACCGCCGCGAAATAAAATTGTGTATTATTTTGTGTCCATCCCAACAGGTCTACCGCCCACTCCGCTACAATAAAACCTACCGTTCCCCATACGCGGATAGGCGCAAACGATCGCTGCACATCGAAATTATTCTTGCTTAATAAACTATAAGAAACAGAATTGCTTAATCCAATCGTTGGCATATAAAAGCAGCTTACAAAAAAGATGGCCCAATACATATCGCCTGCATTGCCGACTGTACTGGCATAGTAAAGCCCGGCTCCGGCTATTATATGACAAATGCCCAGCACTATCTCTGCTCTTATATATTTATCTGCCAGTATACCCATAAGGGCAGGCATGAATAATGAAGCCCATCCCATAGTGCCGTACGTATTGCCGACCTTGGAACCTAAAGCCGGATCAAGGGGATCGTTGAAGTTGGCAAACATATACCCACCCAGTGAAATAAGCCAGATACCCCAGACAAAAAATTGCAAGAAACTGAGTGTGGTGAGCCTGAACCTGATATTCATCAGCAGTTATTTTGGGTTGAAGAAAGAAACCAATCTGAAAGGGAAGATAGGGATTTTCAATTACTCTTTTTTTGTCATATAAATGCTGCATGAGGCAACCAAATTTGTTAGAAAAGTGATTGAAAATAAGAAAGTAAGGGCTACCTCCTATATCCGAAGATTTTTTTCGGGGTATTTGTATTATTCAGTATAATTGTAGCTACTTTCAGACGACCTGATCGCTTTTTTTAACTAAAAACTATACTGCTTTGAAAAATTTTACCTACCTATTTTTAGCAGGGTTGTTTTCGATCGTGACACTTTGTGCTGATGCACAGATATCACACAATCCTGGTCAGCCAAAACCCATCAGGCAAACGGGTGTAACTCCACCACGTTCCTGTCCCACTTTCGAAATGATGGAAAAGGCTTTCCAGGCGGATCCGGCAGCAAGGATGCGTTATGCCCGTACGCAGCAATTGCTGGATCAGCAAACACAACAAAACCGCATTAATCCCAATGCCCAGTTCAGGGTACAGGCAATCATCAATGTACCTGTTGTTGTACACGTCTTACTGCCTGCAGCCCAACAAGCCCTTGTGACGGATGCTATTATTCAATCGCAGATTGATACATTGAATTTTTATTATGGTGGCAGCCCGCTTAACTCTGATAGTTTAAGAGTTTACGAGCCTTTCCGTACTACTTACGGCAGATCCGAGATACGTTTTTGTATGGCACAACGCACACCTGCGAACCTGCCTACCGGAGGTATTACACGTACTGTTACAAGTACCATCTATGACGGCAGTAATACTCCCGGAAACGCAATAGTATGGGACCCTACCAAATACCTGAATATCTGGGTAGTCAATGCTGGCAACTCAGGGCTTCTGGGGTATTCGTATACGCCCGGAACATGGGGCCCTTCCGATCCTCACCAGGGATTTGTGAATGACTACCGCGCCTTTGGCTCCGGCCCGGGCACATCAGCAGGTGGTTATCACTACAACGAATATAATCTTGGTAAAACCGCTGTTCACGAGATCGGTCACTACTTTAACCTGGCACATACCTGGGGACCAGTTAATGATCCTCCCGGTAACCCCGGCTGTAATTTATCAGATGGTTGTGCTGATACCCCCCCAACCAACGGAGCTTTTTTCGGTTGTCCTTCAGCAGTGCCTGTTACAAATTCCTGCACCCCGGCTGCACCCGGCATCATGTGGCAAAACCATATGGACTATGCGGATGACAGGTGTATGGTGCTTTTTACCAAAGATCAGTGCGCCCGTATGACGACAGCTGTTACCACAGCGCCTGACCGTATCGGGTTAACGACTTCCAACGGTTGCGTGGCTCCTCCTCCGGCAGCAGGCAATGATGCAGGTATCTCGGCCATCACCACTCCGGCGACTGGTTCTTCTATATCCTGCAGTTCAGTTACACCGGTGGTCACAATACAAAACTTCGGAAGCAACACGCTTACTTCAGCTACTATCAACGTAAGGCTTAATGGTACCGTAGTAGGTACCCAGCCATGGACAGGCTCACTGGCACAGGGCGAAACAGCCAATGTTACTCTCGCAACTGTGAATGTCCCTCTCGGAGCCAATACACTCAAAATCCATACAACCGGGCCAAACGGGCTGGGAGATGCGGTAGCGGCAAATGATACATCAATATCTGCATTTACAAGAATAGGATTTTCCGCACTGCCTCTTTTGAATACTTTTGAAACGTCCTTCCTGCCAACAGGCTGGGCTTCGAATAATCCTGACGGAGACGGACTATCATGGTTCCGCTTCAATCCGACCGGTGGCGCTGCAGGCGGATCTGTATGGGCTGCGGTTATTGATAATTATGATTTTGAACTCCGCGGTACTGTTGATGATATCGTTACCCCGGTAGTTAATACAAGCACAGGCTTGTTTGCGTATGATTCACTGCTTATCACATTTGACCTTGCGCATAAGAATTTCCCGCTGACAGGCTTTGAAGATTCTCTCAAAGTATTGATAAGTACTAATTGCGGAGCCACATGGACAACCGTTTATTCAAAAGGTGATCCTGAACTGTCAACAGCCGGAACTGAAGTGAACCTCTATAATCCCCCAGGCGCAGGTGACTGGAAAAAACAAAGGATATCAATTGGCAATAACGTATTCAGCGCCGGACAACTCCAGGTGGCAATACGGAACGTGAATGGTTTTGGTAATGTTACCTGGATTGATAATATCAATGTAGCCCGCAAACCAAGAAAGGATATGCTGACCTCGGCTATCGTCAGACCTAACCTTACAGAATGTACTCCGCCTTTCGCTCCTTCCATTACGGTAAGAAATAATGGTGATGAAGCGGTAACGGCTTTTAAAACAGGCTATATACTGAATGGTGGTGCACCCGTATTGCAAACGCATAATATTCCATTAGCACCGGGCGCCTCCACGACTGTTACATTCCCTGCCCTGAATGCGCCTGCCGGCACACACACTATAAAAATGTTTGTGACTGATCAGCTTAGTGCACAGCCAGGTCCGGATGTAGTACCGTCAAACGATACAATGACACGTTCATTCTTTGTACCGGCAGGTACGTTTACGAGTGTAACCGAAGGTTTTGAAGGAACAGCATTCCCTCCGGCCAACTGGTTCCGGATCAATCCTGACAATGCGATAACATGGCAAAGAACAACACCTGGAAAATCCAGCAACTTCTCTGCGTATGTTGACAACTATAACTATGCAACCGGTGTTTATCTTTATGATTACCTCCAGGCATCACCGGTCAATACAGCCGGCGCAGATTCACTGATCATTACTTTTGACGTTGCGCATAAGATCTATGAAGATATATTTGGTGAATCGGTAGACAACCTGAGCGTATTAATATCAAGAAACTGCGCCAATACATTCAGTTCCGTTTATAGTAAGACAGGCAGCACCCTTGCTACGGCAGGTTCTAATGGTGATGCACTGTATGAAAACCCGGCCCAGTCTGACTGGAGAAGGGAAAGAATATCAATAGATCTGGTTACAAATCCCGCAAACAGCGTGATGGCCCAGTTCAGAAACGGGGATGCATACGGAAACAGTATTTTCATTGATAATATTAATATAGCCCCTGTATTCAAACGTGATGTGGAAGTCTTATCCATATCTCCCGACCTGGCTTGCGCTACGGCAGCTTATGCACCTGTAGCAAGAGTTCATAACAGGGGAACGGAAACAGTAACCGGCTTTACCATTGCTTATACCATTGGTACGGGAACACCGGTTATCCAAAACGTAACAGGTATTACCCTTGCTCCAAATGGCTTCACCAATGTAACGCTTACCGCAGGTACGCTGGCAGCAGGGCTTAATAATATCAAAGTCTATACATCTGATCCTGTAACAGCAAGCGGCACGGGTGACCTGCTCAAGATAAATGATACGCTTGCCAAAGCCGTTTATGCCACAGCCGCTGTTCCGGCGCCACTGACCGAAACATTTGAAGGCAACTTCCTTCCTGCAGGATGGGCTGTTACCAATGCAGATGGTTTGACAACATGGCAAAAATCAAGCACAGGCTTGAACAGCAGCGGATCAGCATTCCTGAGAAATTATGGTTACTTCGGCAATGGCCAGAGAGACCAGTTATTTACACCGGTATTTACTGTTACAGGTGTTGACTCCATGAAACTGACCTTTGATCTTTCTGCCGCTACAAGAGATTATCCTGGCTCTACGAACATTGGCATGGATACACTGGAAGTACTGGTAACAAAAGATTGCGGTAACACGTATACTTCTGTTTATAAGAAATGGGGTATTGCTTTGCAAACGATCAATGATCCGAATACGCCGGTTCCCGTTGAGTATACGCCAAGCGCTTATTACTTATGGAGAAAAGAAACCATTGACCTGAGTTCTTTTGCTCCTGACGGACCGATCCAGGTAGTGTTCAGGAACACTACCAATAACCAGAACAACGTATATATTGATAACGTGAACTTCACTACCAAGACCTTCCCTGCAAGGTTGGCCGAAGGAGTTATCGCTACGCCGAATCCATTTACCGAGCAGTTCAACATCTGGTATATGCAACCACCGGCAGATCTCCGGTATGTAACAGTGTATAACGCAGCCGGTAAACTTGTCTGGAATAAGGCATTCGGCAGCGGCAGCACTTCGAATGTGATCAATATAGACCTGACTGGTAAATCAGCCGGTGTGTATATTGTAAACCTTGGATATGGTGATAAGAGCAAGGATACACAGATCAGGATCATGAAGGCGAACTAAGCGAAGTATTAACTGATCTTTTATACAAGCCTTCCCTCCGGGGAAGGCTTTTTTATTTGTGTTGCCGTAACTTTGCGGTCTGAATAACAGTAATATGATAAATACCGGAACATTGCCCGATGAGCTGAAACGTATAAGTGAAAAAGTAATAGCCGGAAACCGGATCAGTGATGAGGATGCATTGGTGTTATTTGAAAAAGCCAGCCTGGCATTTACGGGCAGCCTGGCCAATCTTATCAGGGAACGCAAACATGGGGATACCACTTATTTTAACCGCAATTTTCATATAGAACCTACCAATGTATGTGTATTCAGCTGCAACTTCTGCTCATACAGCCGCCTCTACGCTCATCGCGATGAAGGCTGGGAGCTGACGATGGAGCAAATGATGAATATCGTAAAGGGATATGATGGAAAAACCGGTCACTGAAGTGCATATTGTAGGCGGCGTACATCCCAAAATGAACCTGGAATTCTTTGCTGAACTGATACGTAAGATCAAAGCACACCGGCCTGATTTGCATATTAAAGGATTCACTGCGGTAGAACTGGACTATATGTTTCGCAAAGCCAAAAAAAGTATTGAAGAAGGCATGCAGTACCTGCATGAGGCGGGATTGGATTCATTACCGGGTGGCGGCGCAGAGATCTTTCATCCCGATATAAGACAGCAGATATCTGCGGATAAAGTAGATGGTGATGGCTGGTTGTATATACACGAAACAGCGCATAAACTGGGTATGCATACCAATGCTACCATGCTCTATGGCCATATCGAAAAATACCATCATCGTATTGATCATATGCGCAGGCTGAGAGAACTACAGGATAAGACAGGTGGTTTCAATACATTCATCCCGTTGAAATTCCGGAATAAGGATAATGATATGAGTAATGTACCGGAATCGGGTGTGGCAGAAGACATGAAGATGTATGCAATAGCCAGGATATACATGGATAACTTCCCGCATATAAAAGCGTACTGGCCGATGCTGGGAAGGCAGAATGCGCAACTCACTTTATCGTTTGGAGTAAATGATATTGACGGAACGATAGACGATACTACGAAGATCTATTCCATGGCCGGATCCGAAGAGCAAAACCCGGCTATGAATACGGCGCAACTGGTGACTCTCATCAAACAGGCGAAAAGAAATCCTGTTGAAAGAGGAACGCTGTATAATGTGATCAGGGATTACAGTGATATTGATGTGAAAGAGATCGAAACGAATCCCTTGCTGAATTGAAACGGTTTTATAAAAAGACTGCCTGGTAAGTATTATTTAAAACCTTAATACAGCACCGTGAGGATGTTCGGGATTTACAATCAGTTCCTGCCGCTGGGGGTGGATCATTACATCCAGTTCTCCCGGGGGGAATAGCGCCTAAAATAGATTCATTACTTCCATCCAGTACCAAAGCGTTGCAGGTAGCGATACGGTTCTCAAATTTCACTGTGATCGGGCCTGCGACATCAAATTCTTTATGCTAAAATAATAAATAACTTATTGCCGTCACCTGTGTTTTCCTCAGCATTCCGGCAAACTTAACGGCACGTTTATGGCTAAACCACCATCTGCTGTTTCCTTGTATTTGCTGTTCATATCCAGCGCGGTATCCCACATCGTTTTGATCACGCCATCTAATGAGACCTTTGCATAATCAGGCATGCTTTGCAACGCGAGTTGTGATGCAGTGATCGCTTTTATGGCTCCCATGGTATTTCTTTCGATACAAGGCACCTGTACCAGCCCGCCAATCGGGTCGCAGGTCATACCCAGGTGATGCTCCATTGCAATCTCTGCTGCCATCAGTACCTGTCGTTGTGTACCACCCATCGCTTCCGTGAGCGCCGCCGCCGCCATAGAAGAAGATACGCCGATCTCTGCCTGGCAACCACCCATAGCAGCGGAGATGGTGGCTCCTTTTTTGAAAATACAGCCGATCTCCGATGCTGTTAAAAGAAACTTTATGACCTTATCATCAGCAGTTCCATAACTATCTGAATCATTATTGAAAACAATATAATATAATAATACAGCAGGAATAACACCCGCAGCACCATTTGTCGGCGCCGTTACCACTCTTCCGAAAGAAGCGTTTTCTTCGTTTACCGCCAGTGCAAAACAACTGACCCAGTCAAGGATATATTTAAAATCGTTGCCGCCTTTTCGAATAACTTTTATCCACGATTCAAAATCAGTATATGAACTATCCCTGAGTAATTTTTTATTGAGTCCCGCAGCTCTCCGCCTTACACTAAGGCCACCCGGCAATATGCCTTCTGCATGACAACCCCGGTACACGCATTCTTTCATCACCTTCCATATAGCAAGCACATGCTCTTTTGTTTGTTGCTCGGGCCGCCAGGCATTTTCATTTTCCATGACTACATCATGAATACTTAGCCCGGTTTTTATACACCAGTGCAGTATATCATCAGCCGTGTTGATGGGGAATGGTAATTGTGCGGACTGAACGTTTCCTGCCTGCTCATCTTCCTTCACTACAAATCCGCCGCCAACAGAATAATAGGTTTCGGCTGACTGGTCGCCGTTCTTTAATGTAACGAGGAATGTCAATGCGTTTGGATGATACGGTAATGTCTCTGAAAAAAGGAATTCAATATCTTCTCTCGGATCAAAATCCACTTCATGCAATCCGGCCAGCAGTATTTTTTTCATACTGGCTATATCATTCAGCTTTACATGGATATTATGAACGTTAAACGTAACGGGGTCATCACCGCTTAATCCCAGTTGAACAGCCATATCGGTACCGTGCCCTACTCCTGTTTTAGCGAGTGAGCCATACAACAGTACTTTTATGCCGTTGACCTCATATAAATTATTCTTTTCCTTTAGCGTTTGTAAGAAACGCTGAGCCGCCCGCCATGGCCCCAGCGTATGAGAACTGGAAGGACCAATACCGATCTTAAAGATATCAAAGACAGAGATAGGTTCGTATGTCAAAGGAAATCGTTTAGCAGCGAATTTACAATTAAAAAAGCCTTGAGCGTTTAAAGACTCAAGGCTATGCAGGTAGTATTGGTTTATTTATGGAAGAACGTCTACAAGATTAATATCGAAATACAGAATTGCATTTCCGGGTATACTGCCATAACCTGTACAACCATAACCCATGGCTGAAGGCACGATCAGTTTAATATGGCCACCTTTCTTTACCAGCGGTATGCCTATTCTCCAGGCTTCTACCAGGTCACTTAACGCCCATGGAGCATTAGAGCCGGTTGGTTCCGTATTATTAGGTGTTAACCGCTGGTCGAATACCATTCCATTCAGCAGCGTACCCGTATAAGTTATCACTATCCTTGAGCTGAGCGTTGGCGTATCCCCGGTACCCGGATCAATGATCTCATAATATAATCCGCTGCTATGGGGTATTGCGTTGATACCGCTTGAGGTGGCGAAAGCTTGTATTTGCGGCGCTTCGCTTGATACGGATTGGGGGGAACAGGTATTGCTTTTTATACAATTTGAGCCCGTAAACATGATAAACAATAAAAGGGCTGCCAGAACGGAATTTCTCACTATTATTTCTTTTTAATTAACTCCAATGAACACAAAGACAAACAATCATCGTTTTGCGCTGCAAGGATACGAAAAAATCACAGCTGTTCCTTTTTTGCCAGTAATTCCCGGTAACGCTGTTCATGCTGATCCCACTTATGACGAATGGAAAAGACCGTAGTAAAAACAACAATCAGTAAAGCGGCTATAACGATCACCAGTACCAGGCTGGCCTGCACTGACTGGGATTGCGAACGCAGTATCATATCTGCCCGTTTATACCAGCCGGAAAAGAAGTTAATAAAGAGCGCCGCCATGATCAGTACGGCCAAAGGCAGGCCCACAGCCAGTTGCCTGAACCCCCGTTTTCGCCTGAGCCGGTTCGCTTCCCAATACCCGATGAACCTTTCTTCTTCTTCTGTAAGCATAAGGCAAAAATAAACTATAGGATTATACCTATTGCAACAGCCGTTCTAAATATATATATTGTGGTTATAATTCCAATACTTTGAAACTTGCCTATCTTCTTGCCCAATATCTCTACACCAACAAACGGCTCGACCTGCCCGGTATAGGGACATTCAAACTGGATCCAGCAGTAGCTATTAATACTGAGAATAGCTCAAAACAACGTTCCGCTACGCCGGAAGGCATCAGCTTTGAACAGAACACTTCTATTCTTGACTCGCCTGACCTCATCAGCTATATTTCTTCCAAAACAGGAAAAATGAAGGCCCTGGCAATAGCCGACCTCGAATCTCATATTGAACTGGCGCAGCAATTCCTTAATATCGGCAAGCCTTTTACGTTTGAAGGAATAGGCCATCTTGTTAAAACAAGACCCGGCGAGTTTGAATTTACCCCCGGCCTGATCATCAATGATAAAACAACAAAAGAAATCACCGCAAGTGATGCGCCGGGATTATCCAAAAAAGAAACGGTAGAAGCCAGATACCAGGCTTTCCTCGCAACGCCTGTTGCAAGATCGCGGTGGAGAAAACCCGTGGTAGCCTTGCTCGCTTTTTGCGGTATCGCTCTCGCTATCTGGGGCGGTTATACCATTTCGACCCGGAACTCAGGAAACGAAGAATCGGTTTTAGCAGCTGCTGCAAATGAAACCGTACCGTATGTTGACAGCTCGCAGTTGAATAAACCAGACACTACGCTTATTCAAAAAGCAGCAGTTCCTGACTCCTATAAATATGTGCTGCAGGTATCCAAAGCCCAAAAGGCATTTGACCGTTTTAAACAGCTTAAGACAAACCGCTGGGACATTAAAATGGAGACACAGGATTCTATTCAGTATAAATTATTCATAGTGCTGCCCACATCTATTGATACTACCCGCAAACTGGATTCACTCACTGCACTGACCGGGAAAAAAGTTTATATTGAGTATCAAAACTGATGGCAAGATATAATGCTGATTTCTGGATCAGGCATTTACAACTTATCCGGCATATAGAAGGAGGCTGGTTCAACGAAGTGTATCGCTCCGGCCTGCTTTTTACCAGGGAACAACTTTCTCCCGCATTTGCTGATCACCGGAATGCCTGTACACATATCTATTTTTTATTGGAGAAAAAAAGGGTTCTCCGCTTTTCACCGCATTACATCAGATGAACTCTGGCATTTTTATGATGGCGATCCGCTTGTGATTTACGAGATTGATGAAACAGGATCGCTGAAAGAACATTTGCTGGGCAGGGATATGGAAAAAGGTCAGTCACTTTTTCATGTCGTCAAAGGTGGCAATTGGTTTGGTTCAAAAGTAGCTGATGGCGGTGAATATGGGCTGGCAGGCTGTACGGTATCGCCAGGTTTTGATTTCAATGATTTTGAAATGGCTGATAAAGATTTTTTACTAAAAGCATATCCTCAACATGCCCATGTGATCACGGCTATGACCTTCTAATTAAAAAACTATCGGCATATTTTAAATCATGTTCGCGCAACGGCGCAAAGCCGCAACGACTGATTTTAAGTAAGCCGTTCTTCGCATCGTTGCTCCATTGCTGGATTCAGTGAGCGGGGCCAACGAAATGCTACTTTACCCCTGTTTGCAAGGTATTTTTCTGTTTTATTACGCCAGCTGCTTTTGTATATCCCCCTTCCGCCCCATCTACAAAATGAATATGCCCTTCATGTATATCACGAACGTAACAAGACATCACTGATTCTTTACTTATATAGAGACCATACAATATCTCGCCATCACGTTCTATTTTACCCAGGGCGTCTTCCAGCAATTCACGTTGCCGGATAGTACCGGAGATGACGGTATTAATTCTTCCATCAATGATCAGCGTGTCGGACATATCCACCAGGTTATGCAGGTAGACCTTTCCCCTTTTTGTTTTAAAATAAAAATAACCAAGCATTGTTTTTACCCAGTTCGTCAGCAGGTAAACAGGTTTGAAACCGCCCATACGTATATGCATTTCCAACCCGATCTTTGCCAGCGTCGCTTTAAGCTTTAGTTTTCCTACGCTTATTGGCTTACGGGTTTGCGGCGTACCATATATTGTATCTATACTATCCACTACTTTTTTAAAAGCCAGCGATTGCTTTACACCTTCCCGGGCAGTCACCAGCAAACTGACTACTTCAAAATAATTTTCAGGTGGTTTTATTCTATCCCAGCGGCATTGCATGCCATGCAGATCCAGGTCCCTGTTTGCAGCCGTCAACGCAGCAAACATATAATCGGGCCCTTTGATCTTTTTTTCAGCATACATAAGTCCATCACCTAATAATACGGGAATAGCAAACAGTCCCGAGGTTCTTAATTTGCTGACATTAAGCGCATGCCCCTGCGCATATATTTCCATTACCGGCACATGGCCTACCCGCAGGTCAAGATTGAAATTTGTCCCGGTGTTTTCACGGTGCACGAGCAGGGCCTGCATTACAGTATCCAGCATCGTAGGAGGTATAATGAATGTAGCGCCATCGCCACCAAAAAAGAAAGGTACGGTAAGACTGGTTTTATAAGCGATATTAAGAACGGCAACGATACTGCCGGTAGCCACCAGATTTATGGTTTCATGAAGCCCTTCCTGTATTGCCGCAGTAGAATTTTTTATATCCGTGATCACTACATGCCAGTTGCCGGGTATTTTATAAAAAAGATGCTCTTCCATCAACAGGTCACTGAGGGGAATTTCATTTACAGGCAACCTGGAGTAGAACAGATCATTATTTATGGGTTCCATACTAGTTTCTGTTTATGGCGCTGTTCATCACAATATACTGAAGTGGCCTCACTGTTTTACTTACAAGTCAGGATAAGCGCAAATCTAACTAATATTGGCAGGGCATAATCGAAGCAGGTGTGGAATAAATCCCGCAACGACGCAAAGAATGTCCTATTGAAAATCAGTCGTTGCGGCTTTGCGCCGTTGCGGGAACATTGATGTAAAAATATTTTAGAGACAGCCTCCTATAAAACTCTCCAAAATGATCATTTGTTTTTTAATTCGATCCATACCGGCGCATGATCACTTGTTTTTTCCCATCCGCGCACATCGCGGTCTACACCTGCTGCACGAAGGCGGCGATCGAGATGAGGACTCAATAAAAAATGATCAATACGTAATCCTGCGTTGCGGCCGTAAGCATTGCGGAAATAATCCCAGAAGGTATAAATCTTTTCACCGGGATGAAGTTTGCGTATGGCATCTGTCCACCCCTGCCCCACCAACCTTTTAAAAGCAGCGCGGACTTCCTTTCGGAATAATGCATCGTCTATCCAACGTTCGGGTTTGTATACGTCCAGTTCGGTGGGCATTACATTAAAGTCACCGGCCAATACAACCGGTACATCATGTGCGAGCAGCTTTTTCGCATGAGTTGCCAGGCGTTTAAACCATTTCAATTTATAATCGAATTTCGGACCCGGATAAGGATTACCATTCGGAAGATATAAGCAAGCCACTACCATATTGTTGATAATAGCTTCGATATAGCGGCTGTGATCATCGCCGGGATCACCGGGCAACACATGTCTCACTTCTTTTATATCGTCATTACGTGACAGGATAGCAACACCGTTCCAGCTCTTTTGCCCATGCCAGATGGCGTGATACCCGGCATCTTTTACAGCTTTTGCCGGAAATTTTTCCTGCGGGGCTTTGAGTTCCTGCAAACAAACCACGTCCGGGGAAGTCTCCTTTAACCAGCGGAGCAATACCGGCAATCTCCCATTGACACCATTGACATTATAGCTGGCTATTTTCATGATATATTCATCAGCGATTATCATACCATACTGTAAAACAGTATTGCTTATATGCATCGTTGCAGTTAATTACTGAAATTCCCGGCACTTCAGAAGAATGTGTGAATCATGTAACTTTTTATTCTATTTATATAATCAGGAGAAGTGCAAAACAACCCAACTTTACTAGGGGCTGTATCAAAAGTCAAATAAATCTCGCAACGCCGCAAAACATGTCCTATTGAACATCAGTCGTTGCGGAAATATTGATGTAAAATACTTTTGAGACATCCTCTACTCACCTTAAGCTCGTGTTATGCCACCGGCCAATAGTACCGTAATCCCGGTTGCGGCTATAGTTCTTCCTGGCTACGGAGTTAAACAAGAGAGTATAGATTATAAACAAGCATTAATAATATGAAAGCATTAGTCTACCACGGGCCGGGTAAGAAATCCTGGGAAGAAAAACCGAAACCGGTATTGAAACATCCGGCGGATGCAATTATAAAAATCCTGAAAACAACTATCTGCGGCACCGACCTGCATATCATGAAAGGTGATCTGCCCACCGTTATTGACGGACGAATTATCGGGCATGAAGGCGTAGGTATTATTGAAGACACAGGATCATCCGTCACCAATTTCAAAAAAGGAGATCATGTACTGATATCCTGTATCACTTCCTGCGGTAAATGTGGCTTTTGTAAAAAAGCGATGTATTCACATTGTGAAAATGGCGGATGGATCTTAGGCAATGCTATTGATGGCACACAGGCTGAATATGTAAGGATACCTTATGCCGACACCAGCCTTTACCCGATTCCTGCCGGTGCTGATGAAGAAGCACTGGTCATGCTAAGTGATATTCTGCCTACCGGCTTTGAATGTGGTGTGCTGAACGGGCAAGTGCAGCCCGGTGATACGATAGCCATTGTCGGTGCCGGTCCTATCGGGCTTGCTGTATTGCTGACCGCCCGGTTTTACTCACCTGCTGAAAATCATTATGATAGATGAAGATGAAAACCGGCTCGATGTTGCGATGACCTTCGGCGCTACGCATAGAATAAATATAGTACTGAAAATGCGATCGAAACGATCATGCAAATGACCGGGGGAAAAGGTGTTGATGCCGCCATAGAAGCGTGGGCATACCCGAAACATTTGAATTATGCGAATCCATTGTAGGCGCTGGTGGCCGCATCGCTAATATCGGTGTGCATGGCAAAAGTGTTGTATTACACCTGGAAACCCTTTGGTCAAAAAATATCATCATTTCAACCAGGCTGGTGGATACTGTATCTACACCTATGCTTTTCAAAACGGTTCAGTCCAAAAAACTGGATCCCGGAAAACTGATCACGCACCGGTTTAGGCTAGACCAGGTAATGGAAGCTTATGAGATCTTTGGAAATGCAGGAAAAGAAAAAGCATTGAAAGTCATATTAACGAATGAATAAAATATAAAATAGTATGTTAGCAGTAAAAAACTTAGGTATCTGTATGGATCATGCAAGCGCCCATTTGATCGAGTTCACTACTGAGCCGATGGAAACAAAGACCATTGATTCAGCATTCACATATAATGAAAAAGAGCATAGTTTAGGAAAGAGTGAGCACCTGATGCATAACAAGGAGCAACACCAGCAATCAGAATATTACAAGCACCTGGGCGAAGTGATCAGGCATTACAATGATGTCGTTCTTTTCGGTCCTACCAGTGCAAAGATGGAATTGCACAACCTGTTAAAAGCAGATCACCGGTTTGAAAATATCACCATCGGGGTCAAACAAACAGATAAACTGACAGAAAACCAGCAACATGCTTTTGTCAGGAAATATTTTTCAGAAAAATAACACAACAAGCCGGCAGTTGCTGTGACAAATAAAACAAAACTCATACTGCTTAAAACCATCCATACAATGATATGGGTATTTTTCAATATTGTTATTTTCTATATGCTGTATGCAGTACTGAATAATAAACTGGATACCTGGTTTTGGTTAGGTTACGGTTTAGTTGGCATAGAAGCAGCCGTTTTACTGTTCTTTAAAAATATTTGCCCCCTGACTATCCTGGCCCGCAGGTACTCTGACTCAACCAAAGACAATTTTGATATTTATCTTCCGAATTGGCTCGCCCGGTTTACCAAGCCCATTTATACTGTGATCATGATGATCATTGTTATCATTACGGCATATCAGCTGCTGAAGTAAATAGGTACAGTTACAATTGCGCACCTTTTGAGATAAAATTAAACGCAGATACTGGATGATCCTGCTGGCCAATGTAATTATTTGCTTTTGCTCCACCCTTAACTTTATTACCCTGAACTATCTGAATAACCGGGCTTTTAGTATATTCTATATCTTTATGCCATGTCGGATCAGCATAAACTAGCCATACTGAGTTTTATCAGCAGCAACGCAACACCGGGTATGCCTACCCGCTTAAGTTTTAATTCACTTGGTAAAAGCCTGGGGCTGCCGAAGCAGGAACTGGATGCATTTCTTGTTGAATTAACCAAACAACGTTTCATCTCTCAATATTCCAAAAAGGGAGTTGACGGGTTTACCGTGGTATTAAAATCAAAAAGGGCTTGATGCGATCCAGGATGAATCTTTTATTTAGCTTCACAATAGTCACAAACCCTGCATAGTATAATGCTATTGCGGCAAAGGAATATCCCGCTTTAACATACTTTCGCTGTTGGCAATTTCCCAGGCTGTATAGAATATAAGCTGCGCTCTTTTGCTCAGCAGATCAAACCTGATCTTATCGCCGGTATCAGTATGCTGGTGATAGTCGGCAAGACTTCCATCCTCGAAGAAGAGAGCAGGAACTCCCATTTTGGCAAAATTGTATTGATCACTTCTGAAGAAATAATAATTCTTATCGTTGACATCATTGTACTTATAATCTTGTTTTAAGCGTACTGTTCTTAGTGGTCTTTTCAAGCAACGGCTTTAAATCTGAGCTCAATATACCCGGGCCGATGATGTACACATTATTAAGCGAATCTTTATCACCTGCATATTCATTACTTATTCTCCCCAGCATATCCATATTGACATTGGCAGAAGTTTTGTCTAACGGGTACACAGGATCATTGACATATACATCAGATCCCCACAAGCCGTTCTCTTCGCCTGATGTCCACATAAACACAATAGTACGCCTCGGCCCCTGCCCCGCCGCCTTAGCTTTTGCAAATGCTTCTGCTATTTTCAGCATGGCCGTTGTTCCGCTGGCATTATCGTTGGCACCATAGAAAATCTTGTCGCCTCTCATACCGAGATGATCATAGTGCGCCGTAAGGATAACGTATTCATCTTTTTTATCAGAACCTTCTATCACACCTATTATATTAGCGCCTTCTTTCGTGTGCAGGGATCGCTTATAATGTAAAGTGACTTCAGTCACCTGGTATTTATATTTTGGCAACGTATCCATTTTATGCCAGGCGGTGATCGTATCGAATTTTTCTTTGAATATATTCCTGGCCATTTCCTCTGAAATGAAAAAGGTATTTACACCCTGGTAAAACTTAAAGGGGGTTCTCCACAAAGTGCTTGCTTTATAATTATACAATTCCAGCGGGAATTTTTTCTCAATGACCAGCAGGGCAGCAGCACCCAGCCTTGTGGCTGCCTGCACCTTAGGTGGCGGATATGACCAGGCGGTAAATGATTTTCTACCTGACAGCACATAGATGCTGTCATGCATAGGCTCTCCTCCATAAACAACTACCAGCTTTCCCACCACATCGAGATCTTTATAATCATTGTACTTATCTGTACTAATGCCATAACCCGCGAACACTGCTTCGGAAAGCCGCATATCACAGGCATGGTTGAAATCCGTATATAATCCGAAATCTTTATCCCACTGGTAGTCTTTTCCATTTATACGAATGCCTGTCTCCGCGACCGAATCCTGGTAAACAGTAAACGGCATCTGGTATTTTCCATTGACGGCAGGTTTTACTCCAAAAAGGCGGAGTTGCGATTCTATATAATCTGCGGCTCTTCGCTGTCCGGCTGAACCGGTTTGGGCGACCTTCCATGGCTGCGCCAGCGATAACGTCCAAATCCTGTTTCAATGCACCCGGAGAAATTACGGATATAAATTTGCTGGCGGATTTTTTCTGGCCATAACAGCTTACTGCACAAAACAGTAATAATGGCAACATCCAGTATTTCATTACTTTTATTTTTGTATCCTTTCTACATAAAAGCAGGCGTCTTGCCGCTGCAATACAGAAAGAAGAAATTATACTATCCACAATAGTAGTCAACACTGCAACCGGGAAATTGTAAAAATCGTGCAGGCATCTGCTCACCCTGTAATTTTTACCGCCCGGCTATTTTGGTTTTTTTAGTTTATGATTTTTTAGTTTATTTATAGGGATAATTGAACATGGTATGAAGGCATCTATTTATAAACCCAAAAACCCGCTGCTGGCGGATTGTATAGATTATTTCCTGTTCCTGAAAAATTCTGCAGGCAGCGGGAATTATAAAACCTTTCCCAATACCAACCTTTGCCTCGCTCTTTATAAAAAAAATGCCATTGACTGGAACAAAGAGAAAAATAGTTGCCTGCTGACAGAGTGCCCGGCAAATCCCAAAAGCATGTTATTTGGCTTTCACAAAAAACCTTTTTCGGTATTTTACCAGGGGGAGATCGTTCAGACCTGCATACTTTTCAAACCCGGGGGACTGAGTTTTTTTACCAAAATACCCGTAAATAAGATAGACCATGATGATGATCCGTTCACACAAATATTTGGCAAGAATTTAAATGACTTTGCAGAAAGAATATTTTCTTCAGATGATGAGGAACAGCAGGTAGCAATATGGGAAGACCTGTTGCTGCAAAAATTAACCAGCAACAGCCATCATCACCGTGCCGTTGCCTGGGCAATAGATCAAATGAAGCTGGCATGCACAGAAGAAGGAACAATTGTTTCCCGTTTATCCGGTCAATTAGGAATTAACGCATCCACTTTATACCGCAATTTTCTCAGCACCGTAGGCCAGGGCCCGAAGGAACTCTACAAAACTGTACGTTTCAGAAATTCATTAAGCCAGTTACTGGCCAGGCAACAATCTGTCACCCATGTCGCATATAATAACAACTTCTTCGATCAATCACACCTGATCAAAGATATTCACCAGTTTACTGGTGAATCACCCAAAAGGCTCCAGAAAAGAATTACAGAGATCCAGGGTACTCTTCTCTGGGTGCAGGAATAAGCGCTGCATGATTTTTACAATTTCATTGCTGGTAATTTTTTCTACCCTTGTTTCCTGCCTGGTAAGACAGGATCATTTTTAACAATCCGACTATTTTTATTTAAAATCAGTCGTTGCGTCATTGCGAGAACATTGATTCAAAATACTTTTGAGACAGTCTCTTTTATTATTTTGGGACCGCAGCTAAAATTTTAACTGTACTGTTACTGCTGAAAATAAAATATCTTTCCCCGGGCTGACTTCTTTCAAAAATCCTCCGGCTTTAAACCATGTGAATTCAGTTCGGAAATAAAGGAACTTTGTGGGACTATACACAAGGTCAGTTGAAAATTGCTTGCCGATAAATTTATGACTTGTATTATTTCCTGGATATATCAGCACGGCATTAGGGCCATATATCCCGTCGTTTTTACTGTACCTCCAGAAAATATCACAATCCATATTCAGCACTACTTTTTTCGACAGATCAAGTGTCAACGAAGGGTGTATATCGAACAGATTAGCCGGGCCAATCAATGAGACAAGCCCGAAGTACCCGCCCCGCGGAAATAAAGGATTAAAAGTTTGCAGCTTGCTATCTCCGTATTTGGCATCACCACTGATCCATTCCGTTTTTAATACCAACTTCCGGTTTGAGTTTGGTTTGATTGAATTTATAACCCGCATTCACGGAAAGCGTCCAGGCCCTGATATTCTTATCAGCAAATTTTCCGAATTGCCAGAGCCCTTCCATATCATAGCGAATATTGTTTTTGGTTCCCCATACCCGGGCGCCGGTTGAATGGCGGAGTTCCCTTCCTGTACCGTCATCAAATGCTGCTGATCGTTTCCAAAGACCTAAATAATAAAGATCCACCTGCTGGAGAACAGGTATTCTATTGATCGTTGTATAAATTCCCCATAATTTGGTATTCTTATTAAAGCCATCATCAAATATTTGCTGGCGTGAACGAACATAATGGGAATAGAATACATCTGCTTTGAATCCCCCACCTCCATAAATAAGTTTTACAGCGTCGAATGACTGACGGTTATTAGGCCCATCCCTCACTGCAATTAGCCGTTGCGAACCATACAACAATTCCTGCCGGCCTGCTCTCAGTGTTAATGCCTGCTTATTTTTCATTGGCATTACTACGTCGAAAAACGCCTGGTGAAGATCCAGTTGGTTCTCATCTACCGGTGATGCTGCCTTTTCTTTTCCATTGGCAAGACTGCTTTGCAATTGAATAAATGTTCTGAAATGATTGCCGGCATGCAGGTCAGCGTGAGCGAGGTAACGGGTAAGAATAAATCCGTTCTTATCTTTCGGCGTTTCTCCCCAGTCTTCGTTCCTGAACCAGTAATACTGGTAGCGTATATCGCCGCCAAAACTAATATAGGTCTGCCTGCCCTTTGATAAAGGCGCATGCTTGGTTCTTTCATACCAGTTAGCGTTACTGTCTTTATTGAATGAATGATAATCCTCCTCTCGTAACGCAACTGCTTAAATACCGGCGCTTCCTGGGCAAAACTGTTCAGCGAAGAAAATATCAATAGCAGGAATAAACATTCTTTCATGATCATTGATTTTGATATCCTCCAAAATATTTTACCGGGCTCCAAGAAGGTATCACTTGCGGCAATGCAGGACTGAGTGCCTTGTATTCTCTATCTCCGTACACCACTTTACCGTTGACAATGGTCAATACCGATTGAATGGATTTTATATCCTCATCAGGTATCGTAAAATAATCTTCGTTTAAAACGGCGAAGTCTGCATACTGTCCTTTCATGATCCTGCCTTTCACTTTCTCTTCTCCGCTGAACCATGCGCTGCCGGTAGTATATAATTGCAACGCTTCAAATCTTGCCAACACATCTTTGGCAGGCCAAAACTGGTATCCACCTATTGTTTTACCAGTGATGGCCCAATACAAACTCATCCATGGATTGAAAGTGGAAATGCGTGTAGCATCGGTACCAAGCCCCACAGGAATTTTCATGTTCAGCATCCTGCGGACCGGTGGCAGTTGGTGATCCGGTTGCCCGTACATTTTCTGATAAAGTTCTCCCTGGAAAAACATCCTGAATTGTACAGCTATACCGCCACCTAGTTTTTTTACCCGCTTCAATTGATTGTCAGTAATCGTTTCTGCATGATCAAAACACCAGCGCAATCCATTGAATGGTATTTCACTGTTCACTTTTTCAAATATGGCCAGCATCCGTTCGATAGATTCTCCATACGTAGCATGGATACGAAAAGGCCAGTGATGCTGTACCAGGAGCCTGATGATGGGTTCAAGATCATTTTCAAGATCCTTAGTTAATTCGATCCTGGGTTCTAAAAAATTCTCAAAGTCTGCGGCGCTGGCTACCAGGTTTTCTCCGGCTCCTTCTGCCGTATACCCATTGGCAACAAACATATTGTCGTTTTTATTCAGGATAACGGTATCCGCCCAATTTTTATAGTCCTGGTATTCGCGGCCTTTTACCTGCGCAAATAAATAATATGCCGTACGCAATGACAATCTGCCCTGCATAGCCAACTCCGTCGAAACGCTATAATCCTCCGGGTAATTTTGTCCGCCACCGCCTGCATCAATAGCGCTGGTGAGGCCAAAGCGATTGAGTTCGCGGTAGAATTGTAACGTTGAATTCAATCTTTCTTCATGCGTTAATTTTGTAGTAAGCGCTAATGTTGTATAAATAGCTTTAGGCGTTGTTTTAGCATATAACATACCGGTAGGAACTCCTTTATCATCCAGTTCTACTAGGCTGCCTTCGTACTTTGTATCCTTATTATACCTCAGTACTTCAATACCTTTTCTATTGACAAAGGCTTTACCGTACAGGTAAGTAATAAACACAGGTTTATCAGGTACCCGCCTGGTTGATCTCATCAATAGTAGGTTGCCGTTTTTCTTCAAACTGGTATTCATTCCAGCCTCCTATCACTTTTATCCAAACACCTTCGGGTGTCCGCGCTGCCTGCTCCTTCAGCATTTGCATGGCACGTTTAAGCGTCTTCACACCATCCCATCTTAGTTCGGCATTATAATTAAGTCCTTCCCGGATAATATGGATATGGCTGTCATTCAATCCGGGTATCACAGTTCTTCCACCGGCATCTATAACCTGCGTGGCAGCGTCTTTGTACTTACCGAGTATAATTTGAGCATTGCCTGCGCCAATGATCATGCCTTTGCTTACAGCTATTGCCTGGCAAAATTCTCCCGGCCTTACCATAGTAGCGATCTTGCCATTATGGATGATGAGATCAGCTTTTTGCTGCGCCGTTGTAACAAATGCAGTGAGCAAAAACAAAACAATAAAAGTCCTATACATATTTTTCTTTTAGGTATGCACATTTTGCGCAGCTGTTCACCCATATAAATAAAGCTGTTGCTATTTCTTATCAACAAAGAAATCCATCAATCCTTTTAATACCTGTGCTGTTTGTTCCTGCACCACCCAATGGTTTATATCGCTTTCAGTTATTCATCCGATCTATTTCCGAATCGTGGCGGCCTGCGCCCATCAGCGCTTATGGAGAAAAAGTAGCCCCTGAAGAAATACAACGCAGCAAGAACATCATTTCAAAAGGATTGAAAAAATACCCCTGCAATAACCCTGCAAAACCTCTCGGCCATTTATTTTCTCAGGCAAATGAAATTTTATGACGTGCCGTATGGCGGCACCAATTCCACTGACGCCGTTTATTTAGTGAACCGAGGCGCTCCTTTGGGATATACGGATAAGTATCTTGAACAAACTTTTCATCACGAGTTCTCAAGCATACTTTTCAGAAATTTTCCGGCTTTGCTGGATACCGGTTTGTGGAAAGGCGCTAATCAAATAAACTATATTTATAATGACCCCGGAGAATGGCGTAGGCGCTATCCGCAATAATCAATCATCACAGGATCTGGATACGTTGCTTTGCCAGAAAGGGGTGCTCACGCAATATGGCGGGTCAAGTATTGAAAACGATGTAAACACTTTTGCACAAAATCTTTTTCGCCCCGATGAAAATTTCTGGGCATACGTTGACCGCTTTCCCCGTATACGGGAGAAAACAACGCTGCTGATACAATTTTACACGAAGATCAATCCCATGTTTACAGAAGCGTATTTCAGAAAAATGGGGAATCAATAACTATATGCTTATACAACATAAAAAAGTCGGTACGAAAGGGTTGTTCTATGTAGAAAACAACGGGAACATAATGGCCGAAATGGTATATACCATGCCTTCAGCCGACAAGATGATCATCGAACATACGGAAGTGAGTGATGAATTAAGAGGCAAAATGCAGGTTACCAGCTGGTATATTACCGCTGTTGAATACGCGAGAACGCATAACATAAAGATCATACCGTTATGTACGTTCGCTCATTCCGTATTTAAAAAGAAACCGGAGTTTGCGGATGTATTAGCCTGAGCCTGTACAACACAAAGGATCGCTATCAATAGGTGACCTTCCATATCCTCCCGCCTTGTCATCAGAAATATACAAAGCGCCATCGGTATCCTGCGCCAGGCCACATGGGCGATAATTGGCTTCATGCGCTCCTTTTACAGATTCCTTTCCCGTAAATCCATTAGCAAATATTTCATAAGAACCGGAAGGCTTACCATCTTTGAACGGAAGAAATACTACACAGTAGCCCACCTTGTGGCAGTGGTGCCCTGTCCAGGCTTCCATGAAAAGCAATGAAAGCGCCATTTTTATATTTCGCAGGAAATTTATTCCCTGTATAAAAATAAAAGTGCATTGGGCGCCCAGTGCGCCGGAAATGCATAGATAGGTTGCTCTTTACCGGCGCAACGATCCTGCTTATTACCATCGCCTCCATATTCAGGGCCTAACACTTTTTTTCTTTTGAGCAGGATCATAATAACAATATGGCCAGCCATAGTCACCGCCTTTTCTTATTAAAAAGAACTCTTCCGCCGGTAATTCAGCGCTTTCTTCGTCGGTATAAGTACCAGGTTTGATGGTATTGAGCATGTCGCGCCCATGTTGCATGGCATACAATTGATTCTGTTCTGTATTCCAGTCAAGCCCCATTACATTGCGTAATCCTGTTGCATAGCGAACACCCCTGTGCATAGGACTGATCCGGCTGATCGGCTTTGAATTGCCAGATACCTCCTGCTGTTTCTAATATCGGGCATGGATCCTGGCCGGGAGAACCGGCAGACCTGTCTGATACCTGGCAGGCGTTGGAAGGCGCCCCGATATTCACATAGATATTACCTGCATTGTCGAGTGCGACAGATTTGGAAGAATGCTGCCCTTTGCTTACTAACCCTGTAATGATTCTTTCAGGTTTGGCGGGATCTGCTACCTCGTTATTGGCATCCAGTTTATAACGAAACACTTCTTCATCGGACGAGGCATAGAGATAACCATTTTTGATAGCGATACCGGTACCTTTATAATCACCAAAAACTTTTTACTACTTCATACTTGCCATCCTTATCTGCATCACGCAATACAAGAATGCCTTTACCATCTTTCAGCTTGTCGAGCTTTACATAAATATCACCGTTAGTATTCATGGCGATATGGCGGCTGGTGCCCAATGAATCATGACAGTTGTTATTTTAAATCCTTCCGGAACGGTAATATCATTTCCGGGTACTATGCTGGTAGTCGCTGCTGCCGGTGTATCCTTTTTTTCAGGACCGGAAGCGCAGGCCATTAATACAAAAAGAACGGCAGGTCGCAGGGAAGATAATTTCATACGCTGAATTTAGAAAGCAAATGTAATCGTATAGAACAATGCAAATTTCACCGCAAAAGGTAAATCAACTATTTATGCGGGCGGTGGTTGCCTGATGCTATTGTTTCTTAACTTCCCGTTCCTAAAACTGCTTCTATGGCGATCCCCCGTTTATTAGTGACCGTCCTTGTTATTCCTGCTTTTGCACTTACCATTTTTGCACAGGATGATATTGGCTACAAAACACCACCGAAAGATTTTCGGATATGTGCTGCTGGCAAAACCAACACCCAATGTAAGCGTGGATGATAAAGGGGAATGGATGTTGTTTACCGAAAGCAACAGCTACCCGTCTGTTGAAGAACTGGCGAGACCGGAATTGCGTATCGCCGGTCTTCGTATCAACCCTGAAAATTATGCGCCGAGCCGCCAGGTATTCATCAATAACCTTTATTTAAAAAATATCTCTTCGGGAAAAGAATACAAAATAGCAGGCCTACCCTCGCCCTTATATGCCGGCAGTGTAAGCTGGAGCCCTAACGATAAGAAAATCGCCTTCACGCATACGACAGGAAGCCGTGTTGATCTGTACACCATTGATATTGCTGCACAAAAAGCAACGAAGATCAATAAATCAGCCGTGAATACTTTACTGGGAAGTTACCAATGTATGATGACAATACGTTATTATATCGCGCTGCATTAAAACCTGCAACAGCCGCTCCACCCAAACCCCTTATGCCAAAAGGACCGACAACCCAGGAAAATTATGGCAAGGCTTCACCACGTCCTACATTCCAGGACATGATCAAAAGCCCGTATGATGAACAGCTGTTTGAATTTTATACAACAGCACAATTAGTAAAAAATGTAAATGGCGTTGAAACAAAGATTGGCCAGCCGGACATTCAGACCTTCATCAATGTTTCTCCGGATAAGAATTATATGTTGCTCCGCACCGTGAAAAAACCGTTTTCGTATCTCGTACCGGTAAATGGCTTTACTTCCACAGTTACCATTACAGACATCAATGGCAAACTGGGTAAAACAACTGGCTGATCTTCCTTCAGGCGAAACAGCGCCCAGCGGAAATGATAATGTACAAATGGTGCCGCGTAGTTTTGACTGGAGAGATGATATGCCTGCTTCCGTTACCTGGTGTGAACCACTTGACAGTGGTCTTTACAAAAAACAGATGGAATACCATGATGCTGTTTTTCAGCTCCTGCTCCTTTCACCGGGCAGGCCGAACAATTATTCAAAACAAAACTCCGCTTCCGCAATATAATATGGGGTGATAAAAATGCAGCATTGGTAACGGAAGGACTGACAGGTAAACAAACAGCGCAGATAGATCGCTATAATCCCACTACAGGCGATCTTGAAAAATTAATAACAAGAAATACGACTGATGGTTACTCAAATCCGGGCTTACCTGTTACAACCATCAACCCGTATGGCAAGAATGTATTGCAGTTTATTGATAATGGAAATAAAATCCTGCTGAACAATATCACCGGCGCTTCACCCAAAGGTGACCTGCCTTTCCTGCTGTCGTTTGATATACATACAAAGAAAGGCCGATACACTCTGGCGAAGCGACGAAGGCACATTCGAATCAATAGTAAAAGTGCTGGATGCGAATAAACTCACCCTCGTCACCAAACGGGAGAGTGAAAAAGACATGCCCAACTATTGGCTGAAGAATTTAAAATTACGTATGGCTGACCGGCAGCTGACCTCTTTTACCAACCCCTATCCTCAACTGGATGGTGTAAGCAAAGAAAAAATAAAATATAAACGTGCCGATGGTGTTGATCTTACCGGTGACCTTTATTTACCAAAAGATATGATGCTAAACGTGATGGGCCTTTGCCCGTTTTTATCTGGGCCTATCCTGCTGAATACAATTCGGCTGCTGATGCCGCACAGATCCGTGGAAGCGAACATAAATTCACGTTGCTTAACTGGGGTTCTCCTGTTTATTATGTCACACAAGGTTATGCTGTACTGAATAATGCAGGAAATGCCTATCGTGGCTACTGATAAGGACAAAAAACCAAATGATAATTTTATTGACCAGTTAAAGATGAATGCAGAAGCGGCCATCAATAAATTATCCGAGATGGGTGTTGGCGACAGGAACCGTATAGCGGTTGGCGGACATAGCTATGGCGCATTTATGACGGCGAACCTGCTGGCGCATACCAATCTTTTTAAAGCAGGAATTGCAAGAAGTGGTGCCTATAACCGCTCACTGACACCTTTTGGTTTTCAGAATGAGGACCGCACTTACTGGCAGGCGCCGGAGCTGTATAATGAAATGAGCCCCTTCAGCTATGCGGATAAAATAAAAACGCCGATACTGCTGGTACATGGTGAAATGGATAACAATACCGGCACTTACCCGATACAGAGTGAAAGAATGTTCAATGCCATTAAAGGACATGGCGGGTACCGTGAAATTCTTAAGTCTTCCTTGCGAAAGTCATGGCTACCAGGGCCGCGAAAATATTCTGCACATGCTTAATGAACAATACCAGTGGCTGGAAAAATATGTAAAGAATGCGCCGAAGACGGAGGAGAATAGGCCGAAAGCGTTTTGAGTGATGGGAGGATTTGTTGGAGGTTCGAGGTTGGATGTTAATCAGGAGCTAAAACATGAATGATCGCTTGTTGTGCATTGGCCGCCTCAAAGGTTTTAGCAGGCGCAGATGTTCGATTACAACGGTGTTCATTATTCGGAAAAAAACAATTTCTTGTATTAATATAGCACAGCATTATTGTTGAAACCAGGCACGAAGCGTCCCTACGGGACGCCGCCGTATATATTGACATTTCTTCTACCTATGAGGTGTTCCGCTGGAACACAGTGTCATTAATAATAAATAGTGTTTAATCAAAGAGGTGTTTGAGAAATTAAGAAGCATTATGCAATTGCAGGTTTTGTTCCGTAAGGTGCTTCTATACAATCAATATATTTAATCAAAGAAATCTGATAGACTTAAACGATGGTGCAGATTTTACATTCATGGAGTATTTTGACACGATTATAGAAATGCAGCTTTTTGGACTAGAGGAACCTTAGCATATTCAAATTTTCATCCTACTATTAGCACTTTGCAATTCAATATGTCCCGTAGGGACATTTCATGGGTAGAAATTTCCGGTAAAGGATTTCACGTTCCGTAGGAACGTTTCGTGCAAACAAAAACCAATGAGAAAATATCACGATTGATGGTTTTTTCCACCTGAAATACCGAAGCCTCTTATCTATCTTTCTTTGAAAAAAATGGCTAACACCTATACACAACTTCACATTCAATTTGTCTTTGCTGTAAAATACCGGGCTTCGCTTATTCAAAAAGAATGGAAGGATAAATTACACAGTTACATCACAGAATAATTCAGGCAAATGACCACAAGATGCTGCAGATAAACAGTATGCCGGATCATATTCATATTTTTACCGGTATGCGCCCAAACCAGTCTGTTTCTTCGCTGGTACAAAATGTAAAAACAGAAAGCAGCAAGTATATAAAAGCTAAAAACTTTTGTCCCGGTTGCTTTTGCCTGGCAGGAAGGATATGGTGCTTTCTCTTACTCCAAAAGTCATGTACAGCATGTTATCAGGTATATTCAAAACCAGGAGGCCCATCATAAAAAAGAAGTGTTCCTCGATGAATACAGGTGTATGCTGAAAGCGTTTGAGATTGAATACGATGAACAATATATTTTTAAAGAGCTGGAATAAGCACGGGACGAGGCTGTCTTTTAAATCAATGTTCCCGCAACGGCGCAAAGCCGCAACGACTGATTTTCAACAGGACATTCTTTACGCCGTTGCGATATTTATTTGACTTTGAGACAGCCTCGTTGTCCTTACTTTGCGTCTTTTCCAACCCATGAGATGGCTCTCTGGAACACGGGTGAGTCTGCATTCAAAAGAATATCCGCGCCTGGTCAGGTTCTTTATCTTCGGATAGCAATTCTGTTTAACTTTAGAGATCATTTATTTTCTTACCCGCTGACAGAGTTCTTACCTGATCAATTATTTCATTTCTAATAATCAAGCATCAACCATGAAACGCAGAGACTTTCTCACCACCGGTACACTAGCCACCGCAGGACTTACTACTTTATTGGTATCATCCTGCCATACCGATGCGCCTAAAACAGAACAACCTGTAATAATTGGCGATGCTGTCCCTGATTTTGAATTAAATGAAACAAGTATCAGCGAATTGCAGGAAAAAATGACGGCAGGTAATTATAGTTCCGAGCAAATAACGAAACTATACCTGGATCGTATTGAAGCGATAGATAAGAAAGGGCCGTTATTGAATTCAGTCATTGAAATAAATCCTGATGCACTTACTATCGCCAAAGCTATAGATGAAGAAAGAAAAGCAGGCAAGACAAGAGGGCCCATGCACGGCATTCCTGTTTTAATAAAAGATAATATCAATACCGCTGATAAAATGCAGACTACGGCCGGCGCACTGGCGATGGAAGGACATATCGCCGGCAATGATGCATTCGTGGTAAAAAAACTGAGAGAAGCAGGCGCTGTCATTCTTGGCAAAACCAATTTAAGTGAATGGGCCAATTTCCGCTCCAGTCATTCTTCTTCAGGCTGGAGCAGTCGCGGCGGACAAACAAAGAATCCGTACATACTCGATCATAATCCCTGTGGTTCCAGTTCCGGCTCGGGTGTAGCCGTAGCGGCTAATCTTTGTGCAGTCGCAGTAGGTACTGAAACAGATGGCTCTGTTACCTGTCCCGCATCTGTCAATGGTGTTGTTGGCCTCAAACCAACTGTTGGTCTCGTCAGCCGTACGGGTATCATTCCTATTTCGGCTACACAGGATACAGCCGGACCAATGGGAAGAACGGTAAAAGATATAGCTATTTTACTGGCAGCCATGACCGTATAGATGCAGCAGATGCTATCACCAAAGAAAGCGACGGTAAGATACAGGCAGACTATACAAAGTTCCTGGATGTAAATAGTCTGAAAGGAAAAAGGATCGGTATTGATAAAAAGCCGCAGGGTGATAACCAATATATGCTTGCGCTCATCAAAAAAGCAACTGATCTGCTCAGGCAACAGGGCGCTGAAATTGTCGAAATAGAATATTTTGAGAAAATAAGCAAACTGGGAGATGCGGAGTTCGAAGTGATGCAATTCGAATTCAAAGACGGATTGAATAAATACCTGGCCGCTACCAATGCTAAAATGAAAACGCTGGCGGATGTCATTTCTTTCAACAAACAGAACGAAGATAAAGCCATGCCTTATTTTAAACAGGAAACATTGGAAAGCTCAGAGAAGAAAGGCGGGCTGGATGCAAAGGAATATAAAGAGGCATTACAAAAAAGCCATATAGCAACCCGGCAGATACTTGATGAAGTTATTACACAAAATAAATTGGACGCTATCTGCGGACTTACAATGGGGCCCGCATGCAGTATTGACACAATATACGGTGATCGCTGGGGTGATGTATTTCTCACGATGCCCGCTGCGGTAAGCGGTTACCCGCATATTTCTGTTCCCTGCGGCCTGGTATATGAATTACCTGTCGGGCTTTCTTTTTTTGGCCCTGCATATAGTGAAGCGGCATTGATCGGTATCGCCTATGCATACGAGCAGGCATCAAAGAACAGGGTTGCCCCAAAATTCAAAAAAGCATTTCTATCCTGATTTATAATTAGCAATAGATCTTGTTTTTTCTTTGATAAAAATTTTACCGCTTAGACATATAGAAAGACATTATCGAAAACATACACATGAAACTAAAAATAATTCTCACAGGAGCAACAGGCATGGTAGGCGAAGGCGTACTGCATGAATGCCTGCAGCATAATGATGTAGAACAGGTACTGGTTGTCGGCAGAAGATCATGTAGCATTACCCATCCGAAGCTAAAAGAAATAGTTTATCCGGATCTTTACGATCTGTCAGCGATCGAAGAACAACTAAAAGGATATAATGCCTGTCTCTTTTGCCTGGGCACTTCATCCATTGGCAAGAAAGAACCGGAATTTTATAAGATCACGTATGACCTCACGATGAGTTTTGGCCATACACTCAGCAAACAAAACCCCGGTATGACGTTCTGCTATATTTCAGGTGCAGGAACAGACAGTAGCGAAAAAGGAAGAACGATGTGGGCCAGGGTAAAAGGAAAAACGGAAAATGACCTGGTGAAACTATTCCTGAAGAATACATATAACTTCCGGCCCGGCGTAATACAGCCCACTAAAGGACTAAAGAATATCCTTTCTTTTTACAAATACTTTGGCTGGCTTATCCCTGTGATCAGGCTGCTGGCGCCAAAATACATTGTTAGGTTAAAAGAACTGGGCCTTGCGATGATCAATGCGGCAACCACCGGGTACGAAAAGAGCATCCTCGAAGTGAAAGACATTCTTTCACTTTCAAAAAAATAATATGACCAGGCTTTTATTGTTACTGGTACTGGCAACCCGGGTTTTCCCTGCTATATCACGGGAGGCTGGAACATAGGTTATATTGAGCCTGACCCGGTCGCTATAAAAGATATGGGTAAACAGGTAAAAATTGATTTTAACATATAAGTAATAACGAAAGTCACGGCCATAAAAAGCTGCCCCTGCAGGCATACACTGCAACGAAAAATAAAATTACAGGTGAACCAACCAGGAAAACAAGTCTTACCTGGATGGAATAATGACCAGCGAATAAACATAATTTCATAGTTATGTGGCTATCCAAATTACCAGATCCGCAGTACGTGTATCAGCGGGATGAAGCTCCTTCATTCAGCGAAAATATTCTTTTTACAGAAAAAATAAACTACCGGTACAGTTGTCCCGAACATACATCCTCATTCGGTATTATCACTGTATTAGATGGTGATGGTTCATTTACTGTCAACCGCAAACAGGAGAAACTAAATAAAGAAAATTTTTTAGTTATAAATTCCAATAGCCGTCTTTCAATAAATATTCCGGGCAACTACTCAAATCCCGCTCTTTTATTCTTCCAGTCGCATCTACCGGGTATTGTTGCATCGAGCCTCAACTGTACCTACGAAAAATTACTGAACGATCCTGCAAACAGTGTTCATACTACTGATTTTGCTATACTGGAACGGCTTCATCCGATGCATGGCGGGTTAAGAAATAAACTGCTGCTGCTTGCAGAACTCGGTGGCGGCTCTTCCTCGTTTGCTGCATTAAAAGCGGATATCATTGTGCGGTCAATCCTTGAAGACATGGTTGTGCAAAATGACCTGGCCAGTAAAGAATCTTTCAATATTAACGTAAAGAAAGATCAACCCGTATAGAATTATATAAAAGAGTATGTATTGCCAGGGACTGGATAGAGGCTAATTACAATCAGCCGCTGACACTTGATGACCTGGCAGTTATTACCTGTATGAACAGTCAGCATTTTTTGAGATCATTCAAACAACTCTTTTTAATAACACCGCACCAGTACCTCATCAATACCAGGCTGGAAAATGCAAAACGAATGCTGCTCGCTTCTGATGAGCCTATTCATGTTATTTGCCGGAATACCGGTATGGAAAGTTTATCTTCTTTCAGTTTGTTATTTAAACAACGTTTCGGGGTAGCTCCTTCTCGCTTCAGGGATACGAGGTTTTTTTGTCATAAGAATATATAGATTGGAACACAAAGACACCAAGACACAGAGGCACGGAGATATATCAACTATAATTCCTGTATTCTTTGTGTCTCTGTGCCTCCGTGCCTTGGTGTTCCAAAACCAACCCAATACCTTCCTTGCTAAAATCCTCCCTCAAAAACTCCGCTTCAATAGCATAGGTTCCTTCTCGCTTCAGGGATAGCAGTGTATTATTGCCATAAGAGTATATAGTGATTGGAACACAAAGACACAAAGACACCAAGGCACAGAGGCACGGAGATATATCAACTATAATTCCTGTATTCTTTGTGTCTTTGTGCCTCCGTGCCTTCGTGTTCCAAAACCAACCCAATACCTTCCTTGCTAAAATCCTCAATTAAAAACCCCGCTTCAATAGCATAGGCTCCTTCTCGCTTCAGGGATAGCAGTGTATTATTGCCATAAGAGTATATAGTGATTGGAACACAAAGACACCAAGACACAGAGGCACGGAGATATATCAACTATAATTCCTGTATTCTTTGTGTCTTTGTGCCTCCGTGCCTTCGTGTTCCAAAACCAACCCAATACCTTCCTTCCTAAAATCCTCCATTCCAAAACTTGCGCATATTCCTTTTATTAAAAATTCTCCATTTTCAAGAAATCCTTTTATAATCTCCCTCTTACTTTTGAATACTAAATCAAAAACTATGAGCAGCGAACACATTAACTGGAGCAGTTTCAAACTCCGCATTAATATTGACAAAAACGGCAAAGACATTTATGATCGCTGGACATCTCAGCAGGCGCTCGAAAGCTGGTTTTTACGAGAAGCCGTTTTTAAAGATACCGCCGGTATACAGCGGCCCAAAAATGCTCCCGTACAAAAAGGAGATACTTACGAATGGCGCTGGCATGGCTACCCCGATGAAGTAACAGAAAAAGGAACGGTGCTGGAAGCCAATGGAAAGGATAAATTCATTTTCACCTTCTCTTTAAATTGCCCGGTAACGATCAGCATTTACCCCGAAGCAGGTGAGACAATTGTTGAGTTGATGGAAAGCGGCTTACCGACTGATGATAAAACAAAGTCTGGGCATTATGTCGGCGATTCCCGCGGATGGATATTTTATCTCACCAACCTTAAATCCATACTGGAAGGCGGCCTTGATCTGCGGAATAAAAAGATGGAAATAAAAAATGTAATAACGGCATAACCCGCGTTGTACATTCTTACTTCACTATTGCAGGAAACAGGTATTTGAATTTTCAGGGGAAGTGCATATATTTAATTGCATGGAAAAGCAAATGATTAACAATCAAAATAACCACCTGTTGTTATGATGACAATGATCATCAAATGGATAATAGTACTTCTCGCCGTCATGAACTTCGGTTTCATGACCTTCGACGGAAGCAGGGCATTGATAAAAGGAGATTATATCCGTCCGCGGTCCGGGGCGCATGCCGGTCAACTCGGATTGTGGAGCAAACTGGTAAAGAGCATCGGCATCAATCCCGAATCAACCAGTATGAAATCTATTTTCCTGGTATGGGGAATTGCGGGATTGATCATCACCTGCTGTTATATATTCAACGTAAGCTGGGCAAAGAATGGAATGATCATCATGAATATTCTTTCGCTATGGTACCTGGTGCCGGGTACAGTGACCAGCGTGCTGCAAATAGTTTTGCTGCTGATCAGAAGATGATACAACCTTTTATTGGTTACCTGGTATTTACTGTTCTTTATATATCCTGACTGCACGCTCGGGCAAACCGCTTATTTCTCTTACATATCCCCTGTACATCCCTTCTGTGCAAAAAGGCCAGGCGATATTTCCATTCCGGTCAACAGCTATCAGTCCACCATCTCCGCCAAGTGCCGGCAATCTTTTCATGATCATTTCACTGGCGGCTGCTTTTAGTGTCATTCTTCCATACTCCATCATATCACTGATACTTTTGGCCATCACAAGCCGGATCAAGTATTCTCCCCAGCCGGTACCGCTTATTGCTACCGTTTTATTCGCGTAGGTACCGGCACCAATGATCGGCGCATCTCCTATCCTGCCAAATTTTTTATTGGTCATACCACCGGTGCTGGTAGCAGCGGCCAGGTTGCCGTAGCGGTCCAGGGCTACCGCCCCCACTGTTCCATATTTATAATCCTTATTTTCCTGCTGGAGGATAGCGCTTTTACGTAAGGTATCCGTTAATATCTCTTTTTTAAAAACTGGAACAGGTCAGCATCTCTTTTCAATTCCTTTTCGAGCATATCCGTCCGGTTCTTTATCTCCTTATATTTTTCAGGGTCACGGTCCTTCAGGGATTGGTTGAGGTATTTCATTTCCTTTACCCTTGCTGTCTGGATACTGTCGTAATGCAATATGAAGTTGGTCGCAGAATCCAGCTTTTTGGCTCTTTGCAATCCCTTCCACCTGTCTTCCGTATAGAAATAGGAAGGGTCAACTATTTCAAGTCCTTCTTGTTTGGCAAATTTTTCTGCACCGGTGCCGGCCATCATTATATGCGGACTTTTTTCCATCACGGCCCTTGCAGCGCTGACGGGATTTTTAATAGTAGTTACTCCTGCTACCGAACCCGCTGCGAGTGTCTTACCATTCATGATCGCTGCGTCCAGTTCATTTTTTCCTTCGTTGGTAAATACAGCTCCTTTACCTGCATTGAAAAGGGGGTTATCCTCCATGTATCTTACGGTCGCCTCTACTGCATCCAGGGCGCTGCCCGCTTTTTTCAATATGGCATACCCGATATCCAGCGCTTTATTTAATGCTTCGTTATACAAACTTTTCTTTCTCCGGCGTCATCTGGCTTTTGAGAATAGTACCGGCTCCGCATGAATCACCAGTACAAACCGGTTGCGTAATGTGTCTTTTGCGGGCTGGGCGCCTGCTTTTATAAGAAAGAAAAGTGAAATAGGATAAGCAGCTTCCGCATGTTGGTTTTTTTGAGCAATTTACAACCAATAAGGGTTGATTAGGAAATCGTCGGAATTTTCCGGAATCATGACAAACCTTACAGGTTTTGATGAGCGGTCAGAGCTTGGTACTGATTTTGCACAAGCGGGCAAATCTGTCTATTTTTACAACTAAATTATTGAAGCTGAGGAAATTCAAAAAAATACTTCTGTGGTTCTTCCTCTCCCTGCTGTTCCTTATAATAGCAGCATGGGTTTTTATTCAACCCCTTTTGGCCAAAACTGGATCACCCGCCAGGTGACAAAGCGCCTGTCCAAAGACCTCCATACAAAGATCGAATAAAGCATGTTGATTTTGCCCTTTTCAATAAAATGAGCCTGGAAGGTGTATTGATTGAGGATCAGCAAAAGATACACTATTATATGCGGGGCAGTATAAATGTCCGCATCACACGACTGGTTCTTTTTCAAAAAGAATATTGAACTGAAATATATAGGACTGGAAAACGCGATCATCCACATGCAACGGACCGATTCGGTATGGAATCACCAGTTCATCGTTAATTACTTTTCTACTCCTTCTTCCGGCAAAAAAGATAAAGACGGTATACAGTTAAACCTGAAAAAGATAGAATTGAATAATGTCATACTCCGGCAAAAAGACGCATGGACAGGAAAGGATATGATCATTGCTCTCCGCACTTTCGACCTCGATGCGAAAGAAATTAATTTCGCCAAAAAACAAATAAATATTAATTCTTTATTACTGGCCGATCCTATTTTCAGTGAATATAAATATACGGGACGCAGACCCGCAAGCATTCAAACCGGCACAACACTTCCTCCAAAAGCCGATTCATTATTAAAATGGAATGCAGAAGGATGGATAGTACAACTGGATAAATTGACGATCAAAAATGGTCTTTTCAAAGAAGACAGGCAATCGGAATCACCCGTTCTTCCATATTTCGACGGACGGCATATCGCCTTTCGTGATATCAATGGCGTATTCACTAACCTGCACTGGGAAAAAGATACTATTACTGCTCATGTGGATCTGAATACAAAAGAGCGGAGTGGTTTTGAAGTAAAGAAACTGGTAGCCGATATGAAGCTGACGCCACAGGAAATGTCTTTCGCTGGTCTTGATATCGAAACCAACAACAGTACTATCCGCATTTTTACCGGATGAGCTTTGATAGCTTCGATGATATGGGTGATTACATTCATAAAGTAAGAATGCAAGGGCAATTTTGAAAACTCCGAAATAGACAGTGATGACATCGCTTATTTCGCCCCCCGCCATGACAACATGGAAGAAGAAAATCATTCTCAAAGGAAATATCAGGGGAACGGTAGATGACATGATCGGCAAAGAGCTGATCATACAGGCCGGCAATAATACTTTATTGAACGGCGATATCAGCCTCACCGGCCTGCCGGATATCAACCCAGACCTTTATTGATTTTAAAGCCAATGATTTCCGTACTACGTATGATGATGCCGTCGCGATGGTACCCGCGGTACGCAGTGTAAATAATCCCGATCTCCGCAAATTGAAATTCATTCGTTTTACCGGGAGCTTTACCGGTTTTATCCGTGACTTTGTAACGTATGGAACGGTTCAGACCCATCTCGGCACTGTAAAAAGTGACCTGAATATGAAACTACCCTCCGGCCAGGATGCGGTGTATTCAGGAACGCTCTCCACCGACTTCTTCAGGCTGGGAGAGTTTATTGGTGATCCGAAGATCGGGGCTATCTCCATGAACGGTTCTCTGAAAGGCAAAGGTTTCGGCGAAAAGAGCCGCAATGCGGATGTTGATGGCAAGATCCGTTTTGTTGAATTTAATAATTACCGCTACAGCAATATTACCGTAAAAGGCAAGCTCGATAAAAAACTGTTCAACGGGATGGCTTCTATCAACGATCCGGAAGCAGAGATCACCCTCAACGGCCTGATTGACTTCAACAGCAAAGTACCCTGTATTCAATTTTATAGCAGAGGCTAAAAAGGTGAACCTTAAAAAACTGAACCTGGTCAATGATGATATCGGGTTTGCGGGTAAATTCAAACTTGACTTTACAGGTGATAATATTGACAATTTCCTGGGTAAGGCCAATATCACGGAAGCATCGCTGACAAGAAACGCGTTCCCCTTCCTTTTGATTCACTGATCGTTTCTTCTGAATACAGTAACAATGTAAGATATTAACAGCACGCTCCAATGAGTTTGAAGGAAGCATTACCGGCGACTTCGCAATACGTGACCTGCCGGATGCTTTCAGTTTATTTTTAAACAGGTATTACCCGTCTTATATCAAACCGTCAAAAGGGCTGCCGAAAATGAATCGTTTACTTTTCATATCACTACCCAATATGTAGATGATTACATCAAGTTAATTGACAGTACACTTTCCGGCTTTAATAACAGTGAGTTCACAGGCAGTCTTAATACGTCCAATAATGAACTGACATTTAATGCCGATATTCCACAGTTCAAAGTAGGCCGGTACAATTTTGATAATGTAAAATTAACGGCCAAAGGAACCCAGGACAGTCTTTCACTTTTCGGGGGAGCCAATAATATTAATATCAGCGACAGCCTCAATATCCCGTTTGCCTTTTTCCGTGTTAATGCCGCAAACGACACATCGCAGGTAAAAATATTTACCGGCGCCAGCCAGGCCATCAACCAGGCAAGGCTTGATGCGCAGGTACTGACCTATAATAACGGCGTAAAGATCGAATTCAACCCTTCCAGTTTTATTGTAAATGGTAAAACATGGAACATTGATGAGAACGGCGATCTTGAGTTCAGAACCAATACTCCTGCCAGTGGTCAGCTGGTATTGCGTGAAAGCAACCAGGAGATACGGGTAAAAACAAAACTTTCGGAATTTGGCGACTGAGATGACCTCGATGTTGAATTGAAAAAAGTAAACCTGGCGACTTCGCTCCTTTCTTTGCCCCCAAGAGCCGGCTCGAAGGATTGATATCCGGCAATGTACTGGTAGAAAATCCAACCGGCAATCTTGTTATCACTTCCCCGGAAGTAATGGCACAGAGTTTCCGCCTGGACAATGATTCTATCGCGATACACGGATAACGGATATCCTCTACGATAACAAAACAAAAAGACTCACCGCAAAGATCGGTACGCTGAACCAGGAAAATAATTTAACGGCGGATGTAAATATCACCTTTGATCCGGCTACAGCAAAAGATAACCGCATCGCATTGGAAAGCAAAAAACTTTCAGCTAAAGATACTCGAACGTTTCCTTGGCGGCCTTTTCACAGATATAAAAGGTTTTGTTACCGGCGATTTTGATATACTCGGGGAGTTTGACAAGTTGCAGGTAGTAGGAAAAGGAAGATTGAAAGAGGCAGGGTTAAAAGTAATATTCACCCTATGTTTTTATGAGATACAGGACAGGGATATTGAATTAAAATCAACCGAAATAAATCTTGACGGCATTGTACTGAAAGATCCCGTGAGCAACAACCCTATTTATCTTTCCGGCGGCATTCAGCACAATGCTTTTAAAATAGTTCTATGACCTTACGGTGTCCGGCACTTCGGGCAGCGATAACAATAAACCGGTATTGGTATTGAACACAAACTACAATAACAATAAACAATTTTACGGGCGGGTAAAAAGCAACCGGATCGTTTTCATTGTCGGGGCCACAATCGGAAATGTATATGAAGATAGATGCCATCGCTTCCGCTACCGATACCAGCACCGTTACTATTCCATCTTCACAAAGCCGTGAGTCAGGCATCGCCGATTTCCTGGTAGAAAGAAAGTATGGCCGCGAAATGGTGGATACCAGTTTCCGCAGCAGCGCTTCCAATATTACGTATGATGTGGACGTAACTGCTAATAATAAATTAACCGTAAGGGTAATACTCGACGACCTGACAGGTGATGAAATAACAGGAAGAGGAGCCGGTACGCTGAATATCCATTCAGGCACAATGAGCAACTGGCTATCCGTGGCAAGTATGATATTGAAGAAGGAGATTATCTTTTCACCTTCCAGTCTTTCTTTAAAAAACCATTCAAGCTCAGGAAAGGAGCAGATAACTATATATCGTGGACAGGCGATCCGTATTCAGCCAAGATCAATTTCGAAGCTACATACACAGCGGAAAATGTCAGCTTCGCCCCGCTTGTTTCTTCGTTGAATCTTGACCAGGCCATTGCACGCCAGAGGGAGAACGTATATGTGGTGGTGAAACTGACCGGCGACCTGTTCAAACCCAACTTTAAATTTGAACTGGACTTTCCGCCAAACAGTATTACAAAAAATGATTTCGCTGTAGCATCCAACATACAGCAAATGGAAAAGAATGATAACGAGATAAACCGGCAGGTTACTTATCTTATCGTGTTCAACAGTTTTGCTCCCCCGGAAAACGGCCAGGGCGGTGGTGTACTGGGCGAGTTTACCAACAGTACTATCTCCAGTATATCAGGTATATTCTTCAACGAGATCAACAGGAAGCTGATACCGAACTGTCAAAGATCCTGAAGACGGATAATATCAGCATTAACTTCAGCGGTTCCGTATACAACCGCAACCTGCTCAATATCAAAACGGGGCCGGTGGCTTTGGTTTCAACCAGGGCAACGTGAATGTGAATGTACCGATCTCTTTATTCAAAGATCGCTTTGTTGTTACGCTGGGCAGTACGCTCGATGTGCCTTTGCAATCCACCATTCAGCAAAATGTACAATTCCTGCCGGACGTGACTGCTGAATGGCTCATCAATCAGAGCGGTAGTATACGTGCCAGTTTCTTCTACCGCCAGGATCATGATTACCTCGCGGGCAACTCTACCGGGCGCCGCCCGCAACAAACGTTCCGGTGGCAGTATAGCTTATCGCAAAGAATTGATACGCTTGGCGAATTTTTTCAGGGGAAATAAAGGAAAGAAAGTCAAAAACAACCGGTACAGCCACCGCCTGTAACTACCGATACGATTAAAACAGTAACGCCTCCGCCTGTCGGAAGCAATTAATTTTATTGTCCCGGCGACAATGCTACTATCGGCTTCCGTTGCGTCGCACTCTTCATCGTTCAGTTCTTTATTCAGCAATAGAGGTGGCAGTATATCAGTTCGATTTCCCACAAAGCCACTAAGATCACAAAGCGATTATAATCAATTGAAGTTTCTTTGTGCTTAGTGGCTTTGTGAGAAAAATCACTTAAATAAAAGCACACACGGTAAAACTGATCTGAGGCGTAGTGAACGTTGGCAGCAACTATCATTTTGCCCTTCTTGCCAGTTCTTTTTTATCAATCCCAGTTCCCGGCCCGTCTGTCCTTTACAGACGTATTTTCCTGCGCCCGCCGCATCAGGTAAGGGATCACATCTTTAATAGGACCAAATGGCAAATATTTGCTCACGCTGCATCCTGCATGCGCAAGATTAAAGGTGATATTATCACTCATACCGTATAGCTGGCTCCAGTGAACATGCGGATGATCAAGCGGCCATCCTTTTTTTTGTAATAATTGCGCGGCCAGCAGGTTGCTATACTCGTTATGCGACGCTACGATCAATGCGATACGGTCAAGATGCTCGATACAAAATTCAACACCGGCATTGTAATCCTTATCGCTTGACGCTTTATCCTTTTGTATTGGTGAAGGATAGCCCTTTTTCTTCCGCTCTTTTTCTTTCTTTCTCCATGTAGGCCCCGCGAACAAGTTTGGCGCCGAGAATAAATTTTCTTTCTACGGCCGCTTCATAACTATCCTTTAAAAATTTCAACCTGTCATGACGGTAATGCTGAATGGTATTATATACTACCGCTCTTTCCTTATTAAATGTATCCATCATCATGATGGTAAGGGCATCCACCGGATCCTGTATCCATGTTTCTTCCGCATCTACAAACACACCTACTTTCTTTTCGCTCCCTGCTTCACAGATACGCATCATACGATGACGTACACGGTGCCATTCTTCTTTTTCAGGAGCAGGCAAATTATCAATCGCTTTTAAATACCTTTTTCATTAAAGTGCCTTCGCCATTATGCATCATGGCATCCAGCTTTTCCAACAAGCCAAACCTGGCAAAACCGGTCACTTTACGCTCATAAAAGGAATATTCGGTTGTGTAGCCGCGTAATTGATCACCCGGATAAACTCTTCGGTAGAATGATCAAACCCCTTTTCCCCATCATCACCGCCTTCAACACCATAATCGAGAATTACCTGCACATGGTAACCGCCAAGGTTCCTGGCAACCTCTGCTGTTTCATCCAGTGTTTCTCCGCCCACGAACTGGCTGAATATGGTATTGCGGATCAGTCCTTTTACCGGCAACCCTGCTTTAATAGACCAGGGGGTAAGCCTTGTTCCCACTTTTACGAGCCATGGCTGTCCCATTAAAGAAAAAAGAAACCGGGCTTTCTTTAGCTGTTTATCCGACTTGTATTCAAAGGCAAATTCTGTGTTATCAAAAGAAATAACAGGGTATGACTCCATAGCAATCAATAAATGTGGAGCAAATGTAGAGATAAGTCCGGAAGTCAGGAAGAAGGAAACACCGAAAGATGCTATCCCGGAGCTGGTATTTTTCATACTTTGATCAAAGTTCTTCGGACTTTCCTCCTTACGGGACTTCGCGGCCTTCCCTGGCTTATCTTTGCCAAAATTTACAATATGACCGGAAAGAAACCTGCGGATAGTTTAACGATCATGACAGAACTGGTGCTGCCCAACGACACAAATACTTTTGGCAACCTGATGGGTGGCCGGCTGATGTACTGGATGGATATCGCTGCTGCACTGGCAGCGATGAAGCATTGCAGCGCCCCTGTTGTCACCGCTTCTGTTGATAATATTTCGTTCGAATCTCCGATCAGGCTGGGTAATGTAGTGCATATCGAAGCGAAAGTGTCCCGCGCATTCAACTCATCTATGGAAGTACACATGAAAGTATGGGGAGAAGATGCGCTGCAGCAATACAAATACAAAAGCAATGAAGCCTATTACACGTTTGTAGCGCTTGATCCCAATGGCAAACCCCGTACTGTACCGCAACTGGTACCTGAGACAGAGGAAGAACGCAAATTACATGAAGGCGCTTTGAGAAGAAGACAATTGCGGCTGATACTCGGCGGAAAAATGAAACCTGCGGATGCACAGAACTGAAAGCCCTGTTTGTTACCGATTAAACCTTGTTTACTTTTTATTACTTTTGATTATTACTTCATCCCGGAACCTTATTTATGAAAAAGCTGGTAATTGCAGTGATATTGTTTTCTTTATTGTCCTGTAAGAAGGACAAAGCGCCCGAACACCTTTCCTGGCAGAGATAGAATACAGGATCGTCAACGACGGGGATGCCAATATCAGCTCGTTCAATATCACTTCAGATATCCGGCCGGGAGGAGAGTACAGTGATGTAACGGGTTCCCATTCAGTATTCCAGAATATACAGCCTTTTGATACAGTTGTTCTGAAAAATAGTTGCGGCGGCAAAAATCTTATTGGCAGCGAAAGGGAGTTTGTATTAAAGACAGGCCATCGTTCAAAAGTATTTTCCCCATTATTATTTTCATATCATCTTATCGTAGAAGGCGACCCTTATGCGGTTGGCTGGGTATATCACCGGAGATATAAACCTTCAAAGATTGATACGGTCAGTACGGCCGATAAAAAGATATACTATATCCATTGGCCGGCAGATACAACAGGTCAGCTGGTAGAAATACCCTGATCACATCCTATACTAAAAGTATGTTTACCGCCGGCCAGATCGCCATTGCACTTGAGATAATCCTGTTATTGATCTGGGTATATGATATTTTTTTGTCAAAGAACGGAACCGACCCGGCAGGTAAAGGTATGGCCGTTGTTTCCTGCTTGGATTAATCGCCTATATTGCCGCAGGAATACTGTTACTACTGATCCATCGTACAGGGTCAATAGTGCTCCTGCTGGTAATGGCCGCAGTACCTTTAGGTCTTGTAATCATCGGGCTGCGGAAGCAATATAGACGTCCCGGTAAATAGTATATATCCTTTTATCCAAATACATCATCATCTTTAAGACCCGGTTAAACCTGTTACATGAGTGAAAAAATACTGGAAGGGAAAATTACTTTTGTTCAATACGAAAAAAAATATGTGACCATTGAATACCTGAATAACGGTAAATCAAAAACCGTGAATGGGAGCATCAAAGAAGCAGACCTGCTGAAGGACAATGAAGATAAATCAGCAAAGAAGCTGCATTATTTCAGGGAAGATGATGAAGTCAGTTTTGTATTGACCAGATCTGACCGCGGAGACAAAATGGTAGCGGCGCGTATCCGGTTTCGCTTTAATAATTCTTTAAGCACCCTGCTGCATTAAAGCGACTATAGACAATAAATTTTCCGGTTATTTAAAACAGGTGGATGATAAATTTTTTATCAAAGAAATTGGCAGTTACCATTTCTTCCCGCTAAAACTATCTCCCTGGGAAAAAGAGCCGCCGCCGGCAGTAGTTTAACGAGCCCGTACTTTTTATGCTGGAAAATTTTACCAACGCAGATAAGGCCTTTGCAGTATTGTTGAACCGGCAGCTCATACCCGAATTTAGAAAAGCGCAGGAATACTTTGAGAAAAAAACAGTGATTGACGCCGTCGTTTTCAAAGTACCTCCGCACGGTATTCATTTGAATGTAATAGGAAACAAGATACAGGCTAAGATCCCTTTACCGGCAGATAAAACCATTGCGGCAGAAAAACCGGGTGATAAGCTGAAAATAATTATTACTTATCTGGGAATTGAAAAGATAGTAGTGAAGAGAGCCTCAAATGATAACGATAAGCAATAAGCACGTACATTTTTATATCTGCGAAACTGCACGAGGGTTCAAAAGCGATGTCTCGGCCAGCAGCTTATACAAACAAAAATGAATTTAGCGGCCGGACTCGCCGCCAACCCTTACTCCTCCTTCATCTTCTCCTTCACTACTACCAGGTCTCCCACCTCCACCTGCATCGGCAGCAGCCCAATTTTCACCACCGCCCTCTTACCTCTCATCTCTATTACCTCCCCTACCTGGTGATTGCGTTTCATCTTTACCTTATCTCCTACCTTTATATCACCCCCTATCTCAGCAAATTTTGAATCCACCTTCTGCTGCATCTTACTCACTACTTTCTGTTCATCCTTCTTAAAAAGCAGGGCATGCATTTGTTTGATCACTTTATTTTTATCTTCTTCTTTTCTCCATTCGACCAGCATCTGCTTCAGCTTCCGTTCCATATCTTTCAGGTAAACGATCCGTTCTTCTGAAATACGATTCTGCTCTTTCAATAGCTCTACCTGCTGGCGGTGCTTTTCTTTATGCAGCACCTGCTCCATCTCTTTTTTCAATCGTTCATTCTCTTTAATCGCGTGGTGCAGTTCGTTCTCCTTCTTCTCCAGGTCACGAAGATCCTGTTCTGTACGGTTCAATAATTTATCCAGCCGGAACTGGTCATCATCTACCAGGTCTTTCGCTCTTTTGATCAGGCTCTTATCCAACCCTATCCTTTCAGCAATGGAAAATGTATAGGAACTGCCGGGTTTACCGATCAGTAATTTATACTGGGGTTGTAAATGCTCTTCATCAAAAGCCATGGCCCCGTTGATAATGCCGGGCGTTTTACCTGCCATCACTTTCAGGTTGAGGTAATGCGTAGTGACAACACCAAAAGCATGTTTCTTTGCCAGCTCCTGCAATATCACTTCGGCAAAAGCGCCGCCAAGGTTCGGATCGCTTCCGCTTCCGAGCTCGTCAATGAAGAAAAGCGTTTTGCCATTTCCATTCTCCATGAAGTATTTCATGTGAATAAGATGACTGCTGTAAGTGCTCAGCTCAAACTCGATGCTCTGCGTATCACCGATATGGATCATCAGCTGTTTGAATATGCCAAACTCCGATGAGGGATGAACCGGCACGAGCAAACCGCTTTGTACCATCATCTGTAATAAACCAATTGTTTTTAACGTAACTGTTTTACCACCTGCATTCGGCCCGCTGATCACCAGTATCCTTTTTGCATCATCCAGGGTAATGGTGACAGGAATAGTTTGCTTACCGGTCCGTTGGTTGTACAGATAGAGTAAAGGATGATACGCCTGCACGAGGTGAACATGCGCCTTGTCTGCAACCGCAGGATATTCTCCCCTGATATCAGCCGCCAGTTTTGCTTTAGCCCGTATAAAATCATATTCACCCATAACGGCGTGCCAGGCAGTAAGCAATGAAGCATACACAGATAATTTTCCCGTCAGTTCCCTGAGTATACGGTATACTTCCTTTCTCTCATCATTTTCCAGTTCATATACCTGGTTATTCAGTTCAATCGTTTCTTCAGGTTCTACAAAAGCAGTTTTGCGGCTATCGCTTTCGCCATGCAAAATTCCTTTCACTGTTCGCTTTTGCTCTGCAAATACCGCCAGCACTCTTCTCCCGCCCATAAAACTTTCTTCTATCTCTGCGAGGTAACCCTGTTTATTGAGCTTAGTGACTATCCTTTCAAATACACGGCGTAATTCATTCCGCTTGCGGTATAAATTCATCCGTATATCCTTCAGCTCTTTCGAAGCATTATCTTTTACCTGTCCATCTTCATCCAGCACCTCATCTATCATTGAGATGATGGTCTTTTCATAATACGTGCTGCTGATCACTTTGGCCAATGCTTCATATGCCGTTCGTCTTTCATTATCGAACCAGCGGAATATCCTTTCAATACTTTCCGCCAGCTTTCTTACCTGCATCAGGTCTTCACCGGTGAGCACAGCGCCGGGTATGCCCCAGCAGTTTTAATTCCCTGGCGAGGTTCAGTATATGATCGTTGGGAAAATAGATGCCATTTTTCAGCAACTGGCTGTACTCATGACTTTGCTTCAGTTCTGTATCAATGAATTCTTTTCTTGTATGAATACGGAGATGCTGCGCCTTGTTCCTGGCATACTCCGCCTGGCAGTGCTGCTCCAGCAGTGCTTTTATCTTATCAAATTCCAGTTGTATGTACGCCGATTCGGGGTATAGTTTCATGTCCTTTCCTGCTCACGATTTTTTAAAGCTCACAAAGGTAACTCTAAAACTTTTCCCGGTAGGCTTACAAAATTTCACGCAGAGACGCAAAGATTTCGCAGAGACGCAAAGAAATACCGCATAAAAAAACGTTGCGCCTTGTTTTTTTAACTTAGCGCCTTTGCGTGAAATGCACCCGGAATCCTGTTAACGGTTGTTAAAATTTTGAACTTTGAAACTCCTGTTTTGTTATAATCGTAGATGTTATTGATAGAGGTAAATTGCATGAAATTCATGAAAGCAAATCCAAAATATAAGAACATGAGCGGACTATTAAGCATAGCCATTGCGGCAATCACGGCCTTACCTTCATGCGGGGAAGCCTCGCAGGAAGCGCCGGTCAAAAAAGTTAATTTTACTGATAATAATACAACAACTATGAGTACAACCCCAACGGGAAAGACAGATACTGCCATCTTCGCCAACGGATGCTTCTGGTGCACAGAAGCTATTTTCGAACAACTCGACGGTGTGGTCAGCGCCATATCCGGCTATACGGGCGGCCATACCAGGAACCCTGATTACAAAGCCGTGTGTACCGGCGAAACCGGCCACGCAGAAGCTTTACAAATTGTGTACGATCCGGCAAAGATCAGTTTTGATGAATTGCTGGAAGTGTTCTGGGAAACACATGACCCCACCACGCTCAACAGGCAGGGAGGTGATGTGGGCACCCAATACCGCAGCGCTGTCTTTTACCACAACGATGAACAGAAACAAAAAGCGGAAAAATATAAAGCGGAGTTAGACAAAAGCGGCGCTTTTGATAATCCCATCGTCACAGAGATCACTCCGTTTGACAATAAATTTTACCCGGCAGAGGATTATCACCAGCAGTATTTTGAACTCAATGAGAATAAGAATCCCTATTGTACGATCGTGATAAGACCGAAGGTAGAAAAGTTCAGGAAGGTATTTAAGGATAAGCTGAAACAACCGTAGAAGATAACCGGTTCGTATTCTTTACCTGATGGCTATAAAAAGTAAAAAGGCGGACCATGTCCGCCATTCTGGTCTATTTACTAACCGTCCAAGGTATAATTTATATCAATGATTTATCTGTGTCTGCCTGTTAAAGATGCGGTTGTCCAAAAACAAGTATCGAATAAAGGCTGATCAGTATAAATACAATGACTCTTACAATTAAAATTTGATTACTCTTCGTCTTCATAGCAGGTAAGGTTTATTTCAGCATCAGAAAGACTCTTATACGGGTCACGGCGATCACAGCATTTTTGAGCTGCCGGCATTCACAACATCACTGTACTGTATCTTACCATCTTTGGCAATAATCGTCAACCGGTAATACACAGCGCTTTTCTTATCAGTATAATTAAAATTTGTCTCTGTATTGCCTTCCATATTCACCCAGAACTCTGCTACTGGTTGATATTCTTTACCCGTCGTACTTTTTTCCAGGATAACAGTACTTGCTGTATTGCCTTCAGTTAATGTCCATTTAAGTTTCGCTTTGCCTTCAATAACCGCACCGCTGAATGAAACAAGATTAGAAACGGCTTGAATAGCTACCTGCTCATCAGCCTTTGCTGAAACATGGGCCTGGCTCTTAGAAATATAGCTGGTAGTTTGTGATTGTGCGGTGAATGTGATGATAGCGATCAGGGATACTAAAGCACATTTCTTTTTAAGAGGAGAATTCAATCTCATAAGTACGGGTTGTTTAAAAAAGGTCCAGATTAAGGGGTCATGCTGTTGTTTCACCTGTCTTCGAAAATCTCCTAAAAACCTATCGGATGATACCGACGTAAAACAACTAACCTGACGATGTGAAAGTATACAGGGTTTTCCGATTATGCAAGCACCCGGCAAGCCCGGCAAGTGTGAGTAGCAATTAATAGATTGCTTACCAGTATCTTAAAGCAAAAAATATTTATTCCTAAAATACGGTAATTACGAGAATAAGCCTCGTACTTATACGCATTACATTTGGTAAAAAGTGAAATGGCCTGCATCCCGATTGAGTTTTTAGCAGTTAATCAGCCAGGCTTACCCGCCTTAGTTCAAGAAGATTCAATGGATTGGGCTTGAAACCGCTGACGCTTGTCTGCACCAGCCATACTACCTTATCATACCAGAGCGGCACTACCGGAGCATCCCTGATCATCAGGGCATCCGCCTGCTGGTAAAGCCTGTAGCGCAAAGAATCATTCTCCGCTGACAATGCTTTTTCAAATAAGGCATCAAACTCGGGATTTTTATAACGGGTATAATTAGGAGGCGCCGGGTTCTTAGAATAAAAGACTGATAAGTAATTCTCAGCATCGGGATAATCAGCTATCCAGCCGGCGCGGAAAAAAGAGACCTTTGAGTTGGAGGTCATATCAAACAATAAAGACTTCTGCACCGATTCCACCTGCACATTGATACCAACTTCTTCCAGCTGGCGTGCAATAAAATTTGCCATCTCCGCATAGATAGGAATGGTAAACAGTTTGATTACAGGCAATCCTTTTCCATCGGGAAACCCGGACTCGGCCAGCAGCTGGCGGCTTTTCACCGGATCATACGTATACCCCTTCACTGCCGAAGAGTCAAAGGAAGGCAATGCCAGTGTACAAACCCCGATTCGGCCGGCGTACCCAATGAATTACGTAAGTAAAGGATCATCTTGCGCCGGTCAAACCCATAATTGATCGCCTGCCTTATTTTTCGCAACCGCAGCGAAGAGTTTTTAACGAGTGCATTAGCTGTATCTACCAGGATGCCCAGGTATTCTGTATTCAGGTATGGGTTTACCCGCAGGCTGATCTTATCTTCCCATTCTTTACGTAGCGTTCCTTTCTTTGTCAGCACTTCATCTTTAAAAGAAGCATCTATATCATTGATGAATGATATTTGCTGCTGCCTGAAGAGTAAAAACTCAGTGGCTTTGCTGTCGTAAAAAGTGATCTTTATTCCATCGAGATAAGGAAGTGTATTACCAGCGCTGTCTTTTTCGAAGTAATGCTGGTTCTTTTTTAACACCAGGGCCTGCCCTTCTTCCCAGGCTACAAATTGAAAAGGCCCCGTACCAACAGGATGACGCCGGAAATCACTGCCGTATTTTTCAACGCCTTCTTTCGCCACTATCGAACAATACTGCATGGAAAGTATTCCCAGCATGGGATTATACGGCTTCAGTAATCTTAATTGAAAGGTAGTATCATCAATCGCTGTGAATGGCTGCAACGTATCCACTTTCCGGTTAAATATCCATGAACCGGGGCTGGCCGTTTTTTTATCAATGATCCTGGCAAGGCTATAGACCACATCTTTTGCCGTCAGTTTTCTTCCTTTTCCACCCGGAAAGGCTGCATCATCATGAAAGAATACATCATCACGCAGGTAAAAAGTAAAACGGAGCCTGTCAGCAGAAATCTCCCAGCGTTTGGCAAGGGAAGGAACAAAATGCAGGCTGTCATCCACTTCTACCAGTGTATTGAATAACTGGTGAGCCGGCCACATGGTAGACTGATTTTTGGCGAATGCCGGGTCCAGTGTAGCGATACCGGTGGTTTCGTTGTAATGAAATATTTGCTTGCCGGATTTTACCTTACTGTAACAACTGGTCAACAGCAACCAGCATGCAATTATCCATGTCATACCCCTGAATGAAGCAAAGGATACTATCCCTGGTGCGTCATTAGGGGGTAATCGGTGGAAAGCGAAGTTTGTGATCCTGAACAAAGTGAAAGATTTCTTTTAACAATCATATTTTCGTTGAACAATTAAATTTACAATTCAAACCCGTTCAACAGTGAAATACTTTTTCAAAGCTATTGGGATATTTTCCTTTTTACTCGCCTGTAATATTTCATCCGCTCAATATACTCACCAGGATACACTGAGAGGAAGCATTACACGGGAGCGGGCCTGGTGGGATGTACTGAAATACGATATATCCGTTCAGCCGGATTATACAAGTAAAACAATCACAGGTATCACTAAAATACAATTCAAGGTATTAAAGGCAGGCAACCTGATGCAGGTGGATCTGCAGGAGCCTATGGTTATTGACAGTATCCGCATGGTCAATTTTGACAATAGAAATGGAAAGACAATAGCCTCCTGGAAACGTATTACTGATTTCAAAAGAGAAGGTAATGTTTATCACATCAAAACCAGTACATATAAACCTCAAACTGTCAATACGATTCAGGTGTACTATCATGGCAAACCCCGAGAAGCGGTTAACCCGCCATGGGATGGAGGATGGATCTGGAAAAAAGATGATGAAGGCCGTCCGTGGATGAGCGTAGCCTGCGAGATAACAGGCGCCAGCCTATGGTATCCGTGCAAGGACCATCAAAGCGATGAGCCGGATAGCGGCGCTTTGCTTACTATAACTGTTCCTGATTCATTAACGGCAGTTGGCAATGGCCGGTTAAAAGAAAAAAGATCAAACGGTAACGGCACCAATTCATGGACATGGGAAGTAAAAAATCCCATCAACAATTATAATATCATTCCTTATATAGGTAAATACGTTACCTGGCATGATGAGTATATGGGAGAAAAAGGGAAACTTGATTTGGACTACTGGGTGCTCGATTACGATCTTGAAAAAGCAAAAAAGCAATTTGGCCGTGATGTAAAACCGATGCTCAAATGTTTTGAAGAATGGTTTGGCCCGTATCCTTTTTACGAGGATAGCTATAAACTGGTACAGTCGCCTCATCTCGGTATGGAACACCAGAGCGCTGTCGCATACGGTAATAAATTTATGGATGGGTACCTCGGCCGGGATTTGTCGGGCAGCGGCTGGGGACTGAAATGGGATTATATCATTGTACACGAAAGCGGCCATGAATGGTTCGGTAATAATATTACAACGAATGATCCTGCAGATATGTGGGTACACGAAGGTTTTACAGATTATGCCGAACCTCTTTTTGTAGAATGCCAGTACGGGAAAAAAGCGGGCGATGAATATTGCCAGGGACTGAGAAGAAATATAACTAATGATAAACCCGTGATCGGACCGTATAATGTAAATACAGAAGGCAGCGGCGATATGTATGCCAAGGGAGCTAACCTGCTGCATACTATCCGCCAGGTGATCAATAACGATACAAGATTTAAAGGGATATTACGGGGACTGAACAAAACATTTTATCATAAGACCGTTACATCAAAACAGGTAGAGAATTATATCAGCAAACAGGCGGGAAAAGATCTTTCAAAAATATTTGATCAATACCTGCACACTATCCATATCCCGGTATTGGAGTACAGGATCAGCGGGTCTTCTTTTTCGTACAGGTGGGCTGATTGCATCAGCGGGTTTAATATGCCCGTTAAAATATCATCCGGCGGAACGGAAAAGTGGATCAACCCGGCTGCGAAATGGCAAAAGCAGGTGATGGCTGACTGGTTCAGTGAAGCAGGTTTCGCGGTTGATAAAAACTTTTACATCCGGGTGAAAAAAATAGAATAATCATCAAAGCAAATTAAGGCCCCTGTTGCTTATTGCCGATTCACCATTGCCTATTGACCATTCACTATTCACTACTATCTTTACCGC
>JBBCIL010000041.1:0-41928 GCA_037200265.1 Bacteroidota bacterium
TTGAATGCATCTGATCTCAAAGGGATTAAAAAACTGGTTTCAAAATTCAGCATGGTAACTTCCCTTCAGATCAATAAAAAATCTGTTGCCAAAGGGAGTTTCGAGTTTAGCCCTTTTAAATACGGGGTAAATGATACGGCGCTGATAACATTGAATACTGTGGTGCTGAATACGCTTTCGTTCAATCGTTTCAGCACTATCTGGGGAATTGACCTGAGCAATCTCCGCAACGGCGGTAAATCATTGCTCACATACGGTTATGAAAGCAGGAAAGTAAATGACTGGAATGCCAAGTTGCGGCTTAATATCAGCCGCGCTATTGCCCTGAACGGTAAATGGCCGGGAAGGGATCGAATGCTTTATTTACACCCAACGCCCAGTTTGATAACCGTAATTACGAACTGGATATTTACAGCGTTGAACACTGGTTTATCTTTTATCCGCGGTACTTCTTTCAGGGTGGTCACCAGCTATAAACTGGAAAATAAAAAGAACCTGCCTGTATATGGGGGAGAAAAAGCAGTGTCCAATTCTATCAATGTGGAATCAAAATATAATGTGCTCCAGAACAGCGCTATCACCGGTAAATTCACTTTTAATAATATTGATTTCACCTCACCGACAGCTGCTACAACCACGGTCAGCTATATTATGCTCGATGGTTTATTACCGGGCAAGAACTATCTCTGGTCACTGGCCCTGACAAAACGATTGGTGAACAACCTGGAAGTAAATTTTCAGTATGACGGAAGAAAACCGGGAACATCAAGGACAGTGCATATTGGAAGGGTATCACTTACGGCCTTGTTTTAACCCTGTTCTCCTAAAGAGGACTTACACGTTAAACCTGAAATGCATCACATCTCCGTCCTTTACCACGTATTCTTTTCCTTCGATCCTTAGCTTGCCTACTTCACGGGCAGCGGCTTCTGATCCATATTTTACAAAATCATCATAACCGATCACTTCGGCTTTGATGAAGCCTTTTTCAAAATCAGTATGAATAACACCGGCAGCCTGCGGCGCTTTCCAGCCTTCATGTATTGTCCATGCCCTTACTTCCTGTACACCGGCGGTAAAATAGGTATATAAGTTCAGCAGTTTATATGCCGAATGAATAAGACGGTCAAGTGCCGGTTCTGTCATTTTATATTCTTCCATGAAAAGCTGGCGGTCATCCACATTTTCCATTTCGGCGATCTGGGCTTCAATGTTATTGTTCATGATGATCACTTCGGCCTTTTCATTCTTTACCGCTTCTTTCAACGTATCAGAAAACTTATTGCCGGTATGCATGGAGGCTTCGTCAACATTGGCAACATAGAGAACCGGTTTGTCTGTTAAAAGAAACAGGTCGGCGATTGCGGCTTTATCTTCTTTGCTCAATTGCAATTCACGGATGCTTTTGCCTTTTTCCAGGTGCTCTTTGCAGCGAACGAGTACTTCCAGTTCAGCCTTTATTTTTGGATCAATACGGGCCTGCTTTTCTGATTTCTGTATTTTACGGTCTACGCTGTCAAGGTCTTTTAACTGCAGTTCGGTATCAATGATCTCTTTATCGCTGACGGGATTAATAGCGCCCTCATCTCTTAATATATTCTCATCTTCAAAACACCGGATCACATGAATGATCGCATCCACTTCACGGATATTACCCAGGAATTTATTACCAAGACCTTCGCCCTTACTGGCGCCGCGCACCAGTCCGGCAATGTCCACGATCTCGATCTGTGTGGGTACGATACGGTCGGGTATCACGAGTTCAGCCAGTTTATTCAATCTTGGATCCGGTACATCCACCAATCCTACATTGGGGTCAATCGTGCAGAAGCGATAGTTGCTGGCCTGTGCCTTGGCGCTATTGCTTACCGCGTTGAACAATGTTGATTTACCTACGTTGGGAAGTCCTACAATTCCTGCTTGCAAAGCCATCTTCTGTTTATCGTTTTTAGTTGATTATTTATGATTATTACTCTCCTGGGGAGTCTCTTTTCAGGCCGGCAAAGATAAGCTAAATCAGCCTTTGTCAGGCCATGTTTTAGCTTTAGGAAAACTCCCTTAACTTCAAACCATAAACCCTAAACAATAAAGCAATATGGCTCTAAGCAGGATATGGTCGGCCTTTATTATAATAGCTGTTCTTGTAGCCGGCATACGCATGGTGTCGGGTGATGAAAAGATATTTATCAGGATGATGGTGGGTAAATCCGCTGATAAATATGATAGCGTTTATTATTATGCGGTTGGCTCTCACCTTACCCAGGGCCTTTCTGCCAAATATCCCGAGTTTTTGAAAGAATACGGGTATTTCAAAGTGGATTCAGTGCAAAAAGCATCCGTGTTGCTGACTGATAATATGGCACATGATTCAGTAGCTATCGTTCAGGCCGCCAATGCCGGTATTAAAACATACACCTATGTTTCTGTGCAGAAAAAACTGGTTCGTAAAGTGGATGGTATCATTGAGACAGCGAAGAACGCGGTCATTGACATTATCATCCCGCTTATTGGTATTCTCGCCCTGTTCATCGGTTTTCTGAATATCGCTGAAAAAGCGGGAGGAGTAAGATTGCTGTCAAAGATCATCTGGCCTCTTTTCTCCAAAATATTTCCTGATATTCCCAAGGGGCATCCTGCGACCGGTCATATGATGATGAATTTTTCAGCCAATTTGCTGAACCTCGATAATGCCGCTACTCCCTTTGGCTTAAAGGCCATGGAAAGCCTGCAGGAGCTGAATCCAAACAAAGCAGTCGCATCCAATTCACAGATCATGTTCCTGGCCCTGCATGCATCCGGTCTTACTTTAATACCGGTTACCGTTATTGCCTACCGGTCGGGCATGGGGGCGCAAAACGCTACCGATATTTTTATTCCCTGCATGATCGCGACTTTCGTGGCTACGATGGCTGCTATGTTCATTGTATCCTTCAAACAAAAGATCAACCTGTTTCAGCCTGTTATACTGGCCTGGATAGGAGGGATGTCGGCGATCATTACATTATTGGTACTGTATGTTACCCGGCTGGATGCTTCCTATGCACAAACTTTTTCAGGTATCTTAAGCAACGGGATTATACTGGTTATATTTTTCCTGATCATCCTCGGTGGCGTTTACAAAAAAATAGATGTCTTTGATGCGTTTGTGGAAGGGGCCAAGGGCGGTTTTGAAACCGCGGTACGCATTATACCTTATATAGTAGGGATGCTGATTGCGATCAGTATGCTGCGCACAAGCGGCACGTTTGATGTAGTGATCAACGGTATAAAATCATTGTTTGCCGCGCTCGGTACGGATACCCGTTTTGTAGACGGATTACCTACCGCTTTGATAAAACCTATGAGCGGCGGCGGCGCCAGGGGTATGATGCTTGATACCATGAAAACATTCGGCCCTGATTCTTTTGCAGGACGGCTGTCATCTATCCTGCAGGGTTCATCCGATACTACTTTCTATGTGGTAGCCGTTTATTTTGGTTCTGTAAGCATTAAGAACACGCGATATGCTATCGGCACTATGTTGCTGGCCGACCTGGCCGGTATCATTACCGCTATCATCCTTTGTTATTTATTTTTTGGAAATGTGGCATAAAAAAAAGCTGTTCAGTAAAGAACAGCTTTTCGGAATGAGATAGTATTCTGCTAATAATTATTAAAGGACGATAACGTTCTTGGAAAAGTGTTTGTTCCTGCTTCATTAACCGCATACCTGCCACGGAAGACCAGGGTATAACTCCTTTTTCTTGTAAAGTTGAATACAGCAGTATCCAGCGCAGTAGTCGTTCCTGTAGACCTGACGATGAGTGAATCAGCTGTGCCCGATTCATACGGAATAAAATCCGTGACTTCTGTTACTGCAATATTGGTGAATACATTTGCATTCCTTCTTTTAGAAAAAATGTCCACGTTAGGCGGTACTCCTGTTTTAAAGAAAACAAAATTGCCAAACCGTACTCTTGCCGTACTGTCTGAAGGAGTAACGATAGTTGTCAGTACTGTTTTTTGTTTGATAGCAGACATCGTATCGTAAGCAAATATGGTATAGTATGAATTTGCCGCTAAATTTTCTGCAAAAGCCAGCTGTGGCTGAGTGGAAGTACCCAGTGTATCCCTTATTGAAAAACTTCTGATTCCCGGCGTTACTATAAAGCTGTTAGGGGTAGCGGGAAAAAGAGGAGTAAATGTTGCGTTGGTATATAACAATGCTGCTCCCGTCACAGGTTTACCGTCTATATATACATAGTTTCGCTGGTTGCCTACCGCTACATTATAGACCTGTAAACGGGCGTAATTGTCCAGGTCGTATTTTTCCAGCGCTACTTCTTTGCCTGTTTGTTTTGTACAGGAAAGAAAAAGCAGGAATGCGGCGGTGATCCCCAAAACGCTTATGGCTATTCTATATGATTTCATTGTTGTAGTTTTTAAATTACTATTACGGTTGAGAGAACCAGCATTCTTTTGTATGATAATCATTGCCTGTAGGATATGCACCAATAGATGTTAATGCAGGAATATTATACAGGTATTCTGAATTGTAACGCGGGCGTGTACGCTGAACCAGTTTACCATTATTGCTGCCGCTGCCGTTAGGTCCGGCGAATAATTCACTGGTCGTTGGTACATTAAATCCGGCAAATACAGGACGGGTAGTAGCTGCATCAAGGTCCTTATTGTAATGATAGCGGCGAAGATCAGCCCATGCTTCCTGGAATCCCCAGCCATACATCGCAATGTATTTTTGAAGCAGAATGCGGGTTAGCGTTACACCACTGGCGGCAGCCGGTACGATAGCTTCATTATTCATGTAGTCAGCTTTTTTGGTAGCATCCAGCAATTTAGCTGCAGGCACATTGGTATTATATAAGCTTGTCAACATATCAAAGTTGAGGCTGATACCATTTACATAAGCTGTTTTAGCTGTATTAGGATCATTTTTGCGCACAGCCGCTTCCGCTTTCAGGAATTGCATTTCAGATGCAGTCATGATAGGAAAAGGAGCATCATTCCTGAAAATATACCGGCCCAGTTCACCGTTGTAAACTCCGGAGGTAGCTGGTGCTGCCGGCCATGGCGCAGCCGTAGTATAAGTAGCATAAGTGCCTACGAAGCTTTGCGGCTCATCGTTCAGAGGCATACTGTTTATACCAGACCAGGGCCTGGCCATTCCTTTGATCGTGCCGTTTATGTTCTCTCTCAGCATATACCAGGCTCTCGGATCGCTCACAGTAGCAAAAGCATCCGGGTTCGCACCTGTCATCAGGTCGGCAATAAAAGCTGTCTGGCGGAGACCAGTACTTGCATTATTGACATTGCCGCGGGCTGAACCGAAATAATTCGCAGTACCTGTGATAAGCGTATTCTGAAATGTACAGATGATGTTTTCTGCATTGGTATTTACAGAAAGGTCAGCATACTTTATTACAGAATCGGCGCTGTAAGTGCTTTTATTGTGAATGTAAGCATACGACCTGGCAAGGATGCCATACGCGAACTTCTTCCATTTGTTAAGATCGCCTTTGTTCAGGTAAAAATCACTCGCTGCAAAGCTGGTAGGATTCATACCGCCCCCGGTCATGTTGAGGAAGCCGATCCCCCTGTGACAAATAGCTCTTACAGAATCATAGACTTCTTCCTGTGTATCATAATTGAATTGCTGCTGGCTGGTATTGAATGCTTCTTTCAGAATGATCTCACCATACTGGTTAGTTGTTGTAAACATACTCCATGCTCTCAGCACGGTAGCAGCGCCTACAAAATCCCATTTTTCTTCTTCAGAGCCCCACTCAATTATCCTGTTCAGGTTATATCCCATACTGAAATAATGCATGCCCCACAGGTTACCCATATTGTCCACACCAGCTGTCGTTCCACCCATCCTGTCGTATTGGGTGCCCGAATTCTCAGTAGTAGTTACAATATAGGAGCCCCAGTACTGGATATAGCGCCCTATATTGATACCATCACCGGCTATACCGAATGAGTTGGTAGCGGCGTTTGAATTTCCAATCATTGTTCCGATCATACTGGGAAACAATTGTTCTACCGGTTGCCGGACAGCGGCATTGGGATTTAAATATGCCTCATCTATTTTTTTGCTGCACGAAACGCCGACTAAAATACTTATCAGCCCCGCGGCCATAATAAATTTCATATCTGTTCTCATGATAATTATTTTAATTTATTTAAAAGTTGCTTTTATTCCAAAGTTGAATGACTTTGGAGTGGGAAGATTTCCATAATCGAAACCATATCCGCCGATACCGTTTGATGCAGCGGTATTACCATTCGTAGCCGGATCAGCGCCCCTGTAGTTAGTCAGCAATATCAGGTCACTGCCAGTTATGAAAAAGCCTAATGATTTGAATAATTTCATATTCCGGAGAGCATTTGCGGGTAATGTATAGTTAAGCGTAATATCTCTCATACGGAACCAGTTCACATCATGCTCTACAAATTCTTCCTCAGGCATACTCGTGTAATAACCCTGCTGGTAGTAAGGAACAACAACCATGGTATTAACAGTAGGAGTAGCCGTGTTTTGTTTACCATCCTGTAACACGCCTTCGATCACTCTTGGTACTTCCCTGTCTGCTGTGCGCTGGCTCTTTCCCTGGTAGGTTAAGTACATTTCGGTAGCATCGAAAACATCGCCGCCTACTTTCAGATCCCAGAGGAAATTAAGGCTCCAGTTTTTATACCGGAAATTGTTTAACCATCCTATTGTAAAATCCGGTTGCCTGTCACCGATCTGTGTAAATGTCTGTTCTACTACAGGAAGCCCTGTTGTAGGACTGATCAGGATTTGACCGGCTGTATTGCGCAGGTAGTGAAACCCGGATATGGTGGTTGTAGTTCCGTTAAGGTGAACGCCACCTCTTGCATTACCATATAACCATGTATCAGCAATATAATATTCGGACTGAATAGCTACAGGCAGATCAAGCACCCTGCTCCATCCGCGGTTGAAATTGAAACGCATGTTCCAGTTTGTATTGCCTTTGCGGAGAACGGCATAGTCAAGTACTACTTCCACTCCCTGGTTGCGGGTAGATGCAGCGTTAGAGGTATTCAGTACAAAACCTGTCGCATAACTGGCCCTGAACTGGTTGCTGATCTGGTCGGTGCATAATGTATTGTAGTACGCAGCGTCTATTGACAGGCCGCTGTTGAACAATCTTATTTCTCCGCCTACTTCATAGGTCTTTTGTCTTTCTGGTCCCAGGAAAGGGTTGTTGTTATCAAACCCGTAATTATAAATAGGGCCCACATTAGAGCTGGTAAAATTATTTACGAATACTGACTGGTTCTTATAAGGATCAGCCAGCCTGGCTGTGCTTGCCCTCGAAGCTCTCAGTTTAAAGTAATTGATCACCTTCCCTTTTAACTTCGGGAAGATATCGGATACGATAGCGCTTACGCTAAAACCCGGATAGTCGTAATCTCTTAGGTCTTTGGGGAAAACAGAAGCAGATTCAAAACGATGGGTATAGCTTAAGAATATTTTATTATCATAGCTAAGAGATGCTTCCCCGAAATACGCCAGTTGTCTTATGATAAACTGGTTGTACTCGCCATACGCATTTCTTAACAAGCGTTTCCTGGTTCCGGCTAAAGTGATACTGCTGTCCTTAGGACTTCCTACCAACTGGCCGAAATTAGCATCTGTGACCAGTGTACGAACGCCGTTTATTATTTTAAATAACCGGCCATCTGTTCCGGCAGAATCCACCAGGTTAGTACCATAGATGGCAAACATTTTTGTTTCATAATCCTGCCACATAGTACCACCCATCAGGCGTCCGGAGAATTTGCCGACCTTTTTCTGAACAGTAGCTGTAATGGTATGGTTGTAACCTTTGTATTCTCTCCAGTAATTATCAAGCGCTCCTAACTGTGCTTTGGTCGTTAAATAGGAGAGCGGGTGATAAAAAGTGTATCCGCTGCTTTTGTACGTATCATATCCAAAACGGCCGTTAATACTTAACCAGGAGAAAGGAGTAATGTTGATACCTCCTGAAAAGATATATCGTTCTGTGCGATCGTAGCTGTGATTGCGTTTTACACCATATAAAGGATTATCAATCTCAGAATAAGGATCGGAAGAGAAAACAGAAGTCTTGGTTCCGTTCACATCTTCGAAACTGCGTATATCATTATTCTTAGGCCATACATACAGGCCAAGAAGGTATCCGCCGGCGCCTCTTAAAGGCTTATCATTGGTGGAGTTGATATACTGCACAGATGGCGTCAACTCGATGATCTTGCCGATCTTGGTAGTATTTGTCAGCCGTACGTTGTATTTTTTGAAATCATTTTCCGGTACTACACCCTGCTGATCAAAGTATGATCCGCTCACTTTAAAGCCGACATTTTTAAAACCCATATCCGCACTTAAGTTATGCGTCTGGGCAAAACCTGTACGGAAGAAATTACCGATATTATCAATTTCGGGAGTATTTTCCGGGTACCTTGCTCCGAAATAACTTCCGGATGTGGCACTGAATAAGTTTCCAGCAACACCATTGCTTCCCGGGCCATAATCATTGTTCAGCTTATAAAAACGATTCACATCTGTTACACGGAAGTTATTGTCGTATGTCAGTCCAAACTTTCCGGTAGTAGCTTTTTTCGTTGATATTACAATAGCGCCTGAACTTGCCTGGCTGCCGTATAACGCGGTGGCTTCAGGTCCTTTCAGAACGGTGACTGATTCAATATCGTTGGGATTGATATCCGCAATACGGTTTGTATAGTCATTATTCCTGTTTGGCCTGTCTGAGGCAAGCCCGATACCAGATCCGCCGTTGGATGTTTCGTTGATAGTATTGTTATCAAGGATGATACCGTCAACAACAAATAGAGGAGAGTTGCTTAATGAAAGAGAGTTGAAACCTCTCAGTACGATCTGTGAAGATGCACCTGCCTGGCCATTTGTCGGTGTGATAGACAGCCCGGCTACTCTTCCCTGTAAGCTGTTAAGGAAATTTTCCCTTTGTGTTTCAGCGATTTCTTTACCGCCGACTTTCTGGGCAGAATATCCCAGTTCCCTGGAATTTCTTTTGATATCCATGGCGGTTACCACCACTTCTCCCAATGTACCGTCAGTGGCTTTCAGGCTGATACCAACAGTGTTGCTATCACCTGGTTTTATATCCTGTGGTTCATATCCTACATAGGATATCTGCAATGTTTCACCAGGGCTTACCTGTATGCTGAATTTACCATTCGCATCTGTTTGTACGATTCGCCTGGTTCCTTTAACCCTGACAGTGACACCGCTTAACGGCGTCTTGTTGTCATCAGATAATATTGTACCCGTGATCGTCCTTTGCTGAGCATGCAAAGCCGGCGGCAGTACAAGTATCATCAGTAATAATGCTACTAATAACCGGAGAAATTTTCTCATAGCTTGTTGTTTTAGATATATATTTAATAAGCAGTTCCAGAATTAATGTTTTTCATAAGGGGCGGTAAAAAATCAAATAACTGGTAAGGCGGCCGGTTACCGGCGGCCAGGTTACAAGACTTTAATACCGGCATCTGTATACGGTTTCAGCAATGGGTCATCAGAGGGTAATTCGGTAATCAGCATATCAATCTTATCCAGCTCACAGATATGGATAGGCTGAAACGTATTGATCTTTTCAGCGATTGATAAACAAACTACTTTTTGAGAAGACTCTATCATGGCCCTTTTTAGCTGCACCACTTCCCAATCATTATCAGTGATCCCATGCTGCAGGTCAATGGCGTTTGTTCCCAAGAAACATATATCCGCCTTCATCTGTCTTATTTTAGCGATCGCCTCCGGGCCAACAGTTATCTTGGAGCTTTTTGAAATTCTGTCCCCGATAAGGATCACTTCAATATTCGGATGATGCATATATTCCAATATCGCGGCGATACTGCCGGAAATAAAGGTTGCTTTTAATTGAGGAGGAAGAGAGCGGGCCATCTCCAGGATAGTAGTTCCGCCGCTGGTCAGGATGAACATGCCATTACTTATCAGGCTGATGGCTTTTTGTGCGATCTTTTTCTTCTGGTTTTGCGAGTACACTTCATTGGCAGGGAAATGTACCTGGCTAAAAGAGTGGGAGAGTGCACCACCATGTACTTTGATCACTTTGCCTTCTTCTGCCAGTTCCTGGAGGTCACGGCGTATCGTATCTTCTGAGACATTAATGTCTACAGATAGTGAAGAAGATAGCACCTTGTTGTGCAGGTTTATCTGGTGCAATATATAAGCCTGCCTTTCTTTTTTAAGCAAAGGTTAGTTTCAGTGCTTAAATATAGGGCAAAATCCCGCACAAAAACGCAGATTCACGGAAAAATTTGCAGGCATTACGGATTTGTGGATAAGCTGAGGAAAGAGAACCTGATAACCCGGGAATGAGCCAATTTAGAATGAACAGCATTTCCAAATAAGGACACTGCCTAAACTTCCAAACTTATTTGCCAAAGGTAAACCTGGCGGTAAAGCCGATAGCGGCCGGTTCAAAATTGATATCACCGACAATATTCAATTCAGGTTTCCAGTCAAGAGAAAGATTGAGCGGCAGGTTAACGAATTTATAATCCAGACCTATCACGCCCTGCGCACCAAAGTTGACATCTGTTTCATTTTTGGCTTTGGCCGTATTGTATGTTTTTACAAAACCGATATAACCGCCACCACCATAAAACCATTGAATGCCTGATTCGCTGAAAGGTTTATGTATTTCAACCAGGGCGCCTAACGCCAATGGATCTCCAAAAGAGAATAATGCTTCAACGGCTGTTCTTTCATTCAGGAAATGTTTAAGAGAAATAGAATTGTTTACCATTGCCGAACTGCTGCTGAGCCTGACACCGAGCGCTGTCTTATACTCCTGTGCTGATACTGAGGTAGCAATCAAAAATCCTGAGATGACCAATACAGAACAGATTAATTTTTTCATGGTGATTTATTTTGTTTACTGAGAACGAAATAATGTGCCAGTAAAGTCTAAATAAAATGCAAAAGTTGGGAGAAGTCGGGAAGACGGAAAGACGGCTGCGTAAAAAGTGGAGTGATTCTTTTGATGAAAGTCCGGAAGACGGGTGTTGAAATATATAAGGTGTTTACAGGGATAAGGAAAGATCCTTCCGGACGTCTTCTTTACGATTCCTCACCACCCGATGCGGATTTCAAGATATATAAAGTATTCGCAGAGATGAGAAAAGGTTCTTCCGGACTTTCGGTCTTTCCGACTTCCGGACTTCTATCTTTACGATTCCTCCCTACCCGATGCGGATTTCAAGATATATAAAGTATTCGCAGAGATGAGAAAAGGTTCTTCCGGACTTTCGGTCTTTCCGACTTCCGGACTTCTATCTTTACGATTCCTCACTACCGGATGCGGATTTCAAAATATATAAAGTATTTACAAAGGTGAGAAAAGGTTCTTCCGGACTTTCGGTCTTTCCGACTTCCGGACTTCTATCTTTACGATTCCTCCCTACCCGATGCGGATTTCAAGATATATAAAGTATTCGCAGAGATGAGAAAAGGTTCTTCCGGACTTTCGGTCTTTCCGACTTCCGGACTTCACTCAAACATCTCCAGTTTCGTCTTTGGCCTCCGGTCTTCCAGCCATTTAAAATTGAGAAGCCGCATTTCTGAAGGGCTTTTCTGACGGATGGGCCATAATGTGCCTGTTACAGCACTCCGGAAGACAACTTTGTATAGTTCTTTATCGCGGAAATAAATATCCATGATATCGCTTTTCGATTCATTGATGCCTGTATAAGCGCTGTCTTCATCCTGCAGGTAATAGATACATTCGGCAAAACCTTTGGCCCTCACAGAATCAATGTTACCATTCACAAAATAGCCATCCATCCTTGTAGATTTGATCTGGTTATATGCCTGGCTGTCGAGCTGGTTTATCATAAAGCTGTTTTCTATAGCTTCTACCTTATCGGCCTTTTTATTTTTAGTGAAGAGGTGTATCGTGTCGCCCGTGATCTGGCTTTTCTGCGCCCATACTACCGGGTCGTCATATAAGCGGAATACCGAATCATGAAAAGAATAGAACATGCTGTCGCAAACAGCCTGTAGCGAATCGTTGAATATGCGCACATTCCGGTACGCTTCAAAATACCGGTTGGTACTGTCCTTTTCATTAAGGCGCACAAGCTTTACTCCCTTTTTTGTTTGCACTACCGCTGAATCTTTCGAAGGGCCGGCCGTCTGTTTTGCCGGCCTGCGATTAGGAAAAAGCCGGCTGAAACTTGCGGCATCATTCTTTAACGTGTCTTGTATTTTATCCCGCTCATCAGCGGCAGGTTCCTGTAGCAAAAGAGTGTCCTTTGTTGTAATAATATCCGTCACCAAAGAATCTTTTTCCGCAACAGCGCTTTTATTGTTTGACACAGCAACTGTATCGTCAATCGTACTGTCTGTTGCCGCATATTGCTGCGATTTGTACAGGTCAGTCAGCCGGGCGGAAAAAAGCGTATCTGCACTTACATAAATGGTATCATTATCCTGCTGTATGATCATTAATGGCTTTCGTATAGCGAGTACGGCTTCTGTTTTCTTGTTACGATAAATAGCTCCGGCAATGATAGTCGTCTTGTTTTTTTTATCAATGACAATAGCATTTCCCTCTGCCTGTGATATGCCCGTGCTGTCATCAAACTTCACCGTGTTACCCGTGATTTCCGTGTCACCGTCCTGGATAATAGGTCGTTGACCAAACTCGGCTCTGCCGGTCTGCTGGTTATAATAACCTTCTTTTGTTTTGATGATACGCCCGGTGCTGTCGGTAATAGTGGTCATCGAGATAAACCTGGTGGTTTGCGTTTCGGAGTTATATAATAAGGAGTCGGTGACAATATTATATGCCGGATCCTTCAGCACCACATTCTTTTTAAAATACACGTCTTTCATGTCGGCATAGTACCAGCCTTCCTGGCTGGTGAGTGTTGTTTTTTTATTCACCACCTTACCGCCATTCTTATAAATACCGATGCTCGTTTCCATGTCATATTCAAGATCGGGTGTCGTGAGTGTAGCATGCCCATCCGTTAATCTTACACCACCATCGAGATAAGCGAGCTTTGTCTGCATCAGGTAGCGCAGGTGACTGGAATATATATGTGTGGTATCTGAATCATTGATATGTACCCTGCCATTCTTACCCCAGGCTTCAAAGATCCTTGTGTTATTATTGATCACGCAGCTATCGCAATAGAAAAGACTATTGCCCTGTTTAAGCCTTACATCGCCGGCGATAATGGTAAGCTTGGTGGTATCATTTATGGTTCTAAGGGTAAGGCGATCTCCTTTCAGTATTTCTACTTCCTGCATAGAATCGTCACCGGGCGGCTGTATCGTTGTTTGTGCGGAAACTGAATTTCTGCCGGCCAGCATTGCCAGTAATAAAATGCAGCAGGTAATTTTCAGGTAATGTGTTAATGCGTTCACTTGGGGATGGTATCTTTTTTCGATGGCGAAGTTAATGCCCCGCCTTTATCCTTTTTGCCAAAGACTGACAAATTAACGTAGCGTTTTGGATGTGCACGCAGGTCGTCGAGCAGTATCTCCGCGCTCAGCACTACATCATTGAGCTTATTATAAAGCTTTTTATCGTTGATGAGAGCGCCCAAAGTACCTTCTGTACTGGATACTTTGCTGATGGTTGTTTTTAACTGTGAAATAGCAGACTGCAATGTATCCATAGTTTGCTGCAGGTCGAGGCTGTTCAGCTTCTCGCTAAACACTTTTGCGTTGCTGATAACAGCTGTGATACTGTCATTGTTCTTTTTCAGGTTCTCTGTGATGGCGCTCGCATTATTGAGTGTTTTGGCCAATGCGCTTTTTTCAGGATCAAGCATTTTATTCAGCGAACTGGTAGCCATATTCAGGTTAGCCATTGTCTGCTGCAAATTGTCCTTTGCGCCCGCATCAAACAACTTGTTAATGTTTCCGAACACCCTGTTCAGTGAATCAAGCGATGACCGGATCTTGGCAAGGGTGGGGCCTGCTTCGGAAGAAAGGCTGCCGAAAATACCTGCATCCTGGCGTGTTTTCAATACATCGCCATTCTTTACGTACGTGGTGGCATCTCCTTTTTCAATAACGATCGAAGAACTGGTAAGCAGGTCGGCCGCTATATACGCTACTGAGTTAACAGGAATATTCACATCTTCATTCAGGTTGATCGTTACCCTGATACCATTTAAGTTTTTATCAATAGGCTCAAAACCATATACGGTACCGATAGTATAGCCATTGATCTTAACAGCATTTGATTTGGCCAATGATCCCAATTGCTCAAATACGGCGTATATCTTTTTTGATTTATTGAAAAGATCTTTTCCTTTCAAAAAGTTAAAACCGATAATTAAGATAACTAGGGCAGTGACGGTGAGTATGCCTACTTTGGTTTCATTGCTGATTTTCATGCGGGAGTTGCTTTTCCGGTAATGGTTTCCTGCCACCAAATTAGCCAATTATTTTTAAACCGGCCGACAACTGGCTGTAAAAGAATGAATCCCGCCCCGGCAACTGCCGGAACGGGATTCATTCTTTGCATTTATTCACTGATTTGTGTTACTTATTGTGAGGTATTGATGGTCTTCGATTCCAGCCTTTGTTTATAGGACCTGAATGCATTTACCAGGTCGTCCACAATTTCTTCTGTCCCTTATCACTATTGATGTATTCTTCTTCTTCTTTGTTTGAGATAAACCCGATCTCGACCAGTACACTGGGCATGCCGGTTGCCTGTAATACCCATATCCCGGTATGGTTCCGTTGCTTTACGCCACGGCTCACACGGCCTGTTTCGATAAATTCTTTTTCTACGAGATCAGCCAGGTTCAGGCTTTTTCTGAAATATTGCTGTGCATAGATGAGCATACGGGCTTTTTCAGTCGGGTCGGAGGGATCGGGCAGGGCCAGTGTGGACGTAGAATCAGAATCTTCCATTTCGCCATAACTTTCTTCGTTCTTATTTACAGAATTGATCTTTGCATCGTTTTTATTGACAGCCCATATATATGTTTCCGTGCCCCTTGCTTTGTTTTCTCTCCAGACATTTGCGTAGGTATATTTATAAGCAGTAACGGTAGTCTTTTTCCCTTTTTTCTTTACTGTTTTTTTATAAGGTGTTTTTCCGGTCATTACTTTTTCATACCATCCGCCGGCACGTTTTCCTGCGGAGTTGCAGTGAATGGCGATAAACAGGTCGCCGCCGGAAGCATTGGCGAGTTCGGCCCGGTAATGATTACCATCATCTTTGTTTTTTTTATTTCCAGCCATTACATCTGCCGTGCGGGTATACACGATCTTCAGATCAGGAAATTCTTTTTCGAGGGCTTTGCCAAACTTCATTGCGACAGACAGGCTTACATTCGCTTCGGAAGAGAATAATCCTTTTGCCCCGGGGTCTATTCCTCCATGACCGGGATCTATGATCAGCGTTTTGACTGTAGCTTTTGGAAGATTCTGGGTGGTTTTCTCCGAAAATGATAAAAGAAAAATGGTGAAAGAAAGGCCTGTAAGAACAAGTAACGTCCGTTTCATGATGGTTTTTCGTTTTTAATGGGTTCGTTATTTTGAATCTTCACAAATTGTTTAGTTTCGAAAGATTTACTTTTGCGACAACCGTATGAGGCAACTGCACGAATTTAGTTCAAAATTCTTTTTTATTGCAATATTGACTGTTGCTATTTGCTGCATGCTACCGTGCAGGGCCGAAGCTCAGCGTAATCCCGGCAGTCTTTTAACAAGACCTTTACCGAAAGATACCGTTCCCCCTACCAAAAACGCAGATACCAGCCGTGTTATTGCCGGATCAGCCGATACAACCGAACTTTCCGACAGCGCCCGCTTGTTGAATGACTCATTGGCCAAACAAAAGGTTGATACATTTTCCTTAAAACTTTCTAAAGATACCCTGGATGCCCCGGTGAATTATTACGCAGAAGATTCGGCGGTGATATTAATAAAAGAAAAAAAGATAGTGCTGTACGGGAAAGCAAAAATTGACTATAAAGATATCTCCCTGACGGCGCCGCAGGTGGAACTTGATAACGAGACACAGGTACTGACAGCTTATAACAAAAGGGACAGCACCGGGATGGTCATAGAAGAAGCGAATTTCAAACAGGGAGAAAACTCATTTACCAGTGATACGATCAGGTATAATTTTAAAACGCAAAAAGGCCTGACCGTAAATACGATCACCCAGCAGCAGGAATTGTATATACATGGCAAATACATCAAAAAAATAAATGATAAAGTAACCTATATAAAAGAAGGGCTGTTCACTACCTGCAACCTGGATGAGCCGCATTTTGCATTCAAGGCAAATAAATTAAAAGTGATCAACCAGAAACTGGCAGTATCAGGTCCTGCGCACCCGGAGTTTGAAGGCGTACCTGTTCCTATCTACCTGCCATTTGGTTTTTATCCCCTGAGCCAGGGAAGGCATTCAGGTTTATTGCCGCCCACATTCGCCACGAATGAGCAATATGGACTTGGTCTTGAAGGGCTCGGTTACTATAAGGTGATGAATGATAACTGGGATGTAAAAATATATGGCAATGTGTATTCATACGGTGGCTGGTCGGCTAATATAAGCCCTACTTATCGTAAGCGGTATCATTACACCGGTTCCTTCACTTTTGGACTGATACGGACAAAAATGAATTTCAAAGGCGACCCTGATTATTTTGTCAACAAGGCCTATTCGCTTTACTGGAACCATAGCTCCGACAGCCGCGCCAGGCCGGGCACTTCTTTTTCCGCCAGTGTGAATGCCAGTTCTACTTCTTATAATAGATATGTATCCAACAACCCGCAGCAAAATTACCAGAGCCTGATGGGCTCATCCATTACGTATTCCAAAACATGGCAGGATAAACCGTACAATCTTACCATAAGCGCTAACCATAGCCAGAATAACCAGCTACGGTTAGTTACCCTGAGCCTGCCTGATGTCGGGTTTACTGTAAGTACGGTATATCCTTTTCAGAAAAAAGAATCTGCCGGTACAAAAAAATGGTACGAGCAGTTGGGAATAGGATATAATGGAAGTTTCAGGAACCAGCTTGCTTTTTATGATACAGCGTTCAAACTAAGGAACCTGATAGATACATTGCAATGGGGCGCAAGGCATAGTATTCCGATTACTTTATCATTGCCGCCGATATTGAACGGGGCTGTCATGATCTCACCTTCTATCTCCTATTCGCAGGTTTGGATCAACCAGACATTCAGGAGAAAATGGAATCCGCTTACCGAAAAACTGGATACGACGATCACCAAAGGTTTTTTTCTTGATCAGCAGACTTCGATGGGCCTGAGCTTCAGTACGGCTGTATTCGGTACTTACCAGTTTAAGAAATCAAGGATATATGCGATCCGTCATGTGATCCGTCCTTCATTGAGTTTAAACTATCAGCCCGATCTTTCTAAAAAACATTACTACACCGAGATAGTGGACACTACGGGATATAAGGCCCGCTTTTCAGAATTTGAAGGATCATTGTATGGCGGCTTTGGTGAAGGGAAGTATGGAGGCCTCAGTTTCCAGGTAGATAATAACCTGGAGATGAAACTAAGGCCAAAGAAGGGAAAGGAAAACGTTATTGATACAACAGAAGTAAAAGAAGGGAATGAAACGCCTGAGTTTAAAAAGATCAGGCTGATTGATGGGTATGGTTTTTCTGTAAGCTATAATTTCTTTGCAGATTCGATGAAGTTGTCGCCTCTCCAGTTATACTTCCGTACCAACCTGTTTGATAAAATAAATATCAGCGCCAACGCTACGATGGATCCTTACCAGACGGATGACAGGGGAAGAGATATCAGTAAATATGCATGGAGTGATGGTAAATTCAAACTGGGCCGTATCACTACGGGAAGCGTTTCTATTTCTACACAATTTCAGAGCAAACCAAAGGACGATCAGAAAGCGCAGCAGAAAGACCAGCAATTAAAGAATCTCAGGAACGATCCGGCATTGATAGGAGATCAGCAACGCCTGCTGGATTATATGCGGCAAAACCCGGCGGAGTTCGTTGATTTCAATATTCCATGGTCTATTAGTTTTTCATACTCGCTTTATTTCCGCGAACAATTCAAAGCAGATTACAGTGGATTTGAGAAAATATTTAATTCTTCCGGCAATTTCAACGGCAGTTTCAGCCTGACGCCGAAATGGATGTTTACCATGAACGGCTATTATGATTTTGATACAAAGAAGATACAGACCTTCCAGATGTCTATTTCCCGGGATATGCACTGCTGGCAGTTATCTATTAATGTAACGCCGGTAGGTCCTTACCGTTATTTCAATTTTACGATCAGTCCCAAATCAGGCATATTGCAGGACCTCAAGATCAACCGTTCAAGATCCTATTTTGTAGGCTATTGATTTCTGCAGCCTTGATTTTTTTTGTTACTCCAGAGCGTAGCGAACGATCTATCAAGGGAAAAAGTAAATAACCTGTCCGGGCGAATAAAATCAAACAGAATACGCAGAAGAATTAAAAGGACAGGTATATTTCCCGCGGCAAAATGATTAGAGGCTGTTTCAAAAGTATTTTACATCAATGTTCCCGCAACGGCGCAAAGCCGCAACGACTGTTTTCAATAGGACATTCTTAGCGTCGTTGCGAGATTTATTTGACTTTTGAAACAGCCTCTATTCATTCCTGTTATTTTCATAATACTCTTTCATTCGCTGAAAGACTTTTTCTTTTAACGCATCCGTTGTTAAAGAACCCGGATGGACAGGCTCAATAAAATGCATCCTGATCTTAACCGGCCAGAAGAAGAATGATTTATCGGCGGGCAATACTTTTGCCGTATTAAAAATAACGGCAGGTAAAACCGCTTTGCCAGCATCTATCGCTAAACGAAAAGCGCCGTTATGAAAAGGCTGCAGCGGCTGATTGGTCTTATTTCTTGTTCCTTCGGGATAGATACACATGTGAAGACCAAGACTAAGGACTTCCTTCATTTGTACAAAACTGTTTTTCCGGCTTTCTTCACTTTTCCTGTCAACCAATACGCTGCCTCTCTGGTAGATCAGGCCGAATAAAGGGATCTTTGCCATTTCTATCTTGGCAATCGTTTTGTTGGCGCCGGGAATAAACGGAGTGGTCAGCGGAACATCCATCAGCGAATTGTGATTGCAGACAACGATATACGTTTCTCCTTTTTTGAAATGGTTCTTTCCTTTTATGCTGATGCGTATTCCCGCGAGAAAAAAGAAAACCCGCATCCATATTCTTGCGCTGTGTTGAAATATGATTGTTCGTTTCGGTTCTTTCCATAGCCCGGCTGCCCAGATAGGGATAAAGAAAACCAGCATCGTCGGGATGAATATAAGGATGGCCCAGGTGGCGAAGATTCTGCCGAGTATATTTTTGATAGTGTTCATTCTGTTTTTTGAGTTGGAAGTTGGATGTTAAGGGGTTTAACGTTTGAACATCCCTTAAACAGGTATTTCTATTCGATCAGATCAGCAGCAGATTTAAATAACATCGAAGATCCAACTTCGAACTTCTTTCACATGTCTTTAAAAATCGTTTCCTTCAACCCCGGCCATTCTTCTTTCAATACACTGTAATAGATAGAACTGCGGCGGCGGTTATTCCACATGGTCATATGACTGCGCAAAACGCCTTCTGCAATACCGCCTACATTCTGCAATCCTTTTCTTGCTCTTGCATTCTGTTCATCTGTTTTAAATTCTATTCTTTCAAAGTTCAGTTCTTCGAATGCATATCTCATCATGGCGTACTTGGCATGGCTGTTTAGTCCTGTGCTCCTGAAATCTTTTCCCAGCCAGCTCCACCCGATCTCTGCGCGGAGATCATGCAGGGAGATATTGCCAAGGCTGCTGCTGCCGGCAATTTTGCCTGACTGTTTATCAATAATGGTAAACGGCCTTCTTGTATTGGCGCCCTTCTCCATAAATGCCAGCTCAAACCATCTTTGTAATTGCTTTTCATCTCCGAGATTAAGGGAAAAGTAATACCACATATCCGCATCCTGGCTGGCCAGGCGATAAAATGTGTCATAATCAGCGGCAGACAAAGGCCTGAGTATAGCCCGTTTTGTTTCCAGTGTGAGGTCAGCAGGTATCATATATTCCAATAAAGATTAAATAGAAACTATAATATTATTGATTCATGGCTTTGACACACAGTACAGTTTCTCAATTTTCAACCCCCACTTTCCATTCACTATTCACGATTACACCTGCCAATCCACCGGATCAATCCCCTTGCTGACAAGATATGTATTCGCTTTTGAAAAATGTTTGCATCCAAAAAACCCTGCATGCGCTGAAAGGGGAGAAGGGTGAACGGATCGTAGTACCAGGTGTTTGGTATCGTCTATCAGTATTCTTTTTTCCTGCGCAAATTTCCCCCACAGCATAAAAACAACATGTTCTTTTTGCTGTGATATTTTTTTAATCACGGTATCGGTGAATTCGGCCCAGCCGATCTTTGCGTGGCTCATAGGTTCTCCGGCACGAACCGTCAGTGATGCATTCAACAAAAAAACTCCCTGTTGCGCCCAATGTGTCAGGTTGCCGTGCGTGGGCATGGTAATACCGACATCTGTGTGTAGTTCTTTAAAGATATTCACCAGGGATGGGGGCGGGGGCACTCCTTTTTGTACGGAGAAGCAAAGACCGTGCGCCTGCCCGGGACCATGATAAGGGTCTTGTCCCAGTATCACCACTTTTACCTGGTCAAAAGGCGTTGTATTAAAAGCATTAAAGATAAAAGGGCCGGGGGGATAGATGATTTTGCCCTGCGTCCGTTCTGTTTTTAAGTGAAGAACGATCTGCTGAAAATAAGGCTTACCGAATTCATCTTTAAGTATTTCTTTCCAGCTTTCTTCAATTTTTACATCCATGAATGGTAATTGACTTTGGCTGCAAGCTAAAAAAAATTATGGTGCGCCACGGGATCATATAAGGACATAAATAAAAGAAATTCTTCTTCTTTTCTAATAAGCTTCGAATCGGTATATTTGCCGCCAGTTTGGCCCGGTAGCTCAGTTGAATAGAGCAACTGCCTTCTAAGCAGTAGGTCATTGGTTTGAATCCAATCCGGGTCACATTAATCACGAGCTCTCGAAAGGGGCTCGTTTTTTTTATGACTTGTTATACTTATATACTTTATTCTGCTTCTCTTGACCGGTTTTATATCGGATCAACAGGTGATTCACTGGTGGAAAGAATACGAAAGCATAATACTGACCATTCAGGATTTACCGGCAAATCAAATGATTGGAAATTGGTTTACCAGGAAGAGTTTGCTGATAAGTCAGCGGCGCTAAAAAGAGAAAGAAATTAAATCAATGTTCTCGCAACGGCGCAGCGGCGCAACGCCTGGTTTGAATAAGCTGTTCTTTGCGCCGCTGCGCCGTTGCGAGATTTATTTTTGAGAGAGTCTCTTTCTAATTATAAGAATTGAAACGAACTTGTAAGTCAGAAAATTAAATGACCCCTTCCCTTCAATTTTCTCAATACCGGCACCGCCATCATTCCTCCCGCATCGCGATAGTTGATCAGTTGTATATCGCCATTGCCAGAAAAACGGTATTTCCTGCCACTGATATTGCCGGTTACTGTCAAGCCGGTGTTGCCAATATATTCAAAAGGGATATCTTCCTGTGTTGTTACAACCGCAGCGGGTGAACCAGGAACCTGAGCAATATCCAGGCTTCTCGAATATTCATTTCTTTTATTGCCGCAACAAGCCATGATCATTGATTTTTATCCTCTTTCAATCATCCATTGATCGTTATATATTTTACCAACATAGCGGCTGCCATGATCATGAAATATGCAAACGACGAGATCGTCTTTTTTCAAACGGCTTTTCAATTGCATCAGCCCCTGTAAGCAACTGCCCGGCGCTATAGCCGCAAAAGATGCCTTCTTCTTTCGCCAGTTTCCTCGCCATGATCGCTCCGTCCTTATCCGTTACCTGTTCGAAATGGTCAATCACACTCATGTCATAGTTCTGCGGTACGAAATCTTCGCCAAAAACCTTCGGAGATATATGGATGCACTTCTTTCATATCCACCTCACCGGTGCGGAAGTACTTTGTCAGCAATGAACCGTATACATCAATAGCCCATATTTGTATTGCAGGGTTTTTTTCTTTCAGGTACATAGCAGCACCGGTGATCGTACCGCCTGTGCCAGCCGTGCAAACCAGGTGAGTGATCTTGCCATCGGTTTGTTTCCATATCTCGGGACCAGTAGTCTCATAATGAGCCAGGCGATTGGCCAGGTTATCATACTGGTTCATGTGATAGGAATTAGGTATCTCTTTCGCCAGCCTTTTTGCCACGCTGTAATAGCTTCGCGGATCTTCTGGTAATACGTTAGTGGGGCATACGATCACTTCTGCGCCTACTGCTTTTAGTATATCTGCTTTTTCTTTGGATTGCTTATCGGTGGTAACGAAAATGCATTTGTACCCTTTTACGACCGCTGCCAATGCCAGCCCCCATACCTGTATTGCCGCTGGTTCCTTCAATGATAGTACCACCGGGTTTTAATTTGCCTTCCTGTTCGGCTACTTCCACCATCTTCAGCGCCATACGGTCTTTAATAGAATTGCCGGGATTGAAATAATCTACTTTCGCCACTACGGTACAGGGAAAATCTTTGGTCACTTTATTGAGCCTGATCAGGGGAGTATTACCAATCGTTTCCAGTATGTTATTCTTAATATCCATGGCAGTTTTTTATACGTCGCAAAGGTAAGATTTTAAAGGGAGCGGCTGCCTTACTTATTGCCATCCACCCGGCCTTAGGGGATTCATGTACCGGGTGGTGTGGTTTTGACAGGAGCAGCTATCCCGCTATTCGTCCCGATATGATAATGAAGTAATGACATACCCCCGGGTTTTATCCATAAAGCACCTGGTTATTGGGGTTAACTTTTTATCGCCATGGTCAAAACCGGGACTGCCCGGGGAAACGATCTCGAAATGCATCCCTTTTGTAAAACAATAAACAAGTCTTTTGCTTCTCTTATAGTAAAACAAAAAACCCTCCTGCGAACAGAAGGGTTTTACCGGACAAGATGATAAATTATCATCAAGCTTCTTTTTCCTGCTAAGACATAAAGGCACAAGCATAACATTTATAGTCATTACTCTTTGTGTATTCGTGTCTTTCCGGGATATATCAAACTTCTTCCCTGAATTGTTTTCTTTTATTAGCGAGGTAGCGGTCGAGCAAGAACAATCCCAGTACCACATTGATCATCATAAAGGGCATTTACATACGTGTTATTGAAAAACCTTGCCATAGTCCACCTTGCCGAGATCAAGAGATATGTTTGTACCATCTGAGGATTTCCAGTCTATCTGGCCAAAACCATAGATGAAGAACCCAACGATAAGCGTGATGAAAAATAGCCCGATACCCCAGACGATCCGTTTATTGATATAGGTTTTGGTAGCTGGTGCGATATGAATTTTGTGATCTTTTCCATTACGTTTTTAGTAAAACGCATGGAAGGTTCTTCTAATTCAGATGCCTGGAGCAGGCTGTTTATTTCCAGCAGTTCCTGGTATTTAGCCCTCCATTCAGCATTATCCTGCAGTAATTTCTCCATCACTGTTTTTTCAGCCGCATTACTGGTGCCATCAATATAGTTCCAGAGCCGCTCTTCCAGGTTATTAAAATTTGCTTCCATCACAAAAAGTTTTAATTATAAATATCTTTTACTTCTTCACTGAAATGTACCTGCATTTTTATCCTTCAGTCTTGCTCTTGCCCGGTGTAAACGACTTTTGCCGTATTTGTTTCCAGTCTAATATCTGTGCGATCTCTTCCAGCGACTGTTCACTTTTATAGAACAAAGTTATGATCTCTGCGTCATCAGGATTCAGCAGGTTTATAGCCTGGTTCACCATCGCGACCTTTGATTTTTGTTCTACCAGGTTAGCCCTCAAACCCCGAATCCTGGCTATCGGCCACTTCAAATACACCTTCTTTATCGAGGGAATGTACTTCCAGCCTTTTTTTCCTCAGAAACGTAATACAGGTATTATTTACGATAGTATAGAGCCAGGTAGTGAATTTCGAATTTCCCTTAAAATCCGCCAGGGCACGATAGGCCTTTATAAATATATCCTGCGCTACCTCCTCCGCATCCTCCCGGTTCCTGGTGAATCGGAGAGCCAGCGTAAAAACATAGCTTTGATAGCGGTTCACCAGTACTGCATATGCCTGCTGGTCACCACTTAGCACTTTGCTAATGATCTCATTATCATTCTGTCCGGTTGACATGCACTATCTAAGACTACAATTGAAACAGTCAGGTTACTGTACAAGTTACGTTTATTTTGAGCCTATATATTAAATCACAAACAGCAAATGGGTTTCAGCTATAAACAAATTCCCGGTTAAAAATCCAAAATTGAGCTTTAGAAGGAGGCATGTAAAAAAATGGGGTTGGGGTGTAACCGGTACTTTGCAGCTGTAGTCATAGTTGTGTAAGCAGTTTTGGCCGGGGGCCCTGCGAAGAAAAAAGTTCTTTATGACGGTAACCTGGGTTTAATAGCTGTAGTCATAGAGAACAAATACGAACCAAATATTTAAAACAATAAAAATTTAAAATTATGAACGGAGGAGAAGCAGTAGTATTCCTGACAATGTTTGCAGGTGGCTTTGCGATGATATTCGGAATATACTATTTAAAGACACGCCAGAACCTGGCAATGATAGAAAAAGGGATGAATCCCAAGCAATTTGCCAACAGGCCGGCGCCTTACAGGAACCTCAAATGGGCCTTATTACTGATCGGGGCAGGAGCTGGTTTATTCCTTGCTTATTTATTAGATACTTATATCCCGGCGCTTTCGGTTAGAAATTACCATCATGATGGTAACCCGGCCATCTATTTCTCCCTGATCGCCATCGGCGGCGGCCTGGGGTTATTCGGCTCCTACAAAATGGAAAAGAAATGGTGGGATGAGAATAAAAAATAACCCGCAATCATAAATTTCGATAGCAGTTTCCCTGCCCTTAAGCATCCTGTCATCAGCAGGGTGCTTTTATTTTTTTAAAATCTCTACTGCTTTTTGTACAACAGGATCATCACTGTTCAATACCTGGTAATAACCATTATTCCTCCACCTGAACCTAGCCAGGTAAGCTTCCAGTCTTCTTTGTAATGTTTCTTTTTGCTTCGCGGAAATAGCATTGAGAGCAGCGGGGTCAGCTGCATACAGGATAAACGCGTTCCACATATCATTCATATAGCTGAACCGCTGAACATAATCCGTAGCGGAAGTAAATGCATCTATCTGCGATTTGTGCTGCAGGTAGTAAGTGTATACAAAATTGTTGAAGCGGCCGTCTATCAGCATCCTGTTCACAGACGAAGGGTAGGAAGAAGTATCGAGGCCCACAAAAATATCAGGCATAATACCACCACCGCCGTATACTGTTTTGCCGCCATTGGTAGTAAATGCTTTTCCCTTGCTCACCTTATTCGAATCGGCATATAATGACTCCCCGTTGGAATAACGCTGCCATATTTCATCCATATAATCTTTCTTCCCATGATCATAAGGACGTTGTATACTCCGTCCCAATGGCGTGTAATAGCGGGCTACAGTCAGCCGTAATGCTGATCCGTCTTTCAGATCAAATTGTTCCTGCACCAGTCCCTTACCAAAAGTCCTGCGGCCAATGATCGTACCCCTGTCCCAATCCTGTACAGCACCTGCAGTACTTCACTCGCGCTGGCGGATAATTCGTCTACGAGTAAAACCAGTTTTCCTTTTTCAAATAAACCGGGTCTTTTGCAGCGGTATTCCCTTTTAGGATTATTCACTCCTTCGGTATATACTATTAATTTATCCTGGTCAAGAAATTCATCAGCCATATTGATCGCTTCATCCATCCAGCCACCGCCATTACCGCGCAGGTCGTACACGAGATTCACTAATCCCTGCTTCTGTAAATTTTCCAATGCCCGCATAAATTCAGCATAACTGCTTCTTGTGAATTTATTCAGTTTGATATAGCCGGTTGTTTTGTCAATCATAAAAGCCGCATCCACCGACAGCACGGGAATAGTGCCGCGTGTTACCGATACTGTTTTTGGCTGATTGGCTCTTAATAGCTGCAATTACGACTTTGGAGCCGCCTTCCCGCGGATCAGTTCCTTTATCCTGTCGGTAGAGATATCTTTAGCTGTGATCGAAGAGTCATTTACTTTTAGTATTTTATCACCGATCAGCAAACCGGCTTTATCGCTCGGGCCATCCGGTATCACGTAAACGACATTGACCGTATCTGAAAAAACGTTGAATTCCAACCCCCGATACCTTCAAAATTGCCGGCGAGGTCTTCATTAGCCGCTTTCAATTCGACGGGCGGAAAATAGACAGAGTGAGGGTCCAGCTCACTCATCATTTGTTCGATAGCGCCTGTTTCCAGCGAATCGAGGTTGACAGCATCCACATAATTTCTTTTGATCACATTCACCGCTTCCTGCAACGAAGTCTGCTTTTCTGTTCTGAAAAAATTATTCCCTCCGCCAAGTCCATATCCCAGGAACATACCAACGATCAGTACCACCGAAAAAATAAGCGGTAGCCAAACCTGCAATTTTTTATTTGCCATCTTTGATTTTAATGTAATTTGACGCAAAATAGCTAAAAGTTTAAAGTTTAGAGGTTTAAGGGTTTAAAGTTTGCATCAAAACTGTATTGTATTTGCTCTTTGAGTAACCTTAGGCCTTAAACGTTAAACCATTAAACGAGTGTATGCCTTCCATCAAATTAATAGCTGACAGCGGCGCTACCAAAGCTGAATGGTGCCTGGTAAGTAATGGTAAAACGAAAACGTATTTTACCCAGGGCATCAGCCCGTATTTTTTGAATACAGAACAGATAACCGATCTTTTATTAAAAGAGTTGAAGCCAAAGCTTAAAAAAGTTGACGTAGCGGAGATATATTATTATGGCACAGGCTGCGCCAATCCCAACAATGCCAAACTAGTTAAAAAAGCTATTCAGAAAGTTTTCCCGGATGCTGAAACCAATGTACATCATGACCTGATGGCCGCCGCAAGAGCTTTATGCGGTACGGATAAAGGTATTGCCTGCATATTGGGTACTGGTTCCAATTCCTGTTATTACGATGGCAAAAAGATCATAAAGAATAGTCCGGGCCTGGGATATGTTTTAGGTGATGAGGGAAGCGGCGCTTACCTGGGGAAAAGGGTATTGCAATACTATTTATATAATACATTTGATGAAGATCTGCGGGCAAGATTTGATGCAGCCTTTGTTACCAATACGGTAGAAATACTGGAGAATGTGTACAAGAAACCATTGCCGAATCGCTATCTTGCCAGCTTCGCTAAGTTCCTGGCTGACAACCGGGGACACTATATGATTGAGAATATTATTGAGGATGGGCTAAACGATTTTTTCTTTAATCATTTGTGCAAGTACAGGGAAATATGGACGCTTCCTGTCAGCTTTGCGGGCAGTATTGCATTTGGTTTTAAAGACGTATTAAAAGACCTTTGCAGCGCTTATGAATTTGAATTGGGCAAGGTGTTAAAAAACCCGATGAGCGGCCTGGTAGAATATCATAGTTGAGGCGATTGTTTCATTTGGACGAATACAGAACGAACTTTTATGGCATTAAAAAAATTACGGAGCAGGCCAGTTCTTACCGCCACCTGGAGAAAATGGCAATTGGCGAATTACTGACCAACATCAATAAAGAAGACCAGGTAGTGCCGGGAGCGGTAGCCAAAGCGATTCCGCAGATAGAAAAACTGGTAGAAGCCATCAGCGATAAAATGCTGACAGGCGGAAGACTGTTCTATATCGGCGCAGGTACGAGCGGCCGGCTGGGTATTGTAGACGCCAGTGAATGTCCCCCGACGTATGGCGTTCCTTACGGATTAGTGATCGGTATCATTGCCGGCGGCGAAAAAGCGGTTACTACTGCGGTAGAGCATGCCGAGGATGATAAAGAACAGGGATGGAAAGACCTGGAAGCGCATAACATTTCGGACAAAGATGTAGTGATAGGTATTGCCGCCAGCGGAACGACTCCCTATGTCATTTGCGCCCTGGAAGAATGCCGCAAGCGGGGTATTATCACTGGAAGCATTTCCTGCAACCCGGATTCACCGGTAAGCGCAGCCGCCGATTTTCCTATCGAAGTAGTAGTAGGACCTGAATTTGTGACCGGTAGTACAAGAATGAAAAGCGGCACCGCGCAAAAACTGGTACTGAATATGATCTCTACATCCGCAATGATACAGCTGGGAAGGGTAGAAGATAATAAGATGGTGAATATGCGGCTTACCAATGATAAAATTGTTGACCGCGGTGTAAAGATGCTGATGGAAAGATTGCAGCTCGATGATTATGAAAAAGCAAAAGAGCTCTTACTTAAATACGGCAGCGTAAAGAAAGCGGCTGAATCGGCGTTGAAATGATACTAGATACCGGATCCTGGAATTTAGATACCAGATATTCTAACCTGTAAAGACCTTATAATCTTTGAACGTCCAGTATCCAGCATCCAGTAACTAGCGTCCAGCATCCAGTTCCCTCATCCGGAATAATTTTCTTTCCCCGAATTCTTGCCTATATTGCATTTCTATTCAAACGCAGTGATAAATACTAACAGTCATAAGTTTTTTTCATCCATTGCAACGCCTGTTGCCGCGACTGCTATTATCACAACAACCATTATTACAATCCGCCGCGGCGGATTGTAAATACCATACCACACTCTGGGCATCTGCTGATAAAACGAAATCTCGTTATTGAGTCAGCTTACTTATTTTTAATCAATTAAATCAGGGATACATGCAGGTTTTAAAGTTTGGAGGCACCTCAGTGGCCAATGCGGGAGAATATTAATAAAGTGGCAGCGATCGTAAAAAGAGCCATTCAAAAAGATAACACGGTGCTGGTCGTTTCAGCGTTGGGTGGTATTACAGATGTATTGCTGACCGCAGCTGCTTTAGCTGCTGATGGTGACGAGGCTTATAAAGAAAAACTCGTCATGGTGGAGCAACGCCATCTCGAAGCGTCAAACAATTAATTCCTGTCGCACAGCAAAGCCAGATGCTTAGCCTGGTAAAAAAAGCCTGCAATGAAATAGAAGATATCTGCAATGGTATTTTTTTACTGGGAGAATTGACAGCAAGATCGAAAGACCGCATCAGCAGCTATGGCGAATGGATATCTTCCCGGATCATATCCGCGAAGTTCAAAGCAGACGGGGTAGATAATATATGGAAAGATGCAAGGGAACTGATCGCTACCAATTCAAACTTCAGCGCGGCGGAAGTGGATTTTTGTTGCCACCAATGAAAAAGTAAAGCAATTCTTTTCATCGTCATCTTCTTCCCTGTATGTAGTTCCCGGTTTCATCGCCAGCGATAAGAAAGGAGTAACGACTACGCTTGGCAGGGGCGGTTCTGATTATACTGCTGCGATACTTGCTTCCGCATTAAATGTAAGTAACCTGGAAATATGGACCGATGTAAGCGGTATGATGACGGCCGATCCCCGGCTGACCAGTAATGCACGTATCATCCCGCATATCTCTTACCAGGAAGCCATGGAGCTTTCGCATTTCGGCGCTAAAGTGATTTACCCGCCCACTATACAGCCCGTCATGAACCAGAATATACCGGTATGGATCAAAAATACATTTGCCCCTGAAGATGAAGGAACGCTGATCGAATCGGTAGCGACAAAGAACGGCAATATCGTTCGTGGTATTTCCAGCATCAATAATATTGCGCTGATCAGTCTCGAAGGAAGCGGCATGATCGGTATCCCCGGTTTTTCCAAAAGATTATTTGAATCGCTCAGCAATGAAAAGATCAATGTGATACTGATCACGCAGAGTTCATCAGAGCATTCTATCTGCGTGGGTATTGATTCTTCTATGGCCGAAAGAGCAAAGCAGGCGGTGGATGCTGCTTTTGCCAACGAGATCGCTTTGCAGAAAGTAGAACCTTTGCAGATCGAAGCCACTCTTTCCATTGTTGCCCTGGTAGGGGAGAATATGAAAAGCCACCCGGGTATCAGCGGCCGTATGTTCAGCGCTCTGGGAAAAAATGGCATCAATATCCGTGCTATCGCACAGGGTTCATCTGAAAAAAATATATCAGCTGTTATTTCTACCAAAGATGTACGTAAGGCGATCAACGTATTGCACGAAGAGTTTTTTGAAACGACGTATAAGCAGGTCAATCTTTTTATTGTCGGCACCGGGAATGTGGGAGCAAAGCTGCTTGGCCAGTTGAAACAGCAGGAAAAATTCCTGCAGGAACAAATGAAGTTGCAGGTAAGGGTAGTAGGATTAAGCAACAGCCGTAAGATGCTTATTGATGAAGAAGGAATTGATATGGCTAAATGGAAAGAAAAACTGGATGCGGCGCCGGCAGCTGACCTGCAAAAACTGGTGGATGAGATCATTTCAAGGAACCTGCGCAACTCTGTATTTGTTGATATCACTGCTAATGATAAAGTAGCGGCGGCCTACGATCAGTTATTGAAAAAAAGTATTTCGGTAGTGGCCTGTAATAAAGTAGCCGCTTCCTCTGCGTTTACCAATTATAAAAAATTAAAAGATCTTGCCAATGACTTTAACTGCAAGTTCCTGTTTGAAACCAATGTAGGGGCGGGTTTACCCGTGATCGCTACGCTTAATGATCTTATGCGCAGCGGTGACAGGGTGCACCGTATCCAGGCGGTGTTAAGCGGTACACTCAATTTTGTGTTTAATAATTATGATGGCACCCGGAAATTTGCCGAAGTAGTAAAGCAGGCGCAGGACGAAGGATATACAGAACCTGATCCGCGTCTTGATCTCAGTGGCACTGATGTTATGCGCAAGATCATGATACTGGCCCGCGAGGCAGGAGAGCAAATGGAGATGGATGATATAACCAACAATTCATTCATGCCTCCTTCCTGTATGAAAGGAAGCGTGGAGGATTTTTATGCAGCCATGGCAAAAGAAGAGACGCATTTTAAAAAGCTATTCGAAAAGGCCAATGCGGAGGGAACCAAGCTGAAGTTTGTCGCTTCATTTGATAATGGTAAAGCCTCTGTAGGTTTGCAGCATATTGATCCGCAGCACGACCTGTATCATTTATATGGAAAAGACAATGTGGTGCTGTTCTATACCGATCGCTATAAAGAACAGCCGCTGGTAGTAAAAGGAGCGGGTGCTGGTGCGGAGGTAACAGCTAGCGGGGTGTTTGCAGATATATTGAGAGCGACGGCGCCGTGAGAGATCAGGCCCGGCCCCCCTAAATCCCCCGGAGGGGACTTTGAAAAGTCATTCTCTTGGTACTATCATTTAATTTAGAACATTCATAGAAGGAAATATTAGTAGTGGCAATAATGAAGAATAATCCAGAAAAAACGGAGTCTTTCCAGTCCTCCCCCACCGGGGGAGTTAGAGGGGGCTGTACTGTCAAATGCCCCGGCACCGTTGCCAACCTTGTATGCGGCTTTGATATTTTAGGCATGGCCCTGAATGAGCCTTATGATATCATGCGGCTTGAATTGCTGGACGAACCCAAAGTAGTGATCACAAATAAAGATGATTTTAACCTGCGACTGATCCCGAGAAGAATGTAGCGGGCGTTGTTTTATTATCTATCATGGAAAAACTGGATAATAAGACCGGGTTTGCCGTAGAAATAGAAAAGCATATCAAGCCCGGCAGCGGTATTGGCTCCAGTGCAGCGAGTGCCGCAGGTGCAGCAGTGGCAGCAAATCATTTGTTGGGCAATATTTTTTCCAATGATGAAATAGTGCAGTTCGCGATGAACGGGGAGAACTGGCTTCAGGAGTAAAACATGCGGATAATATTGCTCCCTGCATTTTGGGTGGTGTAAGCCTGATACGAAGTATCCACCCGCTTGATATCATCGCTATTCCTTCACCTGATCTGTATGTAACGGTAGTGCATCCGCAGATAGAAGTGCGTACGTCCGATGCAAGGCAAATACTGCGTAAACAGGTTTTATTGAAAGATGCCATTCGTCAATGGGGAAATATCGCGGGGCTGGTAACCGGCTTTTTAAAAATGACCATGCGCTGATCGGCCGTTCACTGGAAGATGTGATCATTGAGCCGGTAAGAAGTATTTTAATCCCGGGTTTTGATGAGATTAAAACAAAGTGTAAAGAAGCGGGTGCACTAGGCGGAGGTATTTCCGGTTCGGGTCCATCTGTGTTTATGCTCAGTACCGATGAACAAACAGCCAGGGCAACAGAACAGGTAATGAAGGCAGTATACGAAAGGATCGGCATTGCTTATTATACATATGTGACGACGATTAATAAGAAGGGGGTGGAGGTGGTGAGTGGGGAATAGTGAGTAGTGAGTGGGGAGCAGGGAGTGTGCATTTGTATTTTGTTGCCGTTTTAAAAGAGTGGTTTATTATTCATTAACAATCTAAGTTCTCCCTTTAGCGCAAGCGTCAGGGGACAGGGTCTATGAAATATTACAGCACAAATAAACAATCACCCATAGTTGATTTTAAGGAAGCGACGATCAACGGGCAGGCGCCGGATAAAGGATTATATTTTCCTGAAAGAATACCTGTTGCTGACAAGAACCTGCTAAAGAATATTGAAAAATATTCCAATGAAGAGATCGCTTTCAGCATAATTCATCCTTACATCGGTGGAACCATTCCGGATGACAGGCTGATGCAGATCGTAAAAGAAACGATCAGCTTCCCGGTACCGCTTGTAAAAGTGAATGATACTATGGCTGCGCTTGAATTATTTCACGGGCCTACACTGGCGTTCAAAGATGTGGGCGCAAGATTCATGAGCCGCTGCCTGGGTCATTTTGTAAAGGATAATGATAAAAAAGTTACCGTGCTTGTCGCTACTTCAGGCGATACCGGCGGCGCCGTGGCCAATGGTTTTTTTGATGTGAATGGTATAGAAGTAGTTATTCTTTATCCCTCCGGGAAAGTGAGCCCCGTACAGGAAAAGCAATTGACAACATTGGGAAAGAATATTCATGCACTGGAGATAGAGGGAAATTTTGATGATTGCCAGCGCATGGTCAAAGAAGCGTTTACCGACGGAGAGTTAAAACAAAAGCTATTTCTTACTTCTGCCCAATTCCATTAATGTAGCTAGATGGCTGCCGCAGCAATTTTATATTTCTTTGCCTATAAACAATGGGCTGATAAAAATAATGCCCCTGTAATAAGTGTTCCCAGCGGCAATTTCGGAAATATATGCGCCGGTATACTGGCCGGCAGTTCAGGGTTGCCGGTTCAGCATTTTATCGCCGCCTGCAATGTCAATGATATTGTAAGCGATTACCTGCAGACACAGGCACTGAAACCAAAACAGGCAGTACCCACTTTATCCAATGCCATGGATGTGGGAAACCCCAGCAATTTTATCCGGATACTGGAGATATTTCATCACCGGTTTCCGGAGCTGAAAAATAAATTGTCTTCGTATACTATCACTGATAAGGAAACAGCAGATACGATCAGTGATGTTTACCAACGGTATAACTATACATTGGATCCTCATGGCGCTGTCGGCTATCTTGCATTGAAAAGATGGCTGGAAACACATCCCCATGCAAAAGGCTTCTTTCTCGAAACAGCTCATCCTGTTAAGTTCCCGGATGCGGTAGAACAATATACGGGCAGGAAGATTGATCTGCCTGCATCAGTACAAGGTATTATGAACAGTGAAAAGGTGAGCATTAAAATGCAGCCTGAGTTCGAAGCTTAAAGAATTACTTGCTGGACTGATTAAAAATAGTATTTCACGCAAAGACGCTAAGATTCGCAAGGGCGCAATTATCTTCCGCATTCTTTGTTCTTTATTTTATGATCAAAGTATTGCGCCTTTGCGTGAACGCCAGTTCATGCAACATTTGGCAGTGCCTTTGTGGGATTTATTGCTTAAATCAAATTGACGCACTACCCAACACTTAATGATGACCAATATAGCAATGGCGTTTACTATATTTGCAGCAGGGAATTAATCATGCATAATTTAGAACCCTTTTATAACTGGCGTCATATCTATACAAGCGAAGAAGATCAGTATTCTCCGTTTTTCGGACGCGTCTATTCCCGAATTTGAATTTACCCATACAGTTTACAATTATTATATTCACCCTCAATGGGATGATTTTGGCAGCCGCACACTTTATTTGAAAGTATTACTGGCTGATTATGAAGAGAAATATGCCATCATGGAATTAATGGGCGAATGGAATGATGCGGTAGAGAACGATATCATGGAACTGAAACGGGAAGTGCTGGAAAAGTTCATGTATGAGGGAATTAATAAATTTATACTCATAGCCGAAAACGTACTGAACTTCCACAGCAGTGACAGTGAATACTACCAGGAATTATACGAGGAGACCAATGAAGAGGATGGCTGGGTAGTCAGCCTCAATATGCCGGAGCAATCGCAATATGATTTCCGGAAAGCCCGTCTTAACCGCTATATCGAACTGATCGAGCTGGATAACTGGCGTACGTATAAGCCATTTCACCTGTTCAAAAAGATAGATGCCGAACAGAAAGCCAAGCTGACATAATTGTTTACCATAGCCCTGACAACACGATAAGCCTGCAGATGAAGCCGGGCCCGGGTACTTCGTTAAAATAACATCGCAGCTTACTGACTTATATATTTACAGCTTACCGGCATTATAACGGCTGTTTAAACTTTTCTGTGACATTTGGCATTCCGATAGTAAATTTGCCCAAAATTTAATAACCCCTCTTTGATTGCTTATGAAATGGTCTGAATTATTCACTTCATCGGTCGGCAAGAAGCTGGTAATGGCGTTGACGGGTTTGTTTTTGATTAGTTTTCTGGTAGTGCATGCAGGTATCAATGCCTGTATCTGGGCAAATGACGGCGGCGTTATGTTTAACAAAGCTGCCCATTTTATGGGCTCTACGGTAGTTATCCGTATCATGGAGATAGGATTATTTGCCGGCATCTTTTTGCATATCATCCAGGGGTACATGCTTACGTTCAGCAACCAGGCCAAAAGAAAGATCGGCTATGCAGTGCCAATGGGTAACAAAGGCAGCAAATGGTATAGCCGCAGCATGGGTTTACTGGGAACGATCCTTTTATTATTCTTTATCATTCACTGGTATCATTTCTGGATACCTTCCAGGTTTACCGGTATTCCCGGTGCAGAAATGGAACTGGAAGACGGAACGCATGTCCATAATTTATATGCCTTAATGCAGGTCACCTTTACCGAAACATGGGTAGTGATCGTGTACGTGCTGGCCTGTATCTCACTTTGCTGGCACCTTATACATGGTTTTCAAAGCGCATTCAGAACGGTAGGCGTAAGCAACCGCAAATACCTTGTATTAATAAGAACAGCAGGTGTCGCTTATTCGGTTATTATATCATTAGCGTTTGCTATGATGCCGGTGAGCATGCATTTGGGTTGGGTGGAATAGGGAATGGTGAGTGGGCATGATAATGGTAAAGTGTTTGCTCCGGGAGCATAATGTTGATAGAAAGATGACAACATAAATAAAATCATTCAAATCATTTACATCAAAGTAATCAGTGGTTATGCTTGATTCAAAAATTCCAGCCGGTACATTAGAAAAGAAGTGGGAAGATTATAAAGGACATTGCAAATTGGTGAATCCTGCGAATAAACGTAAGCTCGAGATCATTGTAATAGGAACCCGGGCTGGCCGGCGCATCGGCCGCCGCTGCATTAGCCGAACAAGGTATAAGGTAAAAGCATTTTGTTTCCAGGATTCTCCGCGGAGAGCTCACTCCATAGCCGCACAGGGTGGTATCAATGCCGCCAAGAATTACCAGAATGATGGCGACAGCGTTTTCCGTTTATTTTATGATACGATCAAAGGTGGTGACTATCGCGCAAGGGAAAGTAATGTACACCGCCTTGCTGAAGTGAGTGTCAATATTATTGATCAGTGTGTGGCACAGGGTGTACCATTTGCGAGGGAATATGGTGGTTTGCTGAACAACCGCTCTTTTGGCGGTACACAGGTTAAAAGAACTTTTATGCAGCCGGCCAAACCGGTCAGCAATTATTAATAGGCGCTTACCAGGCATTGGAAAGGCAGGTAGCATTGGGCAATGTAACCATGTACAGCCGTCATGAGATGCTGGATATCGTAGTGATAGATGGAAAGGCGAGAGGCATTATTGCAAGAGATCTTATCAGCGGTAAACTGGAGCGCCATTTCGGTCATGCTGTTTTATTATGCAGTGGTGGTTATGGCAATGTATTTTATTTAAGTACCAATGCGATGGGCAGTAATGTATCTGCTACCTGGAAGGCGCATAAAAAAGGTGCTTACTTCGCAAATCCCTGTTTTACACAAATACATCCTACGTGTATTCCTGTTACGGGCGATCACCAGAGCAAACTGACATTAATGTCGGAGTCATTGCGTAACGACGGACGTATATGGGTACCTAAGAAACAAAACGATACCCGCAAGGCGAATGATATTCCTGAAGACGAAAGAGATTATTACCTCGAAAGAAGGTACCCGGCCTTTGGTAACCTGGTGCCGCGTGATGTGGGGGGGGGGGGGGGGGGGGGGGGGCTTCAAGAGCGGCCAAGGAAAGATGTGATGCAGGATATGGTGTAGGTACAACAAAGCAGGCGGTATATCTCGATTTTCGTCATAACCTTATTAATAAGTATGGCCGGGCCGAAGCCAGCAAACTCGGCATTATAGATCCGGATGAAGCCACATTGGTGAAACTGGGTAAAGAAGTAGTGAAAGAAGAGTATGGTAATCTTTTCGATATGTATGAAAAGATCACTGGTGAAAACCCGTATGAAGTGCCGATGAGAATTTACCCGGCCGTACATTATACCATGGGCGGTTTGTGGGTAAACTATGAGCTGATGACGAATGTGCCAGGCCTGTATTCATTAGGGGAAGCGAATTTCAGCGATCACGGCGCTAACCGCCTGGGTGCTTCTGCATTAATGCAGGGACTGGCAGATGGATATTTTTGTATTGCCATATACCATTGGTAATTACCTCGCCGATGAGATCGCTACCAAACCAATACCGTTGACACATGCTGCATTCGATGCCGCTGAGAAAGCTGCAAGTGACCGCATCAATACTTTAATGAACATTAAGGGTAAACAAACTGTTGAGAGTCTGCATAAACGCCTGGGCAAGATCATGTGGGAAAAATGCGGTATGGCCAGGAGCGAACAGGGATTGAAAGAAGCGATCAGCGAGATACAGCAATTAAAGAAAGAGTTCTGGAGCGATGTAAAGATACCCGGCAGTATTGATGAAATGAATCCTGAACTGGATAAAGCCAACAGGGTAGCGGACTTCATCGAACTGGGAGAACTAATGTGCCTGGATGCATTACAACGCAATGAAAGCTGCGGCGGCCATTTCAGGGAAGAATACCAGACGCCTGATGGCGAAGCTGAAAGAAGAGACGATGAATATATGTATGTATCTGCCTGGGAATTAAAAGGCGATCACCAATGGGAATTGCATAAAGAAGAACTGAAGTATGATCTGATAAAACCGGCTCAAAGAAATTATAAGTAAAACGAAAATTAACTCATTAGTATTATGGAACATTATACAATGAATCTTACGTTGAAGGTTTGGAAACAAAAGAACGCTAATGCATCGGGCGGTTTTGAAACATATTCCGTAAAAGATATTTCTTCAGAAATGTCTTTTCTCGAAATGTTTGATGTATTGAATGAACAACTGATCCATGAAGGAAAAGATCCTATCGCTTTCGATCATGATTGCCGCGAAGGTATCTGTGGAGCATGTTCTATGTATGTCAACGGGCGTCCGCATGGACCATGGCATGGCACTACTACCTGCCAGTTGCATATGAGAGCATTTAAAGACGGCGATACGATTGTAGTAGAGCCATGGAGAGCCAATGCGTTTCCTGTAATCAAAGACCTGGTGGTAGACAGAACGGCATTTGATCGTATCATACAGGCGGGAGGATATATCTCCGTAAATACAGGCGTATCTGTTGATGGCAACGCTATTCCTATCGAAAAGGAAAAAGCGGATAAGGCATTTGCCGCTGCAGCCTGTATCGGTTGCGGTGCATGTGTAGCCGCCTGTAAAAATTCTTCTGCATTATTGTTTGTATCTGCCAAAGTTTCTCACCTGGCATTGTTGCCACAGGGCGATCCGGAAAGAAGAACAAGAGCCGTAGCAATGGTAACGCAAATGGATAAAGAAGGTTTCGGTTCCTGTACCAATACCGGCGCTTGTGAAGCGGTTTGTCCAAAAGAAATTTCCATTGAGAATATCGCCAGGCTGAACAGGGAATATGCGTTCGGTGGTTTATCATCCGATAAATGATTCTTTGATGTAGGCTCTTTGTGTACGTTGTGATACTTTGTGTCCTTCGTGTTACAAAAATACAGGAGCACAAAGGGCACTAAGCGTCATTACGGACACTAAGTTTTGGCTGAGTGGTAAACATGCATCAACCTGTTTTTAAAAGATATAAGTAGCTTTTATTGAAGCGGCCCACAGGGCATTTGCTTCAGCGTATTTCGTATACATAATACCTGGAGTAACAGCGATCTTATCAGTTATGTACAAACTGCCATTAAAAAGAACTCCCAGTCCGGCATCTGCACCTCCTTTATAAATATTCATAACCGGGCCGGTCGTTAATGTAACATTTGTCTTTTTACCCGGATTATACATGATCCCGCCCAATGCATGCAGGCAGATATAACCCCCGTATTTAAAATCATATCCTGCCACTTCTGCTTTTTTGCCCAGGTAATAATCTATGCCTCCGTTAGCCGTAAAGCCAATCCATTTTTTTGGTAACACAACCAGCTTACCAAACCGATGGTTACTCATGTATAATGACTGCCGATGCCTGCTATATGCGTTTTGGCAAATTCACCCAACGGCACATTTATTCCAAACGCGACAGCCTGCTGTTTCCCCTTTTGCTGACCGGAAACCTTCACCTGGATCAATAGCCCGGCCATGGTAAAAAGGCTTATCAAAATAGCAAATCCTGTTTTTTTCATACTACTTCACTCAAATTTGCCTCTTTTTTTGAGAAATAGGAGGCGTTAATAATTTTAAGGCAATAAAATAGGCGAATTTTACGATTTTAAGCATAAACTCTCTGCTATTGAGCGACTTGCGCCGGATATGGTTACTTGTCTTGTCCGTACTGTTATTCCTTTGGGGCAGTGCGCAGCCTCCTGCTACCATTAACCGCGGTTCAAACCTCCGGCAAAATCATTTAAAGTAACGGCAGACAGCCTCCAGGTAGATACTACCAGCATTATACCCAGCACTTTTGTCATAGAAGGTATAGCAACCACAGACTACCGCCTTGATTAGTGAATGCGATCGTATACTGGAATAAAAAACCTTCACCCGATAGCCTCATTAAAATTACTTACCGCATATTTCCCTACGGCTCAACCCGGTTACACAAAGAATGCGGTATGACAGCATCATGAATAATTTTTCGGTGAAGCCGTATGAATTTAATGATGGATTGACGGAATCACAAAGAGGTATATTCAATTTTGGTAAGATAAAAGCCGAAGGAAGTTTCGGCCGGCAGATCGCTTTTGGTAATAGCCAGGATGCTGTATTGAACTCAACGCTTAATATGCAACTGAGCGGTATGCTGGCTGATAGTATTGAAATACAGGCGGCGATCACTGATAATAATATCCCGGTACAGCCCGATGGTACAACGCAGCAACTGAATGAATTCGACCAGGTCTTTTTACAATTCAAAAAACGTAACTGGCAACTGAACCTGGGAGATATTGATATACGGCAGAACCAGAGTTATTTCCTGAATTTCTATAAACGGCTACAGGGGTGTTTCTTTTCAAACGGCTAACCGGATCTCAAAAAATATAAGTTCCAGAACCGCTGGTAAGCGGTTCGATCGCCAAAGGAAAATTTACCCGTAATATTTTTGACGGGCTCGAAGGCAACCAGGGGCCTTACCGGTTGAAAGGCGCCAACAACGAGATATTTTTTATCATACTGGCCAATACGGAAAGAGTATTTTTAGACGGGCAGTTATTGCAGCGCGGCGAAGACCAGGATTATGTTATCAATTACAATACGGCAGAAATTAGTTTTACTCCCCGCCGGATGATCACCAAAGACAGCCGTATACAGGTGGAGTTTGAGTATGCTGACCGCAATTACCTGAATGCAAACCTGTACGTGGCGCAGGAGTTTGAATTCAGCAAAAAACTAAAACTCCGGTTTGGCATATTCAATAACAGTGATGCGAAAAATTCTTCTATCAACCAGGTGCTGGATGCTGACCAGAAACAGTTTCTCTCAGGATTAGGCGATAGCATTCAGCGGGCTTTTTATCCCTCAGCGGTGCTGGATACATTTGCTGCCGGCAAAGTATTATATGAAAAGATCTATTACAATCCCGGCCCGGTCACGGATTCATTTTATAAATACTCTACTGATCCTGCATTGGCTAAATATAACTTGTCATTTATAGATGTAGGTCAGGGTAATGGAAATTATATAGCTGACTTTAACGGCGCTAATGGGAAAGTATTCAGTTTTATTATGCCTGTCGCCGGGGTGAAGCAGGGGAATTATGAACCGATCACGGTACTTGTCACGCCAAAAAAACAGCAGATATTCAATTTGGGGGCAGATTATGCGATCAATGAAAACACGATGTTGAAAGCGGAAGTGGCGATGAGTAACTATGATGTCAATACGTTTTCAAAGATCGAGAACGGCGATGACCAGGGATTTGCCACAAAGATCGGGTTGAGTAATACCAAACAACTGCGGGCAAAGAATAAATTGCAACTGATTACTGCGCTGGATTATGAATATGTGCAGGATAAGTTCAAACCATTGGAACGGCTGCGTACAGTAGAGTTTTCCCGGGACTGGGGACTTCCTATATTGTTTACACGGCTACAGAAAGTATCATCAGGATAGGGGCGGGATTAAAGAACGATAAGAATCATTCTTTTTCTTACCGCTTCGTCAATTATAACCGCAGCGATAATTACAACGGTTTTCAGAACGCAATTACGCATATAGTTGGCTGGAAAGGCTGGCAGTTCAATAATGAACTCACCGTTACTAATTTTAGTACGAATGTCTATAAAGGAACTTTCCTGCGCCCCACTATTGACCTGAGCAAGCAACTGAAGAAGATGAAAGACTGGCGGCTTGGTTTCCGTTATTCCCTAGAGCAAAACTCAGCACGCGATAAAGCAACCGATACGCTGACAGCGGATGCTTTTTCTTTTGATACCTATTCAGCTTATCTAAGGTCAGATGAGAAAAAGAAAAATAAATATGGCATCACTTTCTTTACCCGTTCGGATAAATACAAATACGGTATTGGAAAAGATTTTGTCAGGGGTGACAGGAGTTATAATCTTAATCTTCAGACAGAGCTATTAGCTAACCCCAAACGCCAGTTTTACCTGAATACTACTTTTCGTAAACTGAAAGTATACAACACCAGTGTATCCGGGCAGCAGGAAGATGAAACCATCCTCAGCCGCGCAGAATATGTAATGAATGAATGGAAAGGTCTGCTTACCGGCAATGTATTGTACGAAGTAGGCGCAGGGCAGGAGCAAAAAAGAGATTTCGCTTACCTGGAAGTGCCGGCAGGAACGGGCCAGTTTGCATGGATAGATTATAATGCTGACGGTGTACAGCAGTTAAACGAGTTTGAACTGGCTGCTTTTCCCGACCAGGCAAAGTTCATCCGCATCTTTACACCTACCAATGAATTTTTAAAAGCGAATTATGTAACGCTCAACTACAGTTTTCAGTATCAGTCCCAAAGCTGTA
>JBBCIL010000042.1:0-30452 GCA_037200265.1 Bacteroidota bacterium
ATGAACTTAGGAAATTTTACCATAAAAGCCGCTGAAGCCTTTCAACAGGCGCAGCAAATAGCCTTCAATGCGAAAAGCCCGAACATTGAGACGGAGCATATCCTGAAAGCCCTGCTTGAGCAACAGGATTCACCCGTGGATTATTTATTAAAGAAAAATAATGTTACGCTCAACTTTGTAGATACAAAGCTGGACGAACTCATCAGTAAACTACCAAAAGCCTCCGGAGATGCCGCGCAGCAGATCAGCCGCGAAGCCAACAATGTAGTGCTGAGAAGCGGTGCTGTATTGAAACAATTCAATGATGAATTTGTCACACCGGAACATTTATTATTATCTATAGTGCAGGGCAGTGATGCCGTTGCAAAGCTGTTGAAGAACGCAGGACTAACCGAAAAAGGGCTGATCGCTGCGATCAAAGAACTCCGTAAAGGCGAGACTGTTACTTCACAGACACAATCGCAGGAATTCAATGCACTGAATAAATATGCCAAGAACTTAAATGAAATGGCAAGAGAAGGTAAACTCGATCCTGTGATCGGCCGTGATGAAGAGATACGCCGCACCTTGCATATACTTTCCAGGAGAACGAAGAATAACCCTATACTCGTGGGTGAGCCCGGTGTAGGTAAAACAGCTATCGCCGAAGGTATCGCACATCGTATTGTGAATGGGGATGTGCCTGAGAACCTGAAATCAAAGATCATCTATGCGCTCGATATGGGATTGCTGATAGCAGGCGCCAAGTATAAAGGCGAGTTTGAAGAAAGATTGAAATGGGTGGTGAAAGAAGTAGCCGGAAGTGACGGAGAGATCATCCTCTTTATTGATGAGATACATACATTGGTAGGCGCCGGTGGTGGCGAAGGAGCAATGGATGCGGCTAATATTTTAAAACCTGCATTGGCCAAAGGCGACCTGAGAGCTGTAGGCGCTACGACGCTGAATGAATACCAGAAATTCTTTGAAAAAGATAAAGCGCTTGAAAGACGTTTTCAAAAAGTACTGATAGACGAACCTAACGTAGAGGACGCTATATCTATATTGCGTGGTTTGAAAGACAGGTATGAAACGCACCACCATGTAAGAATAAAAGACGAAGCGATCATTGCCGCAGTGGAATTGTCCAGCCGTTATATCACCGATCGTTTTTTGCCAGATAAGGCGATTGATCTTATTGATGAAAGCGCTGCCAAGCTGCGGTTGGAAATGAACTCCATGCCCGAAGAACTGGATACGCTGGAAAGACAGATACGCCAGCTGGAAATAGAAAGAGAAGCCATCAAAAGGGAAAATGATGAAGCGAAGCTGAAAGAACTGAATACCGATATCGCCAACCTGGCAGTAGAAAGAGATACGCTGAAAGCAAAATGGAAGGAAGAAAAAGAACTGGTAGAAAAAGTACAGAGCGCCAAAGCGGAAATAGAAAGCTTAAAGCAAAAAGCGGAACAGGCAGAACGTAACGGTGAGTATGGTCTCGTAGCAGAAATACGTTATGGAAAAATAAAAGAGCAGGAACAGATCATTACTGATTACTCAAAACGATTGCATGACTCTACGGAGAAGCGCTTGCTGAAGGAAGAAGTGGATGCCGAAGATATTGCAGAAAGTGTAGCGAAGATGACGGGTATACCAGTGACGAAAATGCTGCAGAGCGATAAAGAGAAATTATTAAAGCTCGAAGATCATTTGCATGAAAGGGTAGTGGGACAGGATGAAGCGATCACGGCAGTAGCGGATGCGATAAGAAGAAGCCGCGCAGGATTGCAGGATCCTAAAAAACCGATTGGTTCATTTATCTTTTTTGGGTACTACGGGTGTGGGTAAAACAGAGCTCGCGAAAGCGCTTGCAGAATATTTGTTTGATGATGAGAGCATGATGACCCGTATTGATATGAGCGAGTACCAGGAAAAACATACGGTAAGCCGTTTGGTCGGCGCCCCTCCGGGGTATGTGGGATATGAAGAGGGCGGGCAGTTGACAGAATCAGTGCGCCGCAAACCTTACAGCGTGGTATTGCTGGATGAAATTGAAAAAGCGCACCCGGATGTATGGAATGTATTGTTGCAGGTGCTTGATGATGGCCGGTTGACGGATAATAAAGGCCGTGTGGTGAATTTTAAGAATACGATCATCATCATGACCAGCAATATCGGCAGCCCGATCATACAGGAACATTTTGAAAAAGTGAATGAAAAGAATGTAGATGATGTAACGGAAAAGGCCAAACTGGAGGTGATGAACCTGCTGCGTCAAACCATCCGTCCTGAATTCCTGAACCGTGTGGATGAGATCATCATGTTTCGCCCGCTGATGAGGAAAGAGATAAGAGGTATAGTGGCGATCCAGTTGAATAAACTAGTAGGGTTGTTGAGGAATAACGGTGTGCAATTACAGTTCAGCGATTATGCGCTGGAGTTTTTATCCGACCAGGGTTTCGATCCGCAGTTTGGCGCCAGGCCATTGAAACGGTTGATACAAAAAGAGATCGTGAACCAGCTGAGCAAACGGATACTGGCCGGCGATATAGATAAATCTCACCCGGTGCTGGTAGATGTATTCGATAATACAGTAGTGTTCAGGAATGAAGCGGCAGTTCCGCTAGTTGCCGGAATGGAGAAGAATAATGGGAAGAAAAAGTAAAGGAAGAGGCTGTCTTAAAAGTATTTTTAAATCAATGTTCTCGCAACGGTGCAAAGTCGCAATGACTGATTTCAGTAGATCATTCTTTGCGCTGTTGTGTCGTTGCGAGATTTATTTGGGCTTTGCTAATGAAACAATATAGCGGCCGAACTCGCCGTTTCCGATATCTTTCTGTTTTCGGTGTTTAATTCCTGTATTTCTCCCTAACTTTTCCCTACTTTGGATTGTTTTCTTTTTGGTGTATTTTGCAAAACATTCTTTGCTAATTATGAAACAGCTTCAGTATAAGGGTAAATTCTCCGGAAAAAAGGGCACAGTAAATCTGCAGGTTCCTATCATTTCATTTATTGATGACAATACTCATATTTTTTATTGTCCTGCACTGGATCTGAGTGGCTATGGCATGGACGAAACGGAGGCCAAGGCCAGTTTTGATACGGTTTTGGAAGAATATGTTTATTATACAATTAATAAGGGAAGTCTTTGGAATGATCTCAGAAAATTAGGCTGGACGGTAAAGAAAAGTAAAGTAAAACCTGCTACTCCCCCCAGTATGACTGTATTGCTATGAAACCAACGAGGAATTCAGCCGCATTTTCAATAATTACCCATTAAAAAATTTAATACCGGGTTAGCTTACCTGCTTATGCATAATGAATAAGCTCAAAAATATCTCTCTCAGAGTTTTTCGTGACTATCTTAAGTTTTGCGGCCTTAATCATATAAGAACTAAGGAGGTCATGAAGTTTGGAGTGCAAAAGGGCTTACCCGGCCGGTAATTTTACAAACACATGTTGATCCTGTTCCGGAGTTTATTATTAAAAATAATCTCAGGACAATTGGAAAATCAGCAGAACATTTCATTAAGTTTTTGGATAATTATTAAACTTACAAGCAATGTCCCGGCCAGCGGGCTTTGCTAATGAACAATATAAAACGCTACTTTAGTGACTTCAGGCGATGTCTCGGCCAGCGAACGCTGCTAATAAAACAATATAGCTGCCGGACTCGCCGCCTTTCGGTCCGCCGGCTGTTTCACCATCTTTCAGTTCCTTACTTCACCCATTTTTGTTGCCAATCGGAATAAAGATTTAAAATCTTCTGCGGCGCATACGTGTACCAGGCATAACCATCACGCCTCTCACGATCCACTTCTGCTAATGAATACACTACCTTGCTATCCCTGTTGCAAAATAAAGGGCGATGTGTTTTTAATTCCATAATACCGTGTCCATATCGGCGGGGCCAGTGAATCATGCACTACGACCCGGTCCGTTTTAGAAATCCGGTATGGCGTGATCAGTTCAGCCGCAGGAATCACCTGTACCCTTGTTTGCAATATCGCCGATTCTTTGAACCAGGCTACTGCATACTGAACCGCATCAATGATATTTTTGTCCGGGTTATTGATGCTCATCAGTAATAACAATACATCCACACTTTCCCCATTGCAAATAGATGGCGGTTCAAATTTCCGGGCCCATGCAGGTTGCAGCGTTGTTTCGTCGTATTGCTGGCACCAGGCTGTCGGCTTCCCGGCATCATTGATCTGTGTTTGCATGGATACATTTTATTCCCTTATTAAAAGCTGTTTTTAATTTTTGCCTCATGGTCTCATCAATAAAAGCATACTGCGGCTTGTCCTTCGCTGATGTCTTTCAGTAATCGCATAATGCCACTGAATGCGTCGTCGTTATACGTGATATGGCTGCTGTAATTCTTTTCCAGGGGAAAATACTGCGGCCAGCCGCCGTTATCATATTGCGCCGCCATAATATAATCCAATCCTTTTAGTGCCGATTCTTTATACTTTTCAACTTTTGTTACATAATATACTTTGACCAAACAGGCAATATGGGAATACGTGGTGCGGTTATCAAACGTAGTGTTTAATACCGGCTTATTTTTTATAAGGCTGTCCTTCTGCCCGGGTGTTAAAATGGCGAACATATCATAGTTCTTGGGCCAGCCACCATTATCTTTTTGATACAGCAGGATATTATCAGCTACTTCTTCAATATCCGTGGCTTTATAGCGGGGCTGGTTAACTCTCGGTTGCACCACTTTACCTTTTTCATCAATACCATACCAGTGATTGGAAGCATCGAGAAAGATAGCTGTATCAACGATACGGAACTGATCAGGCATATCTTTTTGTGCAAAAGCAACCATGGGATAAAACTGCAGCCGCTACCAGCACAGTGGCTTTATGAAAAGCCTGTTTCTTATGAGTGATAAACATAGGGTAAAGGTAGAAAAAGTTTCAGCCTCCAACGCGGGAAAATACAGCGAATATTACCGGGATATGTAAGCAGGTATTGTTATCATCAGCTGCACTCGTATAAAACAATAATAGTTTCATAACGTTACTTTGCCATTCATCAATATAAATGCGGCTATTGTTCTGCTTTGGGTAAAACTGGCTATTTTACCTGCGGAGAAAATCAGTGAATGTATAAAATGATCATATGAAACTATTCTGCCTGCTTTTTTTATTACCGGCGATAGCAATAGGGCAATCCCCGCCACAAAAAGTAAACAATGCTTATTTTAACCAGGTATTGCCGGGCGGTGAACCGGTATTATTTGCCGACGGAACTATATCAGATGAATTTGGAAACAGGGATATGGCCATCTCTCCCAAAGGCGATGAGTTGTTTTACACATTTCAATACCGTGGCGGATTTATTTTCAGCACTATCATGTATTCCAAAAAAGTAAATGGAAAATGGAGCAGCCCGGAAGTGGCCGCCTTCTGCGGACAGTATAATGACCTGGAGCCTGCTTTTTCCCCCGATGGAACTAAATTATATTTTTCCTCCAACCGGCCGGCAGATGAAAAAGCAAAAAAGGATTTTGATATATGGGTTGTTACCAAACAAAACGGAAAATGGGGTATGCCGGCAAGCATGGGCGAGCCAGTAAACAGCGATAGAAATGAGTTTTATCCTTCCGTTGCCAAAAGCGGCAATATTTATTTTACACGGGAAATGGATGGTAAAGGTGAAGACATAGTGGTTTGTAAATTTTTAAACAACCAATACGATACGGCTGTAAGTTTACCGGCTGCCGTCAATACAGAAGGTGGTGAGTTCAATGCCTTTGTTGATCCTGATGAGCAGTTTGTAATATTTACAGGATATAAGCGAAAAGGTAATTATGGATCGGGTGACCTTTTCATCAGCAAAAAGAATGGTGCCGGAGAGTGGCAGGACGCCAAAAATATGGGTGATAAAGTTAATGGCGCAGGTCTTACCTATTGTCCTTACGTATCACCCGATAAAAAAATATTTTTTCTTTACCAGCAGCCGGGGCATTTTTAAAACCCGTTTAGCGCTCCGCAAAAAGCAAAAGACCTTAAGAATTAATGAACGGTTCTCTCAATGGCTGGGATAATATCTTTTGGGTGGAAGCAAGAGAGTTGATTGATTAAGATCTTTTCGGCCTGCGTATTATTTAAGTGTTTATACAAATTAATATTCCGGCAGGGCTTTCCAGGTTGTTTTCTGTTGTCTCATCTGCCTTTGCCCTGTAATAGGAATTATAATCCCTTGGATGAATAAGCTGGTATCCTTTGACGAGCAGTGCGGCTTTATCCTGTAAAGCAATAGCGTCGGCAACTTTTATTGTTAGTCCGCTTGAAAACCTGATCTCTGTAATGATCGTCTCTTCGCGGTGAATAGCAGTGGGCACAAGACATACAACAGGAAATTTGCCCTGTGGTATCCTGAATTTTGCTTCTTCCGGTTCTTCGCTAAGCCTTAACTGGAACCGTAATTCTCCAAAAGGCAGGCGGCTGTCAAGTTCAGCAATAGTAATATCTGTTTCAACCGTATTATTTGTAAGATAAGTTAAGGAGGAAAGCACATCATTTTCATAGTTAGCCCTTATCAGTGAAGCAGCAAGCGCCTGGAAAACTTCACCGGCACCGGAAGTACCGGCTGCGCCAAGGCCGTTACTGTCCATCTGCACTTCATTATAAATCGTGTTGACGAGCAGGCTGCGTTCATAAAGAGGATCCGGACTTTCGGTATTGATAGGAATGGATGAGGGAATAGTGTCAAGTAAAGAAAGCTTGATCTTGGCCCCGGAATCAGGCGTTGCTATATTGACAATATTGCTTTTGCAAACCAATATATCCGGAACCGGATTCCATTCACCATCGCCACTACTTTCTTTTGCACTATCCCTTCTACAATTACTTCTGCTATTTCAAGGAGGATGACGCCTGCGACAGCGCCGATAACAGCTCCCCAAAACAGGGGCCCCGGCAAAAATGCCGATCACAAAACCAATAATGCCCCCGGTAATAAATGCAAAAACATCTCCCAGCAAACCATGTCAACATCCGTATCAAAATCCATTGTAAAATTCAATTTGCCTTCGGCAGACACGGACGGTGTTATTAAAACCGTTATGGTAATATCTGCATCGGGCAAAATATCTATCGGCCTTACCCCTTCCAGTATTACACGTATACGTCCGTTCTCCGGTAACATTCTTACCCGGTTCCAGTGACCCTGGCGATCATCGGCAGAGGGAAGAGGGTGAGATCCGTCATCATCCGCCCTGAGATCGGTATGCCATAGGTTATTGGCAAAACGTTCATAGGTTTCCTTGCCAACGCCAATAGCAATATGCTGCCCGAGCGGTAAAAACGACTGCGCATTTGCTGCATCGCCGCGATCAATAAAATCACCGGGATCTTCTGATTGCGGATTTGTTATAAGATCAAGGTTAGCCAGTAAGGCCATTACCGGTTCGTGCTCTGCATCACCCGGGATCGTTACAAACTCAGGTGGTTCTGCAAGACCATTCAGCACTTTAAAAGGAATGGTTGATTCATTGCCGCTTTCAGTAGTTATATTTAATTCTGATCCATCAGGGCTTAATGCTACTAACGCCTTTTGATCAATCGGGATACCTGCTATAGTAAGACTGATAAGCAGATTGAATTCTTCTTCAAAGATGATACTTGCGCCTGTAATGACTACCGGTGCATCGGGTGGAAACGGTGGTGGGGGACCATCCGGCAGCAGTTTTTCCATTGTCATTCAAAAGCGAAAGTGCAGTAAAAAGCCATCCGCCGCCTAACTGCATTTCAATATCAAACCCTGATGAAATACGGGAAGTGACTATCATAAGTATAAGGTTTTGGTTCTTGTAAGGTATGCAATTCCGGCATTTTGATAAAAAAACATTGCGGTACCGGGATTGCCATTTTAATGTATGGAAGCTTAATGATTGCGAAGCGGATAGGTATCTTTCTGATTACGAAGCAGGCGGGAGGTGCTGTTAAGTGGCTCACAGCTTTTGAATAATGAGAAAATAAAACAGGTAACTAAGCTACCGGCCGCCTCTATACAACGCCGGAAAAGAAAAAACGAAATATGCCCGTGCGCATATTTCGTGTTAAAAACTGCCCGTTTACAGGGTTGATTATCTTAATACGCTGATCACTCTTTCTTCTTCGAGATGAGTGTTGCGGTTGATTTCATACGTCACAGACTTTTTTGTCTTTTTGCTGATGATCTCAAAATGCAGGGTATTATCACCCATTTCTTCTGTATTCAAAAGAAATGATTTGGTGAAATTTTCGCCTTTTATATTCTCCCTGTACATGGTATTCATCTTGCCGTCCCTGATGATGATGGTGAATTCATCATGTTCCGGGTTGCCGTTAACGATCAGTTTATAAAGAGGCTGGTTGTTGACCAGGCCATTATATTTTAATTCAACAGGTAATACTTTGCTGCCATCATTTGCCCGTACTGTTACCGAACTCACTGAAAAAACGTGAAGAAAGCGATGGCAATGATGCGGTGATTTAAAAAGATCCTTTTCATATAATGTGTTTAAGGTTAATAACGTTGTTTCAACATCTTCAATTGGCAAACGTCGGCAGGAGCAAGCGGTGGTGGATGATATTTCCCGGCAGATTTTATTTCCGGGTTCAGGCAATGAGCAGATCACTATTGCTTTGATGACGTAAAAATAGATGCGCGAATCCGGGACTGCAAAACAACTTAAACCGCTTTAGCCCATGCCCAACACCACGCAATAAGAATAAGCCGTTAATTGTCAATGCTTTTGATCAATAATGACAATCATAGCCAAGTCTTTTATATGGCTGGAGCCGGTATCATCTTTTCTTCTGTTTTCTTCATAAAGAAGTTGACGTATACCGATGCTGCTACGGTGAAAAACCAGGCAGCCAAGCGTCACATTATCTACCAGCGTCGGGTTGATATCCCTGCCTGTGATCTTATCAGCAAAGTATTTGATAAAAGAGCTGGGCAGGTTTTTCTCTCCCAGCTTTTCTTTTACCTGCCAGTGCCAGTCGGTAAGCGGGCAATAGCCCCAGCCATACCAGATGCTTAATACAGACCAGGAGGTAGCTGTCAGGATCAATGTGACCAGGTGAATCTTACGGGTCTTTTTCCATATCCACCCTCCGAGATTGAAGAGGGTCAATGCGAGGTGAGCGATCGTATAAAAGATATCAAGAAAGTGGAGCATAGCTGTTTAAAGATAGAGAAATCCGGGGCGTGGAGCCGGATGATAACACCGGGTTAAAAGGACTCAATAAAGCGGGCAGTATTTATCCTGTCTGCCGCCGTAAATTTTCATGAGATAAAGAGTAAAGGATACTATGACAGATATACTTTTTGGATTAATTTCACGTTACACAATAGCAAAACGCTATACTGCATTATTCAATTTTTTACCCTATGAACTACCCGGTATCTTCATCAGCCAACCCCAGTCGTAAATCCTATTACAGTTTACCTTCTTATAAGTTTAGCCGTCCTGCTTGTCGCAGCGATTATCATTGGCGGTTACAGGTTAGTATTTTATACTGAATCTGCTTCAGCTACGGTGACTTCGGTGGCAGACACAAAACCAGCGCCCGAAGTAAAAGCCGCACCAGCCCTGTCGGATGTAGAAGAGTACAACAGCAAAATAACACATATCGTAAACGGTGATACAACAGGTAAGTGGCCGGTAAAAACAGACTACCCGCTGGCCGGATCTATCTTTCCTTTTAAACGGATAATTGCTTTTTACGGCAACCTGTATTCAAAACAAATGGGTATACTCGGTGAACTTCCCCAGGCCGAGATGCTGGCAAAACTACAGGAAGAAGTAGCGGCATGGCAAAAAGAGGACTCGGTACTGGAAGTAGTGCCTGCTCTTCATTATATCGCCGTTACCGCCCAGGGCAGCCCCGGCAAAGGAAATACCTACAGGCTCAGGATGCCTTTTCACCAGATAGATTCTGTACTGAGTATGGCGGCGAAGATCAATGCACTTGTATTTATTGATGTGCAGGTGGGACATAGCACACTGCAACAGGAACTTCCGGAATTAGAAAAATACCTGAAGATGCCTAATGTACACCTGGGTATTGACCCCGAGTTTTCTATGAAAGGCGGACAGGCTCCCGGCAAAGTAGTGGGTACATTTGATGCAGCAGATATAAATTACGCGACAGAATATCTCGCCAAACTGGTAAAAGAGAATGGCCTTACTCCCAAAGTATTTATCGTACACCGGTTTACACAAAAAAGGGGTGACAAATTACCAGCAGATAAAAATAAGGCCCGAGGTACAGATCGTAATGGATATGGATGGATGGGGACCCCCGGAATTGAAAAAGGGAACTTACCGTCATTTTATACATAAAGAACCGGTAGAGTACACAGGCTTCAAACTGTTTTATAAGAACGATACGAAGAATAATGGCCGGTTACTGACCGTCCAGGAAGTGCTGGCATTGAAGCCACAGCCGGTGTATATACAATATCAATAGTAAGCATAGCTTTCAAAATCATATAAAGAGGCTGTCAAAAGTATTTTAAATCAATGTTCTCGCAACGGCGCAAAGCCGCAACGACTGATTTTCAATAGGACATTCTTTGCGCCGTTGCGAGATTTATTTGCCAATTTCCATTTTTATTTCTTTATAAATCAGCGGAAGCGGGACTTGTTGTTTGTACATGCAGGCCAGCTTTAATTGAATTCATACGATAAGCATGTCTGGTATGTTGACTCAAGCAGTCCTGGTCCAAGATGTTTATGTACTTCGATTGCTTTGCCGATTATAAGTTCCGTTATTTTATTATTCTCCATTTTAATGTTCTTTTAGCTCGTATATGGTCGGTAAAATAAATACAGACTTCGATGATAATACTGGTGTTTTCACGTTTGGGATTGTTTTTAACTGGATATATAGGTCACAGAGGACCGCGGAGGAAAGGAGAGCCACAGAGTTCTTACCCTGTGAGCGCCCTGATTGAATATTACTCTGCGGTACTCCTGATCTCTGTGCCCCTCCGTGGGCAAAAAATACCGGATAACAGAGGGCCACGAGGGAAAGAGAGCTACATGGAAATACTCTAATCCAAGAGACCATGTTTGTTAAATCCACTTACTGTATTTTCGCAGCTTCAAAACAGGCTCAACATTAATAGCCCATGACGAAGGATCTGCTGCAGCAATTAGCCGGCACACTGGAAGGAGAGTTTTTATACTGACACGACCATGCGTACCCTGTACGCTACCGACGCATCCGCTTACCGCGAAATGCCCCTGGCTGTTGCTATCCCTAAAACCATTGACGACCTGAAAAAAACTGATCGGCTTCGCCAATAAACATCATACCTCGTTGATACCACGTACCGCCGGTACTTCACTGGCCGGGCAGGTAGTGGGAAACGGGATCATAGCAGATGTTTCCCGAAGGTTTACCAAAATCCTTGAACTGAATACAGACGAGCACTGGATAAGAGTAGAGCCGGGCGTGATCAGGGACGAATTAAATATCTTTCTGAAACCATATGGTTTGTTCTTTGGTCCCGAAACATCTACCGCCAACAGGGCCATGATCGGCGGAATGGTCGGTAATAATAGCTGCGGCTCTAATTCAGTAATTTATCGGAGCACGAGAGAACATTTACTGGAAGTGAAAACGTTATTGAGTGATGGCAGTGAAGCTGTATTCAAAACGGTCGGGCTGGATGAATTTCACCAGAAATGCGAAGGCGATACACTGGAAGCAAAAATTTATAAAACGGTAAGAGGTTTATTAAGCAATTATGATAACCAGTCAGAGATAAGAAAAGAGTTTCCCAAAAAATCAGTAGAAAGAAGGAATACGGGTTATGCGGTTGATCTTTTGCTGGAAATGGCTCCATTCACAGCCGGTGGCCCCGCTTTTAATTTTTGTTCATTGATCGCGGGATCGGAAGGTACACTGGCATTTATCACAGAGATCAAATTGAATGTGGTGCCGCTGCCGCCAAAAGAAACCGGCTTGCTCTGTGTTCATTTTAATTCCATTGATGAAGCGTTGCGGGGCAAACCTGGTCGCCTTACAATATAATATCAGCGCCAGCGAACTGATAGACCATTATATACTGGAATGCACGAAAAATAATATTGAGCAACTGAAGAACCGCTTTTTCGTACAAGGCGACCCGGGTGCGATACTGGTGGTTGAGTTTTCGAGAACTACAAGAGAAGAAGTAATCGCTGATGCACAAAAATGCGAAGCGGAAATGAGAGTGGCCGGACTGGGCTATCATTTTCCCCTGTTGTTCGGAGCCGATACAAAAAAGATATGGACCTTGCGTAAGGCGGGACTTGGACTCTTAAGTAATTTACCGGGAGATGAAAAAGCTGTTCCTGTAATAGAAGATACTGCCGTTGATGTACATGACCTGCCCGCTTATATCCGTGATTTCAATGAGATACTAAAGAAATATGGGCTGTACTCCGTGCATTATGCGCATGCAGGATCGGGTGAGATACATCTTCGTCCGATCATCAACTTAAAAAACAAAAGAAGGTAACCAGTTATTCAGAACGATAGCGGAAGAGATTGCTGCACTGGTTAAAAAATATAACGGATCGTTAAGCGGTGAGCATGGCGATGGCCGTTTGCGTGGGGAGTTCATCCGGCAGATGGTAGGAGAGAAGAACTATGCTTTGCTGAAAGAAATAAAAAAGGTATGGGATCCTGCCGGTATTTTCAATCCCAATAAGATCGTTGATACGCCGCCGATGAATACGATGCTCCGTTATGTGCCGGGACAAACAACACCGGCTTTCAAAACGGTTTTCCGGTTTCATAACCAGGATATACTGCAGCATGCCGAACAATGCAATGGCAGCGGCGATTGCCGCAAGACGCCTTTGAGCGGTGGCACCATGTGCCCCTCTTATATGGCTACACGTAATGAAAAAGATACAACCAGGGCGAGAGCGAATATTCTTCGCGAGTTTCTGACCAATTCAGATAAGATGAACCGGTTTGATCATAAAGAGATTTATGAAGTGATGGATCTTTGTCTTAGTTGTAAAGGATGCAAATCCGAATGCCCGAGTAATGTAGATGTGGCGAAACTAAAAGCAGAGTTTTTGCAACACTACTATGATGCGAATGGCGTGCCTTTCCGTTCAAAACTGATCGCTCAGTTCAATGCCTCTTCTTCATTGGGATCTGTCTGGCCGGGTATGTATAATTTTTTTATGACCAACAGACCTGTAAGTAAGTTAGTCAAACGAATTTCCGGGTTTGCCGCAGACCGCTCCATGCCGACTTTATATAAAACGACTTTGAAGAACTGGTGGAGGAAGAGAAGGCAGAAATCCGAGATGAACAATCAGAACAGGAAAGTGTATTTATTCTGTGATGAGTTTACGAATTTCAATGATACGGAGATTGGTATCAAAGCGATTGAACTACTGGAAAAACTGGGATACGAGGTAATAATCCCGGAGCATACAGAAAGCGGGAGAGCCTGGTTATCCAAAGGTTTGCTGAGAAGGGCAAAGAAGATTTGCCAATAAAAATATTGAGCTATTGTCTCCTTTGATCACTGCGGAGACACCGCTGATCGGTATCGAGCCGTCAGCCATACTTACTTTCCGTGATGAATATATTGACCTGGCCGACGATGATAAACTGGAAGCAGCAAAAGCGTTATCAAAAAATGTATTCCTGGTAGATGAGTTCATTGCTTCGGAAATTGAAAAAGGAAATATATCATCCTCCCTGTTCACAAAGGAAAAGCGGGCTATAAAGCTCCATGGCCCATTGCCAGCAAAAAGCATTGTCTTCTGTAGCGCCATCGGTAAAACTGTTATCACTTCCAGAAAACTATACGGTCGAAACCATCCCTTCAGGTTTGTTGCGGTATGGCCGGAAGTTTTGGATATGAAAAAGAACATTATGATCTGTCTATGAAAGTAGGAGAGATGGTTTTGTTTCCTGCTGTTCGCAGCGCTGATGAAAATACCATTATCGCTGCGCCAGGCACCAGTTGCCGTCACCAGGTTAAAAGATGGAACGGGAAGAAAAGCAAAACACCCGGTGGAAGTAATTGTATGAGGCGCTGATCTGAATATGTGAGAGAAGGAATCTCCGCGGTACTCTGCGGGCAAAAAACTATATCCATTTATTCCTTTTCTTATCCCAACTCGTAATACCTATCTTGAATTGAACAGGATTGCGGAATTGGTTAGCGGCAGACCCTATTATATAAACACCTACTTTGAATTTGCCCAAAGCGCTGAAAGGAAATTTAAAAACCCGTTCTATGCCTGCAAATACTTCTACGTACCGAGGTTTCTTTCCGGGGCAATTAAAAAGCCGCCGCCGGCCAGTTCTCTTAATTGTAATTTTTTAAAGAACGGTATTTTATTAAGAATAGCGCCATTGAATACATGTACATAATGGCCCTGTAAAAAACGTTTGAACACCGGGAATGTTGAATCCAAAGACTGGAATGCTTCATTCGGGTTCATGAATAACAGCGGATCGCCCCTTCGCTGAAACTGGTAATCTACCAGCCTCAAATCTTTTGTATTCACAAAACTTCCTGTCTTTATATTATATTTTGAAACACCGGTGATCCCCAGTTTTAATTCCTGCTCAATTCCAAATTCCAGGTAATCAAAATCCACTTTGCTTTTCATGATGTCCGGAATTCCTTTTCGCCAGGTAGCATAGAAAGTAGGCCATGCCGACCCCAGTATGATCTTTTCTTTAGGTTCGCGGATATATTTCTGGCCGGGAGTATATTTTAATGTCAGCTTACCATAAGCAGCATTATACGGTTCAAAAGCTACCGCCTGGTTATCATCCAATATATCACCAAAAAGACTGTCAATCTTGGAATTGGTTTTATACCCACTGAGCGAACGCCGCAGCGCAAGATCGAAATTGCTGTACAGGAATAAGCCGTTAGCCAGTTCTAATCCATGCCCGATTACTGATACCATTATTCAGGTAAAAATTATTTCGTTTGAGCATATTGATCCAGGCATCCCCTTCGAAAATATAAGCAAATTCGCGTTTAAGTTCCACCCGGAAAAAGCCACGGTTAAATGGATTATACATTCTTTCAAGCCTGAAACTTCCGTTCACATCATGATTTCTGAATCCATAACTGATATCAATGTTTGCAGCAATGTTCTTTCTTGATTTATATGTTTTTAAATAAAATGCGTCAATCTCTGCCCTTGTCCCGCCGAATTGAAAAGGCTGGTAAATAGAAATAGCAGAGGGTAAATGCCATGTTCGCTCTTTTTCACGGTTATAGATAGTTTGCCCGAACAGCAGGATCTTCTTCCATGTTACTTTATTCAGATCTTTGTCGAGAGAATCAAGATAGGCTTTGGTATGCGTATGCCGGTAAAGGCTGTCTTTATATTGTATAAAACGTATCTCCTTTGCTGTTAAAGGCTCTGTTCTTGTCTTTTGCCAGAAAGAACTATCCCTTTCATAAGCTTCCTGGGCGGTAGCGCTGATCTCTGTACCAAAATATTTTTTAGGAGGTATTGGTTCTTACGATCGGTTTTCCACTTATCTATCCGGCAGTATTAACGGGATTGCAACCTATAATGTAAATACCGCACTCGGTAATGAATTTGTGGAGCCGGAAAGATCAAGTGAATTCGAGTTTGGTACCGATCTTTCTTTCCTGAATAATAAATTAGGTGTAATATTTACTGTTTATAATAAAAAGATCGTTGATAATTCCCTGCTGGTAGACAGGGTGCTTGCTCCATCATCGGGCGGCAGTACAAGAACTGAGAACGTTGGAAATCTTACAAACAAAGGCTGGGAATTAGGACTGACAGCGACTCCTGTCGCCGGTAAAAATTTCACCTGGAATATTGCCGGTTCAGTAAACCATAATAAGAACCTCGTTACGGCTTCCAGCCAGGTCTCACCAATCGCATTGGCTAATGCTGCCGGTTCAACTTCCGTTATTTTAGCAGGTCAGCCTTTAGGTGTTTTTTATGGTAATTATTTTGAAAGGGATGCTGCCGGTAATTTATCATTGGATGCAGGTGGCAGACCTATAGCTGCCGTCAATAACCCAACCGCTAAAGTTTTGTTGAGAAAAGTACTGGGCGATCCTAATCCTGACTGGGTATTAAGCTTAAATAATAGTTTTGAATATAAAAAACTGAGCTTTGGTTTCTTACTCGACGGAGCTTTAGGACAGGAGATATTTAATGCCGACAGGAGAACAAGACAAGGCGTTGGGATTGGCGATTATTCTGAAAGAGAAATAAAAGGAGAATTGCCGAGAGGTTACATTTTCGCTGTTTATAATACAGAAGAATGGCGTGTCGAAAGCGGCTCTTATATAAAATTAAGAGAGGTCTCTTTATCATACCAGTTGCCGGCATTTGCGAAATTCATAAAATCGTCTTCCATCTCCTTAATAGGCAGGAACCAGGTAAGCTGGGATGATTATGACGGGTATGACCCGGAAACGAATGCAGGAAGGTAACAGTTCGGTGTTGAGAGGAATAGATTTTGGAAATGTACCTATTCCCAGAACATTCCAGGTATCATTCAGAGCCAGTCTTTAACCTTTAAAAAATTACAAAATGAAAAAGCTTCGAATAAAAATCATATTAGCCTTTACCGGAAGTTGTGTGATGATTACTTCCTGTAATAAAGAATATATCAACCCAAGCACCGCCTCTGTTCCGAGTGTAACAACAAGTGTTGACGGGCTGATGAACCTTTGCGCAGGCCTGCAAAGAAGATTTACCATTGGCCGTCAGAGTCCTTGTATACAGCCCCGGTCGCCGGTGCTTATAGTGTGTATGCATTATATACTTTAAACATTGGTAATACTGCTGAAAAGGAGGTGGAAACAGGCAAAGGCGCCGTGACCCAGGCAAATGCAATTGTAACACAAATGTGGGCGCAGTGTTTATTGACCAAAACAGAAGCCGAAACTGTAATGGATAATTTAGGTGTAGCGGCTGATCCAACAGATAAGGTCGGGCTGAAAGCATACGCAAGTATTTTTTATGCATTGAGTGTAGGCACGCTGGTTCAGTTTTTTGAAAAGATCCCATTGACGAACGGGAATAATGCTGTATTCAATACAAGGGCTGAAGCGTTGGACAAAGTCATTGCTGTTTTGGAAAGCGCTGATGCTGATCTTGCCTCAACAATCCCGAGTGCAAAATTTTTAAGTAAAGTGCCGCCCGGAATTGATGTAAAGAATACCGTGAAAGCCCTGCTTGCAAGGTACTATAACATACAAAGCATGATCACCGGAACATATAACGCAACTTCCGGCAATAAGGCGCTGACCTTTGCAGCAGCGGCAAGCCAAAGTGTGAAATCAGAATTCAGGTTCACTGCTACTACTACAAACCCGATCGGGGAACAAAATTTTAGTGTAAATGTATTTGGTGCTATTGATTCTACGCTTGGTTTAAAAAACGGCCTGGCACCGGTTCCTGCAGCTACTGATCCGCGTGTAGGATTTTATATCAGCAGAACAGGGCCAACTACTTTCCCGTTAAAAGCATTTGCTTTAAATACTACAGCCTCTTACCCTGTTTATTTACCCGGCGAAATGAGTTTGATCATTGCAGAGAATTATGCCCGCCAGGCCTTATTCCCGCAAAGTAAAACAGCACTGGATGCCGTCAGGACGAAGACAACTGATATTTATGGTATAGGCGCAGCACAGCCTGCTTATAGCGGTCCCCTGACTACAGCTGACCTGCTCAACGATATTTATAAACAAAGAAGGCTGGAAATGTTTTTAAGCGGACAGGAACTGGAAGATAGCCGTCGCTTTGGCCGCCCGGCGCCCAATTCAGCAACCGAAGAGCGGAACAGGGACATTTTATCCTTATCCATCCATTGAAAGGGATAATAATACAAATACGCCTGCCGATCCGGCCATTTAAAAAATTTCATATATAGCAATGTTTAAAAAAGGGTTACTTTTCAGTAACCCTTTCTTTCAAATAATAACATGAATAAAGAGCAGGACATCATACAATCGTGGCAGGCGAATGCCGGAAACTGGATCAGGATTATTGAAACCGGTGGTATTCAGTCAAGGAAGATCGCTACGAACAAAGCCATCCTGGAAATTGTCTGCGCCAGCCAACCTTCCTCGGTGCTTGATATCGGCTGTGGCGAAGGCTGGCTCGCAAAGGAACTCGCTGACCGCGGAATAGCTGTAAGCGGCATTGACATAATACCCGAACTGGTAGAAAAGGCAAAGGAGAAAGTGAAAGGGAATTTTGTAGTGGCTTCCTATGAAGATATTGCCGGGCATAAAACTTCCCTGCAGGGATCCTTTGATGCTATCGTTATCAATTTTGCACTGATCGGGAAAGAGTCAACAGAAAATTTACTGGCGGCATTACCCGCTTATTTAGCTCCCGGTGGTAAACTATTCATTCAGACAATACACCCGCATAGCCGCAAGTCAATCGAAGATTATTGAAAGCGGCTGGAAGACCGGAAGCTGGGATGGACTGGGCGACCAGTTTACCATGCCTTATCAATGGTATTTCAGAACACTGGAAGACTGGTTACAATTACTTAACACCTCAGGGTTTAATAAAATACATTTTACAGAACCCCTGAACCCGCAGACCCGGCAGCAATTGTCTGTTATATTTGTGTGCCGCATAAACTAATGACCGTATATCAAATAAACGGCAGAATTCTTGCGGATATCAGTACTTTCAATGTTCATTTTTTCAACATAAAACCATTTTTATGAAATCATTTTCGCTTTTATTGCTTGCCTCATCTATGACCCTGCTTGCCTGTGCACAGGCAGATAAATCAAAACGCCCGAGTCCGCCCGGCTATGGTCAAAGAAACCCTGGCTAATGGTACTGTTGTTTCCATTGATTACAGCCAGCCTTCTGTAAAAGGAAGAACGATCGGTACTGATCTTGAACCTATGGAAGGTAAGGTTTGGCGTACAGGAGCCAATGAAGCCACCATTTTTGAAGTGAGTAAAGATGTGAAAATAGAAGGCAGTGCATTACCGGCAGGTAAATACAGTTTATATACTATTAAAAAACGGAGATGAATGGACGATCATTTTCAATAAGACATGGAAACAGTGGGGTACGATCTACAGCGAAGCGGAAGATGCATTGCGTGTAAAAGTAAAAGGCGGCAAAGCAAAGGAATCCGCAGAAAAACTGGCATTCACGATCAGCAAAGCGGGCAAGGTTACTTTGGTATGGGGTGATCTGCAGACTGCTTTCAATGTTGAATAAAATAATTCACTTTTTTATCGCCGTCCCGTTTTCGCGGGGGCGGCTTTTTTATTTAGCCGGTAAGGCGGTAAACAGGAGTAGAAAGGACATATTTTGCAGGGAACAGTGAAAAAAGCGTCTCAACTTACCATCTTTCCGCCCTTCCCGGCAAACACCATAATAAGTTAAACATTGTGCAACGATTGGTAATTTTTTATTGTCAGCCTTGCACAGCAGCATGATGGACCATCAAAAACTGGTAAAGGATTGCCTGAAAGGGAAACTCCAGGCGCAACGGGAGTTATATGAGCTTTTCGCTAAAGAAATGCTCGGGGTCTGCTATCGCTATACCCGTTCTGTAAAAGATGCGGAAGATGTACTGCAGGAAGGATTTGTAAAAGTGTTTCATCACCTCGCCCAATATAAAAATGAAGGAGAACTGGGTGCCTGGGTACGCCGCATCATGGTGAACACCGCCCTGAATTTTTTTGAAGCGAAACCGCCGCTACCAGGAGGAAATGTATTTCACCCAGGAATACCTGCACCCGGTAGCAGATGACGATCCGATCATCAGGATACAGGCAAAAGAACTGGCGGACCTCATCAGGCAGTTACCTCATGGTTACCAGGTCATTTTCAATCTTCACGCAGTAGAGGGCTATTCGCATGTGGAAATAGGAGAGTTGCTGGGTATCAGTGATGGCACATCAAGATCACAGTATTCAAGGGCAAGGAACCTGCTGATCACATGGATAGAAAATTTTTCTACAGGTAAAAAAAAGGAAAAATATGCCGGCAAATGAATTTGAAAAACAGGTGCAGCAACAACTGGAGCAATTCCAGCTGAACCCTTCTGCATCCGTTTGGAAAAAAGTAGAAGAGAATATCAGGGGAGAAGAAGCGCAGAAGGGTTGCCTTCTACATTTTGCTGCCTGTAGCGCTTGCGCTGCTTGGTTTTTCTTTGTATGATTTTTTATACGGTAACAAAAAAACGGAAACAGCCCGGCAGACAGCGGTTGTCAATAAAAATAATTCACCTGTAAGCAGCCCGGCGTGAAATACCCGGCGAGACGCCTGTTCAGCATCCTCTTTCTGAAGAACAAACAATCGCCATTACACCTGACGGGGGCGCAAAAAAATGATACCAAAGAAATACTAAGCGAAGTGAAAACAGTAAAGGGCAAAAAAGCTGTCACCATACAAAAAACGGATTGCAGCATTTGTAATAACAAACACTTCCATTGGTAAAAACAGGTAAAGATAATGGGGTAAAAAATGATAACGATGCTGACGGTCTGCAAAAGGGAACAGATAATTCATTGACAATTGTAAACAATACTCCGGCAAAACAAAAAAGAACTGAACATGGTTATAGCCCTTTGGTTGTTACTGATGCGGGAGAAGTAAAAGACCAGCCCGTCGTAGCAGACAAAAAACAGGATGCTATTTCGATGATCAATCAAAGGGATATACCCATTGTCAAAAAAGATAGCAACCAGGCTGCTGCTATTGCTGAGCAGGACAGCCAGCCAGAAACTGTTGTCAAAAAGAAGCAAAGCGGATCTAAAATAAAATGGGGTATTGATTTTTCAGCCGGTCTTGCTTTCAATAATAAAGGCACATTGAACTTTGCCGCGGCGCAGGCATTTGATATGAACTATTCCGGCAACGGAGCCGCTGCCGGCGGAGGCCCTCCGGCTGTGATCATTCCTCCGTCGCCGGTAAAACAAGGGCCTGCATTCAGGATCGGTATGGTGGCTGAATGGGAACTGTCAAAGAGAAGCAGTTTCTCCGCAGGTTTGCAAATATGCCTATAGCAGCAACCGGATGAAAGTAGGCGCAGCCAGGGATACAAGCGTAACGCTGCAGCCCAACTCCAATGCTTCTTCATCAATCGTGGAGGTAGATAAGCTGTATCGTGGCGCACAGCAAAACAAGTATACCAATAATTATCATTTTATCCAGTTGCCTTTACAATATCACTGGAAGATTAGCAAAAGCGCCAGGCTGCCCATACAGTTGAATACGGGTATTACTGCCGGTTACCTGGCAGCTACGAATGCCCTGGTATACAGCGCAGCATTGGGGGGGTGTTTATTACAAGGATAAAAATGCTTACAATAAAGTACACCTTAATCTCACTGCCGGTGTTTCATTCTGTTTCCATACAAAGAACAACAGCGGGTGGACAATAGGCCCTGATTTTTCTTTTGATATGAGCCGGCTCGTAAAAAATGATAATAAGCAATACCTGATGTTTGGCGGCATTAATGCAAAACTGTTTTTCCCTAAAAGGAAAAACAAATAAGTGCAACGTTTTTTTTAAGGACGTTGTCAGTTTTTCCAAACACTGCTTTGTATGAGAAAAAATTATACCGCCAGGCTGGTTGTGGTCATCCTCGCTTTACTGCCTGTTGCATTTTCCGCCTGTATTAAAGACAAATGTAAAAGCACCCATACCTATACCTGGTATGTGCCTGTTTACAAAACCTAAGCTGAAGTGAGGGCCAATATCAAAAGCAATGCGCCAAAAGAAATAGTGAAAACAGGCAAGTTGTACATTTTCGGTCATTATATTTTCCTGAATGAAATAGATAAAGGAATTCATGTTATTAATAATGCTAACCCGGCATCGCCGCAGCAGGTCGCATTTATTGATATACCGGGCAACCTGGATATAGCGGTAAAAGGAAATACACTGTATGCCGACCTGTATACAGACCTGGTAGCGATAGACATTTCCGATCCTTCTCACGCAGTTGTAAAGAAAGTCATCGAAAACCAGTTCCCTTACCGGTATTGGGGAAACGGATTTGCACCTGATAACAGCCAGGTAATTGTAGACTGGAAACAAAAAGATACAACCGTAACGGAAAGTTGTGAGCAGAATTTCCTGGCTGTATATACACTGGATAACGGAGGTGTATTTTTCTCAGGTAGTGTGGCAAACGCGGCATCATCCACTTCGCCGGTGGGTACAGGCGGTTCTATGGCAAGATTTACGATCATGAATGATCGTCTTTACACGGTCAGCAACAGTGATCTTGATGTGTTTAATTATTACCAATACAGCCGATCCTTCACATGTCAGCAAGATCAACGTGGGCTGGAGCATTGAAACTGTTTATCCGTTTAAAAATAAATTATTCATCGGCTCGCAGGCCGGCATGTATATTTATAATGTAAGTAATCCTGATGCTCCGGCGGCGGCGGGTAAATTTGAGCACGTACGCACCTGCGACCCGGTTATCGCCGATGACACGTATGCGTATGTTACATTAAGTTCTGGCAGTACCTGCCAGGGCTTTACGAATGAACTGGATATTTTAAAGCTCAATAATATTACTGATCCGCAATTATTGAAAGTATACAATATGACCAATCCGAAAGGATTATCAAAATCAGGCGATCACCTGTTTATTTGTGATGGGGCTGCGGGTGTGAAAGTGTATAACGCAGCAGACGTAATGAACCTGCAGCTTTTAAAAACGATCAGCGGCGTTGATGCGTATGATGTGATCACAAATAATAATGTCGCATTGGTAGTGGCAAAAGACGGGTTTTGTACCAGTATAATTATTCCGATATCAGCAATATTCGTTTGCTGAGCAAGATCAATATTTCTCAATGACGGTTATGAAAAATAAATGGTTAATCATAGCAGTGCTTTTTCCTCTATGGTGTTTTGGACAAGTTAATATTTCCAGGGGTAAGATAACGACTATTACTTCCGTGGGGTTCGTGGCGGGGGGAGAGCACTGCTAAACCATTGTTCCAGTTATCAGCAGGATTACATTTGATAATTGGTTTACCGGCCTGGGTCTTGGAATGGATCAATACAGGTTCAATACCTTTCCTCTTTTCGCCGATTGGCGGATGAACTTTGGAAAAACAAAAACTGGGATTCGTTTATGCCCATACAGGATACAATTTCCCGGGTAATGATAAAGGCAACGACGAGGTCAATGCATTCAAAACTACCGACAAGCTATTAGGTGGATTTTATATGGATGCTGGTATCGGTTACCGTGTCCGGATGAATAACCCGCTGCATCGTATTTTATTCAGTGCGGGATATAGCCAGAAAAATACCGTTAATAAAATGGGATACACCTATCCCTGTTTGGTGCCGCCCTGCCTTGAAACCGTATACAATTACCATTATCAACTCGGGCGCATCGTGGCTAAAGTGAGCTGGGGAATTTGGTAAATAGGTATTACTTCCTGCGTGAGCGGATGTATATTCTTCGCGCAGAGATAAAGAGGGCCGTGAGGCGCATAATAGATTAAGAAATTGCTGAATAAATCCCTGTGGCTCTCCTTTACTCTGCGGCCTGTGCCCCCTGATTTGTTTATCGGAATATACCAGTGGGATTCAACAACAGTTTATCTTATTGTTTTGTACATGTAAAATCTTCTCTTACCAGCCCAGAGGACTGTTTCTATCCATAGCTATTTCAGGAATATAGGCATAGGTCTATCCTCCTTTGCCATGAAATTTTTCCAGCTTGTATTTTTTACTGATCAATGGCTTTTTCATTACTGCTGCTTGTATCAATGAATTTCAGGTTGCGTTGCATTCCCTTCCATTTGGTACGGCTTATCGGTGAATCCCTGAAAACTTTTTTAAACGCTTCTTCCGACATCATCTCCCATTCTTTGGTACTAAGATCAAGTACCTGTGGTATAGGTGTGAACTCAATCTCATTATGCTGTTTGCTAAAACGGTTCCAGGGACAAACATCCTGGCAAATATCACAGCCGAAGGCCCAGTTGTCAAACCGGTTTTTCATTTCGCCCGGTATCAGCATATCCTTTAACTCTATCGTAAAATACGAAATGCATTTACTGCCATTTACTACTTTGCCCGGAAGTATGGCATCCGTCGGGCAGGCATCAATACATTTTGTACAGGTGCCGCAAAAGTCTTTGGCAAACGGATCGTCATATTCAAGATCAAGATCGGTGATTAATGTAGCGATGAAAAAGAAAGAACCGCTTTCTTTGTTCAGCAGGTTGCCATTCTTTCCTATCCATCCCAGCCCGCTGCGTTGCGCCCAGCTTCTTTCGAGCACAGGAGCAGAGTCAACAAATCCTCTCCCATGTACTTCCCCTATTTCTTCATGAATAGTTTGCAGGAATAGTTTCATCTTATCCTGTATCACATCATGATAGTCTTTGCCATAAGCGTATTTGGAAATTTTCGGTGTGTTTTCCTGTTGCCGTTCTGATGGATAATAATTCTTCAGTAAAGTGATCACCGACTTTGCACCGGGAACCAATTTTGCCGGATCTACCCTCAGCTCAAAATGATTTTCCATATACTTCATACTGCCATGCATGCCTTTGTTCAGCCATTGCTGCAACCTCACAGCATCTTCCTCCAGCCTCTGGGCCCTGGCGATGCCGCAATAGTCGAAGCCAAGCCGCGTGGCCGCTTTTTTAATGATCAGCTTATGTTGATGAGCAGGGTTCAGTATATTATTGATTTCGGTTATGTCTTTGTTTGGGGGGTTAAAGATACAGCACGCAGTTTTCTGGGGTTTTTTATGTAAAATTGTTATGTTTAACCAGGCGCCCCCTTTGTCATGAAAAAGAAGCTGTTTATTTTTCTTCTTTGTTTTTCCCTTTTCAGATCACCTGGTTTTGCCCAGGACAAATCGCCTGCCAGGTTCGGCAAGATCTCCCCGGATGATTTTTAAGACAACAACTTACAGTATAGACAGTAATGCCAGCGCGGTTGTTATTGCCGCTATCGGTTCTACGGAAATGGTGGGATAATGGTAAGGGCGGGTTTGCACTCGAATTTAAAAATTACCGCAGGGCGCATATCCTTAATAAAAACGGGTTATGGTATCGCCAATATAGTGATCCCGCTTTATACAAACGGGGATGATGAGGAAGAGCTAAGCAGTTTGAAAGCGGTAACTTATAATCTTGTAAATGGTGAAGTAACAGAAACGAAACTGGAGATCAAATCGGCTGTTTTTAAAGACAAGATCAGTAAAAATTGGGTAGTCAGAAAATTCACATTTCCCGCTATTAAAGAAGGGTCTATTATAGAATACGAGTACAAGGTTCAGTCCAATTTCAAATTCAACCTTCAGCCCTGGGAGTTCCAGGGCGCTTATCCAGAATTGTGGAGTGAATACAATGTAACGATGCCTGAATTTTATTACTATGTTACGTTGTCACAGGGTTACCAGCCTTTTCATATCAAAGACCAGAAAAAACGGTCAGGCAATTTCGTAGTGTCTGATAATACAGGCGCGGGTTCCAGCGACAGAACGACCTTTTCCGCAGGCGTTACAGATTACCGCTGGGTAATGAAAGATGTGCCGGCATTGAAAGAAGAGAGTTATACTTCGACGCTCAGTAATCATATTTCCAAAATTGAGTTTCAACTGGCTGAAAGACGTTTACCTCTTTCACAGCAGAATATCATGGGCACATGGACGCAGACATGCGAAGAGCTCTTACAGAATGAAAACTTCGGCTATTCCCTGGACAGGGATAATCCCTGGCTGGATGATGTGATCACTGAAACGACCGTGAATACCACCAACCGCCTGGAAAAAGCAAGGAATATATATGCGTATCTCCGGGACAATATGACCTGTACCAATTACAACCGCATGTATCTTGAGCAGTCTTTAAAAAATGTACTGAAGAACCGCAATGGTAATGAAGCGGAGATCAACCTGCTGCTGGTAGCTATGCTGCGAAAAGCAGGTCTTGATGCAGAACCTGTAATGCTCAGTACACGATCACATGGCTATACGTATGCCATGTACCCGTTGATAGAACGGTTTCAATTACGTGATAGCAAGAACGACAATAGATGGTACCACGTATTACCTCGATGCCAGTGAACCGTATATGGGTTTCGGGGCGCCTGGATTATGAATGTTATAACGGGCATGCCAGGATCATCAACAGTGAAGCCACCCCTGTAGAATTTACCGCAGACTCATTACTGGAAAAAAGCACCACTTCTGTTTTTGTCATTAATGATGCGAAAGGAAATTTTTCAGCCGGTATACAGCGCTCGCCGGGTTATTATGAATCCACCCGTTTCAGGAATAAAATAAAGGAGAGAGGGAAAGAGGCATTGTTCAATGACTTTAAGAAAATGATCAGTACGGAAGCTGAGATCAGCAATACGCAGATTGATTCGCTTAATAAATATGATGACCCGCTTTTTATCAAATATACGCTTGAGGTCAGGCAAGGATAAGGACGATATTGTATACCTGAACCCGATGTTTGGAGAAGGATATAAAGAAAACCCTTTCAAATCGGCTGTGCGCTTTTATCCTGTAGAAATGCCGTATAAGATGGACGAGACTTACCTGCTTCAGTTATCAGTGCCTGAAGGATATGTAACGGATGAACTGCCAAAGCAACTGGTGGTTAAACTAAACGAGGCCGATGACGGGATATTTGAATACAGGATAGATGAGTCGGGCGGCACGATCTCCCTTCGTTCGCGTCTTCGTATCAACCGTTCTTATTTTCAGCCGGAGGAGTATGAAAAGCTCAGGGAGTTCTTTAATATGATAGTGAAGAAGCATAGTGAGCAGATCATCTTCAAAAAGAAAAAGTGAGTATGAGAAATGCGCTGGTATTTTTTTTCTGCCTGTTATCAGTTACAGCTTACGCTAAAGGCTATGAAGACGGTTATGCCGTCGCCGGCATTCCGCCGGCATTGCTGAAGAATGCCAACGCGGTAAAAAGGATGGAGGAAATGACCTTTGAAATTACCGAAGGTAACCGGGCAAGGTATCGCCATAAAGCGGCTTTCACTATTTTGAATGAACAGGGTGATGACTGGGCTTTCTTTGGCGAATGGTATGATAAATTAAAAAGCATTGAATCGTTTGAAGGAACATTATTTGATGCTAACGGGAAAAAGATCAAAAGCCTGAAGAGACCAGATATAAAAGATGTAAGCGGTACCGATGAAGAAAGCCTGGCAGACGATAACAGGGTAAAATGGTACAATTTTTTTTACAAGGTATATCCTTACACAATAGAGTATGAGATAGAAGTGCGTTACAAAGGCACTATGTTTATCCCCCGCTGGACACCTCTTGAAAAGCCATTGCTGAGTGTACAGCAAAGCCGGTTGACCGTTATCAGTCCTGCAATCAACCCCATGCGGTACAAAATGTTCAATTATACCGGTGAGCCGGTTATCACAGAAAGTAAATTGGCTAAAATATATACATGGGAAGTAAAAGATATGCCGGGCGTGCTTAGCGAATATGCGTCACCGGCATGGCATGAAATGACGACCAGTGTATTTCTTGTGGCTGAACATTTTGTACTGGGAGATTATTCCGGCAGTCATGTAAGCTGGAAAGACTTTGGCAAATTTGAGTATGAACTAAAAAAGAACCGTGATGCATTACCGGATGAAGTGAAGCAAAAAGTGCATCAGCTGACGAATGGTATAAGCGATCCAAAAGAAAAGATCCGGAAGCTGTATGAATATATGCAGCAGAACACCAGGTATGTGAGTATACAACTGGGAGTAGGAGGATGGCAGCCTTTTGATGCAAAATATGTAGCGGCTAAAAAATACGGCGATTGTAAAGCATTAAGCAATTTCATGTATGCTTTGCTGAAAGAAGCAGGTATCCGGTCTGTCTACACGCTGGTAAGCGGTGATGTTTCTGAGGATTACCTGCTCATGGATTTTCCCAGTTCACAATTCAATCATGTGATCCTGTTTGTGCCCACCGGAACTGATACCGTATGGCTTGAATGTACCAGCCAGACAAAACCAGCGGGGTATCTAGGCAGTGCCACAAGCAACCGGTATGCATTGGCTGTAGAAGAAACCGGCGGAACACTTGTGAGAACACCACGATACGGGGTGAACGATAATTTACAGACCCGTATAATAAATGCGGTACTTGATGATGCCGGCACATTGCAGGTAAAAGCGCATACAAAATACCGTGCTGAACAACAGGATCGCATCCGAGGGCTTATTGATAATTTATCGAAGGATAAATTGAAAGAACATTTGCATGAAGAATTGGATTTTGCTACGTATGATATCAATCAATTTGATTACAATGAAGAAGAAGGTGCATTGCCTGTTATCAATGAATCACTGGATATTACCGTAAGTAATTATGCCACTTTTACCGGTAAGAGATTATTTATCGTTCCTAATATAATGACAAGATCTTACCGTAAACTTAGCCAGGACACTGCGAGGAAGTATGAGATACGGTTGAATGATGAATATACAGATGTGGATACAGTGGAAATAACAGTGCCCGCCGGTTATACCGCGGAAGCCATGCCAAAGGATGTTTCCATTAGCAGTAAGTTTGGGAAATATGATTGCTCGGTAAAACTGAAGGGTAATAAACTTTATTATTATCGCAGCATTGAGTTTTATACTGGCAGGTTTGCCGCCAGCGAATATAATAACCTGGAAAAATTTTATGAAACAGTATATAAAGCTGACCGTAATAAAGTGGTACTGGTAAAAAACGAAACGGCAACAAACTAGTTTAAGAAGAGTTGTCTTCCAGGTTGAGGCGATGAAATATACGATGAACGGCCGGCGCGAGAATGATGCCGATATTAGTAATGAATACTACGCCGCTGAAGAGCGCATACGCTGACGAAAACCATTTTCCTCCTGTTGTTTTTATTTCTACCACCGGCCCCATGCCACTCAGGATCATCGAGGCATTATGCAGTGAATCGAGCCAGGGAATGCCTGCTGTATAATGATAACCTATTATGCCGATCGCCAGGCAGATCATCAATATGCCGAAAGCGATAAGGATACATTTTAAAACCCGCTGGTAAAAAGTAGCGACCGGGGCCAGTTTTTGTTTTTTATGTTCATACATGGTTCAGCTTATTGACAGGTGGATGGTAATTGTGCATCTATTATTTTTTTCAGTTCCATATGCGCTTCCGCTTTTTCTTCGCCCAACAGGCTTTTTTGTAAAGACAAGATAGGCGTAGCCACGGCAGAAGTCTATCATGGGCCATGTGCCGAAAAGGCCCGGGCATGCCAACACAGTGGCCTTGCCATCTTTTTCTTCAAGAGCCCAGCTGCCGGGCGCATAGTTAAATCCCTGGGCTGCTTTAGGAGCGAATTTGATTATGGCCTGGGTGGTTTGTATTTGCATCAGTTTGTTCACCGATTCTTCACTCAGTATTTGTTTACCGCCATATTTGCCTTTATTCATCAGCATTACCAGGAAACGCATGTAATCATCTGCAGTAGAAGAAGCGCCGCCGGAAGGATTAACAGCACTGTTATCCATCGTGGTAAAAGTTGTCTTGCGCATCCCCATCGGGTTGAACAATTTCTGTTTGATCAGTACGTCAAATTTTTTCTTGCTGATCACTTCCAGTACACGGCCCACTATATTTAAACCGATATTGCCATACCAGAAATCTGTGCCGGGATTGGTGCGTATCTCTCTTGCCGCAAACCAGTTCACTTGTTCTTCCAGCGATTCAGGTGGTCTTTTCTGAAATATTTTTCCTAAAAGATTCGATTCGTCTTTAATCCCTGTCATGTGACTGAGGCAAAGACCAAGGGTGATATAATTCTTATTATATTTTTCAAATTCCGGTAGCCAGCGGGTGATCTTATCGTCGAGGGATAATTTTCCTTCATCCACAAATTGCATCAGCAAAGCAGCGGTCAGCCATTTGCTGCAACTGGCGATCGGGGCTACGGTTTTGGAGTTAAAATCACCCAATTCTTTTTTATATATCAGGGTATCGTCTTTTTTCCAGATCATTAATACTACGTCCTTGCCCAGGAGTTTCTGCTTGCTTTGAAATGCCTGGCTTAGTTCAGTGGAATCAAATTGAGCGGAAGCTACCTGTAAGAATAGCAGGGAAACCGCTAACAGACTGCTTTTCAGGCAGATTAATCTGGTTTTATATGACATTGTTACGGGAAATTTGGCGTGGATTGTGTTTTGCTATTAAGGTTTAAAGTTATTTGATTTTTTGAAGCGGGCACCTGTAATTCTATTGGCTTTTTGCAGTTTATTCCAGGTTTGACAAAGGATAGCTATTAAAGATAGCAATGTATGGGTTTTACCATATAGATAAAAAATACACACATAGAATCCTATCCACGCCCTTGGCGGGACAAGTTGTGAAACCCTATGTACCTGTGTGGTAAGAAATAAATCGGAACGCTTTAAAATAATCATTAGCATATTAATAAATTCAGCACAACAATATAATT
>JBBCIL010000043.1:0-34227 GCA_037200265.1 Bacteroidota bacterium
ATGATTTACTCCAGGATACTGTTAGTCGCTGTGACATTCTTATTCCCGTTTTTCATTCAGCATACAGTTGCCCAAGACTGTAATTGTGCGGGTGAATTAAACTCCTTAATTAAAAAAACAGAGACTAACTACGCCGCATATTACCTGAATGTCAAAGACGGGAACAGGACATTATATGACAAGCTGGTTACAACACTTAAGGAAAAAGCGCTGCATACAGATTTTGCAGATTGTTATTACGTGTTAAGAAGCTATACTGATTTCTTTAAAGACGGGCACCTGGGCGTTGCAGAAATTCCGGTCATCTCTCCTGCGCAAACGGATAGTCTTTCAGCTTTTGTAAAAAAATCTCCGCTTGCAGAGCCAGAGGCCAGGAAATATTTTACCAGTAACAGAAAGTCGCTTGATCCCGCAGAAGGCATCTGGCAGCACGAATCCTATACTATTGCCATTACAAAAGACAGGCAGAAAAATACTTTTACCGGCGTAGTGCTGAACTCCACCAATAAGAACTGGAAAGCCGGCAGCATAAAACTGGTAATGAGAAAAACAGAAGAGAATTTGTATGAAACTGAATTATGGCGCGGGGATTTGTTTAAGCAGCATACCGTAAGCAGCGTGTTTAAAAAAGTATTATTATCCGCCGGAAATATGCAACTGGCAAAAATTTTTCCTGAGGAGCCGGGGCTTGAATTTATTAACCGGCAAAATCCTTCCTTGCCCACGTTTACCCGGCTGGATACTGACAACCTGCTGTTATGTATGCCCAATTTCCAGGTAGATGGAAACTACCTGGATAGTTTACTTAAAGCGAATGCAAAAGAGATACTATCCACCAAAAACCTGCTGATAGATATCCGCGGCAACCAGGGAGGTAATTTTATATACGGCGACCTGTTTGAGTATATCATGGACACAGATACGATACGCACTTCTCCCTGCAGGATAGTTTCGTCACCGGACAATATCAGCTACCATGAATATTTATTCGTAAAACCAGCCGCCAGGGCCAATAAACCGGTACCTGATTATATCACAGCATTACTAAAACGTATGGAAGAAAACCCGGGTAAGATCGTGGATTACTATCCATTTCCCCAGTATCCTGTTGAGAAAGTAACTCCTTTCCCGGTAAACGTTGCGATACTTACAGACAAAGCCAATTTAAGCGCCTCGGAAGCTTTCTTACGCTACAGCAAACAAAGTAAAAAAGTAAAACAATTCGGAACCAACACAAAAGGCGTTTTAGATTATATGAATACATCTGCAATACCACTGGAGTGTGCCAAATACTATTACCTGTATTATCCCGTGTACTTCGATGCGGGATTGCCCAAAACGGCTATCAATAATATTGGAATAAAACCGGATGTGTATTCAGCCAGCCAGGCCAATGAGTTAATACAGGAAGTGATACGTTATTACAAAAAATAATATACACAGAACTATCACCTTAAAATAAAAAGCATGAACCGTTTACTGATTTTATTGATCTTTTTGACCACTAACCAGTTGCTGACCGCGCAAAAAAAAGCTGCGCCAAAAGCGAACATACTTTTATCCGGAACGATGCATTACCTGCCGGATTCCCAGCGGCAGAACTGGGAAAGCTACAGGGAATTCCTGGAACAATATAAGCCGGACGCCATTTGTATAGAATACCGGATCCCGGGCGATACGGCTTCATTAATGCAGGCCGATGGAAAACGGTACCAGCTAATCATTGATTCCTTAAGAAAAGCGTGGCATATAAATATACCCGATGAGAAAGCACGTATAAAAGAATTATATGCTCTCCTGAAGCAGGGTGAAGACTGGAAAAAAAGAATAGAGCTGTACCAGTTGCTCTACCTGGACGCCGATTTTGGCAATTCAAATTTCCAGGCCTGGAGAGCTTATCATTTAATAGCAGCAATGCCCGATAAGGAAAAAGAAAAAATAAGGCTTGAGTCTCCCCATTTTAAAAGCATTGAATTTGTTGCAAGGTATTTAAGGAACAATGAATACGGAAACATCGTTTTCCCTTTAGCCGTAAAGTTTAATATAGACTATCTCTACCCGGTTGATGACAGAACATATAATGCCCGGTTCAGTATCGCTTTCCAGGATGGTAGCGAGAAAATGACAGGGACAAAATTTGAAGAAAAGTGGAAAGCAGCCTGGGAACAATTTACCAAAGAAGAAACGGAGGAAAAGAAAAAAGGAAACGCACTTATGTTTATAAATTCAGACGAATGGCAGGAAAGAGCAAACTATGTTCAGGCCAGTTTATACCTGGAGTCAGGCAACCGGTATTATAAAGACTATGTCAGGTACTGGCACCTTAGAAATAAAAAAGTATCGGAAAGTGTTTTAAACAGTATTGAAAAAAGCGGGGCGCAGAGAACGGTAGTATTTATGGGATACCTGCATATCTATGATATGAAAAAAAACCTTTCAAAGAAAAAGAATATCGTTCTGGAATCACACAGTAAATGATATACTTCACCAATAAAAACAGGATGCTTAAACTAAAAAGATGAGATAACTTCTGTATCCCCTGCCAAATAAGATAAAGCAGGTAATCTTACAGGCATACTTTTTAAATAAAACATTAAAGGATGAAACTATTTTTTTCCTCCCTGTTCATTTCATGTTGTTTATTTTCTTTTGCACAGAACAGTGCACCGGATACTTTTACAGTGACCAATGCCCTTAAGAAATTAGCGCCTTTTGAAAGAAAGTACATTCAATATACAGAGACCAAAGAAGGCAATATAAAGTTCAACTCCATTCTCACCAGGAAGCTTGAACGGGTTACGATAGCCAGCCAGGATGCATGGCTCACCGTTCAAACTTATCAATTGGACAACCATATAGACAGGGATTCCAGCTTTAGCGATGCCACCACTCTCAGGCCGGTTGCTTACTTCTCAGATGTGCAGTCAGAAGACCACCGGGAAAAAGTAACTTTTTCGCAAAACGGCATTACGAATACAACTATATATAAAGACAGCACACAAACGATAGTGAAAGAAAACAGCCAGTGGTATAATGGAGTGATAGCAGACGAGATCATTTCCTGTATGCCTTTAAAATCAAACGCTTCATTTGTTTTTAAAGCGGTTAATCCCGGACTGCGGTATTTCGAATACATCACCGTCGCAACGGTAGAAGGACAGGAGGAAATAGAAATTGCCGGTTTGGGAAAAATACTCTGCTGGAAGGTCCGCACAGGTAAGGGTGGAAAAAACGGTTCACTTGAATGGTATACAGTAAAAGGCCAGGTACAGGTAAAGAAAAAATTTGAGTTTGGTAATGGCAGTTCCTTTTACAGGGTATTGCTGGTTAAATAACAGATATAAATAATCACTACAATTCTATTTTAAAAAAAACTCCTATGCGCATTATATTGATTCCGGCCATGTACCTGCTTATGATAACGCTGGCCGCTGCACAGCCCGGCAATCCTGCAAAAGCCAAAGAATGGCTTCAGCGATCCATGCAGGCAATGGGCAGTGATGCCTGGAAAAATATTCAATCCTTCGGTTACAGCGGTCTTGGCTATTCACTGGCTGTCGAGCAATCCGAAAGATCTGAAGGCCCTTACCTGCCCATGCCGCTCAACAGGACGGTGCTGAAAGACCTGGTAAAAAAACAGGCACATTTTTTTGAAAACGCCGCCTTTTATAATACGGGCAACAGGACAACCTATGTAATTGACGGCCCTTATATAGCTTTCAAAGCGAGGGATGGCCAGCTATTTCCTTGGATGCTGGAGAATATGACAGCGGATGAACTAACGCTTGCTCCGGAGTTTATTTTACAGGATGCTTTGCAGGCAGGCGATCTGTATTATCAGAAAGATACATTACTGCAGCAGGTATCTAATGTTATACTTGTTTTTAAATTAAACAAATATCCTGTGCGTTTATTTATCAGTAAGGAAACTGATTTTTTAACGGCCGTTGAAATCACCAAGCCGTACAGCAGCGGATACCTGAATATATGGGGAGATACCAAAAAAACAATACTCTATTCTTTCTGGAACCTGCTGCAAAAAGACCTGCATTATCCTTTGCAGTCGGATACGTATGTAAACGGATGGTACTACACTAGTTTTCTTATCAACAAATGGAAAATAAATGCCGCTGTCGGCGGCGATTCTTTACGCATACCCGACAGCCTGCGAACCGTTATTCCGCTGCAGGGAAAACAAATTCTCGGGGACTATGCGAAAGGGCTGGACGATGATTCGAAAGAACTTGCTCCCGGCGTTTGGTACCTGCCGGGTCCCTGCAATGCAACGGTTGTTGATCAGCCGGACGGATTGGTGGTAATTGATGCCGGGTTCAGTTCTGAGTACGGAGAACTGCTGCTAAAAAAAATCAGCAGCCTGTATCCCGGTAAAAAAATTAAGGCAATAGTATCTACCAGTGATGCGTGGCTGCATATCGGCGGGCTAAGACCCTTTGCAGCACAGCCGGGTATTACCATTTATCATCACCAGCGAAATGCTTCAATACTAAATAAACTGCTGACAGCATCCTACATCACTTCTCCCGATGCACTGGCTAAGGTAAAGAAAAGCAGTTACCAGATGAAAGCAGTGGATGATTCTGTGGCCCTGGGTACAGGCGCAAACAAAATTGTATTATACACTTTCAAAACAGAGAGCGGGGAAAGGATGATGATGGTATGGTTTCCCGGTCACCAGCTGGTATATGCAAGTGACCTGTTTCAGCCCAAAGGGGCCGACGGGCAATACTGGCTGCCGCACTATTCATGGGAAGTATATACCGCGATCAAAAAGAGAAAAATCGCTGTAACTAATTTTTATGGCATGCATACCGGGTTGGTATCGTTTGCAGAACTGGAAAAGGATTATAAGTAAAGCCGGTCCGGTAACATAAAAACACTGTTGACCTGCTGATGGCCATTGCTTTTAGTACCTGGATATGCGGAACAGGTTATTGGTATATCCAGGCAGGTTATTGGTTGAATATTAACCCAAATTAACCCAGGATAAAAATACATTCATCCCCTAATTATTAACAGGAACAGTAAGAGGCATCAGCTATAGCATACCCGGCTTTAACAGTATCACATAAACCATTCAACAATGAAAATTATTCTGACCAGGTTACTGATCGTGTGCTGCATTTTTTTGGTGACTGGTGCTGTTGCGCAAAACCCTGTCATGGGTACGATATCCTATGAAACGTCGAGCCTTTCGAAAATGAATATAAACGGGCAGGAATTTGAGCAAAAAATGAACTTAAATATAACGCTGGATTTTTCCGGCGACAATTACAAACTATCCGCATCTATGGTGCCGGGAGGAGCAAACGGAGGTACTGGTATCCGGATAAGCGGTGCGCCCCAAATGTTCCAGTACTATGTGCCGGTAGAAAAAGTATTTTACCAGGTAACGGCTGCCAAAGGAAAAACATATGCCATCCGTATAGAGCCAAAAAAAATTACTGACTTCGTTAGTACGGGTAACACAGAAACAATGCTTGGTTATACCTGTAATGAATTTACCTGTACGTATAATGGCGAAACGGCTACCGGATGGTATAGCACGGCCCTGTCTACCGTTATTTCCCCGGTTGGCTCTCTTGGATTACCCGGAGGATTGATTAAACTCGAATCAAAAAACTATAAGTACACCGCCACCGGTATTAAAACAGACACCCCTGTAAAAAAAGCCGACCTGAAGCTGCCTGATGCTGCTATTAAAACAACAAGGGAGAATTTTGAAAAAGAGATGGCCAATAATTAAATAATGAAAAGTTTATCAGCTATACTGATCGCTATCCTCTCCGCCTCTCTCTCTTATGCCTCGCCAAAGAAAGACATACGGGTAAAGGGTACCATACATGCTATTGATAAACCCAGGTTTGGGGGTAATGGAAAAATTGTCATACTTAAAGGTGGCGGTTGGGAAGACACGCTAAAAACGTTATACATTAAAAATGACGGGAGTTTTCATTTTTCTTTACCCGATTCCCTGATCGGTTACCAGCTTTTTTTTATGAAACCCGGCTATTGCTCGCAGCATATCCAGGTTTATCCTGAACTCGGCAATTATGATTTCGATATAGTATTAAACCCGGGAAATCTTCAGAGCCTGAAAGCGAACAATAAAGTAACCTGGTACGGCAGCCAGCGTGAAGTGCAGGAAGCCGTTTACAAAGCTGGCAATAACATTCCTCTCTTTGAACTTAAGATGGTTGATTTTTTGTCTGCCGCCATGAAAGACAAAAGCGACACTGTTAATCACTATGGCTTCGACCTGGAAACAGAGCTTTCCCGCATTGAGGGTTTAATACAAAGCGCCACTAACCCTGAAGTAAAAAAAATACTGCTGATAGAATATTTATGTATTGATGCTGTTCAGCAAAAAGTATTGTTCAAAAGAAAAGCCGCGCCAGGATCAGCAGCACCTGTACAACTCTTTAAAGGCAAGGCTAAAACAGCCATTTTAGAACAACTGATCAGTGAGATTTCTCCTTCATCTGCGTTATGGAATATTGAATTTAATAGTATCCGCTGGCTCGTAAGACAAATACCGCTGACAAGCGATCTCGTAAATTATGCCGAACGTGTCATTGCAGAACAGGCTACGCCGCAGATTGCTGCCTCTGTGCTATACGGGTTGGCCCAACGCTACCAGGAAGAGAACCGCAGGGATGATTTTGCTATAACACTTACCAGGCTGGTGACCGATTATCCGGGTCTGCATCCTACTAACAGGGCGAAGGCCGAGTTTTCACTTTTCTCCAGCCTTACTGTTGGCACTAAGGTCCCTGATTTTGCTGTGGCCTCAATAGATAAACCGGGTGAAACGATCACGCCTGCCAGTATGAAAGGCAAAACCTACCTCATTGAATTCTGGACATTATGGTGCAAAGGCTGCTTAATGGCAATACCATACATTACAAAGCGTCCATAAGAAAATATAATAAGAAGTCGTTTGAGATCGTAAGTATCTATCTTGATAAAAACCTGGAACCCGTGAAAAATTCAGGGAGAACCAGTATAAAATGCCATGGATAAACGCCTTCGAACCAAATGGCTTTAAAAGTGACCTGGCGCGAATTTTGAAGTATCGTGGATACCCAGGTCTGTGTTAGTAGGTCCGGATGGATACATACTGTCTATTGATATCAATCCCGATAAACTGGAAGAAGTGATAGAAGCGCTATAATTTCTGCGGGCACAGGAACCGCGATATGAGAAATATCAGGCAGCAGGGTGACAAAAATCAGGCAGGACACCATTTCACCGGCCTAGTTTTGACTTACTATGTTTTTACCCCTTGCTGATCTCAGAAAAGAATCCCTGGTGAAGGATATTGTTATGGCGGATTACCGTACCGCGGCCGTTTTCCGGGAGTTTGGTATTGGCTATTGCTGCGGGGCCAGCTGGACGCTGGAAGCGACCTGCCTGATGAATAATATTGATCCAGGGGAAATTACTTGAAGAATTAAGGAGAGCTATGCGTCCCGGGCAAACTTCTTGTCCCATTCAGTTTGACGAATGGGATATTCCCTTCCTGATCCAATACATCAAAAAGGGTTCATCACTATTATCTTACGCAAACCCTTCCGGAACTATCGTTGCTACTGGGTCATTTTGTGACAGAGCATGAAAAAAATATCCCCGGCTGAAACTTGTACATCTTCAGTTTGAAAAACTATACCGTCAGGTGATTCCGCACCTGCAGCAGGAAGAATCGGTGATCTTTCCTTATATCAACCAGCTAAACAATGCTTTCCTGGAAAAGAACAGCTATGGAAATTTATTTGTGAAGACCCTTGGAAAGCCTATTGGCGGCCTGATGGCAGATGAACATCACATCGTAGCCAGTTCTTTACAAATCTTCCGGCTGCATACAAATAACTATACAGTTTCCTGCATCGGGCGCCTGCACCAGCCATACAGTGGTTTTTGCACGGCTGAAGGAACTTGATAATGACCTGGCGCAGCATCTTTATCTCGAAAATCAAATCCTTTTTCCCCGTGCGCTGGAAATGGAGAGGCAACTGCTGGCACAGATCCAATAACTGTCAGGCCAACTGGCCTGTATAATTCCTAGTTTTGTACTTTAATGTATGAAAGAATATTTTTACATGCCTGCAGACCCGACCCATTTAACATCCCTCTTCGAAAATGCCACCGAAGGAATTATACTGACCAATGGTACAGGTAATATATGTGCTGGTCAACCCGGCAGCGGAACGGATGTTCGGCTATAGCGCAGTTGAATTAACAGGTAATGCTATCGAGGTATTGCTACCCCGGCAGGTAAAAGCTCATCACCATCACCTGCGTGAAGGTTTCTATCAAAAACCTTCCAACAGGGTAATGGGCCATGGACGGGATCTTTATGGCCGGCGTAAAGACGGCCTGGATATACCCGTTGAAGTGAGCCTTAGTTTTTACAACCGCGAAAATGAATTCTTTGTCATCGCATTCATCGTGGACATTACAGAAAGAAGAAAATTGAAAAAAATATATTAAAGCAGCAACTGGAACTTGAGCAGATGGCAGCGGACATGCGGAGAATGAATGCAGAACTCGAAGTCAAGGTAGAGGAACGGACCACTATATTAAAAGAAGCGCTTCAAAACTTGAAACCTCACAGCTTGAACTAAGCGAAGCCCTTGATAAAGAAAAACAGTTAAGCGAAATAAAAAGCCGGTTCGCCTCAATGGCCTCACATGAGTTCAGAACTCCCCTCAGTACGATACTTTCCTCCGCTTCGCTGCTCACAAAATATATCACCACCGAAGAACAGGATAAAACGCAGCAAACATGTTGAAAAAATAAAGAACTCCGTAAAACACCTGAATGATATTTTAGAGGATTTCCTTTCGCTGGGAAAACTGGATGAAGGGAAAGTGGGTATTCATCCTGCCAGATTTTGATCTGAAACTGATGCTGGAAGATATCCTCGAAGAGATGAGTAGTTTGCTGAAGCCAGATCAACAATTGGATTTTAAACATGAAGGCTCATCCTGGGTATTATTCTGATAAAAAGCTGCTGAAGAACATTGTGATCAACCTTATCAGCAATGCCATTAAATTTTCGGAAGCAGGTCAACCCATTGCGATAAAAAGCCTGGTCGCTGATGATACGATAAACATACGGATCACCGACGAAGGCATTGGCATATCAGAAGAAGACCAGGAAAACCTGTTTTCCAGTTTTTACAGGGGTAAAAATGCGGCGAATATACAGGGAACAGGCCTCGGACTTCATATTGTGAAACGCTACCTGGAATTGCTCAACGGAACGATCGAACTGCAAAGCCATTTGGAAAAAAGGCAGTAGTTTTAGTATTGTCATTCCTTTAATCAACAATTAAACCTCTATGCAATCAATCCTGGTCATTGATGACAATGCAGACATCCGTGAAAATACAGCGGAAATACTCGGGCTGGCCGGATACCAGGTTTTTACCGCAGAAAACGGAAAAAGAGGTGTTGAAATGGCCATTAAAGAAAAGCCTGATGTAATTGTTTGCGATATCATGATGCCTGAGCTGGATGGATACGGGGTACTTCATCTTGTCAGGAAAAACAATGAAACCCTGAATACGCCGTTTATTTTCCTGACCGCTAAAACTGAACGCACTGATTTTCGCAAAGGCATGGAAATGGGTGCGGACGACTATATCACCAAACCATTCGACGATATTGAACTGCTGAATGCGGTAGAGATACGCCTGAAGAAAACGGAAATACTTCAACAACAGTATACCGCGGGCGCCAAAGGTGTTAACCAGTTTATTAAAGATATCAAAGATGCGGGGGTAATGACATCGCTTGCCGGTAAATATGATACCCAGGCCATGGCAAAAAAATCTGTGTTATTACTTACAGGGACAAAAGCCCCGCTATCTTTTCTATATCCTGAGCGGAAAAATGAAGGTGTATAAAACCCATGAGGAAGGCAAAGAATATATCACGGCTTATTGACCACAGGAGACTTTCCCGGGTATGCTGCAATTATTGGTGATACAAATTATGATGACACTGCAGAAGTACTGGAAAGCGCGGAGGTTTTAAAAATACCCAAAAGATGATTTTTTGCAGATGATCTATGGCGATATGAGTATCGCTGCAAAATTCATCCGCCTGGCCACTCAAAATGTAAAAGAGAAAGAAGAGAGGTTACTGAATCATGCTTATAGCTCCCTGCGCAGGCGGGTAGCCAGGGCGCTGGTTGATATTCATACCCGTTTTAATACAGCCAACGGAAGCAAACAAATCGAAATATCGAGAGAGATCTTGCACACTATATAGGGACAGCTACAGAATCCCTGATCAGAAACCCTTAGCGATTTTAAAGCGGAGAAACTGGTAGAGATTAAAGAAGGAAAAATCCTGATCCCCGATCCCGATAAATTAAAAAACATGCTTTATTGATGGCTGGCTCCCGGAGCACTTTTTACCCCTGGCAGGTAAGAATTTTATTTCCATGAGCAAACTCATGGCAGTTACTAACGGCGGTCATTATCCAGAACAAGATTGTTGTTGATTTTTGTGGCAAATGATCAATTATGCAAACAATACAACCATCTTACTACCGCGGTTATACATTCGGATTCGCCAAACAGGCTGTTAAGACATTCATCACCTGGTGCAAAAACCAGGAAGACAACCGCTATGGATGGCTGGCGGTGATGATCTTTATTCACGGTTGTGTGCTTACGCCTGCCAGCCTGTTTTCCATCTTTTTCTCAGGCAATAGTATGCTGTCTCTAAGCTTTGTTATCGGGGCAATGGGCGATGACGCTTGTGAGCAACCTGGCGGCAATGCCAACAAAGATCACTATTCCTATTTTTCTGCTGAGTGTGCTGATTGATGCGACTATTATTACTATTAACCTGGTACAGGTGATCGGGTGATCATTAATATACGGTTACACCTTTTGTAACCACTCTTTAAGTATACTTCCTTTGCTGTCCAATATCCGGATAAGATAATTCCCTTTGTTTAAAAGGAGGAGCACGTTCTTTCTTCCTTTTTGATAGGCGTACTGATCGGCCGGAACAGCTGTATCCCGGTCTTCTTTTTCATAAATGGCCTGCACAAGAAAGTATTCGCTGTCTCCAGGCTGGTAATTCTTCTACTTTTATGTATTTCTTTAGTCGCCCTTTCAACCCTACCAGCCAATCAGGTCGGCCATCAATATATTGTGTGACTGAAGGAACAATAGCAGCATCATATAGCCCGCTATTGTCAGTCAAAACATTCCCTGTCTTTGTATGGGTCAGCAGATTTAACTTACGGTATTTTTTTGCGCCCTTATCCATTTAAAAACAGTGGACTCGAAAGCCGTATCACTATGCTCTGCATGCCACATCTGGTCTATTGTAAAAGGATCAATACCGGAAAAAAACTTAAACGCTCCCCGCCATCGTGGCCATTCTTACACTATCGGTGCCCATAAGCTGCATTTCATACACTTCGGCAATATGACCGCGTCCTCCATGAACAATTACTTTGGCTTTCGGATCATGGGCAATTATCCCGTTAATAATATTCTTCGCCTGCATTTCTTCCCTGAACACCTGTCGCTGGAGAGGGTCCATCCTCCTGTATTCATCCCGCGATGAAATATTTATCTCATAGGGCACTAATTGGTAACCGATCTTTACAGCAGTGCGCAACATTTCTGCAAAAAAAGGGTCTTTGCAATAAGTACCTGTCTGCAGAACCGGAAATCTTTTGAGCATCAACGTGCTATCGCTGGAAAGTGTTTCTACAGCTATGTACCGGTACCCCAGTTTATAAAGGGGCTTCAACAATTGAAGCGTAAGAAGGCGGTGAATAGACATCCGGTGTTCCTCATTGATCATTACGACTTGCCGGGAAGCCAGTTGTTTACTAATGAATGTCACCGCATCCGCGACAGAGTAGTCCACCGGGCTCAAAAAATTCAGGCGCTTTTCTTCTTGGAAATATCTTATCCTCTATCTCAATGGGCTTATCGGCTATTCCCACGAACGTTATACCACCAGGCAAGCATATCTGAATAGTCACGATACTTTAAATATTCAGTTTTAGCAAGCAATTCGTTCAGTACGGAGATATACTCCCTGTTATTTTTAATATTACTGATTAACGAATTTCCCGATTGAATAGCTTTCATTTCCATCGTATCAACCTGTCCCTGCAATCTTTGAGTAAAAAGAGGAAATGATATAAGAATAATCAAAAAAATCTTTATCCCTGACATAGTCTTACCATATTAAGATATTTGTGGGCAACTATTTATTAAACTGAAAAAAATATCATCCTCCTTTTGCACTAACCGTTGTGCCGGGCAGGGCTAATTTTTCGATGACGAAAAAAAATATTCCCTGTACTCCGACTGATCGGGAGAACCGTATGTTAGCTGCACAGATCGCTTACCTCCCAATGTGAACAGTACGGAACTGAAAGTAAAACCCGCCCCTTCTTTAAACACTCTGCATACCGGGTTTACAGGATTGTCTTTTGAGCGGAGTACACTTTTAATAAGATCAGGTGAAATTTCCTCGGGCATTTTATTAAGATAATTCTCCAGCGAAGCGAAACGGGCTTCGCTGTTCTTATTCTTTGTTTGTCCTGCCAGCACTCTTTCATGATATTTTTTGTACCATTCCTTCACATCATGATTGACCAGTGCATGATTGGTATGGTACACAACGGAGCTTTGTTTTTCTTTAGGCATAAAAACGTACGACCTGCGCAGAAGAGGCTTCAAAATCGTAAACGCTGTCAGCTATTCCTACAATATAGTTCTGCCCGGATGCATGCTTTACTTCTTTTAAGAAAGACAGGGCATCCGCTCCTTTTTTCTTACCCAGGATTCCGCGGATGATAAATGCCACAGGCAAGCCATCTGAACTGGCCCGCAGTTCCATAAGTGTGACGCAAACACCTATCCCCCGGTCATTCATACCGGTAAGGGCTACCAGCCCGGCGCAACTGATGATATACTGTTCGGGTTCTGCCTTCGTTGCAGGAATATGTAATAATACCTGGTAGCCGTTCATATAACTTTCCAGGTCGGCATTCTGTGCGATATAAGCAGGGTGATTGGTTGTTGCCGGTACACCCAGCCCGCTGCAATGATGGTTCTTACTATTAAATTGCTTGTCGAGGTAAACCCAGAATTCATCAACCAGTTGAAAAGCAAACACGTCATCAAATTTTTGGCCGCTGCCTTCTGCTATTCCTTTTAATTCATCCAATATGGCCGGAGTATATTGCCGGGTGACTGGCTTAAAATCACTGGCAGCCAGGAATGCTGCCAGTACTGAATCAGCATCTGCATTGATAGCGGCCCGGATATTCTTTTTCCACTTGACAAAAACCTCCGCTATATCGCTTTTAAGTTGTGAGCCATGTTGCAGGCCTCTTTGATAAGCGTTGCCACTAAGTTCAATGACAGGAACAAGTTTGCCGCTGGCGGTATTCGTACTGGTAATTGTTTGGGAAAACAGTTGACCGGCAAACAAAAAAGCTGGCAGGATAAAGAAAATAGTTTTGCTACGCATAGTAAATGGCTAAAATAAAGGAGATGGTTAATACAGAACCGGTAATAAAGTTACCAGCCTCTTTTTAGTTTTCTGCTCATAACCCGAACCCATTAAGTGATCAGTAAATATGGGAGCAGGGAATGATATAGCAAAGAGAAAATACGTAGCGAAAACCACGGCAATTAACTTTAGTAGACCATACCCCGTATTTCAGATGCGCTGAATAGTCTTTTATAGCCTTATTTGCACAATTGAGAAACAGGACAGGATTCGATGACTGGCAACAGGCAAGTAGGAATGGTGAGGGTTTTATAATTAAAAAGCGAACCCGGCAGTTACCAGTTATTTTTTTCCTGGTCATTGTTCCGTTCTACCAATGGCGGAGGATGTATTTGCCATTCAGGATCGTAATGTACAAAGATCGCCAGCCAGAGCGTACGGGAAAGCCGCATCAGTAATGGTTGTAAAGCCAGCAACAATACGGCATTGACACCCATCCACCAGAAAATGCGGTTATCGTTCAGGGAAAAACCGATCGTTACAAACCATATAACAAAACTTGCAACGGAGATCATCACCGACAATCCGTAACTGACAAAACCGGTACCATAATAAAAACCTACTTCAGGTTCCATCGGCTGGCCGCATTCAGTACAGGTATCGTACATCTTCATCATATTCCTGAAATCATAGGCATTACGATACCGGAAAATATTCCCTCTCCGGCAACGGGTACATTTATTCCTGATAAGACTGCTTAACAATCCCGGCTTAGGCTCTCTTTTTTCTGCGCACATATAATATGATTTTATTGCTTCGCTGAATTAATATGATACCCTTTCCTGAAATCTTCAGGAGTTTTGCCCGTATACTTTTTAAAAAACTTCGTGAAATAAGAATTATCCTGGAAATTCAGTTGATCCGCCATCTCACTGATACTCATGTCTGCATTCACCAGTAAGCGTTTTGCTTCCAGTATAATCCGTTCGCGTATCACTTCACCGGCAGGTTTTCCCAGCAGGTCTTTGCAAAGCGCATTGAGGTAGTTAGGAGTAACATACAATAACGCGGCGTATTCGCTTGGAAGTTTCAGTTTTGTATAGTGTTCGTTCACCCGTTGCTGAAAATTACGGAGTACGGTATAACCAGGTTTGGCCAATTGTTTAAGCCTCCGCGGTTCAATTTGCCTGCTCACCGTAATAAACAGTTGCAGCAACAGGATACGGATCATATCTGCTGCATGGTTTTCAAAGCGCTTTAATTCGCTTAGTAATCTTTCAAATAATTCCTTTACTTCCTGTTGAGCGTGTTGGGACAATTGTATTACCTGGTCTTCGCCATAGCCACCAAAAAAAGGGAAACGTTCAAGGTAATGTGTACCGGTAAACAACGGGTGAAAAAAACTATCTGAAAAATTGACGATATACCCATCTACTTCTCCTGAGAACTGCCAGTTATGTACTTGGCCGGGATTCATAAAATAGATCTGTCCCGGCTTCACGGAGAAACCCGTAAAGTCAATAGATTGTTTGCCTGCGCCCTTTGTAAAAAAAACAAGATGATAAAAAGAATGACCATGCGGCTGGAGCAAATAGCCTCTCTCCGCCAGGTATTCACTAAACCGGGAAACAATAAATTCTTCCGGACTGTTGTTCTTTCCTGCAATGGTGCAGATCGAGTATACTGGTAGTTTCTTTGCCATTTGACCACAAAGGTACAATGGCCGCATAACCTGTAATGGTCATATTTGAACCGTCTGTGGTATTTTTCATGGGTAGTTAAATAATACCATAGGTGGGTCAGCCAGCTTTCTCCCTGTTATTCTCTCAGCATTTTTCGACTGATAAAAAATAAGCTCATCTGTTTCCGGAGATTGCAGTTCCGGTTAACCCCGTTAATATGGCTTAACAATGTTCTTTTCATTCTTAATTTCCAGAAGTATCTGTGAAATGAAGAAAATTTAATTATGTAAAACAAATAACGCATATAAAAACTCAGCTCACTAAACTGACCAGCATATTGCTACGCTGCCCTTGCCCGAACTGGTCTTTATTATGGAAAAGCATCCGTGTTACAGATACTGCATTTGGCTTTTCTTTGATTTAAAACCTTCCGCGGCTGCCAAAAGGTTCTTTAATATCTCTCATCTTACACAAACCTTAACAGCACCGTTGCTCGCAGCGATCATACTTTTCGTATCTTTAGTGCCTTCCATTCGAGAAATATTCTCACTTTCCCAATTTATGTAACTGTTAAGAAATTTCAGCCCGAAATGGCTTCGGGTATTATTTTATATAAACCTCATTCTATGAACAAAGCACTTAAATTCATCAACCAGGAAAAATCAAATTTTCTTCCTACCCTGAAAGAACGGGTAGATCATTACTTCAAAGAAAGAAATGTTTCGCGGCACGCGAATACATTCATGATCTTTAAAACGGTATTTTTCGTGTCGGTGGCGATTGCCTTATACATTTGTATACTTACAGCCGTCCTGCCGGTTTTAATTAAGCTGGCTGCTGCCATTCTTTTGGGCATGACCATGGCCTTTATCGGTTTCAATGTATGCCACGATGCGCTGCACGGGGCTTATTCTTCCAATAAGAAAGTAAACAAGGTGCTGGGCTTTATCTTCAACATCATAGGTGCCAATACCTATGTCTGGAACCTGACACATAATATCGTTCACCACAGTTATACCAATATCGTGGATCATGATGAGGATATTGAAATAGCGCCGGGCCTGATCCGCGTGAATGAAACGGCAAAGGCAAATAAGTTACAACGCTACCAGCATATTTATGCATTCTTTTTGTATGGCTTTACCACGCTGTCATGGTTTTTTCGCAAAGACTACCTGAAATTCTTTAAGAAAAATATCGGTGACAGCCATATCAATAAACATCCACGGGCAGAGTATTTCAAATTATTTTTTTATAAAGCGATATATTATTTCCTGTTTATTGTGTTGCCCTTACTGGTGATGGGATTGACCGGCTGGCAGTTTATCATTGGCTTTCTTGCCATGAATATTGCAGAAGGATTGGTACTGGGACTGGTATTTCAACTGGCACATGTGGTAGAAGATACAGAGATCAGGCATGCGGAGAATAACAGTATCGAGGATGCATGGGCAGTACACCAGCTGAAAACAACAGCTAACTTTGCACCCACCAGTAAATTAGCGAACTTCTTATGCGGCGGACTCAACCTGCAGGTGGAGCATCACCTGTTCCCGAAGATTTGCCACATCCATTACCGCAGGCTGTCAGCGATCGTGCGGCAAACGGCGCAGGAATTCAATTTGCCTTACCATGTTAACCGAAGTTTTTTCTCGGCGCTCCGCTCGCATTACCTGTTCTTAAAACGGCTGGGCCGCCCGGTTCATCAATAATATATGCTGCTGGTACTAATTTATACATTTAATGTTCAGGCCATCATATTCTATGTAAAGTTTACAGGCAGGAAAAGAATCAGCGCAGTGATAGCTTACTGTGCAGGCTTTCACTTTTCCCGTAACCACTCCTGAATTGCCTCAAGCGGTATTGCGCTCCCGGCAATAGGAGACAAAGTGAACTGCTATAATAAAATCTGCAGGCTACCTTATCTTATCAAAGACTATTTTTCCCTGTGGTGTGTAGTGGTACTGATGCCTGTGTTCTGCGCGTTTACTATCACCCGGGTCAATATGGTCATAACAACACCGTATCGCCGGGGCAAGGAAGACCGGCCAACGCTGCTGATTCCATCACCATCTTAATTTCGTAATGGTCTCAAGGAAGGCAGCTTTATAGGTAACCCCAATTTGGAACCCTGTTTTTTCCGATCAGGATCTCATCTTTTTGAAGCCGGTCTATCTTTGAGATAGAAACTATGGCAGAAAAGCTATTGCATCGCATGGCGAAATCGTGCGGGCGCATATCGCGGCAAAAAAACAAAATATCCGTTTGGTAGCGGGATGCCGCCTGGATCTGCTCGATAGCCCGCCTATCCTACGTACACCGTCGCTTATTCGCAGTTCAGTTCTTTACTCACCACCGTTCCATGCTTCCTCACCCCATTATTACCAAGTGGGTTACTTTCATCAGGCGGAATTTGAATTCGGTTAGCTCAATATCAATAATTGATAGTTCAAATATAAATTATAACATAAATATTGACATACCACCGGGATGCTGAATACAAAAGCTATGTGTGGTTGCCGTAATTTATACAGGATGTCAATTACCGCTTTAAGATTTTCTGTACTGATGTTTCATCACCCGAGTGGATGCGTAAAAAATAAGTCCCCTTTTGTAAATGAGCAGCATTTTCTATTACAATGCTGCTGACTCCTTTTTCAGCTGCTGTTTTCTTAGTAAGTACTACCCTGCCCGATACATCACTACTTCCAGCAAGATGGTCTCTTTTTGCTTTAAAGTAAGACTTATGGTGATCTTGTCAATAAAGGGATTAGGTTTGACTGTAAAAGCAGTGATGCTCCTGTTATTATCCCGTTGCAGGGACAGCACCTGGCTATAGCTGAAGGAGCCATCCTGGTCAACCATCTTCAGGCGGTAAAATAGTTTGTTGCTGACAGTCCATACATTCAAGTCGGTATAATGATAACTGCGTATGCCGGTATTACCAGTCGTTTCCTGTCGCCTGATGCTGGTAAAGGAAGAACCCTCATCACTTCGTTCGATTTCATAATGACTGAAATTGACAGCGTCGGCGGTCTCCCAGGTAACCAACACATCGTCGTTATTATTTCAAGTTCAGACTCTACAGACCGCTACGAAGAATACCTGCAGGAAGGGGCTGATTTTATTTTATTGGGAGAAGCCGAACAAACACTTGCAGATCTGGTGACAGCGATTGACAGGCAGGAAAACAACTTTCTCTCCATTCCCGGGCTTGCCTATAAACAGGATGACGCTGTGATAAAAACAGTACGGAGAAATGTACTGAAAGACCTGGACAGTCTTCCTTTCCCGCCTGGGACTTGCTTGATATTGACATGTACAGGAAAACATGGCTGAAGCACAAAGGCTATTTCTCACTCAATATGGCGACAACCAGGGGCTGCCCTTTTAAATGTAACTGGTGTGCCAAGCCCATTTATGGTAATCGTTACAATTCAAGATCACCGCAGAATGTAGTAGCAGAACTGAAGATGCTGAAAGAAACATTCAATTTTGATCATATCTGGTTCTGCGATGATATTTTTGGTTTGAAACCCGGGTGGGTACATGAGTTTGCCGATCTTTTAGAAAAAGAACAGCTGGATTTCCGTTTCAAAATACAGGCAAGAGCTGATCTGCTGTTACAGGAAAACTATATCCGTGACCTCGCAAGGGCGGGCTGTGAAAATATCTGGATGGGCGCTGAAAGCGGCTCTCAAAAAATACTGGATGCTATGGATAAGGGAACAACCGTAGAACAGATACACCAGGCGACCCGGTTACTTAAAAAAAATGGCATTCATCCTTCTTTCTTTATCCAGTTTGGTTAATCCCGGCGAAACAAAAGAAGATATTTCGAAAACGATCAGGATGATCAATAAATTATTGCCTTACGAAATAGGCATCTCTGTTTCTTATCCATTGCCCGGCACTGTTTTTTTTTGAAAGAGTAAAAAACGAACTGAAAGAAAAAACCAACTGGACGGATTCGGATGAGCTGGCCTGATGTTCCGCAATACCTATGCACCGGCTTTTTATAAACAGCTTCACCGCTATGTTCATAAAAGCTATCGTAAGCATATCGCCATCCAGCATCTGAAAAATCTATTGAGCCGGCCATTGGCTGCCAGTTCCTTTACATTTAAAAAAGCTATGTCATTTTTATATTATGCTCCTGCTGCCTGGATGGATAAACAAAAACTCCGGTCGCTGGAAAACGCTCCTGCATGAATGAACCTGTACACATCCTGAATGAACAGGCGGCTGCCGCAGCTTTCAGCAAACAAGCTCCCTTGTTTGATGAATTGTATACCGGCGACAGCATCATACAATACAAAAGAAAAAGGGTGAGGGATCATGTATTGTATTACCTCCCGCCCCGCTCACATATCTTAGAACTGAATGCCGGTACCGGTGAAGATGCTGTCTTTTTTGCCCGGTATGGTCATACTGTGCATGCTACTGATATATCAGACACCATGCAGGCAAGGCTGAAAGAAAAAGCTATACTGAATAACCTGCAGATCAGTATCAGTGATGAAGTATGTTCTTTTACTGAACTGGAAAGCTTATCCGCACGGGGGCCTTATGACCTGATCTTTTCCAATTTTGCCGGCTTGAATTGCACCCATGAACTCGCTAAAGTGCTGCGATCATTTGATTCGCTGTTAAAACCAGGTGGCTATGCTACATTGGTCATCCTGCCCAAATTTTGCCTGTGGGAATTTATTTTATTATTTAAAGGAAAATTCAAAACTGCATTCCGCAGGTTTACCGGGAGCAAAGGGGCAAAGGCGCATATCGAGGGGCAGTTCTTTCGTTGCTGGTACTATAATCCATCATTTGTAAAAAAAAATCTGCAGGATTCATTTGAGATGATCAGCCTCGAAGGCTTATGCAGCATAGCTCCTCCTTCCTATATTGAAAAGTTTGCAGAGAAGCATCCAAAGGCCTGGAAGTTTTTAAAAAATAAAGAAGATAAATGGAAAACTAAATGGCCGTGGAGAAGTATAGGGGGGGAAGGATTATTATATTATTACGCTTCAGAAAAAAGGTTAAAAAATATTCAGGGTAACGACGCTTTATCGCATTCAGTATTTCGTTATAAGTAGCCAGTAGTTTCTCCTGGAACATACCGGGATTTGACCGGGCAAAATGTTTACCTGTAATAAGATCCATTTCTTTTCCTTCTGCATTACGAGTTCTGCGTTGTTTCTTTTTCTGCCAGCGGTGGGTGGTTAATTTCATCAGGTAATCATCTAACTGGTTACCGGCTTTATTATTGAGCAGCCATTCTATCGTTCTTTTTATCCATGATCTTCCCGTTTCAGTTTGCTTACTGCTATTATCAGCGGGATAATCAGCAAACCATTTTTTTATCCAGTCATTAGCAGAAAAAAAAATCCCTGCATAGCGTTTCCGCCTGCCGGCAGCAGCGTGACCGTTTCAATAGCCGTATAAATGTTCTGCTCACCGAGTTTCAGCGCTTTTTCATCTATATAGTAATTCATACAATAAAGATGCTGCCTGCCTGTAAGGAAAGTTAACTTTTTAAATAAATGCATGAACGTTCTGGCGATCCATAAGCGGTTGGCTTTGGTAATAATGAAAAAATCAATATCTGCTTTTTCATCAGCATACATCTTGGATAACGAGCCGGAGATACCCACTCCTCTTACGTATGGAAATCTTGAAAGGAACCGGCCTATTCGCATCGCTTTGGGTAATAGCTGCCCGGCCCGTTGATTGCCTTCCCTTCTTCTTTTCACCAGAGCACTGTCATTCTGTAATAAGTAAAATTCTGCGATCCTGAAAATAGTGCCTTCGGCAACCAGTTGTTCCAGCATGTTGTCAAAACTATCAATAGTTGTATCCGGCGGCAGGTATTTTATTACTTCCGCCCTGGTGAGAGGGATACTGAAACATGGAAAAATAAGCCAGCACTTTCAAAATGCCTGCTCCCAGTATCTGTTTGTATCACGGCATCCCTTTTATAAACAACACTCATCATTTACTATACATGTTTTGATGAAACGAGCAAGCAACCTGCTATATCATTTTGCCGATTAAATTCAGTCAGAAATTCTCTTCAAATACTATATCTAAACACTTTGCTAAAAACCGATTTCCATACCGAACTGCCAACACTGGCTGCTATAGAAGAATCAACCAGTCATGAAAACGCAATTATAGCCCGCTTCGTTGCCAGCCGGAAGAACTATTTATACTTTAAAAGAGCGTTTGATATTTTCTTCCTCTCTTCCTTGCTATTCTGCTTGTATTGAGCTGGCTGCTGCCGCTTGTAGCCGTATGGATAAAACTGGGTTCAAAAGGCCCCGGTATTTTTTTCCCAGGACCGGGTGGGCCGTCATGGAAAAATATTCCGCTGTCTCAAGTTCCGCACCATGATAAAAAATGATGATGCAGATGAAAAGCCGGCCGAAGAAAATGATCATCGTATTACGGGTGCCGGCAAATTGCTGCGCAAAACAAATATAGACGAGCTGCCCCAGTTGTTCAATGTGCTGGCCGGCGATATGAGCCTTACCGGCCCGCGGCCGCATATGCTGTCGGATTGCGAACGGTTTTCTTTTGTTATCTCTTCCCTATAAATTCAGGAGCCTGGTAAAACCGGGTATCACCGGCCTGGCGCAAATAAAAGGGCTTTCATGGACCGGCAAAAGATTATGAAGGTATCGTGAACCGTTATTACTGGGATGCGGTATATGTAAGAAAAGCCAGCTTTCCGGCAGATATAAAGATCATTGCAAAAACCATAAGTATAAGTATCAAAACATTTTTCAGGATCTTCCTGGGCGATACCAAATAAAGCAGGAGTAAATAATTCTTCCCGCTGTTTTAAACAACTTTCTTTGCGATAATATTTTCCCTGCACAGCGCTGAAAACACTTTCCTGACCGCTCCGTTTTCTCCGGCATCGTTTCCGGTAATATATAGCCCCCATATATAAGTTTGCCTTAGCTTTACGCCTCCTAAATAACTGTCAATGAAAATCATTCACCAGGTTCATCTGAAGACTTTGCCCGTTACGATACAAAACAAATAAGGGAAAAATTCCTGCTGGAGAATTTAGTCGTTCCTGATACCATAGAATGTGTATATACCCATTATGACCGCATGATCGTTGGCGCCGCCAATCCTGTCAATACCAAACTGGAACTGGGCACTTACGAACAACTGAAATCAGAATACTTTTTAAGCCGCCGTGAGATCGGCATCCTGAATATAGGCGGTAATGGAAACATTATAGTAGATAACCAGAAATTTGATCTTGAAAAACAGGATTGCTTATATATTGGCAAAGGCAAACAAAAGGTCGTATTCAGCAGTGTTAGTAAATCAGCTCCTGCTAAATTCATTTTCTTCTCCTGCCCTGCTCACCAGGAATATCCAACAAGGCTAATGAAACGTCTGAAGCATTACCTGCAGAACTTGGCAGCCTTGACAATAACAATCACCGCGTGATCAATAAATATATTCACCTGGATGGTATCAAAAGCTGCCAGTTGGTAATGGGCGTCACCAACTTTAAAAAAGGAAGTGTGTGGAATACGATGCCGCCGCATTTGCATGATCGCCGGATGGAATCCTATTTTTATTTTGACCTGCCCGAAGGACAACGGGTGATACACTTTATGGGCGAGCCCCATGAAACAGGCATATATTCCTGAATAATGAACAGGCTATACTATCACCTGCGTGGAGCATTCATAGCGGCGTAGCGACCGCCAACTATTCTTTTATCTGGGCGATGGCGGGGGAGAATATGGTATTCACGGATATGGATCCGGTACCGGGCGATAAATTTGAAGTAAATGAAATAGTCGGAAAGACGGGAAGTCCGCTGCGTGGATAAGGAAACCTCTTTTTATGAAAGTCCGAAGCCGCTCACTAAAGTTTGACCCAACTGTAAAGCAGCTTCCGCTATAAAGCCACGTCTTCGGACTTTCAATATCAGGCCTTTCAACTATATACGCAGCGGACTTCCCGTCTTCCGGACTTTTCTAAAAAAAAACTGATACACATGATAAATTTCAGAGTAGATGGTAAGTTAGCATTGGTAACCGGCAGCAGCCGTGGTATTGGATTGGCTATCGCAACTGCACTGGCCGAATCGGGAGCAGATATAATTGGTGTAAGCAGCAAACTGGAAGCGTCGGGCTCAGTATTGGAAAAAGCCGTAACCGCTACCGGCAGAAAATTCTATGCATATCAATGTGATCTTACCAACCGTGATGCTATTTATTCTTTTGTAGAAAAAGTAAAGGCTGATCACCGCGTATAGATATCCTCATCAATAATGCAGGCCATATTTTGCGCAAGCCGGTTGCTGAACATTCTGATGAATACTGGGATACGATCATTAATATAAACCTGGATGCACAATTCATCCTGACAAGAGAGATCGGCAAACGGATGGTAGAACAGGGCGCTGGCAAAATTGTATTTACCTGTTCATTGCTTTCTTTCCAGGGAGGCGTGACTGTTCCCGGTTATGCAGCGAGCAAAGGCGCTATTGCTTCTTTGCTAAAAGCATTTGCCAATGAATGGGCAAAATCAGGAATCAATGTAAATGGTGTAGCGCCGGGTTATATTGCTACGGATAATACGGCTGCATTAAGAGCAGACGCTGACCGTAATGCCGCTATCCTTTCCAGGATCCCCGCCAACCGCTGGGGCACGCCTGAAGATATGGCCGGCGCATTTGTATTCTTATCATCCCCGGCCTCAGACTATATGAACGGAACTATCGTGACTGTTGAGGAGGGTGGGATGGGGAGATGAGTCGGAAGAAAGTCGGAAAGTCCGAAAGTCCGCTGCGTAGAAAGTAGCAGGAGCATTCAGACGAAAGTCCGAAGACGACTCCCTGAATATTATTAATCCTATCGGACAATAACTTCTTTAGTACCCGTCTTTCGGACTTTCATTAAAGAAATAGTCCTCTATCTACGCAGCGGACTTTCGGACTTTCCGACTTTCTTCCGACTTATTTCCCATAACTCACTTTCCAGATAAGTTTTCCGCCATCATCTGTCACCAATAACGAACCGTCCGGCAATACCGCTGTACAAACAGGTTTGCCATATACCTCACTGTCCGCAGCGTTAGCAATAAACCCTGTTAAGAAATCTTCCGGCTTGCCGATGGCTTTCCGTTTTTAAATGGTACAAACATTACTTTATAACCGGCCAGTGCCGACCTGTTCCAGGAACCATGTTGCCCGATAAAAGCCCCACCCTGGTATTTTGCAGGAAAATTCTTTTTGGTATAAAACACCAATCCCAATGACGCGGTATGAGAACCCATAGGTACATCCGGCACTATGGCTTTTGCTACAAGCCCGGGGTTTTCTCCTTTACGCCTGGATCTTCGTGTTGTCCGAAATAGGCATAGGGCCATCCATAAAAACCGCCTTCTTTCACACTGGTGATATAATCCGGAACAAGGTCATCACCCAATCCATCTCTTTCATTGACGGCCGTCCACATGGTTTGTGTACCCCGGTGCCCAATCCATACCTACAGGATTGCGAAGCCCACTGGCATAGATCTTTTCGCCACTGCCATCCAGGTTGACTTCAAGAATGCCCGCTCTTCTCTGCTCATTATCTATTTCCATGCTCGGCTACATTGCTGCCTGAACCAACGGACACGTAAATTTTATTTTTTTGTGCATTGGTGATGATATTTCTTGTCCAGTGATTATTGTATCCGCCTGCAGGCAGATCAACTATTTTTTTTCCTTCGGCTGTGATGCTGGTCGCGCCCTGTTCGTATGGATACTCTACTACTCCATTTGTATTGGCTACATAAAACTTATTGCCGATAATCAGCATACCAAGCGGGCGGTTGAGTTTCTCCAAAAAGGTAAACGGGTTTCAGCTACACCATCCTTATCAGTATCCCGCAATAAAAGAACCTTGTCAGCGCTTGATTCTGCGAGAAAAACATCGCCGTTATCCGCCACATATATCCACCTTGGGTTTTTGAACTTGTCAGCATACTGTGTTACGGTAAACCCTGCCGGCGCTTTGGGAGTAAGCCCTTCGGGCCATCCCAGCACTTTACTATTGTTCCTGGCTGATGGTGTAGCAAAGGGCTCAGTAATGAGTCTTTATAACTGCCGGCTACCTTCGTATCCGCATTTTGTGATGTTGAGGGGAAGAAATTGCCACAGGCCAGGAATATATAGCCTGCTATTGCACCGCTTAATAATATGGTTTTTCTCATTTTTTATTATTTTAAACTGATATGTTTTTACTTGGACGATATTTTCAATTGAATACATTCGATATGACCGTTATTTCAGCATAATGCCTGCCATATTTTTCAGCATCGCCAATATAACAGTATTGGCCGGTTTCGGCACTTCTTTACCATATAATATAATCACATAAAAAAGAGCTTGTCTCAAAAGTATTTTAAATTAATGTTCACGCAACGGCGCAAAGCCGCAACGACTGATTTTTTAATAGGACATTCTTTGCGCCGTGGCGCCGTTGCGGGATTTATTTGACTTATGACAGCCTCTTCTTATCTGCCTATGTGTTTCAAAATCCAAATCCTACCACTTTTATTTATCTGATAGCTGTTTTTCATCCACTCCAGTTTTTCCTTTTTAATATCTGTGCGCAGGAGCAGGAATAAGCTCATATAAAGATTGGCGATCCACACGATAGAAAAACCGCCCACCAGGTATCCTCTCCAGTCATTAAACAATAAATGGTATTTCGTGATGGCAAGCATGCCCAGTGTTACATAATGGCTGAAACAATATTCGCAGGTGAAAAGATAAAAGAATTTTCTTTTAATGAATGAACGGCCTTGCCGGCTATGCCTGACACAGAAATCACGGGGCTCCCGGAAAACCTCCTCGTGGGTAACCGTCCATGAAATACAGGCGACAGGAATAGCCAGTAAAAAGAGATAAGCGGCTTGCAGGCTGACCGACATGCTGAAATTTTGGGGAAATGGAATCTAAAAACAGGCCAACTTCACATTTCTTACTGCAGAGATATGCGATAAATTATAAAATCAGCCCTTTCATCCCATTTTAGCCGGCCTTATGAAGTGCGGCGACAAGCCATGGAGCCCGGCCTCAAAAGCATTTCAAATCAACGTTCCCGCAACGGCGCAAAGCCGCGACGACTGATTTTCAACAGGACATTCTTTGCACCGTGGCGTCGTTACGGGATTTATTTATGCATTATTCCTTTGGTGTATTCAATACAGACTGAACAATATCCTTATACCCTCTTCCTATCGGGATCAGTTTGGTATCTATTTCCACATCGGTGGCAGTAAAGGCTTCGATCTTATCCTTGGCGACTATATACGAGCGGTGAATACGCAGAAAATTATTCTTTGCCAGTATATCTTCTACCTGGCTTAACTGGAATTTCGTAACAATTGATTTGCTTTTTGTAACGATCCTGATATACTCTTTAAGACTTTCTATATATAATATCTCCGCCAGGAATACCCTGACCTTCTTTTTACTCACATTGAAGAACAGGTATTCATTCTTCTGCTTTGGCATATCCTTTACTTTCCAGTTTATGCGCTTCAGGTGTTGAAGTGAGTTTATTAACCGCCATCAGGAACCGGCTGAACTCAACAGGTTTGAGCAGGTAATCCAGTACATTATACTCGTATCCCTGCAGAGCATACTCATGGTAAGCCGATGTTATGATTATATGCGGGGGTATTTTTACCGTTTTGATAAAGTCGAGTCCTTTCAGTTTAGGAAGATGAATATCAAGAAAGATCAAATCAATCTTTTCTTTCTGCAGCAGCTCGATCGCGTAGATGGCATCAGGGCAAACACCTTTTAAAACCAGGAAAGGAACCTGCTGAATGTAATCACGCAATACTTCTGCCGCCAACGGCTCATCTTCTACAATTATACAATTATACAGTTGCATATTTATGGAGATTTATTTTCAATACTACTTTAAAACCGGCCGGCGTCGTCTTCAATGTCAAGCGTATGCTCAGGATACATGAGCTCAAGCTGGCGGCTTACATTATTCAATCCTATTTTTTCTGTACCGGCCGTTTCCGCATTTTCTGATTTTGAATTCTCTATCATAAAAATAAGCTGTCCGTCCTTTAATTTCACATCAATGTTAATGAAAGAATTAAACCTGGTTTCGCTGGTGCCGTGCTTAAAAGCATTTTCCACGAAAGGCAGCAAAACCAGCGGAGCTACCGGCTGGGCATTATTATCAATGGAATACTCATACGTAATTTTCAACCGTTCATTATACCTTATTTTTTCCAGTTCAATATAATCATCTATCATCCTTAATTCGTTGGCCACAGGTATGCTCATACTTTCTGACTCATAAAGCATGAACCGCAGCAGCTTTGATAGCTTCATCACCACATCTGCCGTATCATCCGATTTTTTCCTGGCCAGTGCATATATATTATTCAGGGTATTAAACAAAAAATGAGGGTTTGTCTGGGATTTTAAGAACCGGAGCTCTGTTTCCAGTTTCTTTTGCATTATCTCCTGCTGCATTTCCTTTTGCCTGATACTTAAACGGGTAAGTTTTAACACCATGGCAATACCTGCTGTAAAAGAAAGAACAAAAAAAGTATAAAGGATACTGGTGAAACTGAAATTAGCGCTGAAGCCAACAGGCGTTTTATAAATAAGCTTCAGAACAATAAAATGGTTTATCAGTAAAAACACAAGGATACTGGCTGCAAACAAAAAAGTAATTGAAATACCGGCTTTTACGGCACTCCCTTTCTTCGATAAGTACTGACCGGTGATCGCAAAGAGAATATATACCATCGGCACCTTAACGATCAGCAGTGCCGCCTGCGCCACAAGCATTGTCATGAATAAACTAAACGCCGGCTTGCTTTCTGCCGGAAGACCGGCTGAAATAAAATTCAGGTACGTTTTAAAAAAAACATACCCTGCCCAAAACAGAATATGGTAAAAGATTCTTTTTTTCATACAATGAACGGTCAATCACTATGCCATCTATGACAACTGCTGCGATCATAAAAATCAGGAAATTATTTTAATTACCCCCTTTTAATATATGAATAGCGGTTTTCATTGTATGAAACGCAGATTACGTTGCAACCTGTAAAAAAAAGTTGCACCCGTGTTTCTATAGATACAGATCAGGCATTGGTAGAAAATTCTGCTCCGCCAGAAAGTATACCGGTAGCTTTCGCACTATCATTTAAAATACTAACCTATGCGTAAAGTAAACTTATGCTGTTTATTCTTAATGCCATTGACCTTATTGGCACAAGGCAAAATCCGCTTTGATCAGGCTCCTGCATCTCCCCAGGTCTTTGCCGAAAACCAGGTCAGTACCGGTTTTAATGAAAGAGACTTTACCCTTTCCCCCGATGGCACTGAATTGTTTTATAGCATACAGTCGCCGAAAGGTGTCTTTCAATCCATTATTTACAGGCAACGGAATAGCAGCGGCAACTGGAGTGAACCTGTACTGGCTCCTTTTGCCGGAAAATTCAGTGATATCGAAGCCGCTTTTTCCCCTGATGGAAAAAAACTATTCTTTTCTTCCAACCGTCCTTTAAGCGGAACAGTCATAAAGGATTTTGATATCTGGGTGGTAGAAAAGAAAAACGGGAAATGGGGAGAGCCTGAAAATCTCGGCTCACCGATAAATACGGAAGCCGATGAGTTTTATCCTTCTATTACCAGGAGCGGTAACCTGTACTTTACTGCAGCCTATAAAAAAGGAGTGGGTAAAGAAGATATTTATATTGCTAAATGGGAAAACGGAAAATACAATGATCCCGTTGCCATGGATACAGCCGTCAACTCAAAAGCCTATGAGTTCAACGCTTTTGTTTCACCGGGTGAAGATTTTATCATTTTTACCGCTTACGGACGAAGTGATGATAAAGGCCAGGGCGATCTCTATATCAGCCTGAAGAATGATTCGGGAAAATGGCAGCCTGCTAAAAACCTGTCCTTGCTCAATTCACCCAAACTGGACTACTGCCCTTTTGTAAGCTTTGACAAAAAGATTTTATTTTTTACCAGTGAGCGGAACACCATAAAGAGTGCCTTCACAGAGCAGCCCGCTAAACTCAATGACCTGTTGAAATCCTTTTCTTCACCACTAAATGGCGGAGGCGATATTTATTGGATCAGTTTTGAAAAGGTACTGGAGTCAGTAAAAGAATAATTTTTACTGAACACGCAAATAAGCGTTCCGGAGTTGATAATAAGGCTGGCTTTCAGGGGTATTGCTTTTCTTCAAAAACAAGGAACATTTCATTTGAAACTACCCGGTCGCTGCCGCTAAAGCCTACCGTCCATACAATTTAGCGTTTACCGGACTGAATCACCATTCCGGTAAACGAAATACGATTTTATACCTATGAACTGCATTCATCGCATCGTTTAAAGTACCGGGAAAAGAATCCGTTCCTGTAAATGCCGGCTTATAAATCAGGGTATATTATAATCTTTAGTAATAGTAATAAACAAGTTAACAAAACAGGCAGCTGTCATCACAGCTTTTAAAAGAAAAAATAATTATGAACAAAAGATTTAAACAACATACATCTGTTATAAGCACCCTTATTATGGTGTTTTGTTTAGCCATTTCAGCTATGGCGTGCAAAAAAGAAACCAGTTCATCAGACTCAGCCAGGACTATTCTTTTTGTTGGCAACAGCCTTACTTATACCAATGACCTGCCCGCTATTATCGTCAGGCTGGGGAAGGAAAAAGGTATTGAGATAAAAACAGAGGTGATCGCTTATCCAAACTATGCACTGGAAGACCATTGGAATGATGGCCGTTTGCAGGATTTGGTCGCAAAGAATAAATATGACTTTGTTGTGGTACAGCAGGGGCCGTCATCTCAGAATGACGGCAGGATCATGCTGCAGGATTACGGTGCCAGAATAAAAACCCTGTGCGATACACATAAATCGAAACTGGCTTTTTTTATGGTATGGCCTGCCCTTGCCAATATCGGCACTTTTGATGGTGTGATAAAAAACTACAGTGACGCAGCTACAGCTACCAATTCATTGTTATGCCCCGTTGGGCAGGTTTGGAAAAAGTATTTCGAGGATACCAACGATTACTCTTATTACGGACCCGATATGTTTCACCCCTCAGAAAAAGGGACTGAGGTAGCTGCCAAAATAATATTTGACACTTTATTCTAAGGCCGGTGATGAAAATAATAATAACATTGTGTTTCTTCTTATTCCTAACTGGCAGCGGACAAACTTCCCTGGCACAGCAAGGCGCACCTGATATCAACACACTGTCGGCTCCTTTTAAAAATCAAAAAAAGTCAAAAGTGATGATCGTAGGCACTTTTCATTTTAATGATGGAGGGCATGATGCTTATAAACCGAAATTTTCAGTCAACATAAAATCAGCCAGGCGCCAGGCTGAAATAAAGGATTTGCTGCAACTGTTCGCCAAGTTTAAACCCACCAAAGTAACGATTGAAAATATGCCGCGGTGGCAGCGGTTTCATGACTCACTGTATACCGAGTTTCTTAATAACCGGTATGAGCCCGGTGAAAATGAAATTTACCAGGTCTGTTACCGGATGGCAGCCATGATGGGTCATAAAAAAGTATATACGATAGATGCGCCGGCAAGAGAATTTGAAGATCCCCTGAATATTGACAGCTTTGCAGCCGTTCATCACCAGCAGCAATACCTCGACAGTACTTATTTAAAACTGTTTTTCTCATTATATGCAAAAGATGATTCGCTGAAGTCTGTTTTACCCTTAAGAACAACGCTTGCTTATGAAAATAACCCGGAAAGGTTGCGCCTTGGATTAGGACATTATCTCATAGGAGATTTTAAAGTAGCCGCAGATGGCCTTTATCCCGGAGCTGACAATAGTATTTACTGGTGGAACCGTAACCTGCGGATATTCTCTAATATTCTCAGGCTGGCCGCGGAATCAAAAGAAGAAAGAATTTTTGTAATGATCGGCGCCGGTCACCTGCAAATACTTCGTTTCCTGGCCATGGCCTGCCCGGAAATTGAATTTGTAGACGCTTATGATTATTTGAAATGACATTAACGATTGAAATAGTTTCCGTAACAGCGAAAGGCTGGATACCGGATATCAAAACAAAGAACCGCAGCGATGATGACAATAAAAAATGACAGCAATAAAATGCAGTATGTGAAACTCAATACTAAAACAACCTGCCAGACAGGTATGATGTATATATCTTTTCTTCTTTTTGCATACGGTTGTATAAATCAAAACAGCCAGAAGGAAAACCTGTATGCAACAGCCGACGGGCTTATTCTCGCCTCCCTGGATGCTGCAGGACAAACAAAGGACCGGGAAAGTATACAGAATCTTATCGCAGTGGCCGATTGCAACTCGCCAAAAGGAAATTATATCACCGAAACGCATACGGCGACCGGGGGTTATTCCTATTTTAAACAGACATACAGTTATTCTCCTGATCCATTCGAAGCCGTGATTCAAAACAAGACTGATGGTTTCCAGGTCGGGGATACCAGCCATCCGCTTCCTAAAGAAGCGGTGTATACAATAAGGGGGCATGAGTTTCATAACATCATTCTCGAAGTGAACAGCCGCTTTCATGATTTTCAAAAACCGGTTGTAGTAGAAATAGACAGCACCCGCATGTACAGCCTGAAAGCAAAAGATGAATTGAATCATGACTGCTCATTGTTCTTTTCCGTAAAGACGAATTTATTAACGGCAATACATTTCCAAAATCCCGGTGATGAAAAAGAGATCATCAAAACAGAATTCTCCGGCTGGAAAACTACCGGGAGATTACAATTACCTTATCATGTAAGAATTGACCAGGGAGGAAAGATATTTACGTTTGACTATACCCGGATCAGCTTTAACAGCCCTGGTTTCCAGTACAGGAGACACCCGTGATCAATTAAGTAATACCGGTATTACAAGGAATGAATATTACCTGCTAAACAATGAGAAGAATAGTACACATGCTGGCGGCTCTTCTTATCCTGTCGGAAGACAGTGGCGGGCAAGTAGTACCCCCGCAGCAACTCTCTTTCCTGGGTGAAAATGCTAAACCTGTTTGCACGGATGAAAAGGTATTAAATACACAGTGGGACTATATTATTAAATATGTAAAAGACAAGAAGATCATACTGATCGGGGAGCCTAACCACGGTTCCAAAGAAATTTTCCTGCTTCGTAATGATCTTGTTCAATTCCTTCATGAAAAACTGGGCTTTAATGCAATACTTTTTGAATCGGGCATTGGCGAGTTATCTGTTGCCGATCTGAACAGGGAAGAATTAAGTGCTGCTCAAATGACTTATGGTTTTTTTTCGGGCTGGCGGACAAAAGAATTCAGGGACCTGATGGAATATGTAAAATCTGAGAACATTCATATTTCGGGTTTTGACAGTCAACGGACAGGCAATTCTTTCAGCCAGTTATTGACCGGCATCGCCAAAAGAAAAAACATGGATACCGATTTTTACAATACGATCGAAGAAAGATATGGGCAAACCCAGCGCGAACTTTCAAATACTAAAGCGATATACGATTCTGTACAGCCGAAAACGGTTCAGTTGATAGCAGACTACCGGCGTATTCATGCTTTGTTAATGGAAAATAATGCGGCCGGATATTCAGCAGCACTGGCATTCTCTCTCAGAACCATTATGAACAGGATTGATTACCTGCAGTATATGCTCCGGTTTATTAAAGATCATAATTGGAACAACAGGTGGGCGGCAAGGGATGCTGCCATGGCGGATAATATAAAATGGCTGGCGGACACTGTTTATAAAAATGAAAAATTGATTATCGTAGCGCATAATTATCATGTGGCCCGGTACAATGAAAATGAACAGGTGATGGGAGAAATGCTAGTCCCCTGGTTTGATAAAGAAATGTACGCCATAGGAATATTCGCCGGCGCCGGTGTATATGCAGACAATGCAGGAAAAGAAAAAAAGATCGTTGCCCCTGATTCTGCTAACCTGGACATAAAACATATTATCAGCAGCCTGCCGGCGTTCGCAAGTTATCTTACTATACCAAAGAAAAAAGATAAAGGAAGCGGATGGCTTTACGAGGATATAACTGTTAATGACACCTTCATTGATCTGAAAGGCTCTGACAAAATGATACTGGCAAAACATTTTGACGGATTACTGTTGGTGAAAAAAATTTCTTTACCCGATAAGTGATGTAAACAATTGTAATGACCGGCCGCAGGGCACAAAATTTTACCCGGATGGAAAATGAAATAAGAAAAAATATACGCCACATTTTAGCTGAGGTGACCAATCGTAAAAAATCAATCTGGAAAAAGACCGGCGAGATCATCCTTGAAATGTTTATCATAGTTTTTGCCGTTTCCTTCGCTGTATTTATGGAGCGCCGGAGAGAACACAAACATGAACAGAAGGAAGTAAAGGAATTTTTAACCGGCCTCCGGCTTGACCTGAGGAATGACATCCTTGAAATGCAGGACGACAGGACTGGATATGAAGCACAGGCAAAATGGTTTCTTTATTTAGGAAAAGAGAAAATATTAAATATAGATACAGTAAGAAAATATGATTGGGTGTCATGGAATACTATCCAGCTCCTGGTAAACAGTGGTCGTTACGAAGGGTTTAAAACAAGCGGGAAACTAAACACGATTGAAAATACGGAGTTGCGAAACGATATACTGGATCTTTACCAGGAAACAATAATTGCCCTGACCAATAATACGGCTGGCTACGTTCGCTTAAAAAGGGAGTTTCAACAGCTGATCTATAAAAAAAGGAAAAATACAGGCGAAGCGGGTGATAATCTCATTGAAGTATTACAGGACCCGGAAATAAGAAATTATTGCCTTCAGTTAAGATTTACCAATGAGCCAGTGCGTTACTATAACAACGCCATCAGCAGAGCTGCAAGGATCATTGAATTAATCAACCTGGAATACCCGGAAAAATAAATCGTCTCTTAATTAAACAAAGACATCATTCAATAAATAATTCAACTAAG
>JBBCIL010000044.1:0-268664 GCA_037200265.1 Bacteroidota bacterium
ATGCCAGCGATACGTTATTGCAGTCAAGAGGCGCGGAAGCATTATTCACAGCATGCTACCGGCCATTTTATCTTTTCCCAATACCTGCATCCGTTGCTCAACGGGATAAGTAATAACGGGCTTATCATGGTTGAAAGAATATGCTGGTGGCTGCATATCGCCGGTATATTCGCTTTCCTCAACTATCTCCCCTATTCCAAACACCTGCATATCATACTGGCTTTTCCCAATGCGTATTATGCAAGACTGGAACCCATGGAGAAATGACCAATATGCCTTCAGTGCAAAAGGAAGTATTGTATGCTATGCAGCCTGAACTGATTCCTGCGACCGCTGATGCCGAACCGCCAAAGAAATTCGGGGCAAAAGATATTCCTGATCTCAGCTGGAAAAATCTGATGGATGCTTATAGTTGTACAGAGTGCGGCCGGTGTTCTGCTGCCTGCCCGGCCAATATTACCGGTAAACTATTATCACCCCGAAAGATCATGATGGATACCCGTGACAGGATGAACGAAGTGGGAAAGAATATTAATAAGAACGGGGAATTCAAAGAGGATGGCAGGAGCCTGCTGCATGATTATATTTCCGTAGAAGAGCTTCGTGCCTGTACTACCTGCAATGCCTGTGTACAGGAATGCCCTGTTAGTATCAGTCCGCTCGATATTATCTTACAGCTGCGTCGTTACCTGGTTATGGAAGAAAGCAATGCCCCGCAGGAATGGAACGCTATGTTTAGTAATGTGGAGAATAATTTTGCGCCATGGAAGTTTTCTCCGGATGAAAGGGATAAATGGGCGGAAGAAGTTTAATATTTGTTACCGCTGTATTATTATCTCACCTGCCTGCAAGTGGCGGGATATTAAACTGTATATCGCTTATGAATATGCAATCATTTTCCTTCCAGGCATCAGACTGGTCATCCATCCCCAAACAAGAACGCAAAGGCGAAACAGGTGTCGCTTACTGGCAGGTAAAAATGATGAATGATATCCGTATAAGAATGGTAGAATATTCGCCGGGGTATAAGGCTGATCACTGGTGCAAAAAAGGGCATGTACTGCATTGCATAGAAGGTGAAATGGTCACAGAACTGGAAGATGGCCGCATCATGAAACTGGTTTGCCGGTACTACTTATTTCGTGGGTGATAATAATGAAGCCCACCGCAGTTCAACGGAGACAGGCTGTAAATTATTTATTGTTGATTAGCCGTGCACAAAACCATTTACCGCCTGTTTTTGTTATATATGCTGAGTGATGAAACGCAGGGATTTTTTAACAACAATTACTGGAGTAACAGCCATGAGCGGACTGGGCGCATTCAAAAAATTTACTGATGACCTTCATGAACAGGATGAAAAAATGCCGGTACTTTTTATCGGGCATGGTTCACCTATGAATGGCATTGAGAATAATGAATTCAGCCTGCAATGGGAAAAGATGGGTAAGGAACTGCAGCCGCCAAAAGCTGTATTGGTTGTTTCTGCGCACTGGCTTACCAACGGTACACATATCACGGCTATGGAGCATCCGCAAACCATTCATGATTTTGGCGGGTTTCCACAGGAATTATTTGATGTACAATATCCCGCTCCCGGAAATGTGCAGCTCGCTGCAGAAACAAAAGAACTGATACAATCAACCAATGTAGGATTGAATCATGACTGGGGCCTGGACCATGGCGCCTGGAGCGTGGTAAGAAGAATGTACCCTGATGCAAAAGTTCCTGTATTACAATTAAGCATTGATTACAGCAAGCCGGCCTCTTATCATTACCATCTCGCAAAGGAACTGGCAGCTTTACGAAAAAAAGGCGTGCTCATCATTGGCAGTGGCAATATGGTACACAATCTGCGCATGGTAGCCTGGGATAAATTCAATGAACCCAACTACGGATATGACTGGGCGATTGAAATGCATGAATTATTTAAAAAGAAGATCACTGATGGCGATCACCAGGCGCTGATGAATTATGAAACATTGAGCAAATCCGCAAAACTCGCTATTCCTACACCGGATCATTATTATCCTCTCATGTACGCATTAGGCCTGCAGGAAAAAAATGAGGAACCTGTTTTCTTTAATGATAAACTGGTGGCGGGGTCGTTGAATATGACGTCGGTTAAATTCGGATAAAATTTCTCGCAACGGCGCAAAGACGCTACGTATGATATAAGCTTTGTTTTCGTGGCGTCTTTGCGCCTTTGCGTGAAACCAATCATCTTTCATCCGCACTGGGCCCATACATACCAGGAACCGGCACACCAAGCATTCTTAAAAAAACAGATAATTGTCCGCGATGATGTATCTGGTGACTGAAAGCCCATCCGCGGATCGCTACTTTTTTCGGCATTTGCATCATCACCTGCTCGCCTCTCCTTACCGTCCATATTTTATCAAAATCTTCGTCGGTCATGGCAGAGAGATCGGCAATAGCATTATCCAGGTTGGTTTGAAACAACTGCAGCAACTCCTCGGATGAAGCAGCTACTTGCTGGCTGAGATTATAATCCTTCATAAAATCGAAATCGTCAATATGCCGGATACTCGCTATCCATTTAAGCGTTTCACCGATATGGGTCGCCAGCCTGCCGACCGACATGGATTTCTCATGCGGCTTCCAGTCTTTTTTATCTACCGGCACCCGTTCAAGCATTTTCTTTGTAAGCGAAGCCTCATGTTTTAGTTCGGCAATAAAAGCGTCTTTGGCTGGCATGTATATATATTTTAATTTTTGTGATCTTTTTTCGTCGTTTTATCCGCTATTTCTATTACTTTATCTTCAAGGCCATGGGTAACTTCTTCCGGATGGTCTAACTGGTGAGCGGTATTTTTCTTTTTAAACATTTTCCATATTTGTATGATGGCGGTTATAGTAAAAATGCCACCGATCACCCAGCTGAGAATATGCTGATTGTTGTTGATCTTACTGGCAATAAGCAATCCCCCGAAAATAAAAACACAGTTACCGGCAAATGTTCCCAACCCTATCCCTATTATATATGCGTTATAATGATCCTTACGGGGTAATAATATTTTTTTAGTAAATAATACGGTACTCCATCCAAACCAGAACGGTATCTGGACAGGGTTTACCGCACTCATTACAAACCCCAGAACAATATGAGGCAGGGTACTATAACTGAGAATAGCATTCTTGCTTTCGGCCGGATGCAGTGCAGCATAGAAGCTGGAAGCGGCCAGGGCCAGAACGATAACTAAAGTGACCCATTCCAGTATCCTGAACAATTTTTCCTGTTTCCTGATCCAATCCATTGCTACAAGTGAAAGCCGTACATATATGATCTCGGCCAGCAATGAACCAACGGAAAAAAGTACGGCAGCGGAAATACCATCGGAGATAGATATCTGCATGGCAGCTATATTCAACGTACCGAGGGGCAGTGATCCGAGGAAGCTGACAAGCATGCCCGTAAAAAATATCTTTCTTAAATGAAGCATGGCAACGAAAATACGAAGAGAAGTCCGAAAGACCGAAAGACGGGAAGTCCGGAAGACGAGTTTCAATGCTGTGAGAGATTTACAGGCATCGGAGCAGTTCTTCCGGACTTTTATTCAATAATTGTATGCGGAGAAAAGACCGGAAGATGAGAAGTCCGGAAGACGAGCTTCAATGCTGTAAGAGATTTACAGGTATCGAAACAGTTCTTCCGGACTTTCATTAAAGAACTCTTCTCCTTTCTACGCAGCGGACTTCCGGTCTTCCGGTCTTCCGGACTTCCGGACTTCCTCAATCATACTTCTCCAGCAATTTAAAATGCTTATTGGCCTCACGGAGAAACCGCAGCCCTTTCATGAATGACCAGTAAGGTGTTCCGTTCTTATGATTGTAACGGCTGATCTGGTATAATGCTTTCCAGTGTTGCAGGATAATGCCATAAGCCTCCCAGATACTCATATTGCAGTCGTAAATATGATTGGGCTCTGCACCCGAGCCATTGAATTCAAGAATTAAAAAGTTCTTTCCCAGCTTCAGGTCTTCAATAGAATCCGTTTTGATATCATAGCGCCCATAGAAGAACTGGTTGTTATAATGACTTAACTCGTCAAATACTTTGTGGATATTCTCATCAATCTCTTTGTGCAGGTTGGTGAAATGGGCGCCGCGGTTATGATTACCCGCATAGGATAAATAAAAAATTTCATCCTGGTGAAGAACCCTGTCGAAGCGGTGACCATGCCTGTGCATCATTTCTTCCATCCGGTATTTTGCACGGGGATGTTTTTCGATCAGTTGTTTAAGATTGGATACTCCATCACCTTTCACCTGCAATAGTTCTTTATGAATAAAACCGCTCACTACACCTTTTTCTTTTGCCGGGTGACGGTAATAGAACACGCTGACCTCTACCGGCATCTCAACGAGATCCTGCACGATATACTCAACCGGTATCCTTTCATGGTATTTATGCAACTGATCCTCGGTATCTATTTTGCGGAAAAGTATCCCTTTCATTCCCACATCGGGCTTTACAATAAAAGGATAGGCAAAGCCTGCTGCGGCTACTTTCTTTTTTACTTCTTCAAAAGGCAGGTCGTGCATAATAAAGATGGTACGCGGTACCAGGTGCGGCGGCAACTGATCATACATTTCTTTTTTCCCTTCTCCATGAAAACCGCCAAACTTAATGGTAGGATTAGAGGAACTGAAAAACCATAATGACCGGCTCCGGAGACAATACCAGAACCATACAGGGACTGATAGGAAAATAAAGAACATAAAAGTTTCCATAGCTCCCAATTGGTCAGTACCTGAAAAAATTTTTTAATCCGCATCAGTAGTTTGCAAAAATAAGCAGTGAGCATGATATTAAAAGGATTTTGCGAATTAAGCAGATACTGGATGCTAGTTACTGGATGCAGGATGTCAAAGAAGTAAAGACTTTACGATTTTTCAGTATTCAGTAACTAGCATCCAGTAACTGGTATCCAGATATTCTTTAGATTTGAAACAAATTTGTTTGCATGCATGTTCCTACCGTAGCCGAACTATTTGCCAGCGGCCCGTCAACCTGAGGTGCTATTCTGGGTAGGCTGCGCCGGCAGTTTTGATCAGCGGGCGCAAAAGATCACACAAAGCTTTTGTAACAATACTGGATAAGGTCGGGGTCAGTTATGCCATCCTTGGAAAAGAAGAGATGTGCACAGGCGATCCCGTGAGGAGAGCAGGCAACGAATTCATGTTCCAGATGATGGCTTACCAGAATATACAGATCCTGAATAATTACGGAATTAAAAAGATCGTGTACCCGCATGTCCCCATTGTTTTAATACATTGAAAAATGAATACCCCGGAACTGGGTGGTAATTATGAAGTCATTCATCATACCAGTTTTCTTCAGCAACTGATCAATGAAGGGAAGATAAAACTAAAAGAAGGCGGAACATTTAAAGGCAAACGCATTACCTACCACGATAGTTGCTATCTCGGCCGCGCCAATGATATATATGAAGCACCGCGAAAAGTACTGGAAGCGCTGGATGCTGAACTGGTGGAAATGAAACGTTGCCGCAGTAATGGCTTATGCTGTGGGCGCCGGTGGTGCGCAGATGTTTAAAGAAGAAGAAAAAGGAACAACCCGCGTCAATATTGACCGCAGGAACAGAAGCGATCGGAAACCGGGGCCGAAATCATCGCATCCGCCCTGCCCCTTTTGCAATACGATGATGACGGATGGGGGTAAAGCTGGCCGAAAAAGAAGACAGCGTAAAGGTGATGGATGTAGCGGAGTTAATTAGCGCAGTCAATGCAGGTTTGAAGTCCGGAAAACGAAAAGACCGCTGCGTAAATAATTGAAAATAGTTTATTGTGAAAGTCCGGAAAAACTACTTCGATATTTGTAAAGAACTTACGGCATTGAAACTCGTCTTCGGACTTTCATCTCAAATAATCTTCTTGCTTCTACGCGGCGGTCTTTTCCGTCTTCCCGACTTACTTAAGCGATTGATAACGAAAAAGCAAATACTCCTGCAATTCGATAGCCTCTTCTTAATTTCCCTTTTGGCACAAGAACGTGTATATCCTGCGGCGGCAATTTACCGGCAATCTTTTCATACGTAATCTCAAGGATATTCATTTTGCCCGGCATCCTGGATATGTACACGCCTTAATTCGTGGTCGCCATGATGAAAAAATTCGTCTATTCCATTCATGCTAACCTCTTTTTGTGTAATGATGATATCAGGGGGTCTTTGCTTTTGACGCCGGCCAGAGGCGGTGCAGGATATAATGCAGGAAGCTCTTTTTCATCTTTTTCCATCGCACAAATCGTTTCCACTCTTCACGGGAATATGTCCAGTGAACCAATGCCCCAGTATTATCCTGTTTCCGGTTATCCGTCATTCAATCATTTTTTTCTGCCGTAATTTAGCAGTATGAACCTGGAATATAAATACCTTCTTGACGGTAATTTTCATGCCGGCTCCCGTGTATGGGTTTACCAGTCCGGCAGGCTGTTCAGCCCTGAATGAGGCGCTGGAAACCGAAGAGTTATTAAAAGAATTTACCATGCAATGGAAAAGTCATGGTACACCGGTAAAAAGGGGCGGCTCATTTGTTTTTCGGGCAATTCATTGTTTTTGATAGCCGACGAAACAGCTACCGGTGTGAGCGGCTGCAGCACAGACAGCTCCGTACGGCTGATAAAAGACATTGAGCAAAGGTTCAGCATTAATATGTTTGACAGAACAATGCTTGCATTTGTGGTAAAGGATAAAGTACAACTACTGCCATTATCCCAGTTGCAATATGCAGTTGATAATGGGTTCATTACGACGATACTTTGTACTTTAATAATCTTGTGCAGACAAAGGGAAGAACTGGAAAATAAATGGATCGTGCCGGTAAAGGATAGCTGGCTGGCAAAAAGAATTTCAGAAAGGCAAGAACGCTGATTATTACGATTGTTATGATGTACGCGGATACAGCTTAATCCATCTTAATGATCATAAAGATCTGCGTTCGATTATTTCTCTTCACGAGTATCTTCTCTGTTAGTATGGAAAAGAACGCTGATTATTATGATCGTTATGATCTACACGGATACAGCTTAATCCATCTTAATAATCATAAAGATCTGCGTTCCATTATTTCTTCACGAGTATCTTCTCTGTTAGTATGGAAAAGAACGCTGATTATTATGATCGTTATGATCTACACGGATACAGCTTAATCCATCTTAATAATCATAAAGATCTGCGTTCCATTATTTCTTCACCGCCTTCTTCTTCGGTAGTTTTGTAAAATTATATCCCAGTGTAAGCCGGATATTCCTTGTATTCGTACTGCTATAACTCTCTAAATTAAAATTCGGACCGTACGTAAAACTCCTGTTGCGCTGTTGCGAAAAAATATCAATCACGTTTACCGTAGCCGTAAGCCGCCTGTTCAATAATTTTCGCTGAATACCGGCATTCATACTCCAGTTCCACCGGGCATAGCCCTGCGGGTTGGCAAAACGGTTAAACGTAAAACTCCCGGTAAAATTCCAGGCGTCTGCCGGCGTAAACGTCGAATTGATATTGGAAGTAAAAGAACCCCCGTTGCGGTAGCGGTTATAAGTTCTGTCAAATGAACTGTATTGATTGAAGGTATAACTGGCGCTCACATTGGTCCGTAATTTTCGTGTAAGCGTCAACCCGCCCCATGTACTTACTTCATATTCCTTTCTGCCGCTGATATTCTCCCAGGTGATCTGCGTCTTGCCATCCGGCAATAGTGTTCTTACCCGGCTGAAAATATCCTTTACCATATTATAGCCTAATCCAAGGTTGATAAAATACTTTGGCTTTGTTCTTCCTATCACAAAATCAAAGTTGTCTGCCGTAGAGGCTTCCAGCTTTTCATTACCAAAACGGACATTGTACGGATCAGAAAAATCTATAGTAGGATTCAGTTCATTGATGCCCGGCCGGCGGATACTACGGCGCCAGGATAAAGTAAGATTCAAATTATCCTTCCAGTTCTTATTGATATTGGCAAAAGGCAGCCATGTCCAGTAATTATTTTTTGCATCCCTGTTCTCTTTGAATAATTCAAACCAGATATTCGTCTGCTCAGTAGCAATACCCGCAGTCGTGCTAAAATCAGGGGCGATCACCTGCCTGACAGAAGCCCGGAAATTGATCACTGACTGGTGAAACTGAAAATCATTACTCAACTGTGGCGACGGCATAAAAACCGCATCAGGCTTTTTAAGATAACTGGCATCTACCAGCACATCACTGTTGTTTTTCAGGTAATACGTTCCAAAAGAAAAAACCGTTTTCAGATTTTTCAATGGCTTGCTGTAATCCGCACGGATATTGTACCCATTACTTTTTGTAGTGTTGAGTTGTTGCTGGGTAGAATCAATACCATTAGGCGTATGATCGGTATTAAAAAATTGCTGGTAAAAATCCCGGTCGCTGTTACTCGTGGAAAGATTAGCAGAAAGAATAACACGTAACTGCTCCCCGAAATTTTTTGTTTTCAGCAAATACGACAGGCTCAGTGAACCGTTGTAGTTATCGCCGTCGCTCCTGATCGTTCTTTCGCTTAAGCGGTATATATCTCCAAAGCGGTTGATATTCTTATATTCAGTACTGCTGTTGCTCAGGTAATCGCTTGAATTAAGCTGCAGCACTACATTGACTGATTGAAATTTATCCAGGTCATAATCCGCATTCACCCGGAAGCTGGGGCGAACGCTCTTATTCATATTATTATTCCGCGTATTGAAAAAATTAGAGGAGTCTTTATAAATATTGTTCCGGTAAGAATAGCCATTGCCTTCAAAACGGCTGTAACCGGCTCCGGCATTGACAGCAATAGCGAATCCCTGCTTGCGATACGTGTAATTACCATTGACAGATGTCTCTCCCCTTGTGCCACCAGAAATACTCAACCGGCCTGTTTTTCCCACTTTACCTTTTTTAGTAACGATATTGATCACACCACCCTGTTCATTTGCATATTGGGGTGGCGGGTTGGTCATTACCTCTATTTTTTCAATAGAGCTGCCCGGCAATGATTCCAGCAGATCCTGTAATTGCTGAAGATTTAATTCGACAGGCTTATCATCAATCAGTATTTTAGGTTCTTTACCCCTTACGGATATTTTTCCATCAGGGTCTTTTGTCACCAGCGGCACATTGGCCAGTAATTCACTGGCGGTGCTGCCTGCGGCTAAAGCCGACTCGCCTACATTGAAAGTGATATTGCCATCTTTGGACTGTATCAGGGGCTTTTCCGCATACACTACTATTTCGCCCAGGTTCTCTGAATTCTTTGGCCTTAATGTCAGATCATTCATATTAAAATCAGATCGGTCGTCACGGAAATAAATGCTATCAATGACCAGGGGCTGAAGACCGACATAACTGATACGAAGACGATAATACCCGTAAGGGATATCCTGGAAGGTAAAACTGCCGTCCTTATCGGTGAGTGTTGTTCTGGCCTGCAACGAATCGGCCAGTGAAATGATCCCGGCAGAAGCGCCTTCCAGCGCTTTCTTTTTTTCATTCATGACGTTGCCGGTAAGGATGCCGCTTACAGGCTTCTGCTGGCTAAAAGCAGCTACTGACAATAAAATAGTGGTTACGAAAAAAGCAGTCCTTTTCAACATCGGTTTTTAGACGTCCAAAGATACTTTGATCCTGCTGAGGAATACTAATTATGAGCCGGGAGTTTTGAGCCGTAAGCCTGGAGTGAAAGCTCAGCCGTTCATTTCTGGCTAATGACTAATTCATCCTGTCATCCTGTCACAATCTTCATGGTTTTAGGTATATTTGCCTCCCGAATGTCCGGGACAAATTAAAGTTGAATGCTTGACTACGTGACAGGTAAGGTGCAGGATGAAAACAGGCAGGGCGAGGCTTTCTCCTCCTTTACCGGTGATACCGATCCATACAAAAAAAGGTTCTATATCGAGAGCTATGGCTGCGCTATGAATTTTGCCGACAGTGAAGTGGTTGCTGCCATCCTGAATAAAGAAGGGTTTGGCGCTACCCGGAATGTGGAAGAAGCCGACCTGATCTTTATCAATACCTGCTCTATCCGCGAAAAAGCCGAGCAGACCGTTCGTAAACGGCTGACCGAATTCAGGAAACTGAAGGAACAGAAAAAGGGTATGCTGGTAGGTGTGCTTGGATGTATGGCGGAACGGCTGAAATCAAAATTACTGGAAGAAGAAAAGCTGGTGGATATTGTTGTAGGGCCGGATGCTTACAGAACACTCCCGGCGCTTGTAGAAGAAGCAGAAGGCGGGCAAAAAGCGGTAAATGTGCTGTTGAGCCGCGAAGAAACCTATGCTGATATTTCGCCCGTTCGTTTAGACAGTAACGGTGTTTCTGCATTTGTCAGCATTATGCGTGGCTGCAATAATATGTGTACGTTCTGCGTAGTGCCTTTTACCAGGGGAAGAGAAAGAAGCCGTGAGACAGAAAGTATTATCAGCGAATGCAAAGACCTGCTTGCACAGGGATATAAAGAAGTGACCCTGCTCGGGCAAAATGTAGATAGCTATTATTTTATTGATGAAAAGAAAGATGAGACAGTGACTTTTGCCAAACTGCTGGAAAAAGTGGCGCTGATCTCTCCCCTGCTTCGTGTACGCTTCTCTACATCCCACCCAAAAGATATTACCGACGATGTATTGCATACTATGGTGAAGTACGAGAATATCTGCCGGTACATTCACCTCCCCGTACAAAGTGGTTCGTCAAGAGTATTACAACTGATGAACCGTACGTATACAAGAGAATGGTATATGGCCAAAGTAGATCGTATAAGGGAGATAATGCCCGACTGCGGTATCAGTTCCGATATCATTACCGGCTTTTGTACCGAGGAAGAAGAGGATCACCGGGCCACGCTCGACATTATGGAATATAGCCGCTATGATTTCAGCTATATGTTCTTTTACAGCGAAAGACCGGGCACCCTGGCACAAAGAAGATACGCCGATGATATACCACTGGCCGTAAAGAAAAGACGCCTGCAGGAAGTGGTGGAAATGCAGAACAGGTTATCACTCGAAAGCAACAAAAGGGATCTTGGCAAAACATTCAAAGTACTGATAGAAGGCGATAGCAAGAAAGATGAAACAGCATGGAAAGGAAGGAGCGGCCACAATAAAGTGATCGTTTTTTCCAAAGAAAATCATGAACTAAAGAAAGGGGATTACGTTATGGTGAAAGTGACCGGGTGTACGCAGGCTACTTTGCTGGGAACAATTATTAATTAATGATCGTTAATTAATAATTCAAATTGTAATAATGGATATTCAAAGCATAAAAAACCGTTTTGGCATCATCGGCAACTCTCCTGCCCTCAACTATGCGTTACAGGTAGCCGTGCAGGTAGCTGCTACTGATCTTACCGTACTGATCATGGGTGAAAGCGGTGTGGGCAAGGAAGCATTTTCCGTGATCATTCATTCTTTATCCAACAGGAAACACAATCCTTTTATCGCTGTCAACTGCGGCGCCATACCCGAAGGCACAATTGATTCAGAATTATTCGGTCATGAAAAAGGTTCATTCACCGGTGCAGTAGATTCAAGAAAAGGATATTTTGAAACAGTGAACGGCGGAACGATATTCCTCGATGAGATCGGCGAATTGCCACTGGGTACGCAGGCCCGCCTGCTGCGTGTGCTTGAAGCGGGTGAATATATCCGCGTAGGTTCTTCCAAAGTGCAGAAGACAGATGTACGTGTTATCGCGGCTACTAATAAAGACCTGTTGCAGTTAGTACAGCAGGGCAAGTTTCGCGAAGACCTTTATTATCGTTTGAGCACAGTGCCTATCCGCGTACCGGCATTGCACGACCGGAAAGAAGATATACATATTCTCTTCCGCAAATTCGCGGCAGACTTTGCCGATAAATATAAAACCGCCTCTGTGCAACTGGATGATGAAGCGAAACAACTGTTAATTAACTACCCCTGGCCGGGCAATGTCAGGGAATTGAAGAATATTGCGGACCAGATATCAGTTCTTTCGCAGGATAAAATGATAGCGGCTAAAGATCTGTCGAAATTCCTTCAGCCTTATTCGAGTAATCGTTTACCGGTACTGGCGCATTCGAACGGTTCTCCCCAGGATTTCTCCAACGAAAGAGAAATATTGTACAAGCTTTTTTTCGATATGAAAAAAGATGTAACAGAACTGAAGAGAATGTTTCTCGAAGTTTTACAGAACCCAAACCTGGTTTCACAAAACCCGGCCTTCCTCAATGAACTGAAGGAACTGAAAACCCATGAAAACCTGCAGCCTGTATTTGTGCAGCCTTCGATGCAGCCATCCTCACAGCCTTTACAGCAGAACCCGGCCTTGCCCGGTGGCAGGCAGGTGACCATCGGTATGAACAATGATATCCATGATCATGTGGAAGTAGAAGAAAGTCTCAACATCATGGATAAGGAAAAAGAACTGATCATAAAGGCACTGAAGAAACATAAAAGCAAAAGAAAAGACGCAGCACTGGACCTGGGTATCAGTGAAAGAACATTGTACAGGAAACTGAAAGAATACGATATAGAAGAATAATGAAGCGCATAAAAAATATATCACTGCTTCTCTTACCCGTTATACTGCTGGTTGTTGCGTTTGGCAATAACAGTTGTAACATTTACAAATTTAATGAAGCGAGCGTACCTGATAGTATCAAGATCGTAAAAGTAAACTTCATTGAAAACAGGGCTACCTATATCAACCCGCAATTAAGCCCGCAACTGACCGATAAACTCCGCCAGAAGATCGTGAGCCAGACAAGGCTCAAGCAAACAAATGGCGATAATGCAGACTGGGAGATCAACGGAACAATCACCGATTACGGCTTCAGCACTTCCGGTATTTCAAACCAGCAGACTTCTACCAACAGGATCAATGTAACTGTTCATATCATTAAGAATGATCTTAAAGGCGGCAAAACGGAGGAATACGATGTAACCCGCAACTTTGATTTCCCGGCCACTCAAACCCTGCAACAGGCAGAAGCCGGCCTGCTTACAGAAATGATCCGGGGCATAACGGATGATATTTTTAACCGGTTATTTTCAAACTGGTAACAGCCAAAAAATATAAACCTCCCTTATTTTTAGACAGTATTACTTTAAATTGCGGTCATGAATATTGCCGTCAACGAGCTTGCTGTATCTGTATGTAAAAAAACCGCTGACGGAATGCAGTATCGCTGAATTAAAGGAACTGGCGCATCAATATCCCTGGTTTGCCCCTGTGCAAATATTATACGCAAAAAAACTACAGCCCGGCGATCCCTCATTATATGAAGACCAGGTACAGAAGACATCGTTGTATTTTCAAAACCGGTTGTGGCTGCATCATTTATTAAATGAGAACGGATCAGTTGAAATAATCACCCCTGCTCCGTCTGCCACAGAAGAAAATACAGTAGCGGAAGAAGATAAACCAGCAATAGCGGAAGTGATAGAAGAACCATTGGAAGAACCCGTCACTCAAACGGAAATAAATGAACCGGTTGAAGCATTTACTCACGCGGCACCTATTAGAAGAGGAAAGAATGTTGGTGGAAAATACCGAAGAATATAAACCGGTAATACCTGAAATAGTTGATGAACAAACGAAAGAAGCCGGCGCAGCAGAAGCCGTTAAAGAAGAACCGGCCGTTGAAACAGTAACAGAGCCTTTTTTGGAAATTCCCAAATTAAAGATACATCCTGTAAATATTATGAATGCTCCGCTGGCATTTGAGCCTTATCATACCATTGACTATTTCGCCTCGCAGGGGAATAAAGTTCAGGGAAGAGGATAAACCAAAGGACCGCTTTGATCAGCAGTTAAAAAGCTTCACCGAGTGGCTGAAAGCCATGAAAAGGGTGCCCGCATCTGAAATAACAGCGGCTGCCACCGACCCCGGAAGTGAAAAAAAGGTAGAACAAATGGCTGAACACTCATTAGCGGAACGCCATGTAGTAACGGAAGCCATGGCCGAAGTATGGATAAAGCAGGGAAATAAGGCCAAAGCTGAAGAGATCTACCGGAAATTAAGTTTGCTTGATCCCCCAAAAACAGCTTATTTTGCAGCCAAAATTGACGAATTAAAGAAAACGAGTTGACATGACTATTTTATTTGTAATCCTTATCATCCTGGCCTCTGTAGTACTTGGTTTTATCGTGTTGGTTCAGAACCCAAAAGGCGGTGGTTTAGCCGGTAGTTTTGCCGGTCTGAGCAACCAGTTCATGGGTGTAAAACAAACTACCGATGTGCTGGAAAAAGGCACCTGGATATTTGCAGCAGTGATCGGTGTTCTTTGCCTCGCCTCCACCTTTTTTATCTCCAGAACCGGCAGCGCCGCTTCAGCATCAGATACTGACAAAACCGAAGCTACTGTTCCGGTAGGTAATCAGCCTGCAAATACGCCTGTTAACACGGTGCCTATACAGTCAACCCCTACGCCTCCTGCACCTAATAAATAATAGTTGGGTTTATTATAAATTTTTACACCCTGTCGCAGCCGACAGGGTTTTTTGTTTATTTTGTTATCCATAACTATGAAAAGAAGATCCTATTGGGTGCGGTTGCTTTGATCCTGCTTATCGCCGGTTTCTTTGCCTGGAAACTTTTCGGACCTGCCGTTTCGGTAAAAAAGAAAGCTATTTGTATATCACAACGGGGTCTTCCTATGCGGATGTTCAGCAGGAGCTACTTAAAAATGATTTTATTGGAGGTACCGGGTGGTTCAATATGGCGGCTATGATCGTTGGCTATGAAAAAGTAAAACCGGGCCGGTATAAGCTCCACGCAGGAATGAGCATTACAAATCTTGTACGCTTATTAAAAAACGGGCGGCAGACCCCCGTGACTTTTGTAGTCACCAAAATAAGAACAAAAGAAATCCTGGCTGATAAGATCGGAGCGGTATTTGAGTGTGACTCATTACAGTTGATACATTTTCTGAACAATCCTGATTCATTAAAAGCCTATGGTCTCGATTCGAATACAGCGATGGCCGCTGTTATGCCACTTACCTATGAGATCAGGTGGAATACGACAGCCGGCAAATTATTTCAGCAATTCTATACTGCGTATAAAACATTCTGGACACCGGAAAGAATGGAAAAAGCAGGCAAGCTTCATCTTACTCCCACAGAAGTATCAGCACTGGCATCTATTATTGATGAAGAGACCAATGCGCCCAGTGACAAACCGAATATTGCCAGCGTTTACCTGAACCGTGTCAATAAAGGCATGCCACTGCAGGCTGATCCCACACTAAAATTCGCTTTGAAGAATTTTGGGTTGAAAAGAATACTGAATGAACATAAAACCGTTGTCTCACCTTACAATACATACACCAACAAAGGGCCTTCCCCCCGGCCCCATCTGCACCCCGCAAATGGGGACTATTGACGCAGGTACTGGATGCGCCCCAAACGGATTATTTATATTTTGTTGCCAACAGTGACTTCAGCGGTACGCATATCTTTACTACCAATTACGAGGATCATATGAAATATGCAAGACTTTACCAGCAAGAGCTGAATAAACGCAATATCAAATAACCCTCATGCACCTGCTGACACGTATACAAAGACGAATACTTGTTTCGCTGCCTGTCAGCTTCCTGATCAGGAAGAGTAAAAAAATACTTCTTCCCGGCTTCCAGGGCATTCCCTTATTTGACGTGATACGCTTTTTCTTTCTGCAGGCAAAAAAAAACAGGGTTTACAGAAAGGGCCTCGGCCATTGCGTTCAACTTTACTATGACCATTCCACCGGCGGTAATTTTTCTTTTTACCCTGTTGCCCTACCTGCCTATTTCAAAAGATTTTATCAACCAGCTGTTCCTGCTGATAAAAGATATAGTACCGGGTGAAAAGAATAATGCCCGGCCTTATAAAATTCATGAGCGATATTTTACAAAAGCCAAGAAGCGGGCTGCTCTCCACCGGTTTCTTCCTGGCCATGTATTTCTCTTCGAATGCGGTAATGGGCATTATGCGCTCGTTTGACAAACAGTATGTAGGGTTCATTAAACGAAAAGGACTGGCTCCGCGCTGGATCGCTCTCAAGCTTACTTCTATACTTTTTATTCTTTTCTTTCTGTGCCTTTCCGCGCTGATCATGCAGGGGCAGGTATTGAAATGGTTTGGTATAAAGAACTTCTTTCTTATTGCGGTGATCAATGATTTCGGTGGCTGCTCATCGTATTGCTTTTCTTTTATTCTATTTCCTTTATCTATCGCTGGGCGCCGGCGGGTACATAAAAAATGGAAATTTATCAGTCCCGGCTCTATACTGGCCACATTCCTGATGATCGTATTCACAGCAGGCTTTTCTTATTATGTGAGTAATTTTTCCAATTACAATGAATTGTACGGCTCGATAAGTACAGTGCTGATTCTCATGTTGTTGATCTACTTTAACTCATTGGTGCTCCTGATCGGTTTTGAGTTAAACGTGAGCATTACTTCTTTAAAACATGAGGTGGATGAAAGGAAGAAAAAACTGGCCAGTGGCAACCATCCTGTATGATTTTTGTGGAACTTTGATAACAAACCCAAAAAACCAGGATATGAAAAAAATACTTCTTGCGGCTTTACCCATTGCGGCGATTGCAGTAATGGCGCTTACACCTGTCAGCGACCCGCTTCCCATCGGCTCAAATATCCCTGAAATAGGTGCAAAAATGAAGGATATTTCCGGCAAAGAAATTTCTTTTAAAGAGTCATTTAAGGAAAACGGCTTATTAGTGATGTTTAGTTGCAATACCTGCCCGGTAGTACAGAAATATGAGTCGAGGACGGTTGGAATCATGCAAAAAAGCCATGGATAATAAGATCGGCGTCGTGCTCCTCAATTCTAACGAAGCATATCGCGATAAAGGCGACTCGTATGACGATATGAAAGAATATGCAAAAAAACTGAACTACAAATGGAATTACGTAGTAGACGAAAAATCTGCTATGGCTGATGCCTTCGGAGCTACCCGCACGCCGGAAGTATTTCTTTTTGATAAAAGCGGAAAACTGGTTTACCATGGAGCAATAGACGATAATGCCAATGGTGCTGATGAAGTAACCCGCAAACACCTGTCTATCGCTATTGATGAATTAGGAGCCGGCAAAGATGTTTCTACCAAACAAACCAAATCTGTAGGCTGCGGGATCAAAAGACTCTGATAACTGATCTATATTTCTTTAAAATGTCCCGTCTTACCAGAGGCGGGATATTTTTTTTATGAAAAGTTTATGGAAATGAAAACCCGGCGCATCCAATTTCACCAACAGCTTATTTGTTAATCTGCCTGTAGCCCGGACATGGGAACAGGCTTTAAAAACCTGGCTTATGATATCCCGCACACTTCTCCATCGCGTCATCATTCTCGTCTTTATGGCACTGGTAGGCTATTCACTGGCAAAAGCCATTCAAACGCAGAGCACAATGGGCATTATACTGTCTGTAATAAGTCTCGGTGCAGGCCTTTATTTCCTGTACTTGCTCGGCCGGGCTAAACAGGAGCAGGAAGAAGCCGCTTAATTTTTTCCAAGTATAGCCATGATTTCTTTTTCAAGCGCCCGCTTCAGGTACCTGTTCTTCGTAAAATTTTCTGTACCCCGTTTTATTGTTTACAAAAAGGCTCGCTGGTATCGAGCCTGACCATTTAGCATCTACTTTGGGACAAAAGTAATCAGCATTGCTTTCATCAAGCCATGATACAGGGGCTGTAAATTTTCTTTTGGCTACAAAGGGACCGATCTTTTGGTAATCATCTTTGAGGTCAAGACTTACCAGCAATAGCTGCACGCTGTCCTTCTCATACTTTTTTACCATTGACTGGAAATAAGGGATTTCTTCAATGCAGGGAAGACAGAAAGTAGCCCAGAAGTTTACGATAAGCGGCGTTTTGCTTTCTGCTATCGTTCTTTCCAGCTCTGCTATTTTAATCTTTTTTATTTCCTGGGAGAAACAAAGAGATACTACCAGCAGAGATAGTATAAAAATAAAATGCTTTTTCATATAAAAGAACCTTTTAAACATTAAACTCTTAAACATCTTCTTTAAATCCCCATTCCTCCATCTACCCCTTATACCTGGCATCATCCAGCTTCTGCTGATTGTAATGCCCGGCATTGGTTTTTTGCCGGAACGCTTCATACATTGTTACCGCGCAGGCGACGCTGATATTAAGCGAGCGTATGATCCCCGCCTGCGGAATAATAAAATTACCATCCGCCATTCCTATTATCTCTTCACTCACTCCTGAATGCTCATTGCCAAAAACCAGCGCAATACTTTGTGTAAGATCTACGGCATATAAATCTACGGCATCGCTGCTTAAATGTGTCGTTAAAATGGTTGAATAGTGTTTTCTTAATGATGAAAAACATTCCTCCGCATTTTCAAACTGGTGAACGCTGAGCCATTTGGCGGCGCTGGAGGAACTTCTCGCTCCCCATTTTTTATGACGGGGGTATTTTAGTATTAAGAATAATAATATCCTGTACACCCACGGCATCACAGGTACGCATGACGGCGGAGATATTATGCGGATCAAAAACATTTTCCAATACGACCGTAATATCATTTTGTCTTTTATTCAATACAGAAGTCAGTCTTTCATGGCGTTCAGGGGTCATAAAAACGATGGGGTTTAGCTTGCAAAGCTGTTTAATTTATTTATATTTATAGTTGATGTTTTCCATTCTTTTATCAGAATAACAAAAAAGCTATGAAATACCCTAAGGTCCAAAATTATATCAATGGCGCTTTTGTAAATGCATCTTCTGATCGTACCCTGCCGGTCATCTCACCGATAGACGGCAATTTACTATCAGAAGTACCTATGTCCACCGCCAAAGATCTCGATACAGCTGTAAAAGCAGCCAGGGCCGCCTTCCCTGCCTGGAGCAAAACACCGATCAAGGAAAGAGTACAGGTTTTCTTTCGCTATAAGTATTTATTGGAAAAACACCTGCAGGAACTGTCGGAACTGGTGCAGGAAGAAAATGGGAAAACGTATAGTGAAGCGGTAGCCGAAATAGAAAAAAGCATCGAGCTGACTGAATTTGCTACTTCCCTCCCGCAATTGGTAACCGGTGAAGTACTTGAAGTAAGCAAAGGAGTAGAATGCCGGACAGAACATGTGCCGCTTGGTGTTATCGCTTCTATCGTCCCTTTCAACTTTCCGAGCATGGTTCCCAACTGGACGATACCGAATGCTGTTGCCCTGGGCAATTGTATGATCATCAAACCATCGGAAAAAGTACCATTGAGCTGCGGGCGCCTGGCCGGGCTGTTAAAAGAAGCCGGCCTGCCGGATGGTGTTTTTAATATAGTGCATGGAGACAGTGAGATCGTTAATGCTATCTGCGATCATCCGGGCATCGAAGCCGTTTCTTTTGTAGGCTCTACCAAAGTAGCGAAGATCGTTTACCAGCGATCAACATCGAATTATAAAAGATGCCTGGCATTGGGCGGCGCTAAAAATCACCTGATGGTATTACCCGATGCTATTCCCGGCATGACAGCGCAAAACGTAGCGGCAATGAGTGGCTGCGCAGGGCAAAGATGTATGGCGGCATCCGCAATGATCGGTGTGGGCAATGTTGACAGTATTATTGATAAGATATGTGAAGAAGCAAGGAAAATTATCCCGGGAGAAAATCTTGGTGCAGTGATCAGCGCGGCATCCAAAGAACGCATCGAAGCTTATATAACGGAAGCAGAAAAACAAGGCGCCAAAATACTGGTGGACGGAAGGAACGCTAAAGTGAAAGGAAAAGAGAATGGCACGTATGTCGGTCCTACTGTAATTGATTATGTAAAACCGGGTATGAGCGTGGCTACAGAAGAAATATTCGGGCCCGTTATTTCGATCATGCGCACAAAAACAGTAGATGAAGCACTGGCGATTGAAAATGCAAGCCCTTATGGCAATGCCGCATCGGTGTTTACACAAAATGGCGGTATGGCCCGTTATATCATTGACCGCGCCAGCGCCGGTATGATCGGTGTGAATGTAGGTGTACCTGTACCAAGAGAGCCTTTCTCCTTCGGCGGATGGAATGAAAGTAAGTTCGGGGTAGGCGATATTACAGGAAAGAGTTCAATAGAATTCTGGACCAAGCTGAAGAAAAGTACAACCAAGTGGAACCCGGAGGCCGGGGTAAATTGGATGAGTTAGATCATTATAAGTGTGATGATCGTAAGACCATTTATTCAGCTCAGAAAACAATGTTGGATTATGCCACATTAACCGAACAGGTAAAAGCTTTAAAAAATCATTTGAGTGAACACGATATACAATTGAACCAGATTTATGATACCCTGGAAAGCTTACTGGATCAAAAAGCCGAACAGCAAACCTGGAAAACAGGAAAGAATTGGCTTTAAATAGAAATGTATGAGTACAACAACTATCCCGGCTACCGGAACCGAAACGCAGGAAATAATACAAAACAACCAGGACTATACTTTATTCTCCTGGAGCAAACAAAAAGGCTCAAACCCTATCGCGGTAAAATATGGCCAAGGCGTTTACCTCTACGATTACGATGGTAAACGCTATATTGATTTTTCATCCGGACTGATGAACGTGAATATCGGTCACGGCGATCAGCGGGTAACAGAAGCGGTGGTCAGGCAAATGCAGGAGGTTTCTTATGTAACGCCTTCCTGTGTTACCAAAGTGCGTGGTGAGCTGGGAAAGAAATTAGCGGAGATATGCCCCGGCGATTTGAATAAAGCATTTTTTACATTATGCGGCGCTACTTCTATTGAGAATGGTATCAAACTCGCCAGGCTATATACAGGCCGTCATAAAATACTGACACGTTATCAATCGTATCATGGCGCATCATACGGTGCTATGTCAGCCAGCGGCGACCCCCGCCGTTTGCCTATGGATGCACAACAGGCTCCCAACTTTGTTCATTTTGATCTGCCCTATTTATATCGCTGGGAGTACGGCGAAGAAAACCTCTTGAAAGAATCAATAGCAAGTGTAGAAAGGATCATTGCCTATGAAGGAGCAAATAATATTGCCGCTATTTTACTGGAAGGCGAATCCGGTTCATCAGGCTGTTTAAAATACCCGGTTGGTTATTTACAAGCCCTGAGGGAAATATGTACCAAACATGGCATCCTCGTTATAATGGATGAGGTAATGAGTGGATTTGGAAGAACGGGAAAATGGTTTGGTTTTGAGCATCACGGTATCATTCCTGACATGATCGCTATGGCGAAAGGGCTTACTTCAGGTTATTTGCCATTCGGCTGTTTAATGGTATCTGATAAGATCGCTGCGAAATATGATGATACGGTACTGGCATTGGGCCTTACTTACTCTGCGCATCCTGTGAGTTGTGCTGCTGCTTTGGAAATGCTGAAGATATATGAAGATGATAATTTAATTGCCAATGCAGCAGCAATGGGTAAGTATGTGGAACAACAGGTAGAATTATTAAAGAAGAAACATCCGAGCATTGGTGATTTCAGGAATACTGGTCTATTAGGTTGTATTGAACTGGTAAAGAACAGAACGACGAAAGAGCCAATGGCGCCATTCAATGCCAGGCCTGATGAAATGGCGGTGATGAATAAAGTGGCTGCAAAGATCAAAGAACTGGGGATGTATACGTTTGTGAGGTGGGGATATATTTTTATAGCCCCCCCGCTTTGTGTAACTAAAGAACAGATAGATGAAGGGTTGGCCATTATCAGTGAGGCGATATTAATTGCAGATGGAGAGATCGAACACGGATGACACGAATTGAACGGATGTACGCAGATTTGGCTGTGCTATAGATACTATTCAGATATGATTTTTAATATGTCTAATGGCAGATTCGTCACAAGGAATAAAAAAGAAAATATACAATAACGATAAAAACAGGATAAACCACCAGGGATGTCTCAATTTTAAAATGAGTTAGTAGTAACGGAAAAGAAATCAGTGTACATCCGTTCAATTCGTGTCATCTGTGTTCAAAAATATGGCAGACAATCAAAACATACCCGATTCTTCTCTCATCAATGAAGACCTCGCTCCTATTCCTCCTTCAAAAAGAAAATGGGGAACCTGGAACTATGCAGCTTTGTGGATCAGCATGAGCTTATGTATTCCTACTTATATGCTTGCCAGTTCGCTTATCGAAGGTGGTATGAACTGGTGGCAGGCCATACTCACCATTTTTACCGGCAATACCATCGTCTTAATACCCATGATATTAAATGGACACGCCGGCGCAAAATACGGCATACCATTTCCTGTTTTTGCCAGGGCCAGTTTTGGTACTAAAGGAGCAAACATTCCTGCTATACTAAGAGCGATAGTAGCCTGCGGATGGTTTGGTATTCAAACATGGATCGGCGGTACAGGCCATCTATTATATGATCAGGGTATGGGTTCCGTCTTTACCGGGGATATCAACCGATACATTATTTCCGGGTACTCTACCTTTTATCTGCTTTCTTGCATTCTGGCTACTGAATATGTTCATCGTTTATCTCGGAGTAGAGAGTATCCGCAAACTTTTAGTGTTCAAAGCCATTTTTCTTCCGGTGGCAGCATTGGCATTGTTATGCTGGGCTATCGTTGCTGCCAATGGTTTAGGGCCGATACTCGATCAGCCTTCTAAGCTTTCGGGCCCCTCATTCTGGAATTATTTCTTTCCTGCATTAACAGGCATGGTTGGATTCTGGGCAACATTATCACTCAACATCCCTGATTTCACCCGCTATGCTATTTCACAAAAAGCACAGATAAAAGGACAGGCTATAGGTTTACCACCTTCCATGACGTTGTTCGCTTTTATTGGCGTGGTAGTCACATCCGCGACGGTCATTGTTTTTGGCAATACTATCTGGGATCCTGTTCAGTTAGCCGGGAAATTTGAAAACAAATTAATAGTAACGTTTGCCATGCTGGCCGTCGCTATTTCAACATTGGCTACCAATATTGCCGCTAATATTGTAAGCCCTGCCAATGACTTTTCTAATCTTTCTCCGAAGAAGATCAATTTCAGAACGGGTGGCTACATTACCGGCATAATTGGCATACTGATATTTCCGTGGAAATTAGTTGCCGACCCCAGTGGCTATATTTTTACCTGGCTGGTTGGATACTCCAGCCTGCTCGGCCCGGTCGGTGGTATCATGATCGCTGATTACTATTTTATCCGCAAACAAAACCTGGATGTAGCAGACTTGTATAGTCATAAAGGACAATATAGTTTCACGAATGGTTTTAAACCGGTATGCTGTTATTGCTTTGCTATTGGGTATATTACCGAATGTGCCGGGTTTCCTTGAACATATTAAAGTGATCGAAAAAGATGTTGTACCCTCCTGGATATCCCATTTATATAATTATGCCTGGTTCGTAGGCTTTTTCGTTTCAGGTATAATTTATATGTTGCTGATGCGTTCGTATAAAACGGAAAGATCAAAAAACAAAGACTCATTATATGTCGCTGCTGATTAAAAACGGAAGGATAATAACCGCTACCGATGATTATGTCGCTGACATTTTCACCGAAGGTGAAACGGTAAGAGCTATCGGCAGGAACCTGAAGATAGAAGCTGATAAGGAAATTGACGCATCAGGCAAACTTGTTTTCCCCGGCGGTATTGATCCGCACGTACATCTTGATATGCCATTTATGGGCACTTATTCCAGCGACAATTATGAAACCGGAACAAGAGCCGCGCTATATGGAGGGACCACGATGGTAATTGATTTTATCCTCCAAAGACAAGGCAGCTCTTTACAGTCTGCATTGAAGGAATGGCAATCAAGAGCCAATGGCAACTGCGTCGGTGATTACAGTTTTCATATGGCCGTAACAGATTTTAATGAAGGAAGTAAAAAAGAAATAAAAGATTTCATTGAGAAAGAAGGGATCACTTCTTTTAAAACCTTTATGGCCTACAAAGGGGCTTTGATGATTGATGACAGGCAGATGATCGGCCTGATGGAAGAAGTAAAAAAACATGGCGGACTGATAAACGTTCACGCTACGAATGGTGACATGATAGATTACCTGGTAGCAAAACACAGAACAGAAGGTAAATTATCCCCTCTTTATCATTACCTGTCACAACCTGAAATAACAGAAGCCGAAGCCTCGGAGAGATTCGCAGATATGAGCTTCTATACTGGTTGCCCCGGTTATATTGTTCACCTTACCTGCGAAGGCGCCCTGAATGCAGTAAGAAATGCCACCCGGAGAAACCAGAAAATATTTGTAGAAACCTGCATACAGTACCTGATACTCGATGCCTCTTTATATGAAAAGGATTTTGAAGGCGCTAAATGGGTAATGAGTCCGCCGCTGAGAGAAAAGAAAGACCAGGAAACTTTGTGGGCGGGGATCAACCAGGGTTTGGTACAGGTTGTCGCTACTGACCATTGTCCTTTTAAATGGGAACAAAAATTATTAGGCAAAAATGATTTTTCCAAAATCCCCAATGGCCACCCGGCTATTGAGAACAGGATGGAACTATTATACAGCGAAGGTGTAAATAAAGGAAAGATCACGCTGAATAAATATGTAGAAGTCACTTGTACCAACCCGGCGAAGATATTTGGTATGTTTCCCAAAAAAGGAACGATCGCTGTGGGAAGTGACGCAGATATTGTAATTTTTGATCCTGCTGAAAAACATACGCTTTCTGCAAAAACCCATCACATGAATGTTGACTACAGCGGTTATGAAGGATGGGAAGTAACAGGAAAAGTAAAAACAGTTTTACTCAGGGGGCAGGTTGCGATTGACGATAATAAATGCCTGTTGAAAAAAGGATATGGACAATTTGTTAAACGGAATAAAGTTGAAGGAAGAATATAGATAAAAAGTCCGGAAGACCGCAAGACAGGAAGACCGGGGACGAGTTTCAATGTTGTAAGAACATCACAGTTATCGGAGTAATTCTTCGGGACTAAAAATAAAAATTCTACTATGCCACGTATCATTAAATCAGGTCTTATTCAAATGAGTCTTCCGAAAACAGAAGGCGAAGGAACCATTGCCGAGATAAAAGAAGCGATGGTACAAAAACATATCCCGCTGATTGAAGAAGCGGGAAAGAAAGGCGTGCAGATACTTTGTTTCCAGGAAATTTTTAATACCCCCTATTTCTGCCCTGGACAGGATAAAGCATGGTATGAATCTGCGGAAACGGTTCCGGGGCCAACGATTGAAAGAATGCAGGCCTATGCAAAGAAATATAATATGGTGATGGTCGTGCCGGTATATGAAAAAGAACAGGCGGGTGTATTGTACAATACAGCCGCGGTGATTGACGCAGACGGAACCTACCTGGGAAAGTATCGCAAGAATCATATTCCGCATACCTCCGGCTTCTGGGAAAAATTCTTTTTTAAACCCGGTAATCTCGGATACCCGGTTTTTCAAACCAAATATGCAAAGGTGGGCGTGTATATCTGCTATGACCGCCACTTTCCTGATGGCGCAAGAATATTAGGATTGAATGGCGCCGAGATCGTTTATAATCCTTCGGCAACTGTTGCCGGGCTTTCTCAATATTTATGGAAACTGGAACAACCGGCTCATGCGGCAGCAAACGGTTACTTTATGGGTTGTATCAATCGTGTGGGAACAGAAAACCATGGAACCTTGGTAAATTCTACGGCTCTTCATACTTCGTTGATCCGAGAGGACAAATATTCGCACAGGCCTCTGAGGATAATGATGAGCTGCTGATTTCAGAGTTTGATTTAGATATGATCGAGCAGGTAAGGAATGTATGGCAGTTCTTCAGGGACAGAAGACCGGAACATATGGCAAGCTGGTGGAGCTTTAATAAAGAACGCGGGTCATTATGGCTAACGCGGGCAAATCATAATAAATCATCAGGATCATAATAATCTGTGTGCTGGATTAAAATATAAGCAGGTATGGAACGCTGATGATTATGATCTTTATGATTGGCACTGATAAATCATACTATATTATCACCATCATAACAATCTGTGTTCTTATCTAAAATATACTCATGGCAATAATCAATAACAGGTTAACCAAAGAGCAGTACGAACAAAACTTCAGCGATATTCACCCGCCGTTTGAAAATAAAACAGCTGCGCAGGTGGAAGCGAACCGTTGTTTGTATTGCTATGACGCGCCCTGTACGAAAAGTTGCCCTACCAGTATCAATATCCCCAAATTCATCAAGCAGATATCAACTGATAACATCAAAGGATCGGCGCATACCATTTTCATGTCGAATATAATGGGCGCTGGTTGCAGTAAAGTTTGTCCCGTTGAAAAATTATGTGAAGGAGCCTGCGTTTATAATTTGCTGGAAGAAGAAGCCATCCCTATTGCAAAGCTGCAGCACTATGCTACAGAAAAAGCGATGGAAAACAACTGGCGGTTGTTTGAAAGAAAACCAGCAACCGGGAAAAAAGTAGCTATCGTAGGTGCAGGACCAGCCGGATTAAGTTGTGCTCATGTTTTATCAGGAGAAGGAATTGACGTAACGATCTACGAAAAAGAAAGTAAGGGTGGCGGATTGATGACGTATGGTATCGCTGCTTATAAAGTGACGCCGCAGTTTTGTGAAGAGGAAGTAAAATACATCATTTCGATCGGCGGTATTGATATAAAATATAACCAGGAACTGGGAAAGAATATTTCATTGGCTGAACTGCAAGAAAATTACGATGCTGTTTATCTCGGTATTGGCGTAGGCGTAGCCCGGCAATTGGATATTCCGGGAGAAGAACTGGATGGCGTGGTAGATGCGATCAGTTTTATTTATGATCTGCGGGCAAAAGGTTATCCTGCTGTACCGGTTGGGGATAAAGTAGCAGTGATAGGTCTCGGTATGACGGCTATTGATGCAGCCACACAGGCAAAAAGACTGGGCGCTAAAGAAGTAACTATTGTGTACCGGAGAACGGAAGCTGAAAAACCCTGTACACAGGTTGAACTGGATATTGCCAGATTAGATGGTTGTGAGATTACCTGGCTGGCGGCCCCGAAAGAAATAAAAGGAATAAATGGAAAAGTAGCTCAGCTTGTATGCAGTGTAATGGCACTCGGTGAGCCGGATGCAAGTGGCCGCCGTTCGCCTGTTGATACAGGAGAAACGCTGACACTGGATGTTGATATGGTGATCAAAGCTGCAGGGCAAGTGCCGTTTGAAGAGTTAATAAATAACAATCAAATTAAAAATGCAAAAGGAAAAATCTCAATTGATAACAGTTCAGCTACGAATATTGCCGGTGTATTTGCAGGCGGAGATTGTGTGAATGGCGGCAGGGAAGTGGTAGATGCGGTACAGGCAGGAAAAGACGGCGCAAAGGCAATTCTTAATTATTTGAGTACAGAACACGGATGACCCAGATCAACGGATAAACACAGAGAATATCCGTGACAATCTATCCAATCCGTGTCATCCGTGTTCAATGTATTCTTATTAAATATTGATAGTAAGTACAACAGCCCGGCTCAGACTTCCGGCTGCAGGCAACAACAAACTAAAACAATAAACCATAAACCCATTTTATGGCTGATATATCCTCAAACTTTCTCGGTATACAATCGCCTAACCCGTTCTGGTTAGCCAGCGCTCCGCCTACTGATAAAAAGTATAATGTACTGCGCGCATTTGAAGCCGGCTGGGGCGGCCGTGGTATGGAAAACGCTGGGGTCGCAGGTAAAGAATGTGTCGTCAAGATATTCTGCCGTGGATTATGGTGGACAGCGGGTAATGGGATTCAATAATATCGAACTCATTTCCGACCGCCCGCTGGATATTAACCTGAAAGAGATCGCTGAATGCGTCAAACTGTTTCCTGACAGGGCCATGATCGTTTCACTGATGGCAGATAACGACAAAAAAAGCTGGCATGACCTGATAAAGAAAGTAGAAGATACCGGTGCCCATGGATTAGAATTGAACTTTGGTTGCCCGCATGGAATGACAGAGCGTGGTATGGGCGCTGCTGTAGGACAAGATCCGGAGATCGCCTGTATGGTAGTAGAATGGGTGATGGAAGCAGCGACGATCCCTGTTATTACCAAACTAACGCCCAATGTTCATTCAGTAGTACCGACCGGCAGGTCTGTTGTAAAAGCGGGCACGCATGCATTATCGCTGATCAATACCATACAGTCTGTAACGGGTATTGATCTGGATACGCTTGTTCCTAATCCGAATGTCGGGGGCAAATCGGTATTTGGCGGTTATTGCGGACCGGCAGTAAAACCTATCGCTTTAAAAATGCTTACTACGATCGCACAGGATGAATTAACCGGAAAAGTACCGGTTTCCGGTATCGGCGGTATCAGCACCTGGAAAGACGCGGTTGAGTTCATGCTGCTGGGCGCCAGTAATGTGCAGGTGTGTACAGCCGCGATGAAGCACGGGTTCAGGATCGTAGAAGATATGTGTGAAGGACTGAATAACTGGATGGATGAAAAAGGATATAAAAAGCTGGATGATTTTATCGGCAAGTCGGTCAATACGATCACCCACTGGGAGGATCTTGATATCAACTTTCATATTATCGCCAATATCAACCAGGATAAATGCATTCATTGCGGTCTTTGCTATATCGCCTGCGAAGACACTTCACACCAATCCATAAAACTGGATTATGGCAATCCTTACAATACGTATTCAGTAATCGAAGAAGAATGTGTGGGATGTAATCTCTGCAAACTGGTTTGTCCTGTTGACAACTGCATTACCATGGACGTACACCGTAAAGGTGATGAATACCTTAACTGGAAAGAATTTCAAAAAAGAGGGCTGCCTCTTAATGATCATTAAAAAAGCGGGGTACAATGTACCCCGCTCCCGTTATAACCGTATTTAATGACGTTGATCGTTCGTTGCCCCTTCCACATAAAGCCAGTTGCCTGGTATTTATATGTGGCGGGAATAATATCTATTTTAACCAAAACAGTAACATTATGCAACGATCAAATGCAATTAAATTTAAACGGTCATGGGTTATTACATAGGTCTGTAAAATAATGTGACGAAAAATGACGAAAGAGCAAAAACAACAAGCGCTGATAACAAAAGAGCCAGAACTGTTAGGATTGACACTCCAAGTAAGTGCTTTTTCATACGTTGAATTTAGTATTGGATGGATGATAGTACCTGTATGTCACCGGCTTTATGCAGCCGTCCCCGAGCCCCCGATTATTACTAGATTACGGCAATTGCCCATTGGTTGGGTAAAAGCAAAAATTTTGATAATAGTTATAGTTTTAGCTTTAATCCTGCCGCTAAACCCAGGTAATTGGCCCTGGTTTTTACCCATGAGTTGGCGTTGATGTATGATAAACCGAATTGGCCTGTAGGGGCCAGGGTGAGAGATATTCTTCTGTTCAGCCTCATTTCGCCGGCCAGGCTGGTCAAAAAGGAAAAATAAGACGACCTCAATCCCCGGGTAGGACTGGAGACAGCCGACAACTCAGTCACAAGTCCCGGTACATTAAATATAGCTGTTGTTTTGGCTTTCAGCAGGATATTCAACTGGCCTCCCGCCGAAGCTGCCAAAGAAAATCTTCCTGATGAGAATATTTTATATTCAAGGGTAAGAGGAATACCCAGATAGGAAATAGCATTCCGTGAATTACCCACCACAATACTGTCACCGGCAGCAGGCCTTGCGCCATGCGGTAACAGGTACGAATATCCTGATGAGCAATTAAAGCGATAGCTTATACTGCCATTATTATCCTTGGCCGCGTATATTTTTTTCGAATTCACAATGGTAGAAGATGCGAGATAAGTAAGCCCTGTGCCTACCGATAATTTTTTTCCCAGGCTATAGTCCAGTTTCACACCCCCATAATAGGCGATGCTGTTATGCTCATTTCGCTTGTATTCCCGCTTGTTATCATTTACGACACTGCCGCCACCACTACTTCCGCCGCCGGCACCGCCGCCGCCATTTCCACCACCACCTCCCCCGCTTCCATTCCCACCATTATCCCTGCTGTGGCGCTTATTATCACTGATCGTATTCCATGAAATACTGGGGGAAAACTGAAGAGCTACAGAAAACCTGCTGATATTTCGATCCGTGGAATTAATTTTCATGGCAGTCAACTGTGCATTGGGCAGCACTGGTTTGCTGACGAATACCGGGCCTGAACCATTTGCAATATCCCTTTCCCATGAATGATCAACCGGTGTAAGGTTAAATGATAATAGCCGCTGCTGTATATTATTGGTCCCGTCATCTGATACAGCCAAATTACCTGCGCCTGCGTTAAACTGGCGGGTGTTTTCATCAATATTAGCAATGGGGCTGGTCATGGTAACAAAATCACTGCTGTTATTCTTAACTGCATTGCTTACGGCGCTTTTACTTACGGCGATCTCTTCTTTACCGGTAGATATGTCAGCCTGGTACCCGTTCGCATCCGGCTGACCTTTTCCAGGTTCGCCGGGTATTTTTATATCATCCGTTGAAGGAACAGGCAGTTGATCTGCCATAACGATCTTCTTTTCTACCGAAACAATATTTTCCTGGCGGGTAACAACTGCTTCCGGCGCATGGCTGGCATTGGCCGACACTTCCGGCCCGGCAACAGGTACTTTTTCTTTCTGTTTGCGGAGGCCTACTACTTCATACAATAAAACGCCGGCTAAAAGACACAGCAGAACCGCAGCGCTTCTCTTAACCGCTTTATATTTTCTTTTATAAATTATTGCGGCATTCTTATCAAGATCGGCTTCAATATTCTCCCATACTTTATCAGCAGGGTATTCAGAATACCCCTCAATATTATTATAAAACACCTCATCAATATCTCGCATTGGACCGCTCATAATTACTTTATTTGGCCATCACCTGTTTTTTATTCAGTTGCTTTTGTAAATAAACACGGGCATCTGAAAGATTTGATTTTGAAGTCCCTTCCGATATCCCCAATATTTCCGCTATCTCACGATGTTTGTACCCCTTCAAATACATAAAGGTTGAAAACTGCATTGTAAGCCGGCGGTAATGACATCACCAGTTTCAGCAATTCTTTCGAACTGAAATTACTTTCGATGTATTCATCCATCGCCAGGTGCTCTTTGTATGATTCAATGCTTAGTACAGGGGCCAGCCTTGACTTGCTTCTTAGCTTTTGTAAAGCGCAATTGACCATGATCTTCCTGACCCAGCCTTCTAATGACCCTTCCTGTTTACATTGATGGAGAAACTGAAATGTTTTTAAAAACCCTTCCTGTAATATCTCTTCGGCTTCTTCCCTGCTTTTTGAATAACGAAGACAGACCGCGAACATTTTTGGAACCAATATGGCATAAAGGGTTGACTGGGCCTGCCTGTCCCCTTTGATACAATCTTTAATGAGGTTTGTCTCGATCAAAAAGCAGCGTCTTAATGTTATAAAAGATGTGCATTTGTCAAAGGATGGTTGGGTCTTATTAAAAATAATGAATTGAAACGACTATTTCGTTTCCGGCCGTGATTTCATCAAAATTTCTTTGCTTATCCCTGCGTAAGTTTACCTTTTCTTTCTGGCTCCATATTTGCATTTTTGGTAGCCCAAACCACCCATAAGCCACAGATTATGAAGAAAATACTGAGAAAAACCCTTAAAATCACCGGCATTACACTTCTTATACTTTTACTCGCCGCTTTTCTTATCCCCATCCTGTTTAAAAAGCAGATAACTGCCCTGGTCAAAAAAGAGATCAATAAGAGCCTTACGGCAAAAGTTGACTTTAAAGACGTCAGCCTCTCGCTGTTCCGCCATTTTCCCAAGGTATCTATTTCGCTCGATGATCTTTCGGTAGTAGGCACTGGCGTGTTTGCCAGCGACACCCTGATCTCCACAAAAACATTTGATGCGTCTGTCAATCTTATCAGCGCCATTAAAGGAAAAGACATTAAAGTATACGGCGTTTACCTTGAATCGGCGCGGATACATGCCCTTGTAAATAAAGACGGAAAAGCCAACTGGGATATCGCCAAAGAAGACAGCGATACAACAGCAGTGGCTGCGGACTCCTCTCCTTCTGAATTTAAAATGAGCCTGCAGCAATACGAGATCAATAACGGCTATATCTATTATAAAGATGAAAGCAGTGATATGAGCGCCGAAATATCCGGCCTCGATCATGAAGGAAGCGGTGATTTTACTTCCGACGTGTTTACCCTTTCCACTAAAACAAAAGCCGAATCAGCTGATTTTACCTACGCTTCTGTACCTTATCTGGCCAATGCCAAAGCAGTCATAGATGCGGATGTGCAGATTGACAACTCCACCAGTAAGTATACGTTTAAAACAGATGATATCGCCCTGAACAATCTTAAGTTAAATGCCGAAGGCTTCTTTCAATTAGCAAATGACAGTACATATAATATGGATATCAAATTCAATACGCCTTCAAATGAATTCAAAGATATCCTCTCATTGATACCCGGTATTTACAAACAGGATTTTGACAAGATCAAAACCAGCGGGCAGGCGGCTTTCAATGGTTTTGTAAAAGGCGCTTACAGTCCGCAGCAGCTACCTGCGTATGATGTAAACCTGTCGGTAAAGGACGGCTTCTTCCAGTATCCCGATCTGCCAAAGCCTGTAAAAAATATTCAGCTCGCGATGCATGTCAATAACCCTGATGGGAAAACAGATAATACTGTAATAGATATTTCAAAAGGACATGTCGAGATGGATAATGAACCCTTTGATTTTAAAGTGCTGTTTAAAAATCCTGAAACCTCTCAATACATAGATGCTGTAGCAAAGGGCAAACTGGACCTGGCCAATCTCTCCAAATTTATAAAACTGGAAGGCGGTACTAAACTGGCCGGGTTGATCTGGGCGGATGTATTTGCCAAAGGAAATATGTCTGCTTTACAAAATCAACAGGGTGACTTCACTGCCGGAGGTTTTTTAGATATCAAAAACCTGTTCTATTCTTCCGCCGCTTTTCCGCAGCCTATCCAGAATGGTAATATGAAAATACAACTGGAAAACAGCGGGGGTATTGCTGATAACACTTCAGTCAATGTTTCTGCAGGCCATATCGAAGTGGGCAAAGACCCGGTTGATTTTACATTGCAGTTCCGCAAACCAATGTCGTCTGTTGATTTTGCCGGTACGGCCAAAGGAAAATTTACACTGGACAATATCAAACAGTTCGTAACGCTTGATCCCGGTACAAGCATAGCCGGTACATTACAGGCCGACCTTGGTTTCAAGGGCAATAAAACAGCCATTGATAAAGGAGAATATGATAAGATCGTTATCAATGGCACTGCCGGGCTGAATAACCTGAAATATGTATCGAAAGATTATCCCACAGGATTAACGATTGCCAATACAGAGCTTGGTTTCAACCAGAAAAATGTGGCGCTGAATAACCTGAACGGAAATTTTATGGCTACTAATTTCTCCGCCAACGGAACATTCAACAATCTTGTCGGTTTTGCCATGCAGGATCAGCCATTGACAGGAACACTGAATGTAACCGCGGATAAAATGAACCTGAATGACTGGATGGGAACAGATACTATCACTACAGGCGCTACCACAGCTACTGCCTCATCTGTAGCTGAGCCGTTTCTTGTTCCTTCGAATATCAATCTTACGATCAATGCAAAAGCAGGAAAAGTAAAATATGATAAGGTAGATTATAACAATATCAATGGTACACTTTTGCTGAATGACCAAACGGTCAAATTGCAGAATGTACGAACAGAAGCGCTGGATGGCACCATGGTCTTTAACGGAACTTATTCTACAAAAACGAATAAGAAGGAACCGGCTATCAGTATGAGCTACGATGTAAAGGATGTGGATATACAGAAGGCATTTCTTTCTTTTAATACTGTGCAAAAACTGATGCCTATCGGGCAGTTCCTTGCCGGCAAACTTAGTTCACAACTATCTATGACCGGCAACCTGCATGGTGATATGATGCCCGATCTCGGCAGCCTGACGGGTAAAGGAAATTTACTGCTGATTGAAGGCGTCCTCAAAAAATTTGCGCCGCTTGAAAAGATAGCCAGCACATTACAGATAGATGAATTAAAATCGCTGACAATAAAAGATGTCAAGAATTATATTGAATTTGCCAATGGCAAAGTACTGATCAAACCGTTTCCGCTTAAAATAAAAGATATCGAGATGCAGATTGGCGGTATGCATGGACTGGATCAAACTATTGAGTATGCCATACAAATGAAAGTGCCGCGTAAGTACCTCGGCACACAGGGAAACAACCTGCTGAACGGCCTTGTATCGCAGGCAAGCAGCAAAGGTATACCTGTAAAACTAGGTGATGTGGTTGATCTTAGTATCAAAATGGGTGGAACACTTACCAACCCTTCTATTAAAACCGATCTAAAAGAAGTAGCCGGTGATGCTATAAAAGATCTGCAGCAACAGGCTGTTGATTTTGCCAAAGCAAAAGCAGATAGTGTAAAAAGTATACTAAAAGATACTTTGACATCTGTAAAGAACCAGGTAATAAAGGATCTGAAAGATGAAGTAAAAAATAAATTGTTTGGTAAGGATTCAGCCAAAACAAACAACCCGGATAGCACTAAAAAGAAAACAGAGCAAACGATCAAGAATACGATCGGCAACCTGTTTAAGAAAAAGAAACAACCCGCTGATTCCACAAAAAAACCATAGGCATAAAAAAGGGCCGGCTTCAAAAAGCCAGCCCTTGACGTGATCCTTAGTTGTTCTTAGTTAATACTCACTGATTTTGCCGATGAGGTAGTCCGCTGTCCGGCAGTTTCGCCATCCAGCGTTCCATTTGTAATATATTTGATCTGTGCAGGATCAGCCGTGGCTGCACCTGATAAAAGCAATACAGTATATACTGTCTTCTGCTCTACTGTAATAGTGCGGCTGGCATTGATGCTGCTTCCTTCATTTACAGCGATCGTTATGTCACCGGGATTTACTTCGGTAAACTCAGATACAGAAGCAAAAGCTGCGTTATGGCTAACCGGTGTTCCACCATTCGTGATGGTCACCGCAGCACTTACAGAGCCGTCAATAGCGTTGATGTACCTGACGTATGCTTTCCCGGATGAACCTGACAGGCTATCGAAATTATCATTCACAATGACATTCTGGTAAGCGCCTTCAGACCCTACTACGAAAGCCGAATAGTACTTATTGACCTCAAATGCAAAAGCCGTGGTAGCAAGTGAATCCTGTGTAATGTAATCATAGGATTCAAATGTCCGGTTGCCGGGATAAATGCTCTGGTAACCCCCGGTATAATTTGTAAAAGCAAGAGGCGTGCTATTCAGTGCACTTCCGGACAATCCCAGGATGACAGATTTATCACGGACGAGATTAAACGACATCAGGCCTGCCACTTCAGGATTTGTATTATCAAAGTTTGATTTTTTACAGGCTGTCAGTAAAACTCCTGCCAATAACATAACGCCCATACTAAAAGTGATCAGTTGAAACTTTTTCATGATGTTCAAAAGGATTTTAATGAATAAATAAAATTGAGTGTATTCTCAATGCAGGAAGGAATGGTCTGAGGAGTCTATAATCGGTCTGTAAAATTAAGATCAAATAGCTATCGGCCTCTTCGCGAAGAAAAACCTTAGGGTTGTATTAACATTGGAAATGAAAAAAGATTGATCAGGGTTAATAACTGGTGCAGCATATAATTATTTTGATCAATATAATAACAGGAGAAGTCATGGAATACCTGTCAGCCAGCTGCGATTTAACCGATAAACACCTTTAGAATGCCGGCTATTGATTAGTAAAACGTAAAGTGCCTGTGTATTTGCAAATCTGGTTTGCTGGAAGTTTATACTTCTGCCTGTACAATTATTCTTTAGACAGATCGAGCACCAGCTTTCCAAAATCAATAAAATTATCATCGTTGTCCTTAAAACTCTGATGGCTGATCATCCTGATGCCCACCGTATTAGTGCCGGGGTCTACTATAATATAATTCCCCAGATAACCATCTGCCCGATACGTTATCTTTCCACTTAACTCTTTCTTTCGTAGCCGTGCGTCCTTCGCCCCAAGGGTTTCATTGATATACTCCCATGGATTATCACCAAATGCAGCCTGTACCGCTGCGTAATACTCTTCGTTAGAACCATACCTTCCTTTCAGTTTTATTGCTTTTGCTATAAAATCATCCGGCAACTGCGCTTTCTGCAACGCTGAGATTATTTCATCATCAACAACAGAAATAGTTTGTTCATAATCCAGCCACCACAACATTCCATATCCCTTAAACTGCTTACAGGGCTCTGTTACCTCGCTTATCTTATCTTCCTTAATTATAACTTTGTTATTATATCTTCCTTTATTCATTAAAAGGAGGCCGATCCTGGCAAAATCTGCAGGTCTGAGCTGGCAGCCTGACATAACATGCGGGTTGCCCATACTGTCTAACGACCAGGTGTAATCAACAATCTGCAGCGGCCTGAATAAACGTTCGCCGATATAAATATCCATTCGCTTACCGGTTATTTTTTTTATGACACCGGCCATCAGGTTCAACGATTTATTATTGTAACTCCATACTTTGCCTGGCGGAGAAGAAAGTTCAGCCGCCAGGGCTAATTGAACGAAGTCAGGACTTGGATAAATCTCTATTGATGCATTGGGATCATTCTGTATTCCTGTAGTCATATTGACCAAATGCCGGAGTGTAATATCCTTTTTTTGCCCCTGCTTCCATTCGGGATAGTATTGACTAACGGGTATATCCAGGCTATCTATCAAACCATCAGAAAGCATACAGGCTACTGCCAGTCCGACTATACTTTTTGTGCACGACATCGTTTCGACTTTAGTGCCGGGCTTCCCGATGCCAAAATATTTTTCCGTAACGATCTTATTGTCCTTATAGATGATAACCGCTTCGGAATGTGTCGCCGCTGCCCTCTTCAGCAATGTATCCAGTTTAGACTTGCTGATCGCCTGCCCGAAACTTTGCGCAGCAGTAAGCTGTTGAAAAAGAAATAAAATAATGAGCCATTTGCTTCTCATACTTGTTTAAATTATTGCCAGCTTTATCAAAAATCGAATCGGTAACCCATATTTAAATATAGTGGAGATATTCGTATGCTTTCCAGTTTTACATTAACGCCCTGGTCATCAATAACGGTAAATGCCGGCGTTCTGCCACCATATAAATAACTGACGGATACCTGGAAACCACCTGCCGAAAATCCTGCTTCGGGCTGGAAAGCAAAATTTGTTCGTTTCACTTTTTGAGATGAGAGGGCAGGAACATTAAAGATCTTCCTGTAATAGGTATTAACGCCGGCGCCCATTTCAACAAAAGGCTTAAAGCCTTTTTCTTTATCCTTTAAATAATATCTGTACTTCAGCAAAAAAGTGCCGGCATTCATATTCGATCCGCGAAGCGTTTGTGTATTGGTAGTCGGGTCAACATCCCCTTCCCCGGTATTACCACCCACCGAATTAATAAAACTGCCGGCAGTTGAGATTTCAAACCCTGCAGATTGCTGGCTGGTAAAATTGTAATAGCCATTCAACTGGATCCTGATCCTGCTTTTACTGGTCGCATTTTCATTTTTGGCCAGTGTGCTGCCCAGGCCAATGCCAGCCTGCAAGGAATAATGTTGCGAATAGGATACGCTATACTGAAAGCAGCATATATAAAGTAAATACCCGGCTATCACTGTCCGCTTTATTTTCATTGCCTTTATTTTACCCGGAACTTTCATGCATTAAACCCCGGCAGGTACGTTCTCATTAATTACTTAATTGAAAAGACTATTTACAATAGTAAACAAGACACTTAAATAACAAAGAGAAGATTTGTTTTTGCCCTTATAAGGTTATGCCGTTCATAGATACCGGCAAGCTATTGGTCAACAAAAAACAGAGGTTGATACGGAACAAAATACTTTCTGTCTTTCATTGAAGAAATGACGGGCGGTAAAATAGATGTATGGGATAAAAGATACCGTAACGATCAGTGTCCTTCTTTTTTATTACGCAGGCACCAGAAAGCTTTGTACTGGCATGCATTGCGGTGACGGGGCTCGTTGTTATATGAACCGGATCCCGCACAATAGCGGCACGAGATATGCACCAGCAGTTCCTGTTTGCTAAAGTCATATACGGGCAATGAATTTTTTGCATAACGGGAAAATATCCTGTAATACACTGAATCGTGGCTGACAATATAATCGTAGAATGAGTTTTTTCCCAGGTCGTACATCTCAGAAAGATCAGCTGATTGCAAATCGGGCAGGGATACAGGCTTACAGATACTATCTTTCTTCATCCCCTCAAATCCATAAACGGATGTACCCTGTTGCTCAAAAGACAGGAAGGGGATCAGTAATAAAAAAGAAAAAAAAGTTTTCATACTCATTTTAGAAAAGATTCTTTCGGGGCTGAAATTACATAAGGTATAAAGGGCAATCATTGAACGGGCATTAGAACCCATCGAATAACAGCCCGGCAGATCATGCCTCTTACCAGTTTAACATATTCTTCGAATGAACATCGTTCCTCACAGCTACCCGTTCTTCATACAAAAGCACGATAGCATTCAAATTGTTCAGTTCAGCGCTATTCTGCTATCACCCGTGTATTGGAAAACAATTCGTAAACGCTCCGGTTGCCTTTAGTAAAAAAAATAAAAAGCAGGTAAATAATAGCCAGCCCCTGCGAAACTATCAAACCTGTCATGACCCAGCCGGGTGTATCCTGTTTAATGGAGGTAAAATAGAAGAGCCTGTAAACAAAAAAATGAGCCAGTTCCCACGGAAGGAATTTTATACAGTTTCTTACCAGCAACTGTGCAACGGTAGCACGGGTTAAATGCGTGTTTACCACCCTCAACCCGAGTTTTCTTTTACCGGCTGTACCTGCGTGTTTACTCTTCTCCGATAATATAAAATAAAGAATGACTGGTGCTGTTAAGGTAGCAAATCCAATTAATTGGCCGGCAACCGGGTGAACATCGGCCGGCACCAGTTGAAAAATACGGAAAACTAATAATGTTACACCAAACAAAAGCCCTATATAAATAAGGATAATAGCATAATCTATTACAAAGGCTTTTATTCTCTTGATGACCAGTGAATTCTTCAAATGGAATACAGGTGTTTTACATTACAAATACTCTTCTGCCAATCTTACTTACAGTTGATCCGCGTCCTACATTTTTGCCTTGTTACCGGCATGAATGTCGGTTTAAATTGTGAATAAGATATAAAACCCCTGTCATATTATTTTTACCCGGCAGGTTTATTTTTATTTTACTTTCTGTTTGTATTGCAGCAGCATCAGCCCCGAAGGATATTGCCTGGTTCCAAACAATTCGAAATCGAGCGGACCGGTTGATTCAAAAAGAGGTCTCCCTGCTCCGAGTACCAGCGGGCAGATGCGCAGATGGTATTCGTCAATCAGGTTTGCTTTCATAAATGATTGCGCCAGTGAAATGCTTCCCCACAATACCATGTCTTTGCCGGCTTGTGCTTTTAGTTCTTTCAATGCCGCTACCGCATCAGTATTAATGATCGTCGCATCGGGCCATTTGCCCCAGGGAGCTTTGGCCATAGACTTAGAAAAAACGATCTTGGGCGTACTGTTTAATTTATCTGCGATAATTTCCTGGTCGGTGGTTGCCGTAGGCCAGAAGTCCACAAATAATTTATAAGTATTGGCACCAAGCAGGATGGTATCAAAATTCTCCATCATTGCCAGTTGGTCCTGGTCTGAATATTTATTGAGCGTAACGGATTCCAGGAAGGAAGGACTATTGTTCGCATCGGCGGCGAATCCATCCATGGATAGCCATTCCTGAAAGATAACTTTTCTCATGACTTTGTTTTGTACAAACCTACTTGTAAATAAATTGTATGCAGGTGTGTGAATGCGAATTTACAGGGGGCATTTGCGCCAATCTGGTTGAATTGCTTATTGGAAAAGTCATTAGTACCTGCTATCTTCCCTCTATGAGAAAATTGAAACTGCAAATGCAGATGCCGGTAGATGGTTTTGTTTCCACAGGTCCAAACGATGAACAGAAATGGGTCACCTGGGCACTGGAAGACATTTACCAATATGTACTGGATCTGCTGAATTCCATTGATACAATTATCATCGGCAGAAACTGGCGGTTGATTACATCCCTTACTGGCAGGATGTAGTGACAAAACCGGATGACCCGATGTATGAGTTTGCACAGAGAATTGTTGCTGCAAAAAAGTTTATTTTCACAAAGACACTGGCTCAATCGGAATGGGAGAATACCGAACTTATAAAAGGAAACCTGGCAGATGAAATCAGGAAGTTAAAAAACCAGGAGGGAAAAGATATCATCGTTTACGGAGGCAGTTCGTTTGTTTCGGCTTTAATTAAAGAAGGATTAATTGACGAATTACACTTGTTTGTTAATCCTGTGGCTCTCGGCAGCGGCGACTCTGTTTTCAGCAGCCTGGATAAATTCCAAACCCTGAAACTTTAAAAAACAATCGAATATAAGAGTGGTATTGTACTGATGAGTTACGGCATCAATGATAAGTAACCCTTCACGGGTAAAGCGGGCCTCAATAATAAATCAAAAAATAGAAATATGAAATTAGGAGCATTTTCAATAAGCCTTAGTGTCAAAGACATTCACCTGTCCAAACAATTTTATGAACATCTCGGGTTCACCGTCTTTGCCGGCGACATTACAAAGAACTATTTAATAATGAAAAATGGTAATTCCCTGGTCGGGTTGTTCCAGGGTATGTTTAAGAACAATATTTTGACCTTTAACCCGGGCTGGGATGAAAACGCCGGTAAGATTGATTCATTTGATGATGTCAGAGAAATTCAGCGGCAACTAAAAAGCAAAGGCATCAGGCTAGAGAGTGAGGCAGATGAGAATACTTCCGGACCTGCAAGCCTTATTGTAACAGATCCCGACGGAAATGCTATCCTGGTTGATCAGCATGTGTAGGATAAAAAAAGGGATGACGGAATTGTCCCAGGCAAAAAGCTTCAAGTCGTTGCACATGAAGCTTTTCTTATTTCCTGCCGGGGATGACCGGGTAAATGAAAAAAAATTGCATAAATGGTTTAGGCAAACCCAAAGGCAAAACAAACCACATCGCTATAGCCGTTTCAGGTGACGATACAAAAGCAAAGGAAGTGGTGTATAAACTGGTAGAAGAATTGGGTTTCGATCCTTTTGACGTGGGTACAATTGCTCAATCATGGAAGCAGCAGCCGGGTTCATCTATTTATTGCAGGGACATCAATCTCTCAGCATTAAAAAAAGGGTGGATGCTATGGGAACAGAATGGTCTGCTATGCGCCGTGATCATAACAAAACGAAAAGCCGATGAAGCACTCATGAAGGCAAACTACCCTGCTTATCTGAAAGGGTTGCAGGACTAAAATATAACTTTTAAATGCTAATTATATCCAAAATAAATTGTACTTGTGCTACTCATCCGGCGTAGTGCTTTTTTACTAAACCGCTAAAAAGTATGCGTTGAAAATATTGACGCTTATTACAAGTAGCGTATTTTAGCATAAATACAGGCGTTGCACGCAATTTTCGCAGATCATACACGTAAAATAGACATACTAAAATGGCCTTAAGAAAAATTACATTACTCTGTACATTAATCATCTATTGTCTGACACAAGCGGCTTATGCACAAAAGCCAAAAGAAGTGTTGAAGTGGATCAACACCATCCAGGCAGGCAGCGAGAACTTTTATTACGAAATCCCATTTGAATACCGGAACGATCATATCGTTATCAGGGTAAAAATCGGAAACGAGATGTATGATTACGTTTTTGATACAGGGGGATATAACGATATAACCGACGACATTCAAAATAAAAATAACTTTCCGGTTTTAACCACTCAAACAGTTGGTAGCGCCAACAAGCTTAAAGCAAAAGTAAATATTGTAAAAGTAGATAGTCTTTCAATTGGGGAACTGGTGATTACAGATTTGGCTGCTTTGCAAATGAATTTTGAGAACGTGCCTTCCATGTGTGGCATTAACGGAGCTATAATTGGAGCCAGCATCATTAAAAAATTTGCCTGGCGGATAGATTTTCCCCGGAAAAAGATGATAGTCACTGATGATTTTTCCAGGCTGCCGGTTCTGGCAAACACGATTAAAGTGCCGGTTACCTTTAATGAAAGATTAATGCCTTATATCGAAGCTAAACTGGATGGCAAAACAGACAAGTACCTGTTTGACTTAGGCAGCGCTTCTCTATTCAGCCAGACAGAAAAGACGGCCAGGAAATATATCATAGACAAAGATATCATCAATATTCAGGGTGCAGCCATAGAGGGTGGAAATGGCATTGTAAAACTACCCGTCAATGTTTTCAAAGCAAACACATTTGAAATAGGAGATGCTGTTGGATATAAAAACAAACCGGTTCTTTATACTTCACTATCTAATGAAAACTTAGTTGGAAACCCTATAATAAAAGACTTTATAATAACCCTGAATTTTAAAGATAATGAACTTTATTTTACACCTATCGCACACGCTAAAACGACAGATGGGTGGCATTCTTTTGGATTTAATATAGAGTACAAAAACGGACGAACGATTATTACATCACTATTTAACGGGTTACCTGCACAAAAAGCAGGTCTGGGCATTAATGATGAAATTATTGCCATTGATAACCAGTTGCTGAAATGTGCCAATTTTTGCGACTGCAAGTCTATAATTGACAATATACTTCAGAACAATTCTTCCATTACACTTAAAGTAAAAAGTGATAACAATAGCAAGGAGGTGAAATTAAATAAAGAGAAAATTTACTAACCTGTGTACAACATAGTTGCTTCCTGCTAAACTGAAGAATATATCCTGATCGTCGTGCTCCCCTATAAGCTTCAGCCCGGGCCGAACCGATAAATCTCAATAAAAGAATACAACTTCAGCTTCAGAATATCAAATCAGCAAAACACGTCTTATTATTTCCTCATGCGTTTTGCTGAATTACATAAAAGAGGCTGTCAAAAGTCAAAATACTTTTGGAGACAGCCTCTTCAGATTTGAAATCATAAAACTTTACCCGGTAAGATCCAACATTGCGCAGAGTGATTAATGAAAGCAAGTGGTACTTTATTATCTCGCTCCTCCACCTACACTGATTTTTTCACCATTCACCCAACCTGAATCATCAGAAGCAAGAAAGACTGCCACCTTCGCAATATCGTCAGGCTGACCTAACCTGCCCAATGGAGTTCCTGCTATCATTTGCTTTTCAAAATCACTGCCGATAATACCCACACTGTGTGTCCCTTCTGTTTCAACACCACCCGGGGCAATTGTATTCACCCGTATCCTCCGGCTGCCTAATTCTTTCGATAATGCAATGGCAATAGTATCCACTGCACCTTTCGTAGCTGAATACACCACGGAGTTAGCCAATGGGTTATCACTCACAATAGAACTGACATTAATAACACTGCCGCCATCCCCATTAAAATGCTGAATAGCTTCCTGCGTTGCAAGAATGGTTCCTAATACATTGGTGTTAAACTGGCGGTGAAATTCTTCGGCCGTTACCGCTTCGAGTGGTTCAAATTTGAATACACCGGCATTGTTTACCAGTATATCCACTTTACCATACGCTTTCTTCGTCTCCGCAAACAGTCTCTTTATATCTGCCGGTAAAGAAACATTTCCCTGCACGGCAAGGGCATGGCCGCCATTGGAGACGATTTCATGTACCACGCGGTCTGCTCCCTCTTTATCAGAAGAATAATTAACTACTACTGAAGCGCCTTCTGTGCCATACGCTTTTGCAATGCCGGCGCCAATGCCTTTTGAAGCACCTGTTACGATGGCTACTTTGTTTTTTTAATTTTGACATGATTGGTGTGTTTTATTTTAAAAAAATTGTTAGACTGATATTCATTATAGATTTTTCATTCCCGGTTATTTATTTCCTGGATAAAAATTATTTCCATCCGCCGCCGAGTGACCGGTAAAGCTCTACGACTGCATTCAATTCTTCTTTTTGAAGAAATGCCAGTTCCAGTTCTCCCTGCAGCACATTACTTTGCGCGGTGATCACTTCTAAATAATTGGCCATCCCGTTTTTAAACAACTGGCCGGCATTGCTGATAGACTGTTGCAATAGCCGAACCCTTCCTGTCGCGATGCTTTGCTGTTCTTTCAGTTTATCCACTTTTACCAATGCATCGCTTACCTCACCAACAGCCGTCACTACGGATTGCCTGAATTGAATCACCGTTTTTTTCTCTTTGCAGTTTTGCCAGTTCATACTGCGTTTTTAATTCTTTCCGTTGAAACAGGGGTTGTACCAGTCCGCCGGTTAATGTTCCGAATAAGGATGCCGGTATATTGAACCAGTTACTTGCTTTAAAAGAATTGATGCCCCCTATTGCTGTAATGGTTAACGAGGGATACATATTTGCTTTCGCTATGCCTGTACTGGCATTGGCGATAATAAGCTCCAGTTCCCTTGCTTTTACATCAGGCCGGTTTTGCAGCAAAGCTGCCGGTAAGCCTGCCGGCAGATTAGCTGCAAATGCCGTATCATTAATACTGCCGTTGCGTTTGATAATGGCGGGTGATACACCTGATAAAACACTGAGTGCGTTTTCCTGTACAGCAATATCCTGTTCAAGCTGGGGAATGAATTGGGCGGCTACCAGGCGTTGTGCTTCGGCCTGCTGTACAGCTAATGCGGTTACCTGCCCGGCATTGTATTGCAGTTTAATGATTGTAAGGGTACTGTCGTTAAGCAATAAGTTTTTCTTTGCGATAGCCACCTGTGCATCCAGCATTAATAAATTATAATATCCCTTTGCGATAAAAGAGATCAAATTTGTTTGCACCGCTTTTTTCGCTTCTCCTGTTTGCAGGTAGGCTGCCAGCGCTTTCGCCTTCTGGTTTTTTATCTTTCCCCATATATCCGCTTCCCAGCTAAGAACGGCGCTAAGCGTGTAATCTTCTATGTATGATTTGCCAAGAAACTGGCTGAGACTTAATCCGTTCAAACTATTATCCGATGGCCTGTTCACTGAACCTGCCGCTATTAATTTTGCTTCCGGTAAATAACCCAGCCTGCTTTGCTTCACTATTAATTGCGCGGCTTCTATATTTTTTACCGCAAGCTGCATATCATAGTTGTTGGCAACGGCGCTATCTATCAGTTGCAGCAAACTTTCATTGGAAAAGAACTGCCTCCATTGTATTGTTGCCACGCCCGGTGTATCTGTTGTTGTTGCATTCCTGTACGTTTCAGGCAATGGCGCCTGGGGTACAGCAATATCTTTTGATACTTTACAGGCGCTCAGAAATAAAAGCAGCGATCCTGCGATGTATGTTGTGATTTTTATTTTCATATATTAATTTTAATTCGCTATTCTTAGTTGGCTACTGCTAATTCACCTTTCACCAGTTCGCCGGGTATTTCAATTTTCTTAGCACTCATTTTTTCCTGCAATGATTGGAATATGACAAACAATACCGGTATGATAAAAATCCCCAGCAACACACCTGTAAGCATCCCTCCTATCGCACCGGTGCCGATAGACCGGTTACCCATGGCAGAGGCGCCGGTGGCGGTTAACAATGGTATGAGGCCGGCGATAAAAGCAAAGGAGGTCATGAGTATGGGGCGAAGGCGCAGCCTCGCTGCTTCAATGGCAGCATGGCGGATCGAAAGTCCTGCCCTTCTCCGCTGCACGGCATATTCAATAATAAGGATGGCATTTTTGGCGAGCAAACCAATGAGCATAATCAATCCGACCTGTACATAGATGTTGTTTTCAATCCCTGCAAACCCAATAAAAGCGAAGACACCGATCAAACCGGTGGGGACAGAAAGTATGACGGCAAGCGGCAGAATATAACTTTCATATTGTGCCGCGAGAAGGAAGTAAACGAAGATGACAGACATCAAAAATATCCAGGTAGTTTGTGAACCTGCATGTTGCTCTTCCCTTGTAAGGCCGCCCCATTCATAAGCATATCCTCTTGGTAAATAAGCAGCCGCCACTTCCTCTACCGCTTTCAAGGCTTCACCGGAACTATAGCCGGGTTTGGGCACCCCGTTGATGGTAACCGCATTGAAGAGATTATTTCTTGTTACTGTTTCAGGACCGTATACTTTTTCCAAACTGATCAGCGATTTCACCGGCACCATCTGGCCCATGTTATTTTTTACCTGTACCTCATTGAGCGTGGAAGGATCTACACGGTAAGCAATATCAGATTGCAGGATTACTTTATACTGTTTACCAAAACGGTTGAAGTCGCCTGCCTGGTAGCTGCCATAGTATACCTGTAATGTTTGCAGTAATTCACTGATGGAAACGCCCGATTGTTTTGCCCTGCCTTCATCAATATTTAATTTGAATTGCGGGTTGCCGGTGTTGAACGTAGTAAAAGCATACATGATCTCAGGACGCTTCATCAGTTCACCAATAAAACCATTGGCAGTGGCACTCAGGTCCTGCAGCTTACCCCCGGCCCTGTCCTGCAATATCAGTTCAAAGCCATTCGTATTACCAAAACCCTGCACCGTGGGCAATGTGAAGGTGAAAAGATCAGCTTCGGAGATAACAGAAAGTTTCTGGTTCACTTCTCCCAATATTTTATTGATATTTTCTGTATGGCCCCTGGTGCCCGGCTTTTTTAATTTTACAAAAGCCAGTGCGCTAATCGGGCTGGTGGCGTTGGTAATAATATTCATGCCCGCTACACTGTATGATTTTTCCACGCCTTCTACCGTAGCAATAATACTATCGGCTCTTTCCACTACTTTCTTTGTACGCTCCAGGGAAGCGCCGGCAGGCATATTCAGGGAATACAAAAAGATACTCTGATCCTCAGTGGGAATAAAACCGGTGGGGGTCTGTTTCACCAATACCACGGTACCTATAGTAATAACTACCAACCCGGTTAATGCTACCCATTTTGTTTTAATCAAAAATTTCAGGCTGCGGCCATAGCGGCTGGTAAGATTTTCAAACCCGGCATTAAAGGCATGAAAGAATTTTCTTTTAAACCCAACCGGTTTTACCCCGGGTCGTTCATGATTATCTTTTAGAAATAAGGCTGATAACGCAGGGCTTAATGTCAACGCATTAACGGCTGATATAATAATAGCAATAGCCAGTGTAAAAGCAAACTGTTTATAAAAAATCCCGGCGGGGCCCTGCATAAAGCCTACGGGAACAAACACCGCCGCCATGACCAATGTGATAGAAATGATAGCGCCGGAAATTTCACTCATGCTTTTGATAGTGGCTTCCCTTGCACGCAAATGTTCTTTGGCCATTTTCGTATGCACCGCTTCCACTACCACAATAGCATCATCCACTACAATACCGATGGCCAGTATCAGGGCAAATAAAGTAAGAAGGTTAATGGTAAAGCCAAACAACTGCATGAAAAAGAAAGTACCGAGAATGGCTACCGGCACGGCAATAGCCGGTATTAGTGTGGAACGGAAATCCTGCAGGAAAAGAAATACTACCACGAAAACCAGCAGAAAAGCTTCTATCAATGTTCTTTTCACTTTGCTGATGGAGGCATCTAAGAATTCTTTGGCTGAATAAGGAACAAACGTTTTTATTCCTTTGGGTAAATCTTTATTTACCCTTTGCATAATGGCATTTACTTCCGTCAGGATATCATTGGCATTGGAGCCGGCTGTCTGGTAAATAAGAATACCTGTGGAAGGCCCTTTATCCACCTTTGCATCGGCTGAATAATTGAATGAGCCTAAATCAATCCTTGCAATATCTTTCAACCGTATAGCCGATCCGTCAATATTGCTTTTTAAAATGATATTTTCATACTCTTCATTCCGGCTGAGTTTGCCTTTATAGGTAATGATATATTCAAAGGATTCTTTACTTCCTTCTCCAAACTTGCCTGGCGCTGCTTCCAGGTTTTGATCTTTAATAGCACTCAATACATCCTGTGCAGACAGATTATATGCGGCAAGCCGGTCTGGCTTTAACCAGATACGCATGGCATAATCTTTTGATCCAAAAATGGTAGCTTGCCCTACTCCATGCACACGTTGTATCTCCGGAACGATATTTATCCGGGCATAATTCTGCAAAAACGTTTCATCATAACTGCTGTCGTTCGTGTACAGGGCAATGGCCATGATGATACTGTTCTGTTGTTTTTGCGTGGAGATTCCGGCCTGCAGCACTTCCTGGGGAACAAGGCTGCTTGCTTTCGCCACGCGGTTCTGCACATTTACCGCAGCGATATCCGGGTTGGTTCCGGCCTTAAAAAAAACACTCAGGGTCATTGTCCCGTCGTTGTTGGAATTGGAAGTCATATAGGTCATGTTCTCTACGCCATTAATTGATTCTTCCAAAGGAGTAGCCACTGAACGGGCCACTACTTCCGCACCGGCGCCGGGATAAGCGGCGGTTACCAGTACAGCAGGAGGCGCAATATCAGGGAACTGTGTAACAGGCAATGAATTGAGTGAAACGATTCCCGCCAATACTAATAGTATTGAAATAACGGTAGAAAGTACGGGACGTTCTATAAATTTTCTGAACATAAAAATTATTTTGTTGTTGAATGGGCCTGGCTTTTGGTTTTTCACAGGACAAAGAATCCCCTGTCAGCACGGATGCTGAAAAAATTTGAATGAATGTTTAGTGATTAAAGGGAAATGCTTCTTTAATTCATGCCTGCAGTGGTATTATGGAGCACACTGTCCAATGAAAGTTGCTGTGGCGCAATCACGGCACCATCCCGCAAACGTTGCAAGCCGCTATATACAATTGTCTCACCATTACTCACTCCCTTTTCTACAATGTAGTTACCATCGCTTTTTCCTGTAATGATAATTTGCTTGCTGGTTACTTTGTTGCCGCCGTCTACAGAAAATACATAGACTTTATCCTGTAGTTCGTAAGTGGCCTGCTGCGGTACCAGCAACTTATTGAGATGAGAAAAAGGAATACGTATTTTACCGGTGATGCCGGAGCGTAATAATTTTTCATTATTGGTAAACACGGCCCTGAAACTGATACTGCCTGAAATCCTGTCGAACTGTCCCTGTACCAATTCCACTTTTCCTTTTGCATTGTAAATGCTGTTATCAGCCAATTCCAATTCAACCGCAGGTATATTTTTTATTTTTTCTTCTGCTGTGTTACCGGTTACATGCGCGAAGAAACGGTAGAAGTCTGCTTCGCTCATGGAGAAATAAGCATGCATGTTATTCACTTCGCTTACTACGGTTAAAGGTTCCTGCTCACCTTTACCAATAAGACTACCCTGTTTGAAATTAATATGCCCGACATAACCGCTGACAGGTGCGGTTATTAATGTATAACCCACTGTGATGTCTGCGCTTCCTTTGCCTGATACGGCCTGTGCATAAGCTGCCTGCGCTTCATGCAGGTTTGCTCTTGCCGTTTTTAACTGCACCTCGGCAATTACTTTATTGTCTACTAAAGGTTGCAGCCGTTCAACTTCTACCTGCGCCTTTTCTATAGCAGCACTGGCGGATTGAATAGTAGCGGAAGCGCTATTGCTGTACTGGCGGTACTCCTTGCCGTTGATCCGGAATAAAGGTTGGCCTTGCGCTACCCATGCTCCATCTTCTACAAATATTTTTTCGAGATAGCCACTCACCTGCGGACGAATTTCAACATTCACTGTTCCCTGCACAGAAGCAGGATACTCCTGCCAGGTAGTAACAGAACCTGTGTCGAGTGTTACTACGGGCAATGATGGAGCTGGCGGCAACTGCATATTATTATTTGCTTTCCCGGCACATCCGGCCAGATATAATACGCTACCATAAATTGCATAGATCAGATACTTCTTCATAACGTGATTTAATTGTTTAACAGTGTTAAGTAATTGGTTTAAAAAAAAACAGTTTTTTCAACTGCTGATTATTGATGGATCAGTTGCTTTACTGACCATCATTGTTTGATTATATTTACAATAACGTAATTAATTGTTTAACGACGTTAACTAAAAAAGCCAAAAAAATTATCTTTTAATAGAATTAATTATACCGCTGATAGCATCCTTTAATACCTGCTTGTTAATATCATCAGATGTTTGTTGCCTGGTTAAATTTATAGATATCAATCCATGCACCACCGACCAAAAGGTGTAATACTTTGTATCTACATACTCTTCCGTCCTTTTATCTGCAGGCGTTATTTCTTCTATCTTATTCCATAACATATTGGAGGGCGCTTTTACATCATCACAGGCATTTCCCATTACACAACAGTTGGCTTCCACCCCATACATTACCTGGTACAATTCTCTTTCAGCAAAGGCAAAATTCCAATAGGCCATCCACATGGCTTCCAGCTGTTCAGCGGGATCGGTAAACTTGCTGTTAGCTTCTTCCATTTGTTTAGCCAGCTTCACATAACCCATGCGTGTAAGTTCCTGTAAAATGGCGTCCTTATTATTAAAATACTCGTAGATAATAGGCGCTGTATATTCTATTTTATCGGCAATTTTCCGCATACTAAGCGCAGGCCAGCCTTCCTCCTTGACTATCTCAAGGGAAGCGCCAAGGATATTACCCCTTGTTTCATCTTTTAATCTTTGTATGCGGTCTTTGCTTGCCATTATTTCAGACGTAAAATAATTTAACGCCGTTAGACAAAGGTAAGGATAACAAATTGATGCTGCCAAAAATATTTTTTATTTGAAATGTTAAACTGCGCTAGTCATGGCAGCCTTCATTACCAGTTAAGGCTATACTATATGCGGAAGGTAAAGAGATAAGGTATTTCAATTTTATCGGATACTTTCCCTTGATTTCGCATCATAATAGCCACCGGTGAAGAGGTAAATAAGAGCGGGTTGAAATATTGTTTACTATTTCAAGTAGTGTATTTTAGCCTAAATACAAACGTTGTACGTCATACCTGGCCGCAGGGCTAACTTGAAACTTTCTGTAAGAAACGAATAGAAAAAATAATTACGGGTAAAAACAAAATATGAGAAAACTAATTGCAGCCATCAATATGACACTTGACGGGTTTTGCGACCACACGGCAATGACTGCAGATGAAGAAATACACCAACATTATAATGAGCTATTAAGTAATACGGGCGTCCTTTTATACGGAAGGATAACATATCAGCTGATGGAAAGTTATTGGCCATCTGTCGTAAAAAATCCTACTGGCACCAAATCAACGGATGAATTTGCAGTAACAATAGACAATATTTCAAAGATTGTTTTTTCCCGTACGCTAAAAAATGTTGATTGGAAAAATACAAAATTGAAAAAGGAAGTCATTAAAGAAGAAATCCTGGAACTCAAGCAACAAGCAGGTAAAAACATTTTAGTTGGCAGCCCAGGTTTAATAGTAGCCTTAACGCAACTTGACTTAATTGATGAATACCAGATTGCCATTCAGCCAATTATTTTAGGAAGCGGCTTGCTATTATTTAAAAATATCAGGGATAGGGTTAACCTTAAACTCTTAAGCACAAAAACATTTGGTTGTGGTGCAGTACTCTTTACAATGAGCCGGCCAAAAAATGACTGATGGCATGAAACGACACGACCCGGACGAAGAGCAGCACGTGCGTACAATAAAAGTATTGCTGCGGGTGAGCCTGGACATTGAAATAGCAGCTATGTACAATTATCAGCAGGTGTTCGGATTGGATCTTAAGAAAAATAATTGTTTCATCAGGGGATGGAAGCCGAACCATGACTGCACCACAACTTTTTAAAGATGCTGCTTAAAGGATTAGATACAATAAAGGCGGTGATATACGTACAATAACTTCACGACGAAAAGCACGAACCGCTAACATAGCATTGTGTGCGTCTTCTAAAAGCTACATTGATGATTTAAAAGTTAAAAGAAGGAAATTTATTCGAGCAAAAAAGGCTTTAAGTTCAATGACTTAAAGCCTTTTTAATTTCAGCCGGGATGACTGGACAAATGCCGAACCAGTTTATCAAAGGTTTAAAGGCTATTGACGAGTTTTACAGGCGAATAGGCAACTTATAATCCCTTCAAAATCTGCCAAAAATTATCAGTGCAATTGATAATATAAAATAAACCAAGTTGTATTTGCGCTACTCATCCTCCCGTAACGCTTTTTTACTAGTTAAAAAAGAATGAGTTGGAGATATTGTTTACTATTTCAAGTTTCGTATTTTAGTGTAAATACAGAAGTTAGCGGCAATACTGTTATACCCTTAAAGCGATATGACAACTCGAGTGAATAAAAAATAAGGATACGAAATGAAAATACTTTCATTTTATTTCATATTAACTATAATGTTTGGGGCCTCAATGACTAAACAACCATTTGCTTCTAAAAGTGAAATACATCAAATTTCCACTGGAATTAGAGCTTTTATTGATGATTCCTTGCATACTTTTGACACAGACTATACATTACTATCGACAGATATTTTCCCGGATAGTTTTCAATCGGTGCATGATAAACGGGATACACTATATTCTGTGGAAATAGCCGGTATCATACCTATTAGTTTTCAAGGTTATACCAATTGGACAAGAAAAATAAGAGTGAGTGTTGGATTTAAACATCATGACGTAACACCTGGAACCTATTTTCACGATTACTACAGAAATGATGACACTTTATGCGGTATTACTTTTTCAAATAGATGTTATGACTATTATATGCCCAATAAGCTAGACCCAGATTATAATGTTACAATTATTTCGATAGACTCTACTTCTGTACAAGGGACCTTTATTGGACAAATGAATGCATTATGGTATGACAATCCTCATGATTCCACCACTCTATGCAAAGGAGGTTTTAGGCCAAAGGAAAAATTCATGATTAGAGGAGAATTTAACGTACCTGTCAAAAAGCAAGTAATTATTCATACAAAGAATGAACCTCGTGACTGAAAGCACTGCCGCTAACATGGGGTTAGAAGGATCAGGAGGCATACTAAAACCTTTATGATCAAACAAGTCGGTACGAAGATGAACGGCCCAGGATTTCTTGTGAATATCCATACCGATAAATAACTTTGAGACGGCGATGATTTGAGACTGCATCATAATTTTTAATTTTAGTAGACAATAGATTTAATCGTTATTGTACTACATCAAAAATCAGGCAGCTCAGATTATCGCTTTTACATAGTTGCTTTCTGCTATGCTGGCTGAGAATATATACTGATCGTCCCGTTCGCTTATCATCTGTAGTCCGGGCTGGACGAATAAAACCGGGCGATAGAACATATTCTGATCCTCAGTAACTTATTCAGCGACAGGAAAGATGCAAAAATAAAAAAGACTATTAAAAAAATGCATCCGACAAATGAACTGCACCTTTTATCCATACATATCCCTGGCCCCTGTCCTATAGCGGAGAATAATATAACGCTGAAGATCAATTGTCACCCGACTGCTTCAGCGGGAGATACAATTTTACTTCCTGTTTTCCCCCGATAATCAATATGTAGCTGACTACATTGAAAAAAATAAACCTCCTTATTTTCCTGTATACTTTTTCCTGCTTTTCATACAACAGAAACGGTTGTCTGTCATAGCCGGCATGATTGATAATGTGCTGACCATTAATTTACACCCGCATAAGCGGGGAAATAAAACAGCTGATAAATCACTGTCACGCCAGATCATCGCAGAAAAATAATTACCGGCAAAACAGCTATTCTTTACCCTCATTCCAACACTCAACCTCTATACTTTTTGATTATGAGAAATAAGCAACTGCTTGCAATTACCATATGTATTTTGACAGCTGCATTGTCCCATGCACAAACAGCTATACCGGCAAATACGATCATCACGCAGTCTTTTAACGGCATAGGTTCTTCAGCCACTGCCGCATTGCCGGCTAACTGGAAAATGTCATCGGCCGGAACAGGAGCTACTGCTAACTGGGCTACCGGAACAAATATCACGGCAACAACACAGGCTGCAAACAGCGGTACTCCCACAACTGGCGGCGCTTACAACTGGGGCACTGCATCCGGCACCGACAGAGCTATAGGATTTATGCCATCGGGCAGTTATGCATCTCCCAATTCGATCATGGCCTATTACCGCAATACTACAGGCGCTACCATAACGAGCATTACTGTAAGTTTTGCCATTGAATGTTACAGGATAAATACAGCTGCATTCAACCTTACCTTTTTTTCTTCTGCAGACGGAAGTACCTGGACTGCCCGTACAGGCGGAGATATAACAGCAACAGGTTTTACACCTGTCGCCAGCAGTTATACTTTTGCCCAGCCAACGACCATAGTCCGCACTATTACGATCAATGGCCTGAGCATCCTTAATAACGGGGATTTTTATCTCCGCTGGTTATACAACGATGCCGCTGCTGCCACAGCCCAGGGACTGGGACTGGATAATGTTTCTGTTTTCGCAGGAACTGCTACCCCTGTTATTGTTGCCCAATTGAGAGACGTTTTATCAATTGATAACCCCATCCTCAACCAGGCCAACTCCGGTGACCAGCTAACGTATACCACAGTTATTAAAAATACCGGAACCGGCGACGCAACCAATGTGATCTTAACAGAACCCGCACCCACTAATACCACCCTCGCAGGAGGCTCTGTTAAAACCTCTGCTCTCGCGAGAGATGATAATTATACAACCGCTCTGAATACGGCACTTACAGGCAACAATGTACTGACCAATGATTTTGGATTGCCTTCACCGGCAGTTGTATCCTTTGGCCCATCAGCCAATGCAGCCACCACTGCAGCCGGAGGTACAGGTATTTCGGATAATGGCGGCACTATAGCAGTAAACAGCAACGGAACGTTTACCTATACACCGGCAACCGGCTTTACAGGCACAGACAAATTTGCCTATATAGCGACGAATGGCAATGCACCGGACAATAATGCGATCGTGACTATTACGGTAGGTACAGCCGCAGGCAGCGTAGCCGATGCTTATAATGTAACAGGTAATGTAGGTATCAGTACGACTATTGGGCAGGGTGTTTTGCAGAACGATGCGGGAGATAATAAAATAATCACCGCTGTAAATGGCAGCGCCGCCAATGTAGGTGCAGCTATTACCACAGCACAAGGCGGTACTTTAACAGTCAACAGTAATGGCAGCTTTAGCTATAACCCGCTTGCGGGCTATGAAGGGTCAGATAATTTCACTTACACTATTGATAACGGCTTTGCTGTTCCGAGTACGGCTACTGTTACTTTCACTATAAGCAGTATGATCTGGTTCGTTAATAACAGTCTTGGCACTAATGGCGACGGAAGGCTCTCTGCACCTTTTAATAATCTTGCCAGTTTACAGGCTATCAACAATGGTACGGGGAATAATCCGGCGGCTGGTGATAATATTTTCCTTTACACAGGCAGCAGTAACTATACCGGCGGTATCACTTTACTCAGTAATCAAAAACTGTTCGGCGCAGCAGCATCGGTATCGCTGGCAACCATGGCCGGCATTACAGTGCAGCCTTATACGGTAACACTTCCCTCTACGGGTCAGCCCTCTCCTTCTATTGTTAACGCAGGTGGTAATGGAGTACTGTTGAACAGTGCAGGTACGGCCAATACGATAAGAGGTTTTACTATACAAAACAGTACGGGTTCTGCTGTTAGTGGTTCAGGTTTTGGTACACTTACGGTTAGCGAAGTGTCAATCAATACCAATGCCCAGGCTGTTTCATTGACCAATGGCGCATTAAGTGGCAGCTTTGCTTCTGTCAGTTCCAGTGGCGGAGCGAATAACCTGTCATTCAGTAACTGTACAGGCAGCCTGGCGATCAATGCCGGAACCTGCTCAGGAGCATCAGGAACATCTTTTGTTGTGACTGGTGGATCTGTTACTATTACAACTGATGAGAATATCAGCCAGGTAAATAATACCGCGCTGGTCAGTATCAGCGGCGGACATGCAACAGGAACGATTACTTTCCAAAACGGTATGCTGAGCGCCACCAACGGCACCGGTCTTCAATTCGATAACGCCGATGGAAATTATAATTTCAATGGAACAACTGCACTCAATGGCGGCGACGCGGGAATTGATATCATCAATGGCTCGTCGGGCAATTTCACTTTTATGAATGCCCCGATCACCAATCCATCAGGTACTGCCTTTAATGTGAATGGTGGCAGCGGATCAATTGGTCATGCCGGCACGATCAGCAAAAACAGTGCAGGCAGATTGGTGGATATACAATCAAGAGGCGGAGGTTCTGTTTCGCTTACAGGCAATCTTTCCGCTGCTACTTCCTGTACAGGGATTAATGTATCATCCTGTACAGCCGGTACAGTTACCTTCAGCGGCACTACAAAAACAATGAACACACCGGCCATTACACCGGTTACATTAGCTACGAATACAGGAGCTGCCATCAATTTTACGGGCGGTGGCCTCGCGATTACTTCGACTACGGCAACAGGATTTAATGCTACCGGCGGCGGAACGGTAACGGTGCAGGGAACAGGAAATACTATTGTTGCCACTACCGGCACTGCGCTGAATGTGGCCAACACTACTATTGGAGCGGGCAACATGACATTTCAAAGCATCAATAAAAACGGTGGAACAAACGGCATCGTCTTAAATACCACCGGCACTTCCGGCGGGCTCGTCGTAACGGGTAGTGGTACAACAGCCGGCAGCGGCGGTACTATTCAAAATTGTACCGGTTCGGGAATAATGCTTACTTCAACAGGCAATGTTAACCTGTCCAATATGAATATCTCCGGTAACCAGGATGACGGTATTACCGGCAGTGCCGTGGCAGGCTTTTTACTCGCCAATTGCAATATTCTGAACAATGGCAATAGTACAACCGATGAAGGGATAGAACATCTCAACCTGTCAGGTAATGTTGGTATCAGCAATACTACTATTACCGGCTCCGCCCATAATAATTTGTATATACGTAATACAGCGGGTACTTTGTCAGTACTCACCATTATTAATAGTTCTTTTTCGTCTAACAGTGCCACTACAGGCAATCACGGTATACTGGTGGACCTGTTAGGAACGGCACAGCTTGCTTCATCAAGTATTACCGGTTCAACATTCGCCAGCAACAAATCAATTGGAATACAGGTTACAGGAGCTGATAACGCGGTCATAACCTTAATGACCATATCTGGTTGTACGTTTACCGGCAACCAGATCGCTATTGATTTTTCAGGTTTCAAGTGCAAGCGGACCTACCATGAATCTGAATTTCAGCAACAACACGCTGACGGGGCAGAACAGTCACGGCATTAATGTTTTTTGGGGAACACCCAGCACAGGAACCCTGCAGGCGAAAATGGATGGAAACATAATTGGTAATGCAGCGGTCGCCGGCTCAGGCTCTGCTATAGGAAATGGAATAAGGGTCAACGGCAATGGTAATGGAACAATGATTGTCCTGCTCAACAATAATACTATCCGCCAGACACCTAACGGAAGAGGTATAGAAGTGATTGGCCGCAATGGAACCGGGAGAGCCGATGTAACAATAACCAATAACAATATTAACCCGCAGGATGTCTCCGGCTTTCCCTTATCAGCAATAATTGTACAGTCCAATACGGTAACCGTTACAGGTTATACAGTAAGGGCCGATATCAGGGGAAATATAGTACCCACAGGTACAGCATTCGACCTGGGTACGGGTTTTATTTCCTTAGTTGAAACATCCACATCCAATAATCAATTGGTCAACACCACTGGCAGCGGCACCCCCACGGCACAACTTTCCGCCACCAATACGGGAAGTGTTTACAGCAACGCGGGAGTATCATTAATTGCAGGACCTATCAGTACTCCCCCATTTTAATACATGCAATCTTTTATCGTCTGTTGTACTAATAAAAAAGAAATGATGAAATATAAAAAAATGATGGCACACACAATGATCTTTGCCTTTGTGATCACTGGTTATTCCTGCCTTGCACAGGGCCCATTTAATATCGGCACCATCCATGCCGGTGATAGTATTGTGATTTATTATGATGCCACGATCAATAACCCGCTGGTACCGGCCAATGCTACTTCCATCAGTAACCGGGGCACGGTGAGCGGCAGTAATTTTTCGAATGTACTGACCGATGATCCTGATAGTGGCCCGGCAGATGCTACCATTACCTTACTGAATGCTTTTCCTTTGCCGGTTACGCTTACCGAATTAAAAGCGAAGGAAGCAGGCAACAGCATCATCCTGAACTGGAAAGTAGTGACCGAATTTGATATGGCCGGATACGAAATTGAAAAAAGCAGCGATGGAACCAGTTTTATAAAAATCGGTGAAGTAGCAGCAAGGAACAGTTCCGGTATACTTCAATACCAGTTCACCGATAATCAGCCGCTGAACGGAAATAACTTTTACCGGTTGCGTATGCTGAACCTGAACGGCACCCAAAAATATTCTATGGTGATAAGGGTAAGACTGGGTAATACCCTGCAGGCTGTACATGTTTTTCCCAACCCGGTCTATACAGCGTCTGTAAATGTGCAGATGGAAAATATGGCAGCAGGCCCCTACACCGTACGATTATATAACAGCCTGGGCCAGGCAGTCATGACCAAACAGTTGAATTACGCCGGCGGATCGTCTACGGAAATCATTTATTTCTCACAAAAACTCAGTAAAGGTATTTACCAACTGGAGATCGGCAACGGGCAAAAGAGGAATACGTTCCGGCTTGTTTATCAATAAGGCAGGATAGTGACCGGTAAATAAAATATTGCGGTATTTCGTTTCATTTTTATTGAACCGGAAACGATCATTTAATTACAGGTAAAGAATAAGCTATGAATCGTTCAGCTATCACCAGGTTTATCAGCAGTACCCTTTTTTTTCTTTACGCATTCTCTTTGGCCGGCCAGGATTTGCCGTTTATCAAAGCTACATCTAACTCAGCAGTTGTACGGCTGAACAAAAGCAGCCGGACGAACCGATGGGGAATATCGCCGGAAACAAAACCTGACGTTTATATTGCTTCCTGCGTACCCGGCAAAAAGACCAGGGTAACTTTTATCACCGACCTGGATTCTATTACATTCAATGTAGTTGTGGGAGATTCGGTCTTCTTTAATATAATTTTAAATGAAAAGGACACAGCATTGACCTGTATAAACGGGAAGGCAATACCGGAAGCCGCCGTTTTTTCAAAAAAGTATATAAAGAAAAGCAAGGGCCTCGTCTCCGTGCAGGTGCCGGAAGTAAAAGAACTGCTGCAGGTTATTTTTGCAATAACACCCACCGGTCTTGCCGATGTAAAGTCGTTTATCATTAACCACGACACTACGGCTTATTACCTAAAGGTCATTGATCATTTCCTTCTGTTTAAAAATGAACCCGTAGTCAGGGTAATGGACAGCCTGTTAATGAAAGGACAGTACATCAATTTAAAGATGGATGCCTGCGCTTTTATATTTACAGGAGATAACATTGTATTCGGTGACACTTATAACCGGTACAACAACTCCGGCTCCAGCGTAAACCTTGCAGAGCCCTATATACAATTATTAAAAGATTTCGCTGTAAAAACCAGTTTCAGAAAATTCTATGCCGGCAACAAACCGTATTATGATTCATTGATACAAGTTTACCAAAAATGGGTACCTGTCCGTAAGATGTGGCAGTGGTGCGAGCAGCAATTTCCTTCCCGCTATCAAAGCTACCGGGTATATTTCTCGCCGCTTGTAAAAGGCAATCATGCTACAAGCCATGCTGAAAACAATGGTTTTAAGGAAACAAATATGTTTATACGCCCGGCTCTTGCTTTGCCGCAGGTGAATGAAAAGGTTCGTGAAGCCCTGAATTCGAGGATCGTGTTCACCGAAATAGATCATAACTATGTTAACCCCGAAACAGATCGCTACCTGCAAAGAGTAAACAGGATCTTTAACAAACGGAATATATGGGCGGATGGAAAGGAATCCAACGGCTATTCTGATCCCTATAATCTTTTTAATGAGTATATGACCTGGGCACTGTATGTTCTTTATTGCCGGGAAATATATGCTCCGGAGGATTTTAAATTTGTGCAGGATAATACGGCAAACTATCTCATAAAAATAAGAGGGTTCCCAAAATTCATGGAGTTTACAGATGCTCTGCTCAGTTTATATAGTACCAGACCAGCCGGGATGACGGTGGCGGGTCTGTATCCGCAACTACTGGACTGGTGCGAAAAGCAGAACTGATAATTGCTGTCATCAATTGATACCAGTTGAGCAAAGACGGCGTTACAGCCAATGCTCAATGATAATGCGGACAGATGAATGCAGTAGTGTAACAGTTTCAATATGTTTCCATCCCGATAGCTGTCGGGATGGAAACATATTGCTTAAATCAAATTGAGATACTACCTGAAATTCTATTACAAAACAATACGATCATTTCCGTTATCTATTGCCTGATCAGCCTGCCTTTGTATACTGTACGCTCGGGTGTTGTAATGCTTAAAATATACAGACCTTTCGCATATCCTGATAAATCGAGGTCAGCAGTGGCAGATAATACTTTGCCGAGCGAACGAGTCATTATTATATGTCCCGTGATATCGGTTAGCTGAAGTATACAATGTTCCGCAACAGGCAGCTGTATAACAAGTGTAGCCTTGTCAGAAGCCGGGTTAGGCATCAGTAATATTACAGGTGATGTCAATAAAAGATTCACTGTCACGATACCTGAATATGCTATGCGTCCATCGGCATCCACCTGCTTCAGGCGATAATACGAAGTACCTGGCAGCGGGCTATTGTCGTATGTTGAATAATTATTGATACTGGTGCTGTTACCCGCACCGTTCACCTGCGCAATAGCCGTGAATAACCTGGCATCAGCAGAACGCTGCACTTCAAACCGCTGGTTGCCGGACTCCGTTGCCGTGCTCCATTTCAGCCATACTTTTGCCTGCTGCAATGCTGCAGTGAAGGACAACAAACGGATGGGTAATGGATTGTTGACAGTTGACGAAGCGAGAGTGAACGGGCTAAACGAACTGATTGGTCCGGCCGTTACAACAGTGCCTGCTGCGTTGCTACCGGTCACACCCCCATTCCCTTCATTCACCCATTGGGTTCCGTTCCAGTGCGCGACCAGTAATTGCGCAAGATTATTTACACCGCAGCTATTACTGCCCCAGCTAAGCGTGACAGGTGTGGAAGCATTGCCCACGGTACGATCGAGCGTCCAGTATTCACACTGGCTGATATGGTTGATCGAAGGGTCAAGCGTGGCCGGGTACGGTGCCTGGTCGTGAAAGTACTCCGCTTTGAATGCATCTGATGAAGTGCCGGTCGGCGCAATTGAAAGCGGGCGGTATAATCCTGTTTTCCCTATAGGAAAAGTAAAAGCACCTGCGCCGCGCCGTATTACCGGACCTGATACGAAAGAGGCATCACTGGCACCGCTTACAGTAGCAGCGCTCCGGAAAGTCAGTTCATCATCGCTCGCTGAAATAATATTGCCCTGCGTCAATGTTAATGCCGTATTGATATTAATAGGATCAAACAACGTTACTGCATCGCCTCCTTTGTTAATAATAAGCCGGTTGAATGTAATGCCCTCCAGTCCTGTCTTGTCAATGATCTGTGCATTGCTGCTGTCGAGTACTGCCGCGCCGGCGCCTGCACCGAAGCTGACGGCGGAATTACTGTTCACGAAAATATTACCGGCGAATGTAGTATTGCCATTATAGGTAATGTCAAGCATACCGGTACTATTGTTATTGAAGGTGACGTTGCTGTTGAAATTATCCCCGGTCACTGCGGCTGTACGTAGCCGGTAAACCGTATTGTTGATAAGAGTTAACGGCCCGTTGAATGTATTATTACCCGCACCATCATTGTCCAGCGCTACCGGTCCCTGCTTGGTGATCACGCTCGTGCCGTTGAATACCGAACCATCGAGATAGATATTTCCGCAGGTAGTATTGAGAGTAACATCGCTGCCAAAAGTGGTGCCGGCAAACCGCACTTCATCACATTGAATATTGAGCGTTCCGTTGCGGACAAGACCACCGGTAAATTTCACCTGGCCGGTGATCATCAGTTGCAGGCTGTTCATGTCCAGTGAATCGGAAAGCATCGTCAGATCAGTGATAGTTGTATTGTTGGCCAGCTGCGGATAGTTGGTGGCCGAAATAATGCTAACAGAATCATTGGTACCTGGTATACCATTGGGCGACCAGTTGGTAGCCGTGTTCCAGTCTACTGTACCGGCATTACCGGTCCAGGTGTACGATCCCTGTAATGCAGTAACGGTAATATTAACCGCTGCAGATACCGCGATCACCCCAGTGCTGCTATATGCTTTAACAGTAAGGCTGTAACTGCCTGCCGCGACGTTTGGCCATGTATAAGTATACGGAGCAGTAGAATCTGTAGCCAGTTTAACAGTACCCTGGTAGAATTCAACCTTCGTCACCGTACCCGAAGGATTGGTCGCCGTTGCTGTAATGGGAATTGTCGCCGGTGCCGTATAATTTGCGCCGGTACCCGGTGAAGTGATCACCGCGGTTGCAGGGCAAACCGATACCAGTGTCCATACCTGGTACTGACCGCTGTTGCTGGCCGGGTTTTGCCCTGCACTATACCATTTATTTGTGTATACTTTGCCCTGGTAAGTCACCTGTTCACCAATAGCACTATAATTTGTAGCAGATGACCACGGCGGTGCGTTGCAACCGGTACCAGCTACCACGTGTACCATAACAGCATTCGATGTAGTATTTACTCCTGCATTATCGGTGGCTATCGCCGTCAGCGAATAGTTGCCGGCAGGTATATTGTTCCAGTTGAATGTAAAGAAAGCGGATGTATCCGTATCAATCAGCGTTGCATTACTGTACAGTTCTACTTTCGTAACACGATAGGTAGCATTGGCCATCGCATCTACATGTACGTCTACCGAACCAGGGGCCATGAGCGTATCGTTATCGGGTGGTGAAGTGATGTTGATCGTAGTGCCGGTACCACAGGTAGACACCAGTTGCCATACCTGGTACTGCCCGCTATTGGTCAGCGGATTTTGTCCAACGCTGTACCACCCATTGGAATAAAGACGTCCCAGGTACATGACCTGTGTTCCCGCATTACTGTATACTGATGCTGAACTCCATGCAGGCGCGGTGCTGCACGCATCTGCGGCAAGCGCCATGACAGTTAACGTAACCGGTGAAGAAAGTGCGATCGCACCGGCATCATCAGTTGCTTTGGCAGTAATAAGGTGTGTGCCGTCGCTGATGCCGGATAAGTCCAGTGAATAAGGCGCTGTATTGTCTGTTCCTAATAACGTATTGCCACTGAAGAATTCCACTTGTGTGATCAGCTTGCCATTGCTGGCTGATGCATCTGCTGTAGTCGTGATCGCCGGGGTCGTTGCATAATTGTACAGCGTATTATTCTCCGGCGAGGTGATCGCCACTGAAGGAGGATCAGGATAACTGTATACTTCAAACTCCGACAAATAATAACCCGACAGCGTACCCGATACGCTGCCTCTTGCCGTTGCGTAGATACGCACATACCGGCCATCGGCATTTAGATCAGTCAAATCATTATTGAGTGATGTATTACCTGTAATAGTTTGAATCGTGATCCAGTTTTCTGCATCATCGGATACCTGCACGAGGTAATCGGTTGCATAGGCAGTATCCCATAGCAGGTTTACCCGCATGATGGGATAGCTGGTACCAAGATCAACGAAGATCCATTCTGTATCATTGTAATCGCTTTGCCAGGCTGTAGTGTAATCGCCATCTACGGCAGTATCCGGAAGATTGTCATGCGCGGAAGAAGCGTAAACCTGTTTATTCAGTGCCAGGTTCACCTGGGAGTTGGCATAAGCCGAGAGAAATAACAACAGCACAAGGCTACAGCAGCGTAATAATATTTTCATAGATTAAGGGTTGACAGGGTTGCCGGATAATTCACCAGGCAGATACAGTGAATCTAGCTTACTTATTCCATATATGTCATAGACGATCCCACAGATTTCGTGTAGAGTATTCAACAATTTGCCGGATAAAAGACATAAAAAAGAAATGCTCTTATATACCGGCATGTGTAAACACTTATCACCTAAAAAACCGTACTCTCTGCCTTGTGTAAAACTCTTTACCGGGTTCAAAAAGCCTGACCGCCATTCCTGGCCATTCTTTGCATACGAATAATTTTACATTGCCTGAAATTTTGCAACTTTGTCAAAACCTCATTTTATATCACTGTATAATATAATGACTAATGGAAACGGAATTTCTACAGATCATTCCTGTCCTGCCCTCTGCTGATATCGCAAGAGATATAACCTGGTATAAAGAAAAAGTGGGATTTGAAACTTATTTTTCAGACAATATGTATGCGGTTATATACCGGCAAAATCTTTATATACACCTGCAATGGCACGCCGGCACAGCAGACGACCCATTGCATGGAGGCGCGGTTATCAGGCTTTACGTAAAAAACATACACCCGCTTTTTGACGAACTTGTAAAGAGAGGCACTGTCAGTACGGATACATTCAAAAGCGGTACAGCCTGGAAAACCAATGAATTTGGCTTCTATGATTTGAATAAAAATGTCATTTTTATAATGGAGGATATTACATCAGAAAGAGCAGACAAATAGTGGCGAAACACATTTGCCATGATAATGGCTTCGCAGGTAATAGCAACCAGGGAAGCCATATAAACAAAGCATTGCGCACCTCTTCCCTATGCTGAAAAGCGTTTCGCTATTCGGGCGGCGGTCAGCAATGATGGTTCGTCCCATCTTAATTATCAAGCCACTTCCTGAAAGCTGCTGTTCTGCCGGCACTTGAAGTAAGAACGATACCGGAGTTATTTACTTCTACAGTAAGACAATCCCGCCCATTGGGAATGAGCTTTTTGATAAAATGGATGTTTATGATCTCGGCACGGTTTATTCTGAAGAACATACGGGGATCAAGCAATCCTTCTAATTGAGTGATAGTTTCGTTGAGTAAATATTTCTTATTGGCGCCTGAAAACGCCCATGTAATTCCGTCTTTAACCCGGATGAATGCGATGGTATTGCTTTCGAGCAGGACAAGGCCTCCCGGTGATTTGATGGCAAAACGCTGTTTATAACTTACTGCCGGAAAACTATCAGCAAAATTTTTCAATAACTGAAAATTAAACCTGGCTTTTAAAAGTTCATATTTTTTTAAAGCCGCATTGACATCTTCCTTTGTCACAGGCTTTAATAAATAAGCGATCCCGTTTACATCAAAAGCCTGCTTATAATAATCATCATAAGCGGTGATAAAAATTACAGGACAGGAAATGGTCATCTTCTTAAATAACAAAAAAACATTATCATCCAGCAACTGGATATCAGAGATCACAAGGTCAGGCATTTCATTTTTTTGAAACCAGTCTGCGGCCTGCTTTACACTTTCCAGTACAGTGGAGATTATTGTTCCGGGCCTGCAATCAGCCACAGCGGAACATAACATATTAGCGGCCGGCTTCTCGTCTTCCAGTATTACAACCTTCATTTCCCTGTAATCAATTTCAGTAAAGGTAATCTAACGAGAAAACTTTCTGCCGTTTCTATACATTCTACCGGCCTGTCAGTAAGCAACCGGTACCGGGCATTCAGATGGCCGATGCCTGTCTTTGCCGTCTCAGTAAGATTATTCCTTTTCATTACATTGTTCTTGACCTCTACTTCATTACCCGAAACTGTCACGGATATCTCCAGGGGGAAATCAGTCCCTGCTTCATTGTGTTTTATTGCGTTAACAAGGAGTTCCTGTATTACAAGCGGTGGCAGCATCAGTGCGGAATGATGTTCCTTTGGGTAATGAAATCTGAACTGGTAAGCATTGCCAAATCTTTCTTTTATGAGATAGGCATATTTCTCCGCCTGTTCCAGTTCATCCTGTAAGCCGACTACATCTTTTTCCCTGCTTTTAAGCAGGTACCGGTACAGCGCAGCAAGGTTGTTAAGGTATTTATGTGCTTTTACATTCTCACCAGGTATGAAAGATGCGAGCACATTAAGATTATTAAAGAGAAAATGCGGATCAACCTGGTGGTGAAAAGCGCATAGAAAGTGTGAACACTGGTTTTTACAAAAGTATCGGCAAAATACCGGTAAAGGTAAAAATCGTTATTCAGCACATACACCTCCATAACAATCTGCCCGCCCATTGATAACAAAAGGAACAGGAGCATACTGAGAAGAAAAATATACACGGTTTCCAGGAACTTGTTGGGGATCTTTTAAAAAACAATTTTGTACAAACAGCGATTGCCAGTAACGAAACCCAGGAATCAATAGCAGCAAAAATAGCCCCGTTGAAATAAAAATGTAAATCTTCAAAGGAGCGGGCCTGTGTAACACGAATGACAAACTGGAAATATAAGCCTGTCATAAAAAATAACAGTATGAAAAACCAGTACTTCCGGATAGCAGGTATAACGGGTTTATTCCGCAGAAAAAACCAGCTTGGTGGCCCAACTTAAAACAACAACCCACCCGATTCCGAACCAATCGCAGTAACTCATGCAAAAAATTATACAAAACTATATTGCTGACTATGCATTATTCTTTGATCGCTTTACTCATTTCTTCCCTGAATTTTCCGGGCTGCTCCAGCCACATATTATGACCTGCACCGTTTACTAACACAAACCTGGCATTAGCCAGGCCTGTAATATTTTCTTTCAAAAACTCCGGCGCTAAATAATCGCCATCTGCTTTTATAAAGATAACAGAATAAGGATGACGCCTGATGCTTCTCGGTAAAGTCCCATTTCCGGGGCATCGTACGGGAAATGATATCCGCAACATTGGCTTTGTATAAAAAACCACTGCCGGTCGGGTCTTTTTCCCAATTATCATAATTCACAATTTTACCTGAAGCTGCCCAGAACAGGTTGATATAATATTTTTTGCTTTGAGACATGTTTTGCCAGACTTCTTTTGTCAGGCTGTCCGGCAACCCGAATCTTTTAAAACTTTTGGCTGCAACATTTCCTGCTGTTTATAAATTTTATTGAAATGAGCTTCATTATATGCAGCATTTGCTTTTCTCTCCTCTGCATCCCCGTTTCTGACAGCAAGGCTGCTTAAAAGAATCAGCTTACCTGCACGGTCAGGATATTTTTCGAGGTAAGCCATGGCAAGCCAGGTACCCATTGAATGCCCGATTAAATTGATCCTTTCCGATTTAAAAGCTTTCCGTATTCTCTCTATATCATTCAGGTGGTCATTGACGCTAAGCACAGAATCGGCACAGGGGGACCGGAGAGATCCTCGCTGGTCATAAAATATAAAATGTGCTTTTATCAGCCAGTGGCAGCAGGGCATCTAACAAATAGCTGTGTTCCGCTCCCCACCCACCATGCAAAACAAGAAAAGTGTCTTTGCCAGTCCCGATTTCCCGCATAAAAAGAGGTATGCTATCCCGGTGTGCAGGATTTCGTGACCAAAGGTCAAGTATCCAGTCAAACCGTTTGCCATACCACTGGTAATAAGACAGGTCTGCTGGCTTTCCTGGTTGTTGTTGCTGTGCCGTACTGTTCAAGGTCAGTAAACTTAGTAACAATAATAACGTAACGATTCCCCTGCTTTTCATTGGTTTCATTTTTGTATTTTAGTCATGCTTTAATAAAAGTATTTTTAACGCCCGTGTTTTATCCATGGAGCTTTGCCGGAAACATTTCTGAATTTCTTCGCAAGAAAAAGCAACAGATAATACGATCGTTAAAGATTCCGTTGATCTAAGGAAAAGGCAGCCTGAGATAAGGAAAAAGGAGGTGAGATCAACAACATCCCGGCTTAGCCAAAGACGAATGTTTTTTATATATAAATGCCATCACAGCATCTTCCGGTATGAGGCCCAATATTATTTTCATTGGCGTACTGTGAAGTCCGGGCGCAGCAAGCGAAATATATGTTAACAGTCCACCGGGGCATGTAACCAAAAAGAAGGTTGAACGTATTGTATAAAAAACTGTCAATATGCGATTACTACTGCTTCGCACTTATAGTCAGCATGCTCCCCGGCTGCCAGGTGACCAAAAGTCTGAAAGCAATATCTATGCTGAAAAAGGCCGGCGTACAAAAAGGATATTTTCTTCAAGAAATCCCTTTTGAACTGATCAATAACCTGGTGGTCATTAAAGTGATGATCAGGGCAAAAGTATATTCATTCGTATTTGATACCGGTGCACCACCGACCGTATTATCCATGGAACTGGCAAAAGAACTGCAGGTAAAAACAGCAGTAACGTTATCCGTAAGCGATGCCAATGGTAAGAAGAACTTACAAAACTGGTCGCAGCTGGATACACTTTCGATCGGGGGAATTCAGTTTTATGATGCGCCTTGCATATCGGCTGATATCACGGCGCAGCAGGTATTTGCCTGTATGAAAAATGGACGGTATACTCGGGGCAAGCCTGATGCGCCAGGCCGTGTGGTCGTTCGATTTCCAGCGAAAAATAATTACCGTTACCAATAGCGCTTCTAATCTTAAGCCCGCGGAAGGCGCTACGGTCGTTTCCTTTGATCCCGGTAAGACCTATACTCCGTTGATAGATATCGAAGTTGGCGGTAAAAAAACAGGAGAAGTAATTAACGTAGATATGGGCTATTCGGGAACACTGCAGTTGGGCAAGTATTACTTCAAAGAACAAAAGAATGCTGATCATTTTCGTTATATCACATTTTCCGTCGGCAATAGTTCAACAGGCCTGTATGGCAGTGGTAAACCGGATACATCGTTTTATGGCAAGGAGGCAGTTAATTTTGCAGGCAATACGATTGCCGGCCAGGTGGTGACCTACAAAAAGACCGGCCCTACGATCATAGGTATGCAACTGCTGAAAAAATTATAACTTCATCCTTGACTGGTTTAATAAGACAATTACTTTCTGAAAAAAACCGAAATTCCCGCTGGCGAAATACAACTTTTTGGCTTTGCTTCCAGGTTCGATAGTACAGGAAATCTCATGGTGAGCGAAGTCTTCGTGGGGTCAGATGCATGGCAGCAGCAAATGACGTATGGCGATACGATCATCTCAGTTAACGGGAAAAACATGCAGCACTTATCGAAAGAGGAACAGTGTAATATCATACTGAACGGATCCTATAATAAAGAATCGCTTATCCTGGATATAGAGATCCTCCGGAAGGGTGAAGTCAGAGCATTAAAAATAGCCCGGGTTTCCTACCAATCAGGAAAGCAATAAGTACCGGTGCAACTAACGGCAGTGATATTTTGGGGAATACCGGGATGAGATAAAGCGTTTGTGTTGTAATTTCCGGTAGAATATTCAACGCAAACCAATACACTAACAAAGTACAAATCCAAAAGTCACGGCAATGAAATTCAAAACAAAGATCCTTCAGACAGGCAACAATACCGGCATCAGCGTTCCGGAGAAAATTATAGAAAGCCTGGGGCTGGCAAAAAACCGCCTGTTGTCATTACACTCAATAAGTATACGTATCGAAGTACGGTGGCTGTCATGAATGGATTATACATGGTCAGCTTAAGTGCAGAGAACAGGAAGAATGCAAACGTGGCAGGCGGTGATGAACTGGATATTACGATAGTGCTGGATACTGAACCCAGAACAGTGGAACTGCCGGAAGATTTTAAAAAAGTGCTGGCGAAGAATAAGATGGCTGGTGTCGCCTACGATAAACTTGCGCCCAGCCGGAAAAAAGCAATGGTCCTTTCCATTACGGATGCAAAGACGGAAGAAACCAGGAAGAAGCGAATAGACAAGGCGATCAGCACCTTGCTGGAAGCAAAGGTGTAAAACATCTAACTGATTCACCTAAACAAATGCAGGGTTGATAATAGTGAAACAGGTTTCACTTGTATGAGTGCTTATTGATGAATTGCTTTATTTGGCCTGGTGATTAATCATCCATTTAATACCGAATTTATCAGTAAACATTCCAAAGTAATCACCCCACGGAGCTTTGCTCATGGGTACTGTAACTGTACCTCCTGCGGATAGGCTGTTAAATAATTTATCTGCCAGTTCTGCACTATCGGGGGTGAAACGATAAGGAGAAATTGTTCCCGGCATTGAAAGGCTCTCCCATAAAGTCAAGAAAATCATTCCCCATCAATTTTACTCCATCCGGCGCCTCTAAAGCTATGTGCATGATTTTTTTCTTGTCAGCATCAGGCATTTTGTGCCCCATGTGGTGAATCGCCAAACCGCTGAATATTGGTAATCTTACCTTCGAGTGCTGCCTGGTAAAAACTGAAGGCCTCCTCGGTATTGCCGTTTAAAGGTTATATACGCTGTTATCATAATTGTATTTTTGCCTGCAAGAAAATAATTTTTCAACTACAAAGATTGTAAAAATAGGAACTACTTAATATGGTTCCCGAATTTATTTTCATAAACCGGCGCTTTAGAAAGTAGCATACCTGCAAATCGCTTAACGTTTTAATGAAATGAGATTGACTGTAATAAAAGTTAATGTACAGCCTTGAGGAATTATGATCATAAATTTTCCCGGTGATGGCACTATGGCCCTGACGAAAATACAACCAGCATTTTTGCAAATCCGGGCTGTAGTTACGACTGGACAAATCGTTGAACATTTGTTCTTAACTTCAGCAAAATGTTTTCAATCAGCAGCGGTTGCCGGCAGAAGGAATTTTATTTCTTTACCTGCACAAGCCCGGCTCGCTGGGCGTAAATAGTCTCAATGATACGCAACCTTTTTTACTTATTAAGTGATAGTTATGAAACCGGGTAAAAATAACAGGAGAAAATTTTTAGAAAAAATTTCAGCAGGTGCTGCCGGAGGGTTTTTAATGAATGCCTTCTCTCCCTTCGCTGCAAATGCTGAAACAAATTCATGGCTCACTGATGAGCGGGAAAATGACGAATATCTTTTTACCAAAGGTCTTGTTTATTTAAATACAGGAACACTGGGCCCTTGCCGCAAAGAGACGATGGAAGAATCAAAAAAAGCATGGGAAGAACTGGAAACATTGCCCATAAAATTCTATGGAAAATTTGGTGCAGAATCATTAGCCGAAAAAACAAGAACCATCGCAGCAAAATTTTTCGGTTGCAGAATGGATGAAATGCTAATGACCACAAGTACGACGAACGGCATGAATGCTATTGCCCAGGGGTTACGGCTAAAGGCCGGCGACCGTATCCTTACTACCGACCAGGAACATGGCGGAGGTTTGTTATGCTGGAATTATTTTGCCAAATATTATGGCGTAGCTATTGATACAATAATTATTCCCCCGGTGAAAATAATGCTGATGCCATACTGAGCAGGATAAAAGAGAACATTAAAAATGAAACAAGGCTTATAAGTGTAAGTCATATTCTTTCATCTACCGGGCTCAGGATGCCTGTGGCTGAAATTTCTTCACTGGCCCGATCGAAAAATATTTTATGCATTGTGGATGGTGCACAGGCAGCGGGAGCCATTAAAGTAAATATGAAAGAACTGGGTTGTGATGCCTATGCCACGAGTGGACATAAATGGCTGATGGGTCCGAAAGGAACCGGCCTGCTGTATTTGTCAAAAGAGGTACAGGATATTATTCGCCCAATGCAGTTTGAAGAATCGTACAATACATATAATGATGGTAACGGAGTAGTTAACCTGGCCTGCATTTTAGGCCTTGGTAAGGCCATTGAATACCTGGAGTCTGCCGGTATCACTAAAGCAGAAGAACACAATTTGTCTCTCCGCAACAGGTTGTATGAGCGGCTATCCAATATACCCGGCTTTAAAATGGTGAGCCCTGCCGTGGGATCGCCACTCGCCTCTCCCATGCTTGCAGGCCTGGTACCTGACACTGTCGAAAGAACTTCATTTGTAAGAATGCTTTTAGATAAGCATAAATTATGCATTCGTGCCACCCATAAACAATGGTTCAACGGCATACGATTCTCCTGCCATATTTTCAATACTGAAAAAGAAGTTGATTTTGCCGCCGGCGTTCTCCGTAAAGAACTAGGGGCATAAGCTACTATCGTTTAACCCCTGTCAACTGCGCCAGGTATTGAAGTTGTTGCTATACTGGCAAACGAGATAACAATCGCTGGCAGTTTTTTTGACGGCCTAAAGTATAGCAGTGAATGTTACCATAACGTTACGCCAATGTTAGTAAGCAATGAATATGCACACATTACCGGTACTTTTCCCCACGACAAGTTGCCTTATTAAGATATTCAGAAAAGACAAACTTAACAGCAAACCCAACTAATAACAGGCCCTGATATAATTCCGGTAACGGAAAAAGCAATCGGCCAGCCCGGAAAGAATTTCCCGGTCATATTCCAGGAAAGCGTTGATTACCGGCGCATCAATACACAAAAAGCCAATTAGCTCCTGTTCGGTATCGGGGTGCAGCGGGTAGATCGCAACCACGATGGTACTTTTATATTCCAGGCTCCAGTATTTTTTTATGAGCTGGTAGGTCGCATAACTTTTGTTTTTCTCAATGAGGTTGTAAAAGCCGGTATCGAAACGGGAATTCTTGTAACCGTTAAGGGCGCTCTTCAGCAGGTTGTTGCTGAAGTAATGACGGTTATCAGGCTGACCTTTTTTAATATGCTGGCAGATCTCTTTAAAATCTGAATTTTCTTCGATGATCATGCGGCTGGGGTATACCACCTTGGCCCTCGCACTGAGCGTTGCATTATCCCGGACAAATGTATGGATCCCGCTTCATAACCGAGTTGGTTGAAATCGCCGGTAATAATTTTGACAGCAACGGAGCAAGGATGCCCGGTTACAATAGAAAATCCTTCAGCGATCTTTGTCGAAGCCTGCGTGAAAACAGAACGAATATGCGCTTTATCCGGTTCAGGGATAGTACGGAGTTGTTCCAATAATGGTGATACTTCATTGAACACCCGGAATGTTTCGGCATAGGCTTTCTTGCGGCGCCAGTGCTTTTTAAGGTAAAGATTTTCCCGCAAAATGAAACCGACAGCAAGAAGGGCGATCAGTAAGGCGAAGGCCAGGTCATACCTTTTTTCCCTGACAATCGGGATAAACGGGGTGGCGATACCGATCAGGCTGGCCAGCAGGCCAATCCAGTGACCATAATTCTGGTTTGCCATGACAGATGTTTTGGAAAGATCATACGATACATGTCACTCTTGTGTGAACGGAAGGTTACCGTTTTGTTACTGCCCTCCGGGTGGTTGAATTTGAACCCGGCTCAGCAGCTTTCCTATTCATTAATAACAGGCATAACTCCGCTCATGGGGGTAGATTATCAAAGCACTGAACTTGTTCAGGCCTGTGATAATCAAGAATCAGCAGTGGAAAGTTGTTACCCGGTGCGCCAGGGGCCGGCAAAACTTAACATAGGTTGTGTTACCTAATTATTAAGTTTGTGTAAACAAATATTCCATTGATATGTCTAAAAAACAGAAAAAAGATCTCCGATTGAAAGTAGCCGAAACACTCACCACTACCCTGACCAGTTTGGAAGGAGAGTTGTCTCCGAAGAAATTAAAGCGCAATATCAAAAAAGCCCAGTAAGGCATTGTTAGCCGGGCTGAAAGTTACACCTGCAAAAAAATCAGCCGCGAAGAAAGTAAAAGTGGAGAAGACCGAAACGGCCACTGCCGCTGAATAAACAGTTTATACTAACCCATCAACATAGTTCCATTGCACTGAAAGGATTGCCCGGGCGATCCTTTGTGCATGAAGCATTACTACCGGACCAGTTCGACCGGCACCGGCGGATCCGCCAGCCATTTTTCCAGGTTGATGCTATCTACAGTTAAGGTCGCTGTCTCTCCGATCTTTTCGCAGGCGAATATACATTCACATCCTCCCAGTTCATCGAGCAGGGTTTCCCCGGTCGGGTCAGTCAGCAAAATAGCGCGGAGCTCGATATGTTCAACGGCGGCACGATGCTGAAGCATTTGCATATTGCTTTTGATGATAGCTTCATGACTGGCCTGTGCTTCTTTATTTCCTGACAGATCTTCTGCTGCATCAAGGTCACTGGGAAAAATATATCCTTCTGTAGTATCGTTTTCCGCTTTCAGGAAAATCGCGACCAGTGAACCACCGTTTTGTTTAGCCCAGCTGAATGCGCGGTCAATGGCCGCGAAACGAAATTTAATACCATTGAAAAGCAGGGCTTCCTTTGGACATAGCTTCATTGTTTATTTAAAGGTCGGTCAATTGGCCGGTGCAAAGTGATGCTCACAATTATTTAATATAATTTAAAAGAAAAAAGAGGTGATATAGAAATATCTCCCCTTATATGCACATGAGAAAAAAATTAATCAGTTGATGGGAAGCAATCAGCGTGCATGCAAATATCCCTCACTGGTATTATCACATGATGAAGGAAATGATAATTCAACAAGTTATTGTGCAAGAAATCCGGCGAGCGTCATTGGCTCCACTGGTCCGTCGCTACCACCCAGGGGCAAAGAATGTTCTTTGGTAGGTGCAAGAATTTTCCAGGCATCCGGCATGATCTGCTTAGCCATATCGGCGGTGATCTCAACAGCCTCACTTTCCCTTGCCTTGCGATAATACTACCCTGTTCATTATACAGGCACTCGTTGAAGAATTTGCCTTTTACATGACCGTTTCGGGTAAATACACAATGTGCCAGCAATACGCCGAGAACGATATGACCGGGCAGCAGGATTACGTTGTTATATAAATATCCCCAGTCTTTCCGGTTTGATCGCTGAGCGTTTGCATGCGGCAAGTTCTATTGCTGGCATTATCCTAATGTTATCAATTATAGTTTGTGCAACGGATACATTAAAGCTGTGGTCAGGCATCTTAAACTACACTCATCATGAAAGTATTGTACATCTTCCTGCTGGCTGCGATGATGATCGCCTGCTCGAAAAGCGCTAAAGAGGACACCCATATAGTTACCTGCCCGCTGCCTTCTACCCTTGCCTGGCTGAGCGCGAAGAAAGCGGAGTACGCTTCCTGTGTTTGCCTTACCGGTGCCCGCCAGGGCATCTACAAGAATCAGCCGGTGATCGAAAATCTACCTGTATGACCCGCTTTGTGACGGGTTTAATTCAGTGTACAAAACGGATGGCACCCGCTGGTTTATTTCTTCCGATGCGGTCTATGCCGATTATACCACCCATGTAAAAGAGCAAAAGATCATCTGGACTTGTTCGGGCGGAGATCAGTAAAAGGGGGTTAACGTAAGTATAACTTTCCTGCTGCAAAGCATTATCTAATTTTACCGCATGGACACAACTACCAACAGCCTTAACTGGTTTGAAATACCGGTCACCGACATGACCCGTGCCAAACATTTTTACCAGGTCATCTTCAGTATCCACATGGATGAACAGGAAATGCCCGGCATGCAGATGGCTATGTTTCCCGGCGAATCCGGCAGCGGCAAGGCCTATGGTGCCCTTGTGAAAAGTGAATGGCATAAGCCGTCCGCGGAAGGAACGATCGTCTACCTCAATGCCAATCCCGCAATGGATGATGTGCTGGAAAGAATCGCAAGAGAGAAGGCGCCACCATCAAAATGGGTAAAACACTGATCACACCGGAGATCGGGTACATGGCTTTCTTTACCGATACCGAAGGAAACACTGTCCGCACTGCATTCAATGAAATGATATAGTCCAACCTTTCTCTATGCCGGGACATGCAGGAAAAGGCCTGGCATGTTTGAATATCATCACTTGCCCTTCACCAAAAAAGCATTTTAAAATAGGTTCCGCTTCAACTGCTGTTTGTATTCACCAGTGCTGCCAATTTTCATTATTGCCGGTAATGATAGCCGCCATTCGATATGGGTTTGCTTTTTAATGCAGTGGCCGGTATTGGATCAGCTTACCAGCCACTGCACAGAGATATTTCCTGTAATGTATCGCTTGTAAAAATACTGCTTGTTAGTACCGGGCTATTCGTTCAAAAATGACTTTTGACTGACGAATATTTGTTAACGTATTCTGCGGTTCATCAATTCCCAGCGAGATCACACTATTAGGAATATAAGTTATAGTGGAAGAACTACTGCTATACCGGACAGCAGCAAAGGTGTTTTCTGTTGACGAAGTGGTTATAACAATATTCATCACCTGCTCACCGGTTGCTGCATTCTGCCGACAATGGCATAACTGGGGCCTGTTGCTCCGGCGGGCAACAATGAAGCAGGGTTGGGAAGCTCGATATAATCAGAAAAACGATCCTTTCTTACGTTGTTCACAGGTTTATTCATAGGGACGATTTTCCAGGGCTCCTGCCTGGGTATAAAAAAACGAAATATCAATATTCATTGCTTCGGGCAGCGTTGGGGCGGTTATTACAAAACGAATCAGCACATTGCCGGGAGTGGCCGGTTTTCTTGTTGTATCAGGATCGGCAAACAAAAGCGAGGTTCCTGTATAGAAGAATTTGGTTAGTCTTTTTGTCTCGTACTTTTCAAAAAAGAGCGTTGTGTCTATCAATATATTATCGGTAATATCTTTGATAACGACCCTTCTTTCACCGGAATTTAAATTGAACTTACTGATACCCGCCCCCTGATGGTATCCGATGTTGTCTCATCCACGTTCACTACCAGCTTCGCATTATTGCTCAACGCGGCCTCTACTTCCAGCGTGCTGAATACAGCATATTCGATCTCCTGGCCTTTTTTGGCAGGATGAAAAGAAAACGATAAACAGAAGGCTATAAAGTATGTTGAAAATAATTTTATTCTTTTTCATATTCAGATATTTTAAAAGCGGTAACTAAAATTTAAAGTATAGGTGGTGCCCATTTTCCGGCTGATGGTCTTCACATCGTAGTAGGCATTATAGGAAGTTCCTTTCGGGTCTTTTTGACTATCGGGTAAGATGTATCCTCACCGGGGATACCAGGGCACCGAAGGTGTTCTTTCCGAGTATTGGCTGTTTGCCCGGGCCGAACTGGTTGCGGTATAAGAATAATTCCTGGTTCAGCAGATCAGAGATGTTCAGCCGAACTTCGGCCCGCTGGTTTTTTCAGGAATTTATAACTGAACTGCAGGTCAATCACATCCCGGGGATGCTCATATTCATCCTGCGATGTGTTAGGTGTAGCATATACGATCCTCTTTCCATAACGGTTGTATACCGCATTCACGCCAAAACGTTCTCCTGTATAAAGAATGCCTCCATTGATGATATAGGGCGATTGTCCGGTCAGCGGACGATCCCGTTTTGCTGTTACCTGCCTGCCGGCATCATCAACAGCCCTGTCTGTTGTAAACGTTATATTGGCATCCAGGTAGGCAAAGCTGCCGGACAAATACAAATTTTTCCAAAGGCGGAACCGAGTGAGAGGAAATTAAGCGATTTACGAAAGTCCACTTCAATACCGATATCTTCTGCACTGGCCAGGTTTGCATACTCTAACTTTGGCAATCCAGAGGTACCGGTCACGAGCAGCTCGATAGGATTGAAAAACCGCTTATGAAAACCGGAGATGGAAACGATTTCTCCCGGTGACGGGTAATATTCAAAACGTATGTCCGCATTTTTAATGTTGGTCGTCTGCAGTTTACTCCCTGCAATGCTGCGGAGTATATTAAAGTCGAAATACGAGAACGTGGAGAGTTCCCGCAGATCGGGGCGTGCAACGGTTTCATAATAAGCAGCCCGTATATTGAACCTGGAGGTAAGGGAGTAAACGATATTGACAGAAGGCAGCCAATCTGTTTTCTTAATGGTGATCAGGGTATCCTTCCACCCTCCATTCAACTGCCAGTAAGCTGGTCAGTACGTTCTGTTCGTTATCTTCTATTCTTATACCGCCTATGATCCTGAGTTTTTCAAAGGGCTTCAGATCAAGCATGCCATACCAGGCATGCATCCATTGAAAACCTCCATAACCGGTGCCTTCATTTCTCCTGGCATCCCTGCCTGTGCCTGCGATCGGGTAAAGATAAAAATTGCTGTTGGCAAAATTGGCGGCGTTATATACATAATAGGCCCACCCGCTATAAACGATCGGGAATAACTCCGCCTGTTCCCCGGAGACTTCTTATCTTATAAAAATCCGCCCCGAAATCGGCAGTCCGGTGCCGGCCCTGGTAACCAAATTTAAAGCTTTGACCTTGTTTCAACAGCTTGAATGGCACCTGTATGTTGGGCAGCCCAGTTGTACATTTTTTCTTTTAGCTCGGAATAATAAAGAGAGCCGTATTGTGGTTGCAGATCTGAAAAAGAACCATAACTATAATAAGCATCGGGAGTGGCACTGGCCCCTGTGCCCGAATGCATGATCTTGTTATATGGCTGATCCCGGTCAAGGTCGGCGACACCACCACTCCAGTCAAGCCTGATATTGTACTTGCTGAATGTATGTTCGCCGCCTAATTGGGACTGGAATAACTGGTTAATGATGGTGACATTGCTATAACGGGCTTCTATTCCTAAATTCCCATCCAGGCGGGTTCCCGAATAAACCATACAGTCCGTCATTGAATTTCCGGTTATACGTATTCTTGAGTGTGAACTTGTGTTTACCTGTAGTATAGGCCAAGGTTCAGGCTGGCTCCCAGGGTAGTAATAAATGCATAATCAGTGCCTTTGTAATCGGTAAGCGTTGCCTCATACTGGTTATTCATATCAGCCTCCTGGTCGTTGCGATAGGTCAGCGCTGCAAGAATACCGAAACGGCTTTTCCCTGATGGTTATATTTCTCCCAAAGCTCAGCTGATAACTTTGAATAGGTTGGGCAGTATAACGCATCATTTTCCAGTTGGAAGGAATGCTGGCTAAAAACGCGGCGGCTTTTTTTCTGTCGGCCACATTTGCAGGATTTTCAATAGCATCCAGCATGCCGTTATAATCCCCGAAACTCATTCCTGCCGGTTTTTTATACAAATCATCTCCAAAACCCCAGGTAGGCATATTTACTTCTTTTAAGACCAATAAAATCCTTTCCCGTGGCCTGGCTGTTGTAACCTACTCCCACATTCACCTGGAAAAAATTTTCATCCGGTACATCCTTTGTATGGATCTGTACCAGCCCCCCGCTGAATCACCCGTCATATCAGGAGTGGCTGTTTTGTTTACTTCGATATGGCCTATCAGCGCACTTGGCACCATGTCGAACGCAAAGTCCCTCCGGTTAGGTTCACTGCTGGGCAGTACTGCTCCATTCAATAACACATTATTATACCTGTCACTCAATCCCCGCACTACTACATACTTGTTCTGCGATATCTGCAGTCCGCTTATTCTTTTTAATACCTGTGCGGCATTATTATCCGGTGTGCGGCTGATCTGTTCGGCTGATATACCATCTGATATAGCAAGTATTTCTTTTTTGCCGGGCATAAAGAGCATTGATCCCTTCCGTTTTTGCTGATGTCTTTACCACTACGCCGGCCAGTTGACCTTTGTCCCTTTTAAGCGTTATGTTCAAAGAAAAAGGTTCGCCCTCTTTTACTATAATTTCGCTGACTTCCTTTGTGGCATACCCCATATAACTAATCGTAGCAGTATAACTGCCTTTGGGCAGGGAAAGCGTAAAGAACCGTCTACATCTGTAATCGCTCCTGTATTACCAATACGAATGGTCGCCTCCACTACAGGTTGGCCGATTTCTTCGTCAACAATTTTTCCGTTGACCTTGCCGGGATCTTTTTTGGGGACAGCGGGCTGATCACTTAACGGCACATATTTGAAAGAAACAGTGCTGCCATCAAGCAGGTAATGTAATCCATATTGTTTTTGCAATTGCTGCAGCGCTGAGGTCAGGCTGGCTGCTTTCAAACGTACTTCAGCCAGTTTTACTTTTTCCAATGCTTCCGGCTGGTACGAAAATTTGTACTGCGGAGCCTGTTTTTTTTGCAGGGTAGCGACGACTTGTGACAAGTCAGTGTTTTTTAAATCTACCTGAACGGATTGAGCGGTCAGCCGCCCGGCCATTCCGAATAACAGCAATAAAATAAATAGGGGTCTGTCTTTTCCATGCGTTAGTTGATGGTAAATCCGGCGCGTTCGGCCGTTGGTGTACTCTTTTGACATAAATTTGAAATTGAACGTTTTATTTTCGTTAAGTAAAACTGTGATCGAAGCGTTGCCGTGCCTGGCAGCGCTTCACCTTTTTTTATGATGAAGATTGAATCATACATATTTTTAGCGGACATAGATACTGTCTTTTACCTCTTCAAACCGGATATCCCATACAAAGGATAAATGTTGCAATACCTGTTGCAGCGGAGATTTCTCAAAATCGGCAGTAATCGTTTGGTTCTTTAAAGAACTGTGATAGCTAAACGTTGTCCCATATTGTTTTTCCAGTGTGTACAACACATCTTTCAGCGGGGTTTTATAAAAATGGAGTTTACCTTCTGTCCAGTCCCCGATTTCATCAGCAGCTTGCCTGTCTGTTTGTATAGTACCGGTGATATTATCATACAGCAGCAATTCTCCGGGTTGGAGTATCTGCTCAGGGATAGCTGCACCTCTGATACCTATTTGTCCTTTTTTCAGGGCTATCCTTAATTGGCTGGCTTCCGGGTATGCTGAAACATTAAAGACCGTACCGTACACGCGGGTCGCCATTGGCCCGGCATGAACAATAAAAGGCCGTTTCTCATCATGCCTTATCTCAAAGAGCGCCTCCCCGGTCAGTTGTACCTCACGGGTGGTATCGTTGTAATTATCCGGCAACCGGAGATGGGAACGGCTGTTGAGAATAACTACGGAACTGTCCGGCAGATATAGTTTTTTGATAACACCAGCACTGTCATTCCGGAATGTATGCCAGGCTAACTGCTTCTTGCTGGCGATCTCCCGGTGAAAGATCTGCCACCCAATCCCTGCCACAGCAATGAGCAGGCACGCTGCCGCCGCCCATCGCAACAGGGCCATTGGCCGAAAACCAGGCCTGGAAGAAACAGGTATTGAATGATGTTGCTGCCGCCTGTAAATGGAAGCCATTACTTTTTCCACCATATAGTCCTTTTCCGCCTGTCCTGTAGTGATGGCCGGGTAATCCCATTTTTCATCTATGTACTCGTCCATCCAGGAAGTTCCTTTGCTTTCTATCCATGCCTGCATGGCTTCCCGTTCCGTATCGGTCACTTCTCCTTTTAGATACCTGCTGATAAGTTCTTTATTCATATTGTAAATGACTGGTAAAAAAAATTCCTGTATATATAAAACGTATCCCGGGAAATTTGCCCCGTACACGTTTTGCCGGCTTAATGATTAGTTAATATGAGCACGGTACATTTGTAACAAACAAGCCCCTTGCAACCGGACAAAGAATACAGGCTAAAGCAGATCATCAATCAAACGCACGACCGGCTGCTGTCTGTACTGTTGTCCTTTACCAAAGACAGGCATTTATGTGAAGACCTGCTCCAGGAAGCCTATGTACGTTTATGGGAAAATATGGATGAATTGCAAGATGATGCTTCGGCCATCTTTTTACTGAAACGGTACACCCGCAATTTATTCCTCGATGAAATGCGCAAACTCACCAGCCGTGAAGCTCTCCTGGTTAAAATGAAGTGGGAAGCAACCGAAATATCAGTGGAAGACCAGGCGATCAATAAGGAAAGATACCAGGCCATTCAAATGGCTATTAATAAACTACCGGCACAGCAACGCCTTATTTTCCAGATGCACAAAGAACAGGCAATGAGCTACCGGCAGATCGCCGAACAGTTGGGCATAGCCACCGGCACGATCGAAAAACAAATGGGCCGCGCATTGAAATTTCTCCGCCAGGAATTAGCTCCATTGAAAACAAACGACCAGGCAATAGCTTTTGTAAGTATCTATTACATTTTAACAGCAGGGTCTCTCTTTGCTTAAACCACTGCCGGACAAATCTGTTTTAACGGTTCCGCATAAATGTGTTTACCCGCGCGTTAGCGGGAAGTTGTGAAATAGGTATATCTTTAAAACAAACCGGTAAAATGAAATCAATGAAGAATTACAATGGAGCAGCTTTAATTGCAGCAATAGCGATATTGTGCAACACGTATACATCAATAGCCCAGGCCGGGGACCCTATATCATTCTATGCAAATGGCAAGTATGGTTTAAAAGTAGCTAATGGAGCAGTGATTGTTGAACCAACTTATTACAGCATCAGCGATTTTTCAGAAGGATTGGCGGCTGTTATGCTGGGAACTTTTGAAACGGGAACTAAATCCGGTTTTATAGACAAAACGGGCAAAGTAGTAGTGGAAATAAAGTATGACCGGGTTTTTGATTTTTCAGAAGGATTAGCTGTTGTAATCTATGGCGATAATAAAACGGAGATAAAAGCCGGCTTTGTTGACAAAACAGGACGTGAAGTAATTGAACCGAAATACAACAATGCTTATGCTTTTTCAGAAGGTTTGGCCGCGGTAGGTTTCGGCAGTTTGAAAACCGGTTTTAAACAGGGTTATATAGACAAAACAGGCAAAGTGATCATTGAATTAAAATACGACCAGGCTTATAAGTTCTCCGGGGGACTGGCTAAAATTGCTCTGGGCAAAGATGCACATGGTTATAAATGGGGGTTTATAGATAAAACCGGGAAAGCGATTTGTGAACAGAAATACAGCAGTGTTGAAAATTTTTCCGAAGGCCTTGCCGCTGTCGGGGCTGTAAATAAAGAAGGTGAATTAAAACAAGGTTATATAAATAAAACCGGCCAGGAGATCATTAAGCTAAAGTATGCGTTTGCTGAAAGCTTTTCGGAAGGACTGGCGGTAGTAAAAACCGGGGATGAAACAGATGGCTATAAGTATGGCTATATCAATAAAACCGGCCAGGAAGTGATCAAAATGCAGTATACTTACGCCGTTGGGTTTTCGGAAGGGTTAGCCGGTGTACGGACAGGAAATGATGATATTGGTCATAAATCCCTTTTTTATAGATAAGACAGGAAAAGTGATCATTGAGACAAAATATATAGGCTTGCAAAAATTTTCTGAAGGATTGGCCGCAGTAGGCTTACGGGATACGCCGGATAGCGATCTTAAATACGGGTATATAGACAAAACAGGCAAGGTGATTATTCCAATACAGTATAGTAGCGCATTCGCATTTAAAAATGGCAGGGCAAGAGTTGGTTTAAAGGGGAAAAGTATTCTTTTAGATAAACAGGGCAAAACAATTGAATAAAAAAGACCCTTGAAATAATTAAGGTTTTTTAAAGCCGTGACGACCAGACTACAGGTGAATGCTTTCACCTCTTTGGCAGTCTCCGCCATACATCCCGGAATCCATAATCAAAAAACATATTCGCTTTCATTCTGAAACATACGTTTTAATATCTTCCTGTTTTTATTCACGGCAATAAAAAGGATCCATGCCCGGCTTAAACATTTTCTATTAAGCACCTGGAACGGTATGATTCACGAAAACGAAAAACGCCTATTTTTACGATCTGTACAAAATAGCAGGCCTCACCAAACTTACTATGCAGGCATACCTTGAATCCAACCATAAGCGCATCGGTCTTGTAACCATTGGAGAAAATGATGGAGAGAATATCAACCATACGCGCTATAAATCCTATATCAAAATACTGTTCCTGCCTGCCGGGTATACGATAACGATTGACTTCGAGCAGTTCTCCACAAAAAACAAAGGCAGCCTTTTTTTCATCAATGCTAACCAGTATTTTTCAGTTGACAAAATCCGGTGCACAGCCAGGCATGGCTATCTGCTACAACCGGGATTTTTACTGTGTCCAGATACACGATGAGGAAGTAGCCTGCGATGGACTTTTGTTCAACAATGTTTTTGAAGTACCGATGATCATGCTTTCCGGGCAGGAATATGATGCGGTGACCTTTATTATCAACCAGATCGCTGAGGAGTTTGCAGGCGAACTTTCATTGAAGAAGAAATGATCCGTATCTATCTCAAGCAGATCATTATCCGTGCCGCACGTCTTTGGAAACAGCAGCATGCTAAAGCGCAGCCGTCCTCCTCTTCTTACGATATCGAATTCTTTCGCAATTTCAGCAGGCTCGTAGAAATACATTTCCGCGAAAAACACGGCCTTGCGGATTATGCCAGCCTGCTGGCAATGGCGCCCAAAACGCTGAATAAGAAATTGCTCAAATTAAACGTGAGGCATCCCAATGATATCATCAAGGGCCGGATATTGCTAGAGGCCAAGCGATTGCTTATTTACACATCTATGAGCATTAAAGAAATCGCTTACTCTATGGGATACGATGACCCCGCGTATTTCAACCGGTTGTTCACTAACAAGAACGGTTGCACACCGGCTGCTTTCCGGAAGCAATACGCAGGTCAGGAGGCGTAACCACCAGGCCACTTACTTTTCTTAAAAGGGAAAAAAGTACAATTTTCATAGCTGTTTACACCTTGATCCGCGATCGGGAAGAGGATAGGTTTGCATTATCAAATCAAACAAAAAATTCTCTTTTATGAAACGCAGATCTACCGCCGTATGGAACGGCACCATCAGGGAAGGCAACGGCCATCTTACAACCGGAAGCACCGTGCTAAACCAGACTCCCTATTCTTTTAACAGCCGCTTCGCCGAAGGCATTGGCACCAATCCCGAAGAATTGCTGGCAGCGGCACATGCCGGTTGTTTTACCATGAAGCTGAGTCTTGATCTTACCAATGCAGCTATACACCCGAAGTGCTGGAAACCGGATCAGAGATTACGCTTGACAATGGCAGGATCACCCACTCGGAGCTCACCTTAAAAGCCCGTGTTCCGGGTATAAGCGAAGCAGACTTCCAGGCAATTGCCCGTAATACGGAAAAAACCTGCCCGGTAAGCCAGGCTTTCAATTTTACTATCACCCTTACCACACAACTTAATTAACCTCATTTCATCTAACTCAAAAAACATCGTTATGAAAAAGTATTTTATTTCTTTTTTGATGACTGCAATTATTGCATCAGTTACTATTCCCGCTATCGCTCAAAATCAAAACACCCGTAAAGCTGAAAACGATACCCTGATCGCGAAAGATGTACGATCTTTTTTACAGGCGCTTAACAGCAGCGGCGGAACACCTCTTGAAAAATTAAGCCCTGAAGAAGCGCGCAACGTACTGGTGAACGCGCAGCAATCGGTAGCTGTTGATTATTCAGGGATCGAAGAGTCGGAAAAGACGATCGGGCAGGACGGTTTGCATATCAGGATACATATTGTAAAACCTGCCGGCGCTGCAAAACAGATACCTGTATTTATGTATTTCCACGGTGGCGGATGGGTACTCGGCGATTATCCGACACATCGCAGGATGGTGCGGGACCTGGTGGTAGAAAGCGGCGTGGCTGCGGTATTCGTTGATTATACAGCTTCCCCGGAAGCACACTATCCTGTGGCGATCAACCAGGCTTATGCCGCCACCAAATGGGTAGCCGCGCATGGTGAAGAAATAGGCGTGGATGGTAAAAGATTAGCCGTTGCCCGGCAACAGCGTGGGCGGTAACATGGCCGCGGTAGTATCGCTTATGGCGAAGGACAACAAAGGTCCTGAGATCAAACTCCAGGTTTTACTTTGGCCGGTAACCAACGCTGATTTTAATAATGGTTCGTATAACGAATTTGCCAGCGGCCGGTTTCTGACAAAGAACATGATGATATGGTTTTGGGACAATTATACTAAGAATGCTGTTGAACGTTCGCAGGTATATGCTTCTCCGTTGCGTGCAACTATTGAAAGGTTGCGTGGCCTGCCGCCTGCGCTTGTTGAAACTGCGGAGCATGATGTATTACGGGATGAAGGTGAAGCCTACGCGAGAAAACTTGACGAGGCCGGCGTTGCCGTTACCCTCACACGTTATAATGGAATGATCCACGACTGGGGACTCCTTAACCCGCTGGCCAAATTGCCCGCTACCCGTTCCGCCATGCTGCAGGCCGCCGCGGAATTAAAGAAAGCATTGCAATAATTGCTGCACCGGTTTGGCAGGATTACTGGCAAACACATTTTACCTTTTTCACGATAAATAAAAACCGCTTCGCACGGGCACATAGAAATAGGTGCCCGTGCAGCAGCAAGAAGCGCCATTTGCGGAAACTCATTGGAAAAGCCGGGCAAAATCGTTAAAAATAATATTTGAGGATCTTTCATATATAAACTATTTACACCATGCAACAACTTATTGCCAGCATTTTTACATTTACAGCAGGATGTATATCTATGCTATTTGGCCTGGTTTATTTATTCAGATCATCTTTCCTGAACTATCACAAAGAAGCGATACAGAAAGATTGGGTAGAAATAACTCCCGCATTTCAAATACTGATACTTGCTTTAATGAGGGCAGTAAGCGGCGGGGCCATTGCTGCAGGATTTTCTATTATTGTTTTACAATACTATTTTATTAAAACCAATTTGGCCTGGATACCATTACTTATCTTAAGCAATGGTGTGATTATTTCCCTATGCTCTCTATATGCTATGCTGCTGGTCCGGCGGAAAACTCCAGGCAAACCGCCCCTGGTTATAATATTCATAAGTCTATTACTGCTAATTGCAGGTTATTATTTAATAAGGTGATCTTTATAATTTGTAATATCTTATCATCATTATATAGATATACCATTTCGGCATTGCACAAAAAGTGCTGGCTTCCCGTCTCAAGCGGGATGCGCTACCTGCCTTCGTAATAATTTTAAATAAAAAAGACCCTTGAAATAAATCAAGAGTCTCTTTTAGTCGGGAGAACTGGACAAATGCCGAACCAATTTATTAGCGATTTACGGGAAATTTCTGTCTTTTATGACCAATTCAGAGATTTATAAACCTCCGCCACAAATGTCAAAGCTAAAATAGGGACAAAAATAACCTTAGCCGCGCCCATCCGATGAGTGAGATCTTTCGGTAATATTCAATTTCCTCTGCAACAGGAAATGATCTTTCTAAGCAGTCTTACATTTCTCCGCAAAAGCTTCAACCGAAGAACAAAGGAGCAATAATTAAAATTAAGTAAGCGGTTGACAGCTTGTTGTTCATACTACAGAAATTATATTGATTAATAATAAATTAAAAAAACGTTTTCATGTATGAGCAATAACGCTTTAAAAGCACTTCACTTTCAGTTTGGTACAAAACTTCATTCGGGTAAAGACCTTCGATTTGCCACGAACCCTGCTATTTCTCATACACACCGATTGTGCGCTGGCTTTATGTTTATTTCTTTAATATCAAATTTTTTAAATTAATCTTTCCGCAATGAATTTCTTTACCGTTAACTGTATAAAAAAGATTTTGTCCTTTTAGGCTAAATCCTGCTCGTGTGTAACCATTGCCATCGCCCTTTACTTTTTGCCAACCCGATTTTGGTTTGATAAAAAGCATTACGACATAAAAACCACTCGATTCTTTTGGATTAATCGTTCTTTTCAACGAAGACGGTTTATGAATACTATTAACCAAAAAAGAATCTAAATCTGTCAGACCATAATTAAACAAATCCTCTTTATCACGTGTCATTGTGTCGGAAAGAAGGATTATTTTACGGTAGTTATCCACTGAAGATCCCACTGAAAATGGAAGCTCATATGAATCTCCAGAAAAATCAATCGTCAATTCAAAAGGGTTATCTGTTTCATTGATTATTCGGGTCCAAAGTATACTTTTAAAATATTCCTTCCCGTTAGGGTCAGTGTATTTTCCACCTCTTGGGAAGCTGTTTTGAATGATCAGGCTCTTACCGTTAGAATCAGTATACTCATACTTAGTGTGATATGTTTCATTAGATCCGGTGGAAGTGACTATGTCTTTGGTTTCAGACTTGATATTTTCTTTTGGAAGGTCTGGTTTGTTCTGTCCTCCACAGGAAGTGCAAAAAACAAGCATCAGGAACAAAGCATATACTTGTATGTATTTCATAATTTAACTATTTAATAACCCTCTTTACTTTTAAAGTCTGTAAAGGTCTTTCCATCATAACGATGCACCCCACCTCCAGATCCAAACCAAATACTTCCATCGCTAGCTTCCAAAATCCCTAAAAAAGCGGGTCCACCAGACTTAATTTCTGTTACAGTGGGCATTTTATTGTACAAGGACTTTGCATCATAACGTGAAAGTGCCCAGACGTTAAAATTTACTTCACCAGTAGTCCAGATATTTCCTTTTTTATCTTCGATTATAGCATAAGCCTTCCTCTGCGATACCTTAGTAAAGGTTCTGCCGTCATAGCGCCAAAGACCATCAACGTCACCGAACCAAATGCTTCCTTTTTTATCTTCGATTATCGACCAAACGTTGTTAAACGCTTTACCGTCTTTATTTCTTAAAACAGTAAATGTTTTTCCATCATAAAAACAGGGCTCGCCTCTTGTGCCAAACCACAATTTCCCGGTTTTGTCTTCCATGATAGTAGTAAGGTCATTATTGGAAAGTCCTTCTTTCGTTGTAAAATTTCGAAATGAATTTCCCATCATAACGGCTTACTCCACCCTCCAGTGCCAAACCAAATATTACCGGCTTTATCTTCATAAATAGACATAACCCGATTATTGACAAGTCCCTCCCTTGTTGTGAAATGCTTAAAGGTTTTCCCGCCTGCCCTGAACGAAGCCGAAGGGTAATTATAAACTCCGGAATCAGTGGTAGCGAACCAAAGGCTTCCGCGTCGATCTTCCAGAACATCCCAGTATCTGCGGGAGCCTATTTTACTTGCGATATTGGTAAACGATTTGCCATCATATCGAAAAACACCACCCCATGATGCAGCAATCAAAATGTTTCCGTTTCTATCCTGCTTTACATTACGCACCATTGTGTTAGGCCCGTAGGAAGTGACTGTGTCTTTGGTATCGTAATTGATATTATCTGTATGTGGTTCAGTTTGCTTTTGTCCTTTACAGGAAGTGTAAAAAACAGTCATTAAGAACAGAACAAATAATTTTACGAGTTGTTTCATTTTTTATTTATCATTTAGTATCGGGCATGTTTGCAAATGTTCAATGTTATTCGATCTGCCTTTTTTTCAGCTGCGCACAACTAATCATATCCTCCACCGGCAATATCATACCCGTAAGTCAATTAAATGATTCAGGCCTGCCCGAAACCGGATATCATCTGTGTAAAACACCGCTACATTAATGCTTAAATCGATCATTAATCTGTTTTAAAAATTCTTCATACATCCCCGACTCAGTTTTTAAACCTTTAAATTTTGATGAATTTAATTCTGCCTTAGCCTTTGACAATTCCCTTTTCAATTTCTTAGAAAGCTTCTTATTCACTTCACCATTGGCACGCATTTGCGATAAAGTTTTATTACAAAAATCCCGCATAGCCACCAAAGAAGTAAACTCATGCGAAACGTTGTGATAAGGCGACGTAGAGTTATAAATCGTTCCATCCTGGATTGCTTTAGCAAGTCCGGCTTTGGTTAAGCCTTTAGTTTCGGGCTTGATAACAACTTCAGCTTTTACCGAATCCAAAGTTCCTGTATAAGCGGAATCTGTACTGCTTTGCCCGGAGCAAAAAAATCCTGTTGTCACCAACATCAATATCATTATACTTTTTTCATCTTTTTTAATTTTTTTTCAGCTTGCGCACAACTAATTATATCCGTGACATGGAACGAAACTAAAGGTGCGTGGCCCCACGCACCACAAATGCATCTGAGTGCTTCAACATCCTCCACTTTTGGGTATGGCATAAATCACGTTGCCTGAAACAGATAAATTGAACACCTTACCTTCAATAGAAGGAAGCAACAGTTTCCATTGTTTTTCCCTTGTCTGTTGATCGATAAATGCCTTTAGGATGACCACAAAAGAAGTCTTCACCAACCTGGATAATTGAGGCAATACTGGGAGCAGCTGGAAGACCGGCATCAATGGCCTGCCAGGTTTTCCCGCCGTCGTAGGATGTTCGCACTCTCCTGGTATTCGACGCTGTACTATAAGTGATAGCAGCGAATCCACCTTTGATACGTTCAATAGCTATACCCACGCCACCCTCGCTGATTACCCATTCCCAGTGTTCACCATTATCTGTCGAACGCCTGATACCTTTTTGGCCTGTTGCAAGTATGACCCCTTCTGACTTCACTATATTACTCCCTGACGCAGGCCGCTCAATTTCAGGTGGCGCTTCGCTGGTTTCCTGCCATGTTTGTCCACCATCAGTAGATTTGAAAACGATGTTTACAGGCCCTGATTTAGTCCCTTCGGTTGTTTTCTCTCCCGATTCCTTTTCTTTTTGCACAAAAGAATTTAATAGAAATAATACCAGGACGATAGCCGGATAAACACAAATAATCTTTTCATTTTTTAAAATTTAGAGTAAAACATATTGATTCATCATAACGATACACTCCGTGCATAGATCCAAACCCTCCAAACCAGATACTTCCAGGAGGTGTGAAAAACAAGCATCAAGCACAAAGCATATACGTGTATGTATTTCATAATTTATTTTTATTTATTGATCCTATAGTGAAAGCAGTTCGCTTGCCTTTTTATCACTGAAGGGTCAAACCCCGCATTGCGGAAATATTCAAATCATTTTTCAAACTTTTGTTTAACTCAATCTCAGTGTGCCCCGACTTTAAATATTGTCGGTATAGCTCAATCGCTTTGGTGAAATCATGCTTAAAGAGATACGAGTGAGCTAAATCTTTTACCAGCAACGAGTCTGAAGGTTCGCTGGCCAAACCCTTCGATAAAAAGCCAATCGCCTTGTCGTAATTTTTAGTTTCCAGCAAATGACGACCGAAAAAAACCCCATTGCCCGGGTTTCGGTTTCAGCGTATCTAAAGTGGTTATCCTTTGTGCGGGTGCACGCGGCTGGCCATTAAACCCTTTGGCCCACACAATCTGGTAATTATCAATAACAGCGATGCTTAACCCCGCCACGTTGTAATGCTTCATCCTTTCAGGAAGAGTAAACGGTTTACCGTCGATAACCAGTCCTTCCGATAGATTGGTTTCCACGCGTGCGATTTGTTCGTTTACGGCTTTAGAATATTGCTGTTGTGCTGTTATTGTGGTAAGCCAGGGGAACAACAGCACCGCTAAACTAATTTTCTTCATAGTTGACAAACCTATCCGTTATTCTGACCGCGCAGCCTGAAATGGTGTAAAAAGGTTGTAAAACAATGTAAATGCTGTTTAAAATCGATTTACATTAGTGGTCCGGGTTTAACTTTATGAGTATGAAGCAATATTCCTTATTCGCCGTCCTATCAGTATCCATGATAGTAATTGCCATGGCCTTTGTGAAAAAGGAAAAAGAGCATCCTGATAAGCACCTGGAGATTGTGCTTCGTAATATCGGGTACCAGGTGTTGCTTCATTCCAAAGATTCGACGTCCCGGGTATTGCCGGTTAAAGCAGTCAATGAAAATACCTTCCGGATTTCCTTTGAGAACAGTTTCGGATTCACTCCCGATACATTAATGAACCTGGTGCATCAGCAACTGGCAAAAACGGACAGAACGGAGATTATGCGGTGAGTGTGAATGAGTGCAATCAGAATCAGACCATTTTTGCTTATGAAGTAAATACAGCCAGTGGCGATTTGAAACCCTGCCGGGGACGCGAACAGAAAAAAGGCTGCTATGTAATTGAAATTTCATTCCCCGCAAAAAAATCATTTAACTACGCCTGGCTTTTGCTTGCATTTATCCCGGTAGCTTTTACAGGGTTTTATTTCGCCCGCAGACGGAGTAGAATTTCAGAACCCCGGGAACTTAAAGAGGAAAAGGATGATGTATCTCTATCAAGCGAATCTGAACCCGATCCGGTCATTGCTGATTATAAAAAGCTGGGGAATTTTATATTCTTCGAATCAAAAGGAATTCTTAGCCTTAATGACGAAACCATTAAGCTTTCCGTTAAAGAAGCGAAAGCACTTAGCATACTTGCATCAAACCAGAACCAGGCAGTTGGAAGGGACCTGCTAATGAAGGAAATCTGGGAGGATGACGGTGTTGTTGTGATCACCCGCAATGTGGACGTTTTGATATCCAAACTCCGGAAGAAATTAAGTGCTGATTCCATCTGTTAAGATTGTAAATGTGCATGGTAAAGGATACAAAATGACTGCGTGAGCCACGCGACAATCAATTCGGTTGCTGCTTCCTGTATTCAACTGGTGTCACCCCCGGTTGTTTTTTAAACAACCTCGTAAAATACGAAGCGGTTTCAAAGCCAAGTTCATAAGCAATCTCCGAAACAGACTTCTCTTTCAACCGAAGCAGATTTTTCGCTTCCGATACGAGCGAAGGTGAATCAATTCGAGCCGATCCACAAACTGCCTTTTGAAAAAACGCTGTGCATATTTCAGAATGGTAACCCTGGCATAAATTAATGTACCTGATAGTTTGTTTTTGGAGTGTCGAATAATGAATCGCACACCAAAGCTGTTAGTACAGTTTGCACTGAATTTTCACTCACCGTTTAACTCACCAGAATGATGAATTCCTTTGTAATTTATTTGATTTGGGACGGGTATTAAAAAAAACCCACAAACTTTTGATCTGCGGGCGCTTTTGCACTAATTTGACTTAGTGACTGGTCGGACGACTAGATTCGAACTAGCGACCCCTTGCACCCCATGCAAGTGCGTGAATAAAACCTTGCTTATTCAAAGCCTTTACGGTCAATGATTTCAGTGGATTTACCACCTTACACATTGCTTTCTATTGAAAAACCTGACCCAAATCTGACCCACTTGGTTAATAGAATTGATTGATTAAACTCACTGAATTATTAAGGTGCGAGATTAAATAGTTACCTACTACACCGCTTTACTGTTCCAGATACCGTACCTGAAACATCAAAAGAGTCATATACTGCTCTCACGGTGTACTTCCTTTCAGAACGGTAAGGCACATAGCATACGGACACCATTGCGGTAGGTATGAATATACCAGCCATTAGAAAGGTCAATAATCGCTGTGCCATCGTTATAGCGATATTTTGACCTCCTGCGTAAATGACGGCTGTACACATACTCCGGGATAACTGGTAGCAAATATGTTTTCCTACTCCATTCATCAATGATTAACCCTGACCTTGTGATGGTTCTTAGTTGTTTTCTCATAAAATCATTTTTAAAAAAGAAAAGGGTAAAAGAAAACCTCTCCGTCAGGCAGCGTGGCTAAAACCCAAAAGGAAACGGAATAAAATGATAGCCTTGTGAGTTAGCTGTGTGTTTTATGCCGTAGTCTTTTGGGTTTTAAAACATAGCTCTGTGCAAGCTGCCTATCTTGTTTTCTTTTTACCTGCCTTTCTTTTGAAATGATTGCTTTTCCTAATGGCAGGGTATGGACGGAAACCTACTTTGCGATTGAATAACGAGTGAGCGGAATGAAGTGCAATGAACCTATAGCTTGCCGTAGCAGCAGGTGTATTTTGCGGGTACAGCCTATGGGTATTGGTGCAAAATGCCATGCCCATGCTGCGTAGGCAATAGCAATGCAGTGAGTGAAACGTAATGCAGTGTAACGAAGGAATGAAGAGCAAATTGGGTTGTAGTCCATTAAGCTGCTTCCGAACGAAGGCTATCCGGCAAATAGTATGACAAACTGCGTAGCACCCGGAGGGCATTGCAGTGAAAAGCCTACAATAATCAATAAATGATTACGCTTTTGATTGCAATGGTTTGGCACAACTATTTGCTGATTGCCGGAGTGAGGTAAAGGTTGCTTTGCCGGGTCCCATACTACTATTTAAGCGGAAGAAGTTGAGCTATCACCTTTTTGCGGTGGTTGTAGTAGCAGCATTCCTTTGTGCGATGGCTTTTCTAATCTCTTCTCTCTTTACATTGATATTGTTTCGTCTTTCTACTCTTTCTGAACGTCTATTGCTGCTTCCGCCATCTTGTAGCAATGCCCTTCTTATGAAATGTGCGGGGTCTTTGATTTTGAAAAACTTTACCATATACATACCGGCAACGAGTAAGTCTCCATCAATAAGAATCAAATCCTCATGATTCATTCTTGCCTGATTTGTCCAGTTGTAAGAGCCAGATAAAACTGTTATACCATCTATCACGCAAAACTTGTGATGAATATCCTTGTTGTAGCAGAAATCTCCTTTCACATTCTTTAGCGTACCATAGTCAATACCTGACATGGTATTGATTTCATCATCACGAACAATTAACTGAACCTTGACTCCTTCTTGTGCTTTCTTAACTAATAAATCAAATAAATGGCTATCGGTAAAGAAAGCCATAGCCACCAAAATAGATGACTTTGCTTTGCTTAAGTGGTTTGTAATTACCTTTTTGTGGTTTTCAAAAAAAACTTCTGTTTTATTCATCTTCCTAATGAGTCTTAATCTTTATAGAGTAACATTAAATGATGACTATTGCCCCAATCAAATTCTGATTCATGATTGACTATGTTTAAAATATATTTCCCATCAACCGACTTCAAGTGCTCTACGCCGGTTGATGTCTTAGCAACTTCCCACATTGAGTTGCTACGGAATAGCTCAAAAACTATATCTGCTGCTGCAGGCATGGTGAATACCAAAATCTGACTCTTAATTACATCTCTAAAAAAGGTAGTTCTAAGTTTAACAGGGTTTTCAAAATACTGACTTATTGTTGGATTAAGCTCAAAATCACGTTCAGGAATTATAGCATTCCAATTAATTTCATAATCAATTTCAACCATCGTACCTACTCTTTTTCTTCTTTATCTTCTTACCAGTTAACCTGTTCATGTATTCATCATAACGAGTTTGGGGTAGCAAATAAAACAAGTCCCTATTAAGATTATCCAGCAAAGCATCTATTGCGATCTGCTCGCCTATCCACTGGAATATTCTCCCTTTATTGGTCATCCGTATGAATTTTTCCGACAAAATAGTGAAACTTTTCAATATGTGAGGCATAACTAACTTTTTATACACTGATTTCCTTTGACTTTTCCATTAACTACAATGGAAAAGCGATATAAAATAGAAATTACTGCCTTTGGTAAACGTGTGAAGAACTCAGGAGGAAGAAAGGACTAAGCCAATTGGATTTAGAAGTTCAATCCGGTATTAGTCGTACAGAAATCAGCAAGATTGAGAACGGACAAAACAATATAAGATTTATGACGATTGTTAGGCTGGCAGAAGTTTTGGAAGTTAACCTCGCATCATTCTTTGATGGTAGTTCTTCAAAGGCATCGAATAATTAGCAAGAGTTTTCCAGTTACATGATTTCCCATTTATCACATAAATGACACCGGGGTACAAGGCAGGTATGCTTGCCTATGTGGGTCTGCTGACTTATCTGCCCTTACTCTCCGCATATACCACGGTCGGGTATGAGATAACTTTTCCGCTGGCGATCAGCATCCTACCTGAACGGCAGTGTTGCGTGTTTTACGTTGTCATTATTACGAAGTAACATCACGCATAAAGCGATGTTAAAACATAAAAATAGCTGACAGCGGATTTGGAATCGCCTTCTGCCCGGATGTATATTGCACGCCGCCAAAGATGCTCTTTCAGAAGCTGTACTATAAGGAATTAACTTTAAAGATTAACCGTTTTTCATAGGAAATAGCCTTCAGATTTCGTATCTTTGCAGCTGATTTTTAACCCCAAGTGCAGGCTCAGTTTACTGCTGAGTTCTCGCCTCGAAAGTCCAGCTCTATACCTTACGGTGTACCTGACAATTCAAAAAGACATAGTAATATGTTGAGCCCCCGTGAGGGTGTTGCTCCAACTCTCTGCTCCTGTTTTAAAACTCCGAAGGTGTAAGGTTACAGGAACAAGCGGTAAACTCCGGGGAGAGGATGTAAAATAATGGTAGATGCCACCCCACAAAGGAAAGTTTAGTGTGGCCTCGGATGTCAGGAAGACCTACAGGAGATTCTGCCTATGGTTGACCTTAAACTTCTACTGTAACATACATTAGCAACTATCACATCATACAAAGTTCAGGCACGACCAAATTGAAGATTTGGTTTAACCTTGGTATGTCTGGTTGATACTTCTTTCCAACATAAAAAAACAGAAATGATAAACGGCTACCTCTGTAGTTTGTTAGCCCTTCCTATGTCAGCAGGTCAATCAATTGACCGCTTCCGCAAATTACAGAGCTAAAATGGTGAAGCCTTTGTAATCTACTAAGGTTAGTAGGTCGGGTACAATGGGAAGATATTTTTTGCTATTGCTGAAATCAACCTTTACCAAAACTTTCTAAAAGGTAAGATGCTGGCACGAATCCAGCACCTTACACTTGCTCTACCAAATATTATAATTGTGTTCTACTTTTAAAACTTTCCTTTGTTAATGATGGCAAACAGGTAGCAGGTTTTGTAACGCTAACATAGTTTCCTCATAGCTGTTTCTACCGTTGAGTGTCCCATTAGGTAGGCAACTTCTGTTAAAACCATACCTTGCTGTACGGCTCTTGTACCGAAGGAATGACGGGCAACATACAGGTCTCTGTCTCCTAACTTCAATTTGGCCATTACAGGTTTAAGCACTCGTCTTTTTAGCATCTTGTCATCAATAGTTAACCCTTTGGGTGATGTAAATACAAAGTCGTCAGGTTTCCTACCCGAAATTTGAGGTTGCAGTATAGATAAAAGTTCTGACGTTAATGGGAGATACCTGATATTTTGCATCTTTGTTCCTTTTGATATTCGTGCTGCATGATTAGTTCCCTTTACAGTACGGGCAAAAGTTTCTGATATTTCTATCTGCATATTAGGAACATCAATATGTTTTACTTTTAACCCTATGGCCTCTGCATTTCTTACACCTGTATGGAAGATGAAGAAAAGAAACGAATAATAATGAGAGTGTTTGAATTGTGCAGTATTTGAACAATAGGAATTGTTCTTTATGGCTTTTAGCAATGCGGTTATCTCACCCTCTTCCAGAGGGTTTCTTCTTGAACATTTCCTTTTGCTTTTCTCCCTCTTCTTGCAAACATCTTTTAACGGATTTCTTTCAACAGCATGTATGCCAAAAAGCCAATTAAGAAACGTATTTAGATATGTAAGCCTCCTGTTGTATGTAGTGACAGCCCAATCTTCACTGTTAAGAAGTTTTGCAATAGAATTTATAGAAACGTTAATACATTTCTCTAACCATCGCCTTGTATAGAGATAGTCAATTGAATTGTCTATATCAACATTTCGTATATGTTTGCCCCACTCTGTAAACTTCGGAGCTAATTCGTGCACAAAAAGTATAGTCGTTGCATCATTAGCTGGCTGTACCTGATTTACTTTCTTCCTATCCGATTTAGCTGGGATATTATACTCGTATCTTTTTAAAGTTGTATCAAAGCATCCCTTTAGTATATCCAGTTTTATCTCTGTTACTTTAACTGTAGCATAATGGATATTTTCTGGCTCGTACGCAAATGGTAGGTTTAATGAATAACGCACTCCTTCATACCTCCATCTTAGCCTGATTCTTCCATCGCAATTGTTTACCGTGATTTCTCCTTTAGGAGCTTTTAATTTCTGACCCATTCCTGACCCAAAAGGGTGTTTAGGGTGGGTCAAATGAGGGTTAGATTTTAGAAAGCAAAGGCATGAAAAAAGCCCTGAACTACTTATGGTTAAGTAATCCAAGGCTCTTTCAGTCGGGACGACTAGATTCGAACTAGCGACCCCTTGCACCCCATGCAAGTGCGCTACCGGGCTGCGCTACGTCCCGAACTTTATCTGCTTTATCAATAAAACAGAAGGGGCAGCAAAAGTAAGCTTTTTTACCTTTTTCACAGTCTCACCAACACCTTTATCTTCGCCCCTTAATGAATGTCCTCATTAAGCAAGCAAGGATCACTGATCCCTTCTCCCCCCTCAACGGCCAGGTCACCGTATTTTTATTGAAAATGTATTATCAGTAAAGTAGGCAATGATTTACCCGCAAAAGCCGATAAAACAATTGATATAAAAGGGCTGCATGTATCGCCCGGATGGATGGATGTATTTGCCAACTTCGGCGACCCCGGTAATGAATTCAAAGAAACACTGGAAACAGGCGCCGCGGCGGCCGCGGCCGGCGGCTATACCGACGTAATGGTTATTCCCAATACCAGCCCCGTTATTCATAATAAATCCAACGTTGAATATATTGTACAAAAATCCAGGTCGCTTCCTGCCAATATTCACCCGATTGGTGCTGTCACCAAAAACGCGGAGGGAAAAGAACTGGCCGAAATGTATGATATGCGGGCCAGCGGCGCTATCGCATTCAGTGATGGCATTAACAGCATTCAGTCATCCGGCTTACTCGTAAAAGCGCTGCAATATATAAAGGCCTTTAACGGCACCCTGATCCAGATACCGGACGACAAAAGCATCAACCCGCACGGGCTGATGAATGAAGGCATCATTTCCACGCAACTTGGATTGCCGGGCAAACCCGCAATGGCGGAGGAACTGATCGTTGCCAGGGATATCAAACTGGCACGGTATGCCGGTTCGAAGTTGCACTTTACCGGGGTAGCTTCTAGAAAGTCACTGGAATATATCAGGCGGGGAAAAGAAAGCGGGGCGGCTATCAGTTGTTCCGTCACCCCTTATCATCTTTTCTTTTGCGACGAAGACCTGCAGGATTATGACACCAACCTGAAAGTAAATCCTCCCCTGCGCACAAAAGAAGACAGGACAGCTTTGCAAAATGCCATTACCGATGGTACGATTGACTGTATCGCCACCCATCACCTGCCTCATGAATATGACAGTAAAGTACTGGAGTTTGAATATTCCAAATACGGCATGATCGGGCTTGAAACAGCATACGCGGTATTGAACACCGCTTTGCCCGTTGCAGGACAGGAAAAATGGGTGTCATTATTATCCATCAACCCAAGAAAGTTGTTTGGATTGGAGCCGCTGATCATCAAAGAAGGAGCCAAAGCGATCCTTACTTTATTCAACCCGGAAGAAAAATGGACGGTAACGGAAAAAGATATCCGTTCGAAATCAAAGAACACCCCCTTTATCGGAAAAGAACTGACAGGAAAAGTTATAGGTATTATTAACGAAGAAAAGACAAGTATTATCTAATATTGCAGCCATTATGAAGAAGATCACTCCGCTCGTAAAGGGGCTTATTTCAGGGGTTTTGATGGTGGGCATTAGCTTGTTGCTCAACTATACCGGGCGGGCGAACAGCGCAAAGGCACAATACCTGTTCTATATATTATATGCCGGCGCTATTACCTGGACATTACTCGGCTACTACCGTTCTGAAAATTATCACCCCTCTTTTGGAAGTATTTTCGGCCAGGGTTTTCGCTGCTTTATTATTATTACACTGATCACGGTTATATTCGTAGCCGTCTATACCAGTACACATCCCGAAGTGCAAAAAGAAGCCCTTGAACTATATGAGGCAGATCTGAAAAAAGACGGCAACAGGAATGAAGCGGAAAGAGAAAAAATGATCGCCAGCGCAAAAAAACAATTTTTGACAGGGCAGGTTTCCCTGGCGACTTTTGGATCTTTAATCACAGGCGCTGTTTTTACCGCCGCCGGTGCCGGATTATTATTAATGAGGAAAAAATAAGATGGATATATCCCTTGTCATACCATTATTAGATGAAGCGGAATCATTGCCCGAACTGTCCGCCTGGATAGAAAAAGTAATGAACGAGAACCATTATTCTTATGAAGTGATCTTTGTTGATGATGGCAGTACAGACAATTCATGGGAAGTGATCGGAAACCTGAGAAAGAAGAACTCCAATATCAAGGGTATAAAATTCCAGCGCAATTACGGTAAATCAGCGGCATTATATGAAGCGTTCCGCGCCGCACAGGGGAGATGTTGTGATCACTATGGATGCCGACCTGCAGGATAGCCCCGATGAGATACCTGAGTTAAGGAAAATGATCCTGCAGGACGGATATGACCTGGTAAGCGGATGGAAAAAGAAGCGGTATGACAACACGCTCACCAAAACCTTCCTTCCAAACTTTTTAATGCGGTGACAAGAAAAGTATCAGGCATCAAACTGCATGATTTTAATTGCGGACTGAAAGCCTACCGCAGTAAAGTAGTGAAGAGTATTGAAGTGTACGGAGAGATGCATCGCTATATTCCCGTACTCGCTAAATGGGCCGGTTTTAAAAAGATAACGGAAAAACCGGTAGAACACCGGGCCAGGAAATACGGGGTATCCAAATTCGGGTTGCGCAGGTTTGTCAATGGTTTCCTGGACATCATGTCTATCACCTTCGGCAGTAAATTCTCCAAAAGACCCATGCATTTTTTGGTCTCTGGGGAAGTATATTCTTTATGGTCGGTCTTGTCATTTCTTTATACCTGATCATTTCCAAACTGGTACATCCGCTCACTTTTGCATTGACCAACCGCCCTGATTTTTACCTGGCGCTCACTACGCTGATTATAGGTATGCAATTATTCCTTGCCGGTTTTATCGGTGAACTGATCTCACGCAATTCCATCTTCCCGTAACTCTTACCTTATCGAGGAGAAAACAGGCTTGTAATGGGAAAGGTCGTTATTATAGGACCCGCTCATCCATTGAGGGGCGGACTGGCTACATTCAATCAGCGGCTGGCCAAAGAGTTTATGCAGTCGGGCAACGAGTGCGCTATCTGGTCTTTTTCGCTGCAATACCCATCGTTTTTATTTCCTGGCAAAACGCAGTACACGGATGAGCCCGCGCCCGAAGGCATCACTATTCATACGGTTATTAATTCTGTCAATCCTTTTAACTGGGTAAAGGTTGGCAACCGCTTAAAAAAAGAAAGACCTGATATTATCGTGGTGCGCTACTGGTTGCCCGTGATGGGGCCGGCATTGGGCACCATACTACGCAGGGTAAGAAAAAATAAACATACAAGGATCGTTTGTATCGCCGACAACGTGATCCCGCATGAAAAAAGACCGGGCGATACACCCTTCACCCGGTATTTTCTGAAAAGCTGCGATGCATTTATCACCATGAGCGAAAAAGTAATGACTGATCTCCGCACATTCGAAAAAGATAAACCGGCGCAACTGGTACAGCATCCTTTATACGATACATTCGGCGATATTATTCCAAAAGCTGAAGCGAGAAAACATCTCGGGGCAAATGAAAAGATCGTTTTGTTCTTTGGTTTTATCCGGAAGTATAAAGGACTCGACATGTTATTTGAGGCGATGAGTCATCTAAAAGATTCCGGCATTAAACTACTCGTAGCAGGAGAATTTTATGAAGACGGGAAGCCGTATAAAGAACAAATAGAAAAACTGGGTATCGGTGACCAGTTATTATTAAGAACAGATTTTGTTCCTGACAGCGAGGTAAAATATTATCTCTGTGCTGCCGATGCCGTGATACAGCCTTACCGGAATGCGACGCAAAGCGGTGTCACTCCCCTCGCCTATCATTTTGAAAAACCAATGATCGTTACTAATGTTGGCGGGCTTCCCTCATTGGTGCGCATAACAAGGTTGGATTGGTAGCAGAACCTGATCCCGCCTCGATCGCAAAAGCCATACTCGGTTTCTACCAATTAGGTGAGCATTATTTTATTCCTCATCTTCGCAATGAAAAACTGAAATACAGCTGGGCCAGCCTGGTAGATACTATCGCAAAGCTTGCTGAAGAGCGGACAGAACCCTGAAGCGAGCGTGGCAACAAAAGCCGGTAGTAGTAATGCAGTTTAGACAATAATAACCAGTAAACTCAAACGAATCAGCGTAATCAACGGTCAATGATCTACCGAAGTAAAGCTCCACTCAGAATAGGATTAGCCGGCGGCGGCACCGATGTAAGTCCCTACAGCGATCTCTATGGCGGTGCTATTTTAAATGCGACCATTTCTTTATATGCCAATGCAAACTATTGAACCGCTCAATGAAAATAAGATCATATTGCAGGCCATTGACCGTAATGAAGAACAGGTATTTGACTGGAGTAAAGAACTGCCTATTGATGGTAAACTGGATCTGCTGAAAGGCATCTACAACCGTATTCAAAAAGATTATGGCATCAGCCAGCAGGGATTCAGGCTGGCAACTTATGTAGATGCGCCTGCCGGTTCGGGATTAGGCACTTCTTCTACTTTAGTGGTTGCCATTATCGGCGCTTTTACTGAAATGCTTCGATTGCCATTGGGTGAGTATGATATGGCGCATTATGCCTATGATATAGAAAGAAATGACCTGAAACTCGCAGGCGGAAGACAGGACCAGTATGCCGCTACTTTTGGCGGTGTGAACTTTATGGAATTCTATGGCGATGATAAAGTAATTGTAAACCCGTTACGCATCAAACAACAATATTTATTTGAGCTGGAGAATAATTTATTGCTTTATTATACTTCTACCAGCCGCGAGTCTGCCGAGATCATAAAAAAACAAAGCAAGAACGTAACAGATAAAAAAGGCAGTTCCATCGAAGCCATGCACCAGTTGAAAGAACAGGCAAGGCTAATGAAAGAAGCGTTACTGAAAGGCAAACTAAATGAAGTAGGCGAGGTATTGGATTTCGGGTTTCAGCAAAAAAGGCAAATGGCAGAAGGCATCAGCAACCCCCTGATGGAAGACATCTATGAAACAGCGAAAAAAGCCGGGGCTACAGGAGGTAAAATATCAGGTGCTGGTGGCGGCGGATTTATGATATTCTATTGCCCGGTGAATACCAAATACAGCGTGATAAAAAGCCTGGAGAGATTTGGCGGGCGGTACAGGAGATATAAGTTTACGGAACATGGGTTGACGACGTGGACGGTGTAGTTGGGAAGTCGGAAAGACCGGAAGTCTGGAAGTCCGAAGACGAGCTTGTAAACTGAAAAGTCTTTACGAATAGCCGGAGAAATTCTTCCGGACCTCCGGTCTTTCCAACTTCCGGACTAACTAATTACTATGGAAAAAAATTAAAGATATTATCAAAGCTTCCATTGAAACGAAGCAGCAGGTATTGAAGGATGAAGAATTGCTGGGCACGATTGAAAAAGTGGTGGATGCTATTGTTACCGCTTTTAAAAATGGGAACAGGGTTTATTTCTGTGGCAATGGCGGCAGCGCTGCGGATGCACAGCACCTGGCGGCGGAGTTCTCCGGCCGCTTTTATAAAAACAGGAAGGCGTTACCGGCTGAAGCGTTACATTGCAATACCTCTTACCTTACCGCGGTAGCCAATGATTATAGCTTTGACGTGATCTATTCCAGGATGATAGAGGGTATCGGCGAAAAAGGCGATGTATTGGTGGGCCTTTCCACATCGGGCAATTCAGCCAATATTGTAAAAGCGTTTGAAGTAGCGAAAGAAAAAGGAATCGTAACTATAGGTTTTACTGGATTAACGGGCGGAGTAATGAAAGGCATCAGTGATCATCTTATCAATATCCCTTCTGCGGACACGCCACGTATACAGGAAAGCCATATTATGGCGGGCCATATCATTTGCCAGTTGGTAGAAGAAAAATATTTTGTCTGAAGCGGGTTGGCAGGATTAAAAAGGAAATGATGATAAAGGAATCAATCATATTGGCAGGTGGGCTTGGCACAAGATTACGTGACGCAGTTCCTGGTCTTCCCAAATGTATGGCCCCGGTAGCAGGCAGGCCTTTTCTTTTTTATGTGATCAACTACCTGCGCAGCCAGGGCGTAGAAAAATTCATTTTTTCGTTGGGCTATAAGCATGAGGTCATCGAAGAATACCTCGGCAACCAGTTTGCTACACTCAGCTATCAATGCGTTATTGAAGACGAGCCGTTAGGAACCGGTGGCGCCATACTGCTTGCCTGCAAAAAAACCACTGAAAAGAATGTGATCGTGACGAATGGTGATACGCTTTTTAAAATAAACGCCGAGAAGCTTTCTTCTTTCCATGTAACCCAGGCCGCTCATTGCACCTTGTCATTAAAGCCCATGACCGATTTTTCCCGGTATGGTGTGGTAGAACTGGACGAAAATAATATCGTCAGAAGCTTTAAAGAAAAACAGTTGTATAAAAAAGGCCTGATCAATGGTGGCATCTATGCACTGAATGTGGAGAGTTTTTTGTCAGAAGGCTTTCCTCAAAAATTCTCTTTGAGAAAGACTATCTTGAAAAATTATATTCCCAGCGTAAATTTTTTGGCATAGCCGACGATGGTTATTTTATTGATATAGGGCATTCCCGAAGATTATAACCGCGTACAAACAGAATTGCAGCCGCCGCCGCTGGATATGAAAAAGATCAATAAGGACTGGACCTTGTTTCTTGACCGTGACGGCGTGATCAATATTGATAAGGACGGCAGTTATATTTTTACTCCCGACGAATTTATTTTTATGGATGGGGCGCCGGAACTGTTCAAAAAACTCACTTCCGCGTTCCGGTATATCATTGTCGTCACTTAACCAGCGGGGCGTCGGGCGTGGATTGATGACGGAGGATTCCCTGCAATCTATTCATCACAAGATGAAGGACGGGATCAACCGGTCGGGCGGCAAAATAAATGCGATCTACTATTGTACGGCCAATGACAGGCTGAACCCTGAAAGAAAGCCTAATCCGAATGGCATTCAGAGCGAGGGCCGATTTCCCTGATATTGATCTGTCAAAAGCCATTATCGTGGGTAATAATATCAGCGATATGCGGTTTGGCAGAAATGCAGGCATGTACACGGTTTTCGTAAGTACAACTACTAAGAATATTCAACTTCCCCACCCGGATATTGACCTTCTCTTTGGATCCCTGGCTGATTTTGCAAAAGCTTTATAATTTTCATAAAATTTTCAGGGTATTTTGGCGTTATGCCCGGGTTGGGTAAAATATAGAGGCATTCTAGTTTGATTTTCTACCATCCTTCCTTTGCCAGGGACAGGCTGCGGAACATAGAAATATAGGTTTTCAAATAGACAACAGGTGTTCTGTCCTTGTATTATACGTGTTGAAACCTGGGCAACTGAAAGAGATAGTTTAAAATTAACCGCGATACCGGCAACCTATGCTTTTAAGGCAACGTCAGGAGTATAGCTTAGTTTTGCATTCATCATTCAAACTATATCTGTGAAAAAAATTCTTACAAGATCTTTCCTGGCAACACTGCTGCTGTCATTGGCATGCCAGTTTGCTTTTTCACAAAAAAAGATCAGTCCTGCTGACCTGAAAAAACTGCAGGCAAAAGAGGATACGCTCAAAGCCTATACAAAATATATGATCACCGACTCGGCGACCAAGACCCGTATGATTGCCGACAGTTTTGTTACCCGTATACTGGTAAGGGCATTAAAGATCAAAAATTCATTCTATTATCCTTTTGAGTCTGTGCTGGGCATGTCTAAATTATATGCTCCCGACAGCAGTTTCCGCATCTTTACCTGGAACCTCGCTTTTGATGATTATTATTCGCGGCAAAAAGGGGCTATTCAATTAGCGACAAAAGATGGTTCGCTTAAGCTGATACCCTTAACGGATAATTCTGAATTTACGGAAAATGCTGATGACTCTGTTCGCAACAGGACAAACTGGATCGGCGCTGTGTATTATAATATCATTCAGACACGATACAACGGAAAGAATTATTATACGCTCTTCGGCATTGACTATAATTCTGTCATGAGCACCAAGAAATGGGCAGAAGTACTTACGTTCAACGCAAAGAATGAACCCGTATTCGGCGGCGCTTTCTTCAGCTACGACCAGGACAGCGTTAAACAAAAAACACGCTACCGCTTCAGCCTGGAATATAAAAAAGACGCGAGGGTGATGCTGAATTATATTCCTGACCTGGATGTGATACTGGTAGATCACCTGATATCTGAAACGGATGAACCTGATAATAAATGGACGTATGTGCCGGATGGCGACAATGAAGCTTTCAAATGGGAAAATGGCAAATGGATGCATGTAGACAAGGCCTTCGATTATAAAGTAGATATGAGCGATGCTGACGCCTACCTTGGCAAACCGCCGATGGGCGATCCGATCCTCGATCAGAAAGGGAACAGGAATGAAAAGAAACTGGACGAAAAATCGAATAAGAATAAAGCGAAGGAAAAGCTGCCGATCAATTACGATAACTAATTCATTTCACGCAAAGGCGCAAAGATATCGCGCAAAGACGCAACGGAAATACAACACAAAGTAAGAACGTAGCGTCGCTGCGCCGTTGCGAGGTTTCACACTGACATTGCCAAAATAAAGGCGCAAGAGATATAAGTCTTTTGCGCCTTGTATATTTTATCTTAGCGTCTTTGCGTGAAATAATCCTTGAGGGAAATCAATCGTCGAGTTTTAAGACAGCGAGAAACGCCTCCTGCGGTACTTCCACATTTCCGATCTGCCTCATACGCTTCTTACCTTCTTTCTGTTTTTCCAGCAGTTTACGTTTACGGCTGATATCACCACCATAACATTTGGCGGTTACATCTTTACGCATAGCGGAGATAGTTTCCCGGGCGATTACCTTAGCCCCTATTGCAGCCTGTATTGCGATCTGGAACTGCTGGCGCGGTACCAGCTCTTTTAATTTTTCGCATAGCTTACGGCCAAACTCCTGTCCTTTGCTGCGATGGATCAACGCACTAAGCGCATCTACTTTATCGCCATTCAATAAGATATCCATTTTTACGATATCACTATCCCTGTATTCGATGGGATGATAATCGAAAGAGGCATAGCCCCGGGTAGAGCTTTTTAATTTATCGTAGAAGTCAAATACAATCTCCGTTAATGGCATTTCAAAAACCAGCTCCACCCTTGTTGTGGTCAGGTAGCTCTGGTTGATCAGTATGCCACGTTTACCCAGGCACAGCGTCATGATATTGCCGATATATTCAGGCTTTGTAATGATCTGCGCTTTGATATACGGTTCTTCTATCCGTTCTATCTTCACCGGTCGGGCATCTGCGTAGGATTGTTTACGATTACCTTTTCCGCTTTTGTAGTATAGGCAATGAAGCTAACGTTGGGAACGGTAGTAATCACCGTTTGATTAAACTCTCTTTCCAACCGCTCCTGTATGATCTCCATGTGGAGCATACCTAAAAATCCGCAACGGAAACCGAACCCAAGCGCTTGCGATGTTTCCAGTTCGAATGTTAAAGAAGCATCATTCAACTGCAGTTTATCCATACAGTCACGCAACTCTTCAAAATCATCTGTATTCACCGGGAATATACCGGCGAAGACCATCGGTTTTACTTCCACAAAACCTTTGATCATTTCTGGATTGGGATTGCTTGCCAAAGTGAGCGTATCCCCTACTCTTACTTCCTTTGCATTTTTGATACCGGTAATAATGTAACCTACGTCGCCGCAACCTACTTCTTTTTTCTCCGTCATCTTTAGTTTCAGGATACCCACTTCATCAGCGCCGTATTGCTGACCGGTAGAAACAAATCGCACCTGGTCGTTCTTCTTTATCGAACCATTTAGTATGCGGTAGTAAACAATGATACCGCGAAAACTATTGAATACGCTGTCAAATACCAGCGCCTGCAATGGTGCATCAGGATTACCTACGGGTGCGGGAATTCTTTCGACGATCGCATCCAGTATTTCGGGAACACCTAATCCTGTTCTGGCGCTGGCCAATAAAATATCTTCTTTCTTACAGCCTATCAGTTCGATGATCTGGTCCTGCACTTCTTCCACCATCGCGCCGTCCATGTCTATCTTGTGATGACAGGAATTATTTCAAGATCATTATCAATAGCCAAATACAAATTGCTTATCGTCTGCGCCTGTATGCCCTGCGATGCATCTACCAGCAGCAAACAACCTTCGCAGGCGGCCAATGCGCGGCTTACTTCGTAGCTGAAGTCAACGTGACCGGAGTATCTATCAGGTTGAGGATATATTCCTGCCCGTTGGTATGTTTATAATTGATCTGGATGGCATGACTTTTAATAGTAATGCCTTTTTCCCTTTCGAGGTCCATGTCGTCGAGCACCTGGTCCATCATATCCCGGTCGCTGATGGTACCGGTTGATTGTAGCAGGCGATCGGCCAGGGTGGATTTGCCGTGGTCAATATGTGCGATGATGCAGAAATTGCGGATATTCTTCATGTACTTTTTTCACTGATTTTCAGGTGGGCAAAGGTAAGGGAAAGCGGCGAGGTATGAGCGTTGTGTTGTGAGGCGTTGTACACCCGGGCCGGGTACAGGAATAGTGATTGATAAGGAGTTATGTTACCGGTTTTGTATCCTGGTGAGTTGCTGTTACATTCTGTAGTTTATCCGGACGGTCTGTTCACAGCTACCGGCACGTAAAATATCCGGTGGAAAATTGAAAAAAATTTGCGTAGTTAAATAGCTACATATATATTTGTAGCCAAATAGCTACACAATGAATTTAAGACGGGACGTATTTCAAGCCATAGCAGATCCTACAAGAAGGGCGATACTTCTGCTGGTGGCTTCGCAATCTATGACAGCAGGTGCGATAGCTTCCAACTTTGACACGGCCAGGCCGACCGTTTCAAAGCACCTGCAAATACTCACTGAGTGTGAATTGCTTGAATACAAGCAAAACGGAAGGGAAATTTACTATCATATCAATGCAAAAAAATGAAAGAAGTAGCGATTTTATTGAACCGTTCCGCAAAATGTGGGATGACAGGTTTAATAAATTAGAAAGCATTATGAAAAAATACAAATCAAATAAATAGAATACTATGGAACGAAAAACAAAAATCAATGCCGAAGACGGCAAACAGGACTTAGTGATAACAAGGGAATTTGATTTACCGCTGGAATTACTTTTTAAAGCATATACAGAGTCCGAAATTGTTGAACAATGGATGGGAACGAAAGTGCTGAAATTGGAAAATAAAAAACATGGCGGTTACCAATTTGAAACATCAGATGCTAAAGGAAACGTGGTATTCAAGGCCAATGGGGTCATCCATGGGTTTGTTCCGAACCAAAAGATCATACGGACATTTGAAATGGAGAATTCACCGTTTGATGTTCAGCTTGAGTTCCTCGAATTTGAAAAGCTTACCGGTGACAGCAGCAAACTCACGATGCATGTAGTATATAAATCAGTTGCACTCAGGGATCAAATGCTGCAGTTACCTTTTGCCCAGGGCATAAATATGGCACATAACCGGCTACAGGACATCGTACGTCCATTAAAATAACACATCATGACAAAGAGAAATAAAATCATCTATTGGGTTGCTACTATCTGGCTGGCTTTAGGAATGCTGTCAACAGGAATAGTACAGTTACTTAAAATGAAAGAAGAAGCAGATATGTTTACCCGTTTGGGCTATCCTGTCTATTTGCTAACCATACTGGGTGTTTGGAAAATGTTAGGCGTTATAGCAGTGCTTATTCCTAAATTTCCTTTACTAAAAGAATGGGCTTATGCGGGCTTCTTTTTTGCCATGTCAGGTGCTGTCTTTTCTCACCTGGCGACCGGAGATGGCGCCAAAGAATTTTTTGGACCAATATTATTACTAATCCTGACTTTTGTTATCCTGGTATTTCAGGCTTGGTTCCTACGCTAAAGCTACGGCGCAGGCGCGCTGACAGAAGAATCATTTCAGTTAATCAATAAATGATTAAAATGAAAGTTAAAACAGCCAATGATAATGAAACTGACAGGGAAATACGCATTACAAAATGCTGCATGCACCTGTTGAACTGGTTTGGGAAGTATGGACAAATCCTGAACATATTGCAAACTGGTGGGGACCAAAAGGGTTTACCAATACTATTCATATAATGGACGTAGCAGAAGGCGGCGAATGGCGTTTGACTATGCACGGCCCTGACGGAAAAAATTATCCTAATAAAAGCATCTTCCTTGAAATTGTTCAGGATAAAAAAATTGTGTTCCGGCACTTCAATCCCAATTACATAGCACAATTGTTTTTGCGCCTGGAGAAAAGGAAACTTCAATGGAATGTACCATGCTGTTTGAAACAACTGAATTGTTTGAAACAGTAGTTAACGTTTTTAAAGCTGATGAAGGGTTAAAACAAAATGCAGAGAAATTAACTGCTTATATAGAAACACAATTAAAATAACATACTGTAACAAAGAATATAAACGTATGAGTAAAATCAATAGCCATAAAAAGGAATTACCACCAAAAGAACGTGAAGAACTGCTCAAAACATTAAAAGCCCGTTTTGAGAAAAACATGAATCGCCATAAAGGTCTTGAATGGGCTAAAGTACAGGCAAAACTCGAAGCTAATACGGCGAAACTGTGGTCGCTCAATGAAATGGAAATAACCGGCGGTGAACCGGATATTGTTGGTCATGATAAAAAAAACGGGCGAATACATTTTTTATGATTGTTCAGCAGAAAGCCCTAAAGGCCGCAGAAGTTATTGTTACGATGGCGAAGCATTGGCGTCAAGGAAAGAACATAAACCGGAAAATAGCGCTATTGATATGGCTGCCGACATGGTATTGAGCTTTTAACGGAAGAGCAATACCGGGAATTGCAGCAACTTGGAAAGTTCGATACAAAAACATCGAGTTGGGTGAAAACACCTGCTGATATCAGAAAACTCGGCGGCGCTCTCTTTTGTGACCGTCGCTACGATACTGTCTTTGTGTACCACAACGGTGCAGAATCTTACTATGCCGCCAGGGCGTTTCGTGGGTCATTAAAGGTCTGAATTTGCACAAATAATATACTATGACAAAGAGTGGAATGAATCCTGCCGTTGATTTTTATTTTAGTAAAAACAAGAAGTGGCAGAAAGAACTGGAGCAATTGAGACTGATCGTTCTTGATTGCGGGCTTACCGAAGAATTGAAGTGGGGTGTTCCCTGTTACACGTTTCCGGCCCCGGCGGGCAGGCAGAAAAGTAATATAGTTTTAATACATGTATTTAAAGAATACTGTGCGCTGTTGTTTTTCAAAGGTGCTTTGTTAAATGATGCCAATGGTATGCTGATCCGGCAAACGGAGAATGTGCAGGCGGCACGCCAGGGACGGTTTACCCATGTTCGGGAGATAGTTAAGGTGAAGGCTGCTTTGAAAGCCTGTATTTATGAAGCCATAGAAGTAGAAAAAGCCGGCTTGAAAGTGAAGTTAAAAAAGACTGCAGCATTCATCATTCCTGAAGAATTTCAAAATAAACTAAATAAAAAACCTGCCTTGAAAACTGCTTTTGAGGCATTGACACCGGGACGGCAAAGAGCATACATCCTTTATTTTTCGGCACCCAAACAATCCAAAACCGTGAGTCGAGGGTTGAAAAATATAGGCAGCAAATTCTCAATGGAAAGGGATTAAATGATTAGAGGCTGTCAAAAGTATTTTACATCAATATTCCCGCAACGGCGTAAAGCCCGCAACGACTGATTTTAATAGGACTTTCTTTGCGCCGTTGCGGGATTATTTGACTTTTGAGAGTACATTCATTACTCTGTATACAAATCAATCACCCAGCATATCTTTAGCTCCTATCCAGAATTCATCCAGCGTCATGATGCGTGGTTTAAAAAAAGAAATAATGACCGGCCAGTCAGTTTCATTAAAAATATTTACCTCATCCACTGTTTTGCTGATACGGCTAACGGTATTCCCATCTTCATCCGTTTGCTGAACATGCCAATCCCATTCCTCACCCATCATTTTTTCCAGGAGAGTTTTCATTGGCCGCAACTGCTCAAAATAATGTAGCTGCATGGCCGTATCCGGGTGCCTGAACTCGATAGCAATAGAAGCGCTTTTATTATCCGCATCCATTCTGAAATAGATATGGCGGATGCCGGTCTTATAGTTCAGCCAGTTTATTTTACTTCCATCAGCCCCGGTTACCGGCTTCATGTACTGGCCAAAATTTGTCCAGAATCTTTTTTTGATCAGCGAGGCTTCCTGTTTTGTGTACATGGATGCAAAATAAAAACTATCTGGTGAACAGGAAGAAACATTAAATGACCAGTTCATTTTTTCATTTGACGAAACTTTTGCTCCTCACGATTTAAAATGCATCCCATGGTTTAAACCGTGGTTGGATGAAAATAGTCCCAAGGCTTTTTTTTATCCATGGTTCCCCGGCATAATCATTGCAGCGCATTTATAAATTCCCGTATGATAAGAAAATTAAAATCCGGCGAATACAGGCTTTATTCCCGTAAGAAAAATCCAAAAACCAATAAGCGTCGCAACCTGGGTACTTTTTCTTCGTTGGCAGCAGCTAAAAAACATGAGAAAGACATTCAATATTTTAAGCGTCATTAAACCGTTATCTATGCTCAATATAATTTGGTAACCCTATTTTCGCATTGTAACGCCGCTGCAGCACACGGTTTGAACCTACCTTCGGGACATATCTTTTACCAAATTCCACGGTGCGTGAGACACGCGCCGTGGCACAAGCAAGGCGACAAATATTTTCAATTGTTGCCTTGCAAATCCACTACTTAAACGGGTTTGAAAATTTAGGATCGGTAACAATATTCCCATCCGTAAGAGTTTTAAGAAATGCAATAATATTGGCTTTGTCCTGGTCGCTTATTGCGGCACGATAACCGTTATTTGGAATTTGTATGCCACGGTTAGGATGATTTTTAACGCCGGTTTGATAATGCGTCAGCACCTGCTCCAGGGTGGCGAACCGGCCGTCATGCATATAGGGAGCGGTAAGTTCAACATTGCGCAGCGAAGGCATTTTGAAGGTTGCCATATCGCCCGGCTTGTTTGTTTTCTCTCCAATACCGTTATCCGTATATACAAGGTCCAGTCCATTGTTGGTGCCAAAACCAAATATATTTTCGCCTGAATTTTCGAAAGGCAGGAAGATAGGATTCTTCGCGATATGTGTTTCAAAATCGCTATGACATTCTGTACAGCTCAACTGTATCACTTTTTGCAGTCCCGCTTTCTCCGCCACGCTTAAGTTGGCGTGACCATTATCAAATCCCTGGTCGTATTTTGAATTTAAAGCTACCATGGAGCGGAGAAACTGCGAAAGCGCTTTGGATATTTTTTCTTCTGTAATATCAGCAGAGCCAAATGCTTTGTTGAACAGTTCGGGATAATAGGCTTTGGTTTTTAGTTTGGCGACCAGTTCTGCCAGGTTGGGTATCCCCATTTCTACCAGGTCTTGTATGGGCATCAATACCTGCGTTTCCAGGTCAGCCGCACGCATATCCCAAAACATTTTTTTGGCCGGGAAAAAACGCAGGTTGAGCAGTGGCATGGAATTACGCCGTGTAAGCCCGTCATTAAATCCTTTCGAGAAAGCTACACCATCCACCATTGACTTGTCGGCATGATGGCAGGAGGCACAGGCGATGTGTTGTTTACCGATAGTGATTTATCATAAAACAGTACCCTGCCAAGAGTAGCGCCGTTATTGGTAAGGGGATTACCGGCGGTGGTATTATCGCTGCCGGGATGAGTATTAATATAGTTCTTAATGTAGGCCGGTATATTGCTGGCGTGGCCAACATAATCAAAAGCTACAGCAGGAAGATCAGGTGTACCTGTGCCCGGGCCTGGCGGACCCTGGATCGGGATCAGGTACAGAATCTGCCGTTTTCTGGCAGGAAAACAATATGACAAAGAAGATTAATCCCAGTATTACTAAATAGTGACGGGCATGCATACTTTTTTTTTAAGCATATACTGCCGGCAAGAGAGAAAGGTTGGTAAGTACGGGTAAAAACATTTCTTATCCATCAGCGTCTGCAGAAAACACGCGGAGAAAAATCTGCGCAGGTCAATCTTCTTAAGGAGATATTCAACCGGATTAAACAGCTTCCCGGTTGTTGATACCTGCTGTTCGCAGACGCTTGACCTTTATTAACTGAAGGTTTCGGTCAATAAAGAAGCCTGCCTCATTTTAAATGAAACAGGCTTCTTAGTATTACAGAACAAATAGTTTTACTTAGGTTCCAGTGCGTTATTGATGAGGAACACAAGGTTTGCACGGTGCGCTTTTGTTTCTTCGTTAATTGAAACAGCGGTCGCCAGCAAAGCCTTGATCTTCTTCAGCGTATTCAATGCCGCAGCTTTAGCCACATCATCATACGCAGCGCCTGCTCCATCCGGCTGGATCATACCGGCTACTCCTTCTACAAAGGCAGTCTGCAGGTATTGGCGGTATATATTGACATTGGTGGCTTTATCAGCATCAAATATACCTTTTACCAGGGTCGCTCATTACATCCGGCTGCACTGTACTGATTGCCATACAGGCGGCTGTTAGTGATACGCTGCAAAGTAAACGGATGAAGGATATGCGCTAATGCAGTATACTGATTACCCAGCAATCCGCCTGTCAGTTTCACATCTTCGCCATTACCTGGCTGATTAAATCCGCGGCGTTGCAATTGCAGGTAAGGGAATACCTGTGCATCGGCATCATATACATTGGGAGCGAACACATATTTGTTAAGCACTTCCATCGCTTTCTTTTGCGTAGCAAGCGATACAGGCGTATACGGTTTGTTGCCAGAATTCTGGTCAGGGAAACTCCTGTCAATATATACACCACCGATAAACCGGCTTACTGCTGCGATCATACCGGCACGCTGGCCATTCAATGTACCATATCTTGAACGGAGTTCCGCATAAGACTGACCGGGCTTGCTGTACTTCTGCACTATTTTTCCCATCAGGCTATTTACCAGTTTAAAAACGGTCTTCTGCATAGGCGATCGGATCGCTGGTAAGATCGTTCACATTCACTCTCGGATCCATTGCTTTACCCGGCGCTCTCATATCATCACCATCATTACCAAAAACAAGTTTAGGATCACTGCTGCGGCTTAGTATTTTTTTCAGACCGGAGGCTTCTTCTCCTTCACTGAACGGAGTATAACCATATTCAATAGCCCAGAGATCATAAGGACCTGCAAGGGTAGTATAATAATCGCCCTGTTTGCTCCTGTCGAGCGCTACATTAATAGCAGGATAATCCATTACTGAACCGATAAGACCTATCTTCCTGGTGATCTCTTTATTATTTATCTCAGCAGGCGATAACATCTGGCTGGCTTTCATATTATGATTAAGCCCGAGTGTATGACCCATTTCATGCATGATCAGGTAAGTAAGGAATTGCTTATGCATTTCACCTACTTCTTTTGGATCAGCGCCCGTTACATCCAGTACAGTCATACCGGTTGTTAACTGTGCTTTCAGTTCCTGAGCCATAGTACAATTGGCGTAATGAGCACTATTGTCCATACCGGGGAAATATAATTCCGCTGCCGGAGCATTCTCTTTATATGCTGTCAGTAATTCATCAAGCACAGGAGTATAGCTGCCGCTGAACCATTCAACAGTAATATCAGCGCCGAGTATCTGTCCTGTCTTGGGATTGACAAAACTTGGTCCGATAGCGCCATAAGTTGGCTGTGCAGAAGATACCCAGCGGATCACATTATAACGGATATCAGCGGGATCCCATGTTGCATCATCCGGGCATGATCTTCATTTGCACTGCATTTTTGAATCCTGCTTTTTCAAATGCTTCATTCCATTTCAAACCCGCTTCCATGATAGTCTGGCGGTATTCAACCGGGGTGGTATTCTCTATCCAAAAGACAATTGGCTCTACCGGCTCGCTGAGCGGGGCAGACGGATCTTTCTTTACGAGTTTCCAGCGATTGATGATGTCTTTATAAGGAACGGGGCTGATGCTTGTCTGGTCAGTAACCTGCTGCATGAAATAACCCACACGCGGATCATCGCGGCGGGGACGAAAATCTGTCTTCGGCATTTCGATAAGGCTATGCTGCATCCTCACTCTTACATAACGGGCATCAGTAATATCAGCTCCGCCGCCGGCAAGTGTATTGGGATTGTCATACGCCATATCCACTACTACATCCGTATTATCAGGGAAAGAACGGATCTCGTGGTATTTTGATTTGGCTGTATTCAGCATTCCCAGGTTAAAGACGAATGCGGCGAATGGGCCAGGCGCTACAACAGGCTTTACCGGGTCAAGTTTTTCGCTGATGAACAAACCATCGGCACTCACCAGGTAACCTGTACTGTCTTCTGCAGCAACTTTCTCCGACAGGAATACGGCTTCAGGTTTATCTACATCCGCTGTTTTTGCTTACCGCATTGGATGGATCATACCAGAAAGAAGTATTCACCCTGGAAAACTCCAGCTTGTCAAAAGATTTTTGCACTTTAAAAACAATAGTAGCCCTGTGCATGCTCTGGTTCAGGAACAATGCTGTAGGACCGCTGATAGAAAAGCTCTGATAGATATATTCTTTTCCAAGCTGATCTTTTTTTACAAATAGTTGTACGCTTCCGGTAGCGGTATCCTGGTAGATAGTAAACAAACCGCTTATCTTTTTACTGGCTTTTACCTTGTCAGTTATACCGGCTGCTACAGGTTTCTTTTTAGCCGTATCAGCAGGCGGAGCGGTGGTGGTCTTCGGCTGGGCAAATGAGGCAAGAGAGATGAGGCCCGGCAACAAGAAGACAAAAATTCGTTTTTGCTTCATAAAAATTGTTGTTTAGATTATATACAAGTATAGCGGATTTAAAGGCGGAAAGATACGGTTTTGGATGAATGCAACATTTCAGGGATGAAAATCGCCGGCAAAACCCTGTTTTTTTGATCCTGGACAATTCCGCAGCTCCCGGCCGGTTATAAACGAACCAGGACTATCATTCTTTTATCCCTTTGGCCTCATACGGAATATTTAATATTTCTTTGACCTGTCCATGGCCTTTGTTCACCGAGGAGCTTTTCCCGGCAGATGAACAGCCATTTTCCTATCTGCCGCCCTGTAATGCCTTCCCCCAAACTCGAAATGATATTGGCGATCCGGAGGCCGCCCGGCCAGTTCTTTACCCTTTCAAAATTTTATAATGGAGGCCCCTGGTTGCATTCAAGATAAAGAGTAACAAAGGAGATCAAAAGAATAATGAACGTATCTCTGCGGCCCTCCTTTACTCTGTGGCGCTCTGTGACCCTATTTTCTTCATAGAAAACACCTGTAGCCAAAGGAATCCCCGTGAGAATATTAGTTTTAACAACCCGTGCAACCAGGTATGGCCGACTTATTAATTTCCCCATATCCTTTATCTTCAGCTTTCAAATACAAAATATTGAATGAGTGAGTCACTGCATACGCAGCAATTTGAACTGGCCGGACAGCTTTACATGAACCTGAAACGCTCAGCCACCGCATACAAAGAATATTTAGAAGGCGGTAAGACTTTTATGTTCGCATCTATCCTTCGTCTATACAATGAAAAGATAAGAGAACTGCTGTTAGAAAAAGGTTACCTGCTGCCAGACAGTTTACAGCACGACGCGCTGGCCCTGGTTTCCCACTATGATATCTGGATGCAAAAATGGGATGAGTTAAAAACGACGCTTAACCCTTCCCCGGATGATGAATTCGTTTTCCCCAATACGTTTACTTTTCCCAAAGAAGCCGCCCGGAATTTGGAACAGGAATACAAAAGACTAAAGCAGGAAGCCATCAATGCGCAATAAGATCAAACCACCTGCTCCCAGGATCGTTGCCATTGCTTTATTGCTTGTTACCCTGGCTGTAAATATTTCTATGCCATTGTTCAGGGTATATGCATTGGAAGCAGGACTCAATAATGTGCAGACATCACTTGTCTTAGCCTCCTATATCCTGGGCATGCTGCCCTGCTATGTATTTTTGGGAGGCGTATCCGATAAGTTTGGCCGTAAGCCGGTGATGATCGCCAGTGTTATTTGCGCATTGGGCTCTACTGTCATCATTACCTTATTTCCGGATATATACGCTTTGATATGTTCAAGGATACTACAGGGTATCGGGCTTGGGCTGAGCATGGGTTGCGGCACGGCTTATATCAGCGAACTGCTAAAGCCTGATAAATCAGCCGCTACCAAAGCCGCCAATCTTGCTTCGTTATATACGTCTATCGGTTTTGGCGGTGGCGCATTGGCTACTACGATCGTATTGCTGATGCATTTCAGTTTGATACCGGTCACCTATTATTTTTTATTAGCTTTTACATTCATCGGGCTGTTGTTTATTTTTTTTCTGCCAAAACTTCCTCCTATTGGCGGCAACCTGCTACGGCTCCCCTATTTTCCCGAAGGCTCCCTGCATGTCAATCTTTCGATCCTGATCTGCTGGGCCGCGACGGGTGTGGTTATCGCTATTATACCGGCACAACTGGCAAAATATGGATTGACGATCTATGCTGGTTTTTGTCTTGTACTGATCAACTGGTCCGGCGCACTCATACAACCTTTCATACGGAATATTAATGCCGTCCTTTCATTGAAACTGGGCTTCCTGCTGATCCCTGTTGGTTTTGGATTGGTGATAACAGGCTGTTATATCAATGAGCTGGCTGTGATCTTACCAGGTACTTTTGTTATAGGTGTCGCGGCCTATGGTTTTTCATTTATGGGAGGGTTAAATATCATTTCCAACTTAGGAGGTGTGCAAAAAGCAAGGGCTGTTTCAGGATATATGTTCTTTGGATATATCGGGTTTGGCATACCGGCTATATTCTTAGGTTATATTGCGGATAAATTCGGGATTATAAATTCCCTGCTGGTTTTTGAAGCGGCCATTATATTGCTGAGCATTTATTTGTTTTTAACTTTCAAAAGAAGTAAATCATAAAAATGGTCTTTCCCCGGTTACTCCTATTCTTTATTGTGTTACTTCCACTCGCAGGTTTTAGCCAGGGATATATCAACCTGTCTAAAAAACAGGTAAGGCGTGCATTGACAAAACAGGTCTCTGCCAACGATACGATCAATATCCTGCTTACCGAAACAGATACTTCGCTGCACTATTCAGTAAGAGATATAAAAATGTCAGCCGCGGATTTTATTTACCTGTTTGATAAGAAAAATAAATGCAATGCCGAGATCGTGATCGCCGGCTGCGATTCCTGTTTTACCAAATACCTGCAGAAAGCCGTTACTCAACAAAATACAGGCTGGAAAAAACTGAAAGAGAATATGTACATTTCTAAATTCTCTAAAAAGATGTTACTGGAAATACCTGCCAACAATACGCCTCATTCCTTTATCATCAGGAGGATGAAATGGGATAAACAAATTTATCAAACGCTGTTGACCAGTAAATAAACGGGCAGTCCAAAAAGCGATCCAGGCGATGCCTCTAAGAAGGGGTGGACAACGGAGGCCGACCTGCTGAAAGGCGACCTAAGAAACTGATAAAGCTACTTTGAGCAAACTGATGCAAACACCGGATGCTGTTTTCCTAAAGTATACAGATGAGTAAGATAAAACAGAAGGCTGTATTCCTGCATAAAAAAGAAGAGGCTCAAAAGTCAGATAAATCTCGCAACGGCGCAACGACGCAAAGAATGCCCTATTGAAAATCAGTCGTTGCGGCTTTGCGCCGTTGCGAGAACATTGATGTAAAATACTTTTGAGATAGCCTCATGTTAAGCAGTGATCTCGGTGCGCCATGAACTGACCGCCTGGTATGAACGGCAAGGCTATACCAAAACAGGCATAACAGAACCTTTCCCATCCGATGATGGCTTTGGTACTCCGGCACAACCATTGGAGTTTATCATTATGGAAAAAGAAATCCAACAGGTATCATAGCCTTCATACATGAAATGATACCCAACCCTGCGTTGATATAATTTAATTCAGCCTATTTTTATAACATGAACCGTATTGACCGATTATTAGGCATTCTCACCCTGCTGCAATCCAAAAAATTTGTACCAGCAGAAAAGATCGCTGAGAAATTCCATATCAGCGTCCGCACTGTTTATCGTGATGTAAAAGCGCTTGTAGAATTAGGCATACCCGTTAGTTTTGAAACACAGAAAGGTTATTTCGTGGTGCAGGGTTATTTCCTCCCTCCTGTTTCATTGACCACGGAAGAAGCCAACGCATTATTATTATCAGAATCGCTGGTCTATGGTTTTGCCGACAGATCTATTCAGACGCATTATTCAAGTGCGCTGAATAAAGTAAAAGCAGTGTTGCGTTCATCCCAGAAAGAAAAACTGGATGTGCTGGACGAGAGTATAAAAATGCAGATGCATCCTAACCATTTGCTGAACTTCGAATACCTGTCGGTGTTGCAAAATGCCATTGGCTCGAAGATGATCATTGAGATAGAATATAAAAACCTGAAAGAAGAAGTGAGTAAACGACAGTTGGAACCGATTGGGCTGATATTTTATGCTTTTAACTGGCACCTGATCGCCTGGTGTCATGCACGCAAAGATTACCGCGATTTTAAAGTAGCCCGTATCAGCAGGCTGAAGAATACAGATATGCCTTTCAAAAATACTTCTCATATCGCTATCAGCGAGTACATGAAACAACTGCCGGTCAACTGGTAACACGGATTTTTAATGGATCAATAGAGGATTACCGCGGATTATCACCCTGCAATGGGTAAAAGCATCCTGGTTTGCTCAGTCAATACTTAAGGCATGACTGTATTCCGGAAAATAATCTGTGTTAATCTGCCTAATCTTAAAAATCCATGTTCCCAACTGCCATAGGGTTGTCAGTGCCCCTATTTTACTTTGTGTCATAACATTTAAAAAACAAATTTTATGACATTCATGCAATCATTTTCAAAAGAACTGGAAAGAGAAGCCCTCACTACCCGCAAAATGCTCGAAAGAGTTCCTGCTGACAAGTTTGACTGGAAACCTCATGAAAAAAGCATGACCCTGCGGCAACTGGCGACACATGTAGCCGAAATACCATCATGGATACCCATGGTGCTGGATACGGCTGAACTTGATTTTGCCAACAATGAGTATAAGCCCACCCTGTTAGATACTAATGATGAACTGGTAAGATTTTTCGAAAAAACATTCGCTGAGGGAAAAGAAGCGCTGTCAAGGGGAAAAGACAAACAACTGGACGATTTCTGGACGATGCGCAACGGCCAACAGATATACAGCACTTCTCCCAAAGATGAAGTATTGCGCGGCGTATTCTGCCAGGTAGTACATCACCGGGCGCAGTTGGGCGTTTATCTCCGTTTACTGAATATTCCGATACCAGGCAGCTATGGACCAAGTGCAGATGAAACAAATTTTTAAGTATTACCAGTGGCTCCTGAGAACAGGTACCATTATTTATTTTACTGTCATCCCTTATATTCTGAAAATGACGATCTGTATTGTAATACATATTTTCTCCTGGATAAAATATGCGGGTATAGGTTGCCGCTATATATTAAACGATAAAAAAAATTAATAGTATATTAGTTATCGGATCCTGCCTGTACGCATCTGCAAAAGCGCATAACCGAAAGCTGACAAAACTAAAACTATTTAACATGGCCATTTCCGCTGTTCCTTTATCCGGAACCAATAAGACTATTTACAGGGTAGAATCCATTGATCTGTTAAGGGGATTGATCATGATCATTATGGCGCTCGATCATGTGCGTGATTATTTTCATGCAGGCGCTTTTATATATGAACCGACCGATCTGTCGCAAACCAACACGATACTTTTTTTTACCCGGTGGATCACACATTTCTGCGCCCCGGTATTCATGTTTCTCTCCGGCGCTTCCGCTTACCTGGTTGGAAAAAGAAAAGGCAGGCAAGCCCTGGCAAAATTTTTACTGACAAGAGGCTTATGGCTGGTCTTCCTCGAGCTTACTGTTGTCAACTTTGGCTGGTATTTTAATTTCCTTCCCTCTATTGATTTTTTAGTGATATGGGCGCTCGGCATCAGTATGATCGCTCTGGCCGGTTTTATTTATTTACCGCTGCCGCTGGTACTGACCATTGGCCTCATCATGGTCTTCGGACACAACCTGCTTGACAATACGCATGTACATGGCGATGGCGCTTTGGCGGTTTTATGGTCACTGTTTCATGAAGCCCGTTTTTTCCCGTTTGAAAAAACAGTATTTGTAGGCTACCCGATCATACCCTGGATCGGCGTCATGGCATTGGGATATTGCCTGGGACAATTGTATCAAAAAGAAGTGAACGCGCTGAAGAGAAAAAAATTATTGCTATGGATGGGAACGGCGGCTATCGTTTTATTCATAGTGATCCGGTATACCAATGCATACGGAGATGCATCCCCATGGAGCAGTCAAAACAGTCGTTCATTTACGATACTATCCTTCCTGAATGTATCCAAATATCCGCCTTCGCTCCTGTACTTGCTGGTTACACTTGGACCCGCCTTACTGTTTCTTGCTTTTACCGAAAACATACGATCATGGTTTGCAGAAAGAATCAAAATCATCGGCCGGGTACCCATGTTTTATTACCTGGTCCATTTATATCTTATTCATCTGGCTGCATTGGTCGCCACTTATTTTTGTAACCACACACCCGGTGATATGATACTGACAGGATGGATATCTTATCAACCCCAGCTTGGCGGTTATGGATTTTCGCTGGGCATTACGTATGCGGTATGGCTTGTTATGGTGGTTATCCTTTATTTCTTATGCCGGTGGTACGACCGCTATAAAAAAAACCACCAGCAATGGTGGTTAAGTTATTTGTAGAAACAGGGACAGGTCAGAATATTTTTTCTCCTTCCTCCTGGCTTATCAGTTTTTCAGCCAGTGAATGGTCAAATACTTCTTCGCGGTTGCTGAGCACCTGGCGCAGCAGGTCGTGGATCGTAATAACTCCTGCAAAGCGGCCATTATCAAAAGCCAGTACATAACGGGTCTTGTGCAGGTTTAAGGTGTTCATGCAGTGCTCCGCTGTATCAGATACTTCTATTACCGGCAGTTCGGTCGTCATTACTTCCTGTACGGTAGAAGTCTTGCTGGAGCGTCCTTTCAGGATTACATTACGGCAATAATCCCGTTCGCAGAAAATACCTTTGAACTGGTCGCCGTCCATTACAATAAGGTAACTCAGGTTTACGGAATTAAGCATGGTCAGTGCATCAATAACGAGTTCTGAAGATTGTATGACATTAAAAGCCTTCTTTTTCCTTTCTAATATCTCTTTTACTAATATCATGGCAAGATGATTTAACGGTGTAAATATCCTAATTTATAATGAATCCTGTTTATTTTATACATTCTTCGCCTGTTTTTTGTCAACACAGCACCGGCAGCTTCAATTCATGATCCGGGTTAACTAATCTTCTTTAGATTTGTGTAACATCAATTATTTGAATCATGCAATCACTGGCTGCGGCACTGGAAGCGATCATTAACGGGCATACAGCAGCATTGCACACTATCCCGGAAGATAAGATACTGTATAAGCCCTCGCCTGCCAGATGGAGTAAAAAAGAGATCATCGGGCCACATGATTGATTCGGCGCAGAACAATATCCGCCGTTTCGTTGTAGCCCAATATGAAGATAACCCCGCGATCGTTTATAACCAGGATCAATGGGTAGCTATTGCAAACTACCAGCAATATGATACGACTGATCTTATCAACCTGTGGCAATTGCTGAACAAACATATGGTGGTCATTCTGAAAAATATGCCGCCCGAAATGGCACAACGAAAATGCCAGGCAGCTAATGTGCAAACTATCCAATGGCTGGCAGAAGATTATATTAAACACCTCAGGCATCACCTGCACCAGGTATTGGACATGGAGCCTGTCGCTTATCCATAGAGCAATAAATTTAATATGCCGGTAAAAAGTAAAACAACCATTGCTATATTAATCACCATTGTCATTTCACTGGCTGGGTTTTCACAAATAGTAAAAGTGTCTCCGCCAAAACCTTTGCTGCCTGTGCCCACCCCGCAACAGATAGCCTGGCATGAAATGGAGATGAATGCATTTATACATTTTACCACCAATACTTTTACTGATCTTGAATGGGGCAAGGGCGATGAGTCGCCTTCAATATTCAATCCATCTCAGTTGGATGCTGATCAATGGGCGAAAACATTAAAAGAAACCGGTTTCAAAACATTAATACTAACCTGTAAGCACCACGATGGGTTTTGTCTGTGGCCCAGTAAATACACCCAACACGCTGTAAAGAACAGTCCTTATAAAAATGGCAAAGGAGATGTGGTAAAAGAAGCAAGCGATGCCTGTAAAAAATATGGTTTAAAATTCGGCGTCTATCTTTCGCCATGGGACAGGAACCACGCGGAATATGGTAAACCAGGGTATATCAATTATTACCGCAACCAGCTAAAGGAATTGTTTACGCAGTATGGTCCTGTCTTTGAAATGTGGTTTGATGGAGCCAATGGTGGTGATGGCTACTATGGCGGCGCTAATGAAACAAGAAAGATCAATGGCGCGACTTATTATGAATGGCCTGCTACGCTCAGTTTTGTACGAAGCATGCAACCCGATGTGATCTTCTTCAGTGATGCGGGGCCGGGTGTGCGCTGGGTGGGTAATGAAAGGGGTATTGCCGGTGAAACTAACTGGAACACTATTTCAACAGATACCTTATTCGCCGGCAAAGCAGGCATTGAAGAATTGCTGAATACAGGTTCGCCGGATGGTACCCAATGGGTGCCTGCAGAAGTGGATGTATCTATTCGTCCCGGCTGGTTTTATCATAATAAGGAAGATTCATTGGTAAAATCGCCGGAGAAACTTTTCCAGGTATATCTGAGTTCGGTAGGCCGTGGTTCTACTTTGTTATTAAATATCCCGCCTGATAAACGGGGATTGTTTCATGAAAATGATCGTAAAGCACTAAAAGGTTTCAGGAAAATATTGAACCGGGAATTTGCAATCAATCTGGCTAAAGGAGCTAAAGTAACAGCAAATAGTTATAGAGGCAATGCAAAACTCTATGTAGCTTCCAATATCACCGATGGTGATAAATACTCCTACTGGGCTACTGATGATGATATCAACACAGGCAGTTTTGAAATTGATTTGGGTAAAGCAGTATCGGTCAAATACATTTTGCTGCAGGAATGTATCCGGCTCGGGCAACGGGTAAAATCCTTTACCATAGAAATATGGAAGGATAATGCCTGGCAAAAAGTATCTGGCGGAACAACGATCGGCTATAAACGCATCTTGCCAATAGCCGCGGTAGTAACAGATAAGATCAGGGTGAATATTACAGGCTCAAAAGCATGCCCCCTAATCTCGAATGCTGAGGTTTATTAGGCAATTACAATACTTTCTTTTTGCCGATTCATAGAATCTTTTTAGGTTTATGTAACCACTAAACCTGATCCACCATGCTTACTACCTCCAAAAGGGCTAAGATGCTGAATGCATTGAAGTCTTACAAAAAGAGAACTCTTTTACTCCAAACTTCAGGAGCTAAAAAAGGCGACTTCCTTCCTTTAAATTTTACTAAAAAATTAGTCCACTAATTAATTATTTGTATCTTGAGCACAGCAAATCACAATAAGGATCATTCCGTAATGATTTTTACGAGCCTCGACGTATTTCGGGGCATTTTTATTTATCCTAACTCCAAAACCTTAGCTATATGAAAAAAATACTAGGACTTGACCTTGGCACTAATTCAATCGGATGGGCATTTATAGAAAGTAATGCTTATGAAAATCCCGAAACTTTAACCGGCAGAATTATTCAATTAGGCAGCCGAATTATACCAATGGATGCAGATGTTATGAATAAATTTGAAATAGGAATTCCTGAATCTAAAGCCGCTGTTAGAACACAGGCGAGGGGAGCTAGAAGATTAATACAACGCTATAAGCTTAGAAGAACACGTCTCATTGAAGCGTTGAAAATTTTAAAATGGATACCGAACGAATTCCCAACAGATTTTAAAAAATTAAAAAAACACAATATAAATTTACTTCTTCCATTTGGTAACGGTTTAAAAAAAGAGGCTGCTGCATTTTTTGGAATAGAGGGAAAAAGAACGACAAACAAAGAAGATTATGAAATTTCAGAAGATTGGTTGATATATTTTCTCAAAACCAAAGCCATACATACAAAAGTTAGCTTGCCTGAACTAGCAAGAATTTTTTACCACTACAATCAACGTAGGGGCTTTAAAAGTAGCAGAAAGGATATCAAAATTACAGATGATGATAAAGAAATAAAATATCCAATATTTGAAAAATGGGTAGAGATTGTAAATATCAGTTCTATTGTCGAAATAGGAAAAGGTGAAGGCAAAGACCGAGATTTTACTTTCTATCAAGTCACTTGCAAAACGGCAGACATCGAATTTAAAGTCATCAAAAAAGAAAAAATCCATTAGACTGGCTTTATAAGAACATTGAGATAGAAATTACAAAAAAAACTACCAAAGACCTTGCCGTGAATTATACGATCGCAGAGATTAATCCTAATGCATGGGAAAGCAGAAAAGCTGCTCTTGAAAAAGACATTGCCAAAGAAAACCTATACATTTCTGAATACTACTTAAGAAATATAAAAACAGATAGAAATTATGCTATTAAGCAAAGAATCGTTGATCGAAAATTTTACCAAGATGAATTTAAAAAAATTTGGGAAACGCAGGCATCATTCTATCAAACAGAATTTAACGACAAAAATTCGATAACTCAAATCGCCGATACCTTTTATATACACAATAAAGAGAAAAACAAAGAACTTAAATCAAAAAATTTATTCCACATTTTCTTTAATGATATTATATACTATCAAAGAGGGTTAAAATCGCAAAAAGCGCTACTGTCTAACTGTCAATACGAAATAAAAACTTATAAGACAATTGACAAAATCGAAAAGAAAACAGGCGTGAAAGTAACCTCAAAAAGTAGTCCTTGTTTTCAGGAGTTTAGAATATGGCAAACTATTCACAATCTCAAAGTTATCAAAAAGGAAGAATTCATAAATGGTAAACTAAAGTTGAATATTGATGTAAGCGCTAATTATCTCACTATAGAAACCAAGGAGAAACTATTTGAGATTTTTGACAATGCTGCCGAAGTAAGCCACGACAGTATTTTAAAGTTGCTTGGCTTCAAAAAGGACCAGATAGAGAATGGAGAAAAGACATTCGCATACAAACTCAATTACCCTGATGAGAAAAGTTTTCCGGGCAATGAGACAAAGACAATATTCAGGAGAATATTCAAGAAACATAATTTTGTTGAACAGGGGGAACAATATTTAAGCAACAAAGAGCTATTTAACCTTTTGTGGCACATTGTCTACTCATTGCCTGAAGAAAAAGAAATCATAAATGGGCTAAGCAATAAAAAGTACTTCGACCTGCCCGATCAGATTATAAAACACATTTCGAAATTGCCAGAATTTAAAAGCCAGTATGCGTCTCTGTCTGCCAAGGCAATCAATAAACTATTGCCTTTAATGCGTATAGGCAAATTTTGGGATGGCAATTTTGACAAAAAAACAACCGAAAGAGTAAACAAAATAATTAACGGCGAATTTGATGAAACCATCTCAGACAAAACAAGAGATGAAATAAAAAGACTGAACGTCAGCTCAATTAACGATTTCACTGGATTACCCACATATATCGCCACATACATAGTTTATGGACGTCATAGCGAACGCTCAAATGAAGCAAAATATGACACGGTAGATGATCTGAAAATTAATGAACTTATTCCGCATAACTCTCTCCGTAATCCTGTTGTAGAAAAAGTTATAAGGGAAACATTAAGTCTGATAAAGGATATTTGGAAGAACGAAGCGTTAGGCAGGCCAGATTATATACATGTAGAGCTAGGAAGAGAAATGAAGAATAATAGCGAAAACAGAAAGAAAATATCAGAAGCAAATATGAAAAACAGGGTAGAGAGAGAACGAGTTGCTACACTAATAAAAGAACTAAAGTATTCCAACTTTAATGAAAATTCTGTTTCAGATGTTGACAAATTCAGATTATGGAAAGAGAATGGAGGACGTGAGGGCGATGAAAAATTTGAGGAATTATTTAAAACCAACAAGTCAGAATTTGTAAAAGATGCAGATATAGAAAAATACCGACACTGGGCAGAGCAGAATTATCATTCGCCCTATTCAGGCAAAGCCATACCCTTGAGTGAGTTGTTTACAGAAAAATATCAGGTGGACCATATCATACCTAGATCAAGATTCTATGATGATTCTTTTAGTAACAAAGTTGTTGTAGAAGCAAGATTAAATGATTTGAAAGACAACAAACTTGCTATGCAATTTATAGAAGATTCCCAAGGCAAGAATATAGGCGTACAATCGTTAGAGGATTATAAAAATTTTGTTGACAATGTGTTTTTAAATAAAAAGAAAAAAAGACATTTAAAACTATACGAAATACCCGAAGATTTTGTGGAACGACAAATGAATGACACCAAATACATTTCAAGAACAGTAGCTCAGTTCCTACGCCCTATTGCTATCGGCAATGATACAGATGAAGGGGTTGTGTATTCTTCCGGCAGCATTACATCTGACCTTAAAAATAAATGGGGCCTCAACAAACTTTGGAAAGAAATATTAAGACCAAGATTTGAAAGACTAGAGGGGATTTTAGGCGAACGACTCATTTTACCCAGTGAAACTTCTGAAGGCGATTATCATTTTGCAAAAGAATATAAAAGAGTTGACCACCGTCATCACGCTTTGGATGCACTAATAATAGCCTGTACCAGCCGAAGCCATATTAAATACTTAAATAGTTTAAATTCTTTAAGTAATAACAAACGAGACCTTGTCAAATACGGCGAATGGGCAAAATGGAAATACTTACTAAATAAAAAGAAACAATTAGAAAATCAAAAAAGTGGTATGACAGAATTTGGTACACCGTGGGAAAGATTTTACTTGGATGCTAAGGATGCCATTGAGTCAGTTGTTGTATCACACAAGCCTACTTCAAAGCTCATTTCAAAAGCCATCAACAAATACTATAAATGGCAAGAAATAGAACCCGGCAAATGGGAAAAAAAAATTCACAGGCAGGAAGCGCCAAAAGATGATGACAAGTATTGGGTATCTGTAAGACAAACATTATTTGCTATGCCTTTAGGCACAGTATCTCAGCCGGAATATCAAAAAAACGTAGAACTGAAAAAAGCCATTAAGAGCCAAATCCAATACAATAAAAGAGAGAAATTCGAGTGGAACTCGGAAGACTGGCGTATTGCGAAAAAGGAACTCCGAAAAAAAATGAACACTATTTTATTTAAGTATGATAATGATGAAAAAGCTGTACTAGAAGATTTTGCAAATAACCCATTAAGAGACGAACAAGGAGTCATTATTACTCACACTGACTTGCTGAGGTTTATAAAATATGCGTCTAAACGCCGCGCTATTGACGACAAGTTTACTGCCGATGTAATCAAGAAAATGCCCAATGCTAGTTTAGAAAGCAATTGGCTTACACAATTATTAAAAAGCCATTTAAAAGAATATGAAGACTCCCCAGCTCTTGCATTCAAAGGAGAGGGATTAGAACAACTCTATAAAAAAGCTCCTTATCCTATTAACAAAGTAACCGTAATGGATGGACAAGCAAAAAACAAGATTGCTTTACATAATTATCTTTTAGAAGGTGTAGCTGGTGTAAATCAGTATTTTGTAATAGAAATAAAAAATGAGCAAGATAAAAAAACCGGAGAAGAAAAGGTGGTAAGAAAATACAGCACACCAAACTTTTTAGACTGTATTGAACGCCTTGCTAAAGAATTACCCATTTATGATATAACCGCTGGCAGTAAATACATCATTCTTTCACCGGGAGACTTAGTGTACGTACCTGAAGAAGGAGAAAATAACAGCCGGATAGATTGGCACAATAAAAAAAATATTGCAAATAGAATATACATTATGAAAAGCTCAACAGAAACAAAATGCTATTTTCTTCCTGCCTATATATCTTCTCTTATTTCACAATATGACGCAAAGACTAAAAAGGGTGAATTTGAAAGCACTAATAAATCTGAAAAAACTAGTGATGGAAGCAAATTAATAAAAGAGAATTTCATAAAACTAAAAGTTGACCGCTTAGGTAATATCTCTCCTACCCAATAATACTAAATTCAGCTTTCTTCCGTTTTATCCTCATAAACCAACCATCCTATGATAAAGCGGACCCTTTATTTCGGCAATCCCGCCTATCTGAAAACGGCTAATGAGCAACTCATTATCGAAATGCACGACAGCGGTGAAACTAAATCAGCTCCTATTGAGGACATCGGGCTGATCATCCTTGACCACCAGCAAATCACTATTACACAAGCGGCTATGGCCAAATTACTGGCCGGTAATACCGCTCTCATTACCTGTGACAATACCCACCACCCTACCGGTATGATGCTTAGCCTTGATGGTCATACCCTGCAAAGCCAGAAATTCCAGGCGCAGGTAGAGGCTTCAGTTCCCCTTAAAAAACAATTGTGGCAACAGACAGTAATGGCCAAAATAGCCAACCAGGCTGCGTTGTTAGCCCTACAGAAAGAGGAAAATAAACTCCTGCTCACGTATGCCCGGGAAGTAAAAAGCGGTGATACCGATAACCACGAGGCCAGGGCTGCTGCTTACTATTGGAAACGGATCTTCCCCGATTTCCTGGAATTCAGACGGGAACGATACGGGCCGCCTCCTAATAATTTATTGAATTATGGATATGCGATCCTCCGGGCATTGGTAGCCAGGAGCCTGACCGCTTCAGGATTACTGCCAACGCTGGGTATCCATCACCGCAACCAATACAACGCGTATTGCCTCGCCGATGATATCATGGAGCCGTATCGTCCATTTGTTGACAACGTGGTTTGCCAGATCATCCGCAGCAACGGAAAGTTTTTGGAAATGACGCTTTCCATGAAAAAAGCGCTGCTGGAAATACCGGCGATGGATGTAATGCTGGAAGGGCAAAAAAGTCCGCTGATGAATGCCGTGCAGAGAACGACAGCCTCCCTGGCAAAATGTTTCGAAGGGAAAGCAAAGAAGATATTGTATCCGGAACTATAATAATCCAATGTTTGAAAGATTCAATGCCTATCGTATCATGTGGGTAGTAGTTTTTTTTGACTTACCGACGGAGACCAAAAAGGACCGGAAAATATATGCCCGGTTCCGGAAGGATATTATGTCCAATGGATTCAATATGTTCCAGTTCAGTATTTACCTGCGTCATTGCGCCAGCCGGGAAAACGCCGATGTACATATCAAAAGAGTGAAAACCATTCTGCCGCCGAAAGGGCATGTAGGCATCATGTGCATTACTGATAAACAATTTGGCATGATGGAGATATTCCGGGGTAAAGAACCAGTAGTATCTCCTGAAACAGTACAGCAATTAGAACTTTTCTAATCCGGATTTTAAATAAAAAGAACAGGCATCAATAAGATCGCTCCTTTGGAGCGTCCTGTTTATAGAACGTTTCAAGGGATCGTATACCGGCTCCACCGGAGCCTCCTGCATATTATTCGATAAAATCAAAAAGATATTTTTCTTCAAACGGGATTTCAAATTTCTCCAGCAACTGGTGGTATTCATACCTGAACGTTTTCTTTTGGTGATGCTTCTCCTGGTTTAGTACATATTTCACTACCCGGTCAATATGTGAATGAGAATAGGAAAACACTCCGTAACGGTCTGCCAGCTGAATTTTCCTTTTACCCAGTTTTTGCTATTAATAAACTCGTTGCTCTCAACTTTGATCTCCTTTACAAAATCAGCAATAAGGACAATCGGTTTGAATCCGACAAAAAGATGTGTATGATCAGGCATACAATGAATTGCCAGCATCTTCGCTTTCCTGTTTTGCACGAGGCCCGTTATGTATTTGTGCAATTCCTCTTTATTTTCTTTGGGTATCAGCGATTGTCTGCCTTTTACGGCGAAGACAAACTGGAGATAAATCTGTGAAAATGTATTTGCCATAAATGGGGTTTAATGGTTCAGGCGGCTCCGATGGAGCCTTTATTCCCCAATGTAGAAATTCCTATAAACAGGACGCTCCTCCGGAGCAACGTTTTTTATCGGTTATTTAGGGGATTTTTCCCGTTAAACCTCTTATACCAGCAGTTAAAAGAGAAAGAATAGAAACAAAAAAAGGGCCCGAAGACCCATTTTTTTGGTTGTAAAACCTAGCTCAAGTAGCGTAAAATCAGTGCTTTGCCCGATTTCTGTTGTAAAAGAGCTAAGCTACATGATAATTTGAAAGCAAATCACAACTGCGTCGAATCCGTTGCAAAAACGTTCGACGTTGTAAAAGAGCTAAGCTACATGATAATTTGAAAGCAAATCACAACTCCTATATTTTTTCATCGGGAACACTTCCAGTTGTAAAAGAGCTAAGCTACATGATAATTTGAAAGCAAATCACAACATGAATGAATATATGTGTTTCCGTTGGAAGGTTGTAAAAGAGCTAAGCTACATGATAATTTGAAAGCAAATCACAACGGTACACTACATTGGCCGCTGCCAATACCGGTTGTAAAAGAGCTAAGCTACATGATAATTTGAAAGCAAATCACAACTGATAACGATTTGCTTCGTACTGATAAGCAGTTGTAAAAGAGCTAAGCTACATGATAATTTGAAAGCAAATCACAACCTTACCGGTGAAAGCATAAACCTACCGGCGTTGTAAAAGAGCTAAGCTACATGATAATTTGAAAGCAAATCACAACCCGTGTGTTGTAGCCCATACCGATACCGTAGTTGTAAAAGAGCTAAGCTACATGATAATTTGAAAGCAAATCACAACCGAGAAGCTCGTCGAGCGTGATGTTCCATCGTTGTAAAAGAGCTAAGCTACATGATAATTTGAAAGCAAATCACAACGTCAACCTTACCGATTAAGCGATCAATATCGTTGTAAAAGAGCTAAGCTACATGATAATTTGAAAGCAAATCACAACCGTACCCGAGCCGTGCGTACATAAGCAATGTTGTAAAAGAGCTAAGCTACATGATAATTTGAAAGCAAATCACAACTTACTTCTACCTTATCCATACCGGGTAGATCGTTGTAAAAGAGCTAAGCTACATGATAATTTGAAAGCAAATCACAACATTCAGACCGGCCTTAATGACGAAGTGTTCGTTGTAAAAGAGCTAAGCTACATGATAATTTGAAAGCAAATCACAACTCAGGCCACGAGGCTGAATAACAAACGGCGGTTGTAAAAGAGCTAAGCTACATGATAATTTGAAAGCAAATCACAACTCTTGTTATTTTTAAGTAATACAGGTGCTGTTGTAAAAGAGCTAAGCTACATGATAATTTGAAAGCAAATCACAACCTCGCTCCGTCTCTCTATTTAATCCTAATGTTGTAAAAGAGCTAAGCTACATGATAATTTGAAAGCAAATCACAACGTTGGATTCGGAGCGGTTCTGCTTGGCTTTGTTGTAAAAGAGCTAAGCTACATGATAATTTGAAAGCAAATCACAACCTACGCCCACGTTTTAAACAATCCTAAGTCGTTGTAAAAGAGCTAAGCTACATGATAATTTGAAAGCAAATCACAACGCGGGGCTACATTGCTGATAAACTGAAAGCGTTGTAAAAGAGCTAAGCTACATGATAATTTGAAAGCAAATCACAACAGTTTAGCAACGGAGCTATATACGATGAAGGTTGTAAAAGAGCTAAGCTACATGATAATTTGAAAGCAAATCACAACTTAACAGCAAAGATATGGCAAATTTCTGATGTTGTAAAAGAGCTAAGCTACATGATAATTTGAAAGCAAATCACAACTGGATATTTTTTGTTAAATTCTTCTTTTTGTTGTAAAAGAGCTAAGCTACATGATAATTTGAAAGCAAATCACAACTCTTGTGATCTTTAGATAGTACAGGTGCTTGTTGTAAAAGAGCTAAGCTACATGATAATTTGAAAGCAAATCACAACTGGTATTTCGTTTGATTGTGTATATTCCCAGTTGTAAAAGAGCTAAGCTACATGATAATTTGAAAGCAAATCACAACGCCAAAGCCTGCCTACATGCAAGGCATTCCCGTTGTAAAAGAGCTAAGCTACATGATAATTTGAAAGCAAATCACAACCAACAACAACGCACGATAATCTTGCCACGAGTTGTAAAAGAGCTAAGCTACATGATAATTTGAAAGCAAATCACAACAGAAAGTACCTAACATTAGAAGGTGGTCAGGTTGTAAAAGAGCTAAGCTACATGATAATTTGAAAGCAAATCACAACGAATTAGAACATCCGATGCCAGGTTACAGTTGTAAAAGAGCTAAGCTACATGATAATTTGAAAGCAAATCACAACTTCAGGGATGCCTATCGGCATCCCTTTTTTTGTTGTAAAAGAGCTAAGCTACATGATAATTTGAAAGCAAATCACAACGGAAATGGACAAGTTGTTCAGCACTCACCCGTTGTAAAAGAGCTAAGCTACATGATAATTTGAAAGCAAATCACAACCACTCCCAATGATATAGCTTTCGTTGGTGTGTTGTAAAAGAGCTAAGCTACATGATAATTTGAAAGCAAATCACAACATCCCCTGTGACTGCTGTTAACTACTCTATGTTGTAAAAGAGCTAAGCTACATGATAATTTGAAAGCAAATCACAACTATACCCCCTGATGCAGCACCGAGTTCAATGTTGTAAAAGAGCTAAGCTACATGATAATTTGAAAGCAAATCACAACCATAATCTATATGCAGATCTCCTGACGGCAGTTGTAAAAGAGCTAAGCTACATGATAATTTGAAAGCAAATCACAACTCCATTACTGACTGAGCATTTAAAAAAACTGTTGTAAAAGAGCTAAGCTACATGATAATTTGAAAGCAAATCACAACTCTCCACTTGCTTCATTCGTTGTAAAGCTGTGTTGTAAAAGAGCTAAGCTACATGATAATTTGAAAGCAAATCACAACATTCCCTCGAGGATGCATGCAGAGAAAATGGTTGTAGATTATTACGGCGAGCATCTCCTGCCCGGTCAGTTTGGACAGTTTTTTATCACCCTTTCTTTGATCGCATCATTGGTAGCTACCTTTTCTTATTTTAAAGCCACCCGGTCAAAAATTGATACGGATGCCGGTTACTGGAAAAAACTGGCGAGGTATGCGTTTATTACAGAAACAGTGTCGGTGCTGGCCATATTTGCTGTCCTGTTTTATATAATACATGGCCATCTTTTTGAATATAAATATGCGTGGCAGCATAGTAGCCTTTCCCTCGAATTCAAATACATGCTGGCCTGCTTCTGGGAAGGACAGGAAGGCAGTTTCCTATTATGGAGTATATGGCATTGCGTGCTCGGTTTGATCCTGATCAAAACAGCAAAGAAATGGGAAGCGCCGGTCATGACGGTCGTAAGTTTCGCCCAGTTTTGCTTGGCTACAATGATCGCAGGTATTTACATCTTCAACTGGAAAATGGGTTCTAATCCTTTTGTTTTATTAAGAGATTCAGGTGTATTGGATAATGCCCCTGCCCTGCACCTCAATTTTGATATAAACCAACCATTGAAACAGGACTATATGCTGTCTATCAAAGATGGCAACGACCTGAACCCTTTACTGCAGAATTACTGGATGGTGATACACCCTCCCGTATTATTCATGGGATTTGCTTCTACTATTGTTCCTTTTGCTTTTGCTATGGCAGGTTTGTGGACAAAGAAATATGGTGAATGGACAAAACCGGGGTTACCATGGGCATTGTTTTCCGCCGCTGTATTAGGTGTAGGTATCATGATGGGCGCGGCATGGGCGTATGAATCACTGACCTTCGGCGGGTACTGGGCATGGGATCCTGTAGAAAATGCTTCGCTGGTTCCCTGGCTGGTATTAATTGCCGGTATTCATACATTGCTTATCTATAAACATTCAGGTTATTCGTTACGCACCACCTATCTTTTTTTAATTCTCAGTTTCGTCTTTGTTCTCTATTCTACTTTTCTTACCCGCAGCGGAATATTGGGAGAAACCTCCGTGCATGCATTTACCGACCTGGGTATGAACTGGCAACTGACCGCTTTTCTTTTCATCTTTATTATTCCTGCATTTATACTTTTCATCAAACGGTATAAAGAAATACCGGCGATCAAAAAAGAAGAAGATACTTCATCAAGAGAATTCTGGATGTTCATCGGATCATTGGTATTCTTTCTTTCAGCGATACTCATTATTGGTAAAACATCTTTACCTGCATTTATAAAGGTCGCACCGCCGGAAGACATGGAATTTTCCTATAACCAGATACAAGTCTTTGTAGCTATCATCATAGCTGTGCTTACCGGCTTTTCCCAATACCTTAAATACAAAGAAACAGATACCGGCTTCTTCTGGAAAAAAATGTGGATACCTGCGGCTATTGCAGTTGTTATCGCATCAGTGGTGTTAGGATTCGGCAATATCAATTACCAGAAACACGGACCTATGTTTCTCGGCGCTATCTGGCTGGCTGTAGCCTGCAGCATATATGCAGCGATCGCCAATGCCGCCTATATATGGCTGGGGTTAAAGGGCAAATTGAAACTTTCGGGCGGATCCATATCGCATTTTGGTTTCGGACTGGTACTCACTGGCCTGCTTCTTTCTTCTTCCAAAAAAGAAATACTCTCTCATAATACCAGCGGTATCGCTATTGATTTCGGCCCAAACAGCGATCAAAAGCCGGGTGAAAACCTGACCCTGATAAAAGGCATCCCAATGAAAATGGGAAAATTCGATGTCACCTATCTCAAAGATTCGGCTCATCCTAAAAAGCAACAATGGTTCTATGAGATCCATTTCAAGAGCCGGACAGATAAAGAAGAATTTACTCTCTGGCCCAATGCGTTTGTAAATTATAAAGGCAATGAAGGATTGATGGCTAATCCCGATTCGAGGCATTACCTGGATCACGATATCTTCACTTATATATCTGCATTACCCAATCCGGAAAAGAATAAAGACACGGCTACTTTCCGGAACAAACCCATGAAGGAAGGCGACAGTCTTTTCTACTCACGGGGGTTTGTGATACTGGAGAAACTGGTTTCCAAAGACAGTATCCCTTTCGAAGGTTTTGAAACGGGAGATAAAGCCACGGTAGCGACGCTTAAAGTATATTCATTCAACAAAACCTCTTATACCGTAGAGCCGCTACTGATTGAAAAAAATGGCGCCCGGTTTTCGCAGCCTGATACGGTGATGTCTGAAAGCCTGATCCTGCAGGTCAATAATGCGGGGGCTGGCACGGCCGATATCGGTATCAAGGAATCAGGGGCTGTTATGGAATATGTCACCCTCAAAGCGTATAAATTCCCCTTTATTAATGTACTCTGGGCCGGGATTATCATTACCGCTATCGGTATACTTATCAGTATGGTAAGGCGTATCCGGCTGAACCGGGGCGCTTCTGCCTAAATTTCACATTTTTAAAACAGCATGCAGGCCATTTTCTTTGTCTTGTGCCTTAAATTAGTTGTTTGTAATTTAGCCCGTTGATGATCTGTTTATTCTCATATCGTTTATTGATCAAAGCGGCCGGTATAGTTGCCTTATTCACGACTATGCAGGCATCCGCCCAGGATCCTGTTAATCCCACTGAAGCCAGTACGGATACCATCGCCCCTATGCCTTCTTTTGCAGAAAGGTCAAAAAACTGGGGCCCCAATGATACCATCATGGTAGGCGCAATATGGTACCAGCGTGAGATGTTGTCTTACAGGGAAGAGCCGATGGTATGGGTGTCGAAATTATCAGGCAAAAAGCTGGAGAAGTATATGCAGGAATGGACAAGATTGCGCAATGCGGTCTATGTCTGCTATCCTTATGCCAGGACTGCCGGCGCTACTATCAATGATATCAACCAAAAAACAGAGAGCCTTTCCAAAAAGGAACGGAAGGATTATATCAAGACAAGAGAAAAAGAACTGAAGAAACAGTTTACAGAGCCGTTATCGAATCTTTCTGTTTACCAGGGCAGAGTACTGATGAAACTGATCAACCGGCAAACCGGTAATAACTGCTACGAAATAATTAAAGAATACAAGGGTGGCCTCAATGCCCGCATGTACCAGACAGTAGCCTTCTTCTTTGGCAGCAGTCTCAAACAAAAATGGGATATGACTGACAAGACCGATCGCCAGATCGAAAACTTCGTTAAGGAGATTGATGGGATGTGGTATGGGAATCCGTATAGGAAATAGTTCGGAGAAATAGTCCGGAAAAATAGTCCGGAAGTCGGAAAGTCCGGAAGTCCGAAGACGGGTTTAAAAAATGAAAAGATATTACAGGCATCGGAGTCATTCTTCCGGACTTCCGGTCTTTCCGACTTCCGGACTTCTCTTCTTATCTTGCATTTATGAAACTCGACATTCTTGCCATCGGCGTTCATCCTGATGATTATGACTGACAAGACCGATCGCCAGATCGAAAATTTCGTTAAGGAGATTGATGGGATGTGGTATGGGAATCCGTATAGGAAATAGTTCGGAGAAATAGTCCGGAAAAATAGTCCGGAAGTCGGAAAGTCCGGAAGTCCGAAGACGGGTTTAAAAAATGAAAAGATATTACAGGCATCGGAGTCATTCTTCCGGACTTCCGGACTTTCCGACTTCCGGACTTCTCTCCTTATCTTGCATTTATGAAACTCGACATTCTTGCCATCGGCGTTCATCCTGATGATTATGACTGACAAGACCGATCGCCAGATCGAAAACTTCGTTAAGGAGATTGATGGGATGTGGTATGGGAATCCGTATAGGAAATAGTCCGGAAAAATAGTCCGGAAGACGGAAAGTCCGCAAGTCCGAAGACGGGTTTAAAAAATGAAAAGATATTACAGGCATCGGAGTCATTCTTCCGGACTTCCGGTCTTTCCGACTTCCGGACTTCTCTTCTTATCTTGCATTTATGAAACTCGACATTCTTGCCATCGGCGTTCATCCTGATGATGTGGAACTTGGTTGTTCCGGCACATTGATCAATGAAATAAAGAGAGGAAAAAAAGTGGGTATCGTAGACCTCACACAAGGTGAATTAGGTACCAGAGGAACCATTGAGACGAGATACCAGGAAGCAGCCAATGCCGCTATGATCATCGGCGCATCAGTACGGGAAAACCTGAAAATGCGGGATGGTTTTTTCCGCAATGATGAAGCTCACCAGATACACCTGGTAGAAATCATCCGCAAATACCAGCCTGAAATTATTATCGGTAATATTTTACATGACCGTCATCCCGATCATGGCCGCGCCGGTCACCTGATCAATGACGCCTGTTTTTTATCCGGTCTTACCAAAATAGAAACGAAGGACAAGAATGGAACAATACAGGAAAAATGGAGACCAAAATATTTTCTGCAATATATCCAGGACTTTTATCACGAGCCCGATCTGCTGATTGATATCAGCGATGTATTTGAGCAGCGGATGAAAGCGATCTCAGCTTATTCAACCCAGTTCTTTACCACTGAAAGTAGTCCTGAAGGACCTCAAACCTATATTTCCACGCCTGACTTTCTCGACAGTGTAATTGCCCGCTCCCGGATGCTGGGCAAGCGGATCGGTGTAAAGTTTGCCGAAGGCTTTCTTTCGGAGAAAAAGATCGGTCTTAAAAACCTCGACTCCCTGGTGCAGGTAGAGACTTGAACAATTTCCGTGTAGTCGTTTATTGCATTTTGATTATCATAGGATTGTCAATAAGTTTGCCCGGTTAATTAACAGTAATGTTTAGGTTTTTATGGATAACATAAGCTACCTTTGCACCCACTACTAATCTATTGTCATTATGTCAAGTCCAAAATTTCCGAAAATACCCCTTTCCTTTCATAGCGAATTGAAGAAAAGGATCAGTGAATACTTCACCCAGAAAGGGAAACCTACTACCGGCAATTTCAAACTTTATTTTAAAGCCATACTCTTAGTACTGAGTTTTATAGCCGTATATGTTCATATCGTTTTCTTTACACCCCCGGCCTTATGGGCTATCCTCGAAAGCGTTCTTTTAGGTTGTTTAACGGCAGCTATAGGGTTTAATGTAATGCACGACGGGGCGCATGGAAGTTTCAGCCCTTACAAATGGATCAATAATATCGCCTCTAATTCCGCGAATTTCCTGGGCGCTAATCAATACATGTGGAAAACAAAACACAATGTAATTCATCACACTTATACTAATATTCATGGTGTGGATGATGATATAGAAGCTCGTCCGCTGCTGCGTCTTTGTGATGAACAGCCTCATTATAAAATACATAAGTTCCAGCATTTTTATTTCTGGGCTGCTTATTCCCTGTTGTATATCTATTGGGTGTTTGTAACGGATTATAAAAAATATTTTACCCGCAGGATCGGTTCTACTCCTCTCAGGAAGATGACAGGATCAGAACATTTCTCTTTCTGGTTTTATAAAGCCGCGCATGCTTTTCTTTTTGTAGCGCTCCCGATCTACGTAGTTGGATTCATGCCATGGCTCATCGGCTTTTTAAGCATGGGACTGGTAGCAGGATTCGTACTCAGTATCGTATTCCAGTTAGCGCATACAGTCGAGCATACTCATTTCCCGATGCCCGATGACGCGACCAATAAAATGGAAGACGAATGGGCTATTCACCAGATAAAGACAACGGCCAATTTCGCTACCAAGAACAAACTGGTAAGCTGGCTGGTCGGCGGATTGAATTTCCAGGTAGAGCATCATTTGTTCCCCAAAATATCACACGTACATTATCCCGCTATCAGCAAGATCATTAAAAAAGCCTGCGAGGATTATGGTATTACTTATATCGAATACCCAAGAGTTCGTTTGGCAGTAGCATCACATGTGGCTTTCCTGCGCCAGTTGGGGAGGAAGTGAGGTTAAATGTTGGAAGTTGGATGTTCGATGTTGGATGTTGGAGGTTGGATGTTTAGAGTTTGAAAGTTTGTTGCTAATAAAAATATTTGAAAAGCCGCTATCCTGGTAGTGGCTTTTCTTTTTACACGAATCCCAAACCTCCAACATCGAACCTCCAACTTCCAGCCTAACCCCTTCGACCGAAAGAAAAAAATCTTTAAAATGAAACGCCTTTCGGACTTTCTGTCCCCGGACTTTCCGACTTTACTTTATTTTTGCACTTCAATTTAAAAAAGCATGGGTAAAGTAAAAGTCGGGTTGGTGCAGATGAGTTGTTCTGCCAGCAAAGAAGAAAACCTGGAGAAAGCGATCGCTAGAGTAAAAGAAGCGGCGGCTAAAGGAGCGCAGATCGTTTGCCTGCAGGAACTCTTCACTTCATTATACTTCTGCGATGTGGAAGATTACGACAATTTCAAACTGGCAGAACCTATCCCCGGCCCTTCCACAGATGCACTGAGTAAAACAGCAAAAGAACTCGGTGTGGTCATTATCGCTTCTTTATTTGAAAAGAGAACGGAAGGCATCTATCACAATACAACGGCTGTACTGGATACAGATGGCAGCTACCTGGGTAAATACCGCAAGATGCATATACCCGACGATCCGGCTTATTATGAAAAATTCTATTTCACTCCCGGCGACCTGGGATATAAAGTTTTTAAAACAAAGTTTGCCACGTTCGGCGTATTGATCTGCTGGGATCAATGGTATCCCGAAGCCGCGCGGATCACTTCGCTGATGGGAGCAGAAATATTATTCTATCCTACGGCTATCGGCTGGGCCACTTCGCAGGATGAAGCGACGAATACGGAGCAATACAATGCCTGGGAAACAATTCAAAAAAGTCATGCGGTGGCCAATGGCCTCCACGTAGTAAGTGTGAACCGCGTTGGGTTTGAACAAAATGGCGCTATGAAATTCTGGGGAGGTTCTTTTGTTTCCAATCCTTTTGGCACATTGATCTATAAAGCCTCACATGAGGAAGAAGAAACTACCGTAGTAGAAATTGACACAAAGAAAACCGATAGCTACAGAACGCACTGGCCATTCCTGCGTGACCGGAGAATAGATTCTTACCAGCCTATTACGAAGAGATTCATAGATGAGGAATAAAGGAAAGGAGTCCGGAAGTCGGAAAGACCGGAAGAATCTTTTCGGATTATTCGAAATATCTTTTCGTCTTCGGAACTAAGTAGTAATTACCTACCCTGTAAACAATTTCTAAACTAATAAAACTCGTCTTCGGACTTTCCGTCTTCGGTCTTCCGGACTTAATATAAAACACTCAACCAAGTGAACAATCTTTCTAATAATAATACTGGTCTTCCGGACTTTCCGTCTTCCGGTCTTCCGGACTCCACCCCCAACTCCCTCGGCTACTATTTCCCCGCAGAATTTGCCCCGCATGTGGCCACCTGGTTAAGCTGGCCGCATAAGGAAGCGTCCTGGCCGGGAAAGATCCACACGATCTATCCTTACTATGCGCAATTTGTAAAGGAACTGACCAAAGGAGAATTGGTGCGTATCAATGTTGCCAATGAAGCTATGAAGACTTTCGCGACCGGCCATTTACAAAAAGCAGGAGTTGATATGAGTAAGGTTGAATTCTTTTTTCACCCTACCAATGATGCATGGTGCAGGGATCATGGCCCTGCTTTTTTAATAAACCCTGCGGCAGAACAAAAGAAAGTGATCGTTGACTGGAACTATAATGCATGGGGTAATAAATATCCGCCTTACGACCTCGATGATGTAATACCCACGCTGATCGGCAAGCATTTTAATATCCCTGTTTTTCACCCGGGCATTATTATGGAAGGAGGTTCGGTTGAATTTAACGGTGCAGGTGCATTGATGACATCTACTGCCTGTTTATTAAACCCTAACCGCAACCCGCACCTGAACCAGCAGCAGATCGAAGAATACTTAATGAACTATTACGGAGCAGACCAGGTACTCTGGGTAGATGAAGGTATCGTGGGTGATGATACAGACGGCCATATTGATGATACGGTACGTTTTGTAAATGAAGATACCGTTATCACGGTGATAGAAGAGAACAGGAATGATGAGAACTATTCTCTGCTGCAGCATAATCTTAAACAATTACAGCAAATGCGTTTGCTGAACGGCAAACAACTGAATATAGTTGAGCTGCCGATGCCCGATGAGATAATATGGGAAGGGCAGCGTTTACCCGGCGCTTATGCGAATTTTTATATCGCCAATAAATCAGTGATCGTGCCTACTTTCCGGTGTGCTAAAGATGATAAAGCGCTGCAGATAATACAAAGCTGCTTTCCCGGCCGTGAAGTAGCAGGTATAGATTCTACAGACATTATCTGGGGACTGGGGAGCTTTCATTGCCTGAGCCAGCAGGAACCCGCTGTATGATGATGCATGACTGAAGCCAACCTGCTTATTTTCTTTTCTTAAAAAAACTTTGAGGCGGCACCACAAAAATACTGGCATTGATAAGCGCTGCCCCTTTTAGTTTATTACTGATGATCACATCTGATTTTACCCTGGGACCGTTATTAAGGCTGAACTTCAGGTTTTGCCTGTATCCGCCCTCTACTCCAAACCATAACCAGTCATGTATCTCTCTTTCATAATTAATCGCATAGCGTAGTTCTGAACGGAATAAATGAAGCTTGCTATAATTACTGAACGGTGACCCTTCATTGTCTAACCGGTAAGAAGCTCCTGACAGTTCAAGACCCGCATACAGGTAATTCTTTTCATTTTTGGTATAACGGAGTTTAAGACTGATAGGCAGTACACTTTCTATACCGAAGTGACAATTGAAATTCTTATTGAAAGAAATAACAGGCAGGATAAGTGGTACGCCAAATGTATACCCGTAAGTAAACCCTGCGGCATACGAGAGATTATCATTTTGCTTCCAGCCGATCAGAGGCGTGACGGAGAATTTCAGGAATTCCCGTTTACCAAATTTACCGGAACCATAATCCCCGTTGAGGTCAACACTGGCACGCAGGATAAAATATTTCTTATTCCTTGTTGGTTTCACCACGTAAAAGTGAATACCGGTACTTTTCAAAGGCCGGTCTTCGAGGTTGTGATATAACGGGTAATTAATGCCGGAAGGATTTTCAAACCTGAATTCTTCAATCGTATATTTAATACCTCCCGCAATGGTAAGAGATTGCTTGTTGATGATCGGAAACCGGAGACGCAGGTCCCAGCGCCGGTTGCGCCTGACATCTCCTTCGCTATTACCAAAATTTCCCATTTTACCGGTAGAAATTATTTTATAATCCGGCTGAACTTCATACCGTATAATTAAAGCTTTCGCTCTCGGCAGACCTATTACAGATGGGTTGCAGTATTCTTTTTCCTTGCTCCAGGAAAATATCTCCTGTGAGCCGGCACAAATAGTAATGGAGAGAAATAAAATGGTACAGCAGAAATATATCAAACTCTTTGAATACCGCAGTGATGATGGGTGACGTGTAAATCTCAACGCTGTCTTTTGGTCCTAAGTTACTATGTTTTGATTAAGATTTGCAATGATAATATGATCCAAATAGAGCACAAAAATTATAACTGATTTTTATACTTGCCATATCATTCTGAAGGGGACATTGCAGATAGAAAACCAAAGCGCTTGTCGCTAAGGTTCCATATTCCTATGCTGAAGAATTGGCGTAAGCGTAAGAAATGTTTCGCTTTATAATTCGAAATGATACATTACTCGAAATTTATGCACGAGGTGTCCTTACGGGACACAACCCTCTATTGTGCTTACACCCTACCCATGATGTGTTCCTATGGAACACAAAAAATTATACCTGGGTCTTTGTTTTGCAATTGTCCGTAGACATTTCACGGGTTGAAACGATAAAATGAAATCGCTCAACTTTATCATAACAAGGTAAAATCCTGGCGGCATTGCGCCTTCGCGCAGAACCTTAGCGTCTTTGCGTGAAACCGAACCTCCTTTTACCCGATTTTGCTGCTAGCCCAAAGGCGTGTAACTTGCAGACCGTTTTCAATTTTTTTTTACCATGTTTGATCTTTCCAAATACGACCCGGACAGCGTTAGCAATCCCAACAACAATATTTTTGGCCTCCCCACTACTGAAGAAGATGCCCACCTCGTTATTGTGCCCATACCCTGGGAGGTAACGGTGAGCTATGGCTCCGGTACGGCCCGCGCCCCTGAAGCTATCTTAAAAGCCAGCCTGCAGGTGGATATCTGCGACCTGGACTGCCCCGACGGGTGGAAACAGGGGTTTTACATGCGCCAGACCGACCGCAAGATCCTGATGAAAAGCGATTACCTGCGCAAGGAAGCGGAACTGTATATTGATTATATCTCCAAAGGCGATGATGTGTCGGCCAACCAGTTCATGTCAAAGACCATCAAAGACATCAATGGCGGCAGTGCTTACCTCAATACCTGGGTATATGACCAGACAAAAGCCCTGCTCGATAAAGATAAACTGGTAGCGGTACTGGGCGGAGATCATAGTGTGCCACTGGGCTTTTTCAAAGCGATCGGTGAAAAACATGGAGATTTTGGCATCCTGCAGATAGATGCGCACTGCGATCTGCGTGAAGCGTATGAGACCTTTAATTATTCGCACGCCAGCATCATGTTTAACGCATTAAATGAAGTGCCGCAAATAAAGAAACTGGTACAGGTAGGCCCCAGGGATTTCAGCCAGAGTGAGAGTAATTATGTGAACAATAGTGAAGGACGAATAATTACTTATTATGACAAAATGATAAAGAACCGCCAGTTCGAGGGCGAGACATGGAAAAATATAGTAGACGAAATAGTAAACCAGTTACCGGATAAGGTATATATTAGTTTTGATATTGACGGACTGGACCGGAAACTTTGTCCACATACAGGAACGCCGGTACCAGGTGGATTTGAAGCCGAGGAAATTTATTACCTGTTTCGTAAAGTGATGCAAAGTGGCAGAAAGTTTGTTGGATTTGACCTGTGTGAAGTCGGTGTAAGCGATACCGACTGGAATTCGAATGTGGGAGCAAGAGTATTATTTAAATTATGTAACCTGCTGGTCGCAAGTAATAGTTAATCACCGGATGCGTACCCCAAATTTTGTTATAGCCCTGAAAAATGAAAAGCTGAAGACGTATACTACCATCAGTTGGTTGATAATTATCCTGAATCTCATCGCATTTATCTATACGGGTATCACCAGGCAGGCAACGATAGATAACCTTCCTTACTTCGCGGCCGGTTTGCTCCTCATCATTTTCGCATGCAGGTGGATAGTCAAAGGAGAAGTTAGTGAGAACGGAATGATCGGTCTTTCTTTTTCCATTGTTATTGTCACCTGGCTCATTATACAATCATATTGGATTGCCGTCATTATCCTGTTTCTTTTTATTATCCAGGAGATCAGCCGCCGTAAATTGATTGTGCGGGTATTTGAAGACGGCATAAATTATCCTTCATTTCCCAAACGCATGATCGAATGGAACGAGCTGAATAACGTGATCTTAAAAGACGGCCTGCTCACCATTGATCTTAAAAGCAATAAAGTATTTCAGAATGAGACACTCTCAGTTGTATACGAACCTGAATTCAACGAGTTTTGCCACTCCCGTATACAAGCTTTATAAAAATTAATCCCGACCTTTGCCACTTCAAAATACTACTATCAGCCAGTTATCACCATACATACTTTATTCAGACGGAAAGGGAAATATATTTGAAGACACTTCACTGTACGTTACCGGCAGAAGCGGCTGGGATGCATTGCCTGTACCCGTGGATGAATGGATAGAATTACCCGATGGCGGTTCATTGTATGAATTACCCGGAAGAAGAGGTATCGGTATTGATGTAAAAACAGGTGATATGCGTTTATGTGAAAAGGGATGGGCCGTAGCGGCTTTTATTCCTCCCGCACATACCGGCTTTTACCTGGCGGCTTATGAAACTGCGCCGGATGCTCCTATTCTCCCTTTATTCTGCTATACAGCTGCCGGCTGGCACAATGAAAAATTCTATGTGCCTGCTACCAGGATCGAACCCGATATCCGGCAGGATTGTGCCGGCTATGACACAGAGAAAGTAAAAGAAGGTGTGCAGGAATTACTAAAACATTACCCGCATAACCGGCTGGTCGCCCATCTCGGCAATAACTGTGCGTTAACGTACCAGTGTCCTGCTGCCAGAAATTTCGCATTAGGAAGATGGGAATGCCCGGTACCCGCATCACCGGCCTGCAATGCCAATTGCGTAGGCTGCATCTCCTTGCAACCGGATGAAGAACCGATCGTATCTACACAGGACAGGCTGACGTTTAAACCCACCCCTGAAGAGATCGTAGAGTTCACAGTACCGCATCTCGAATCAGCGCCCTACCCTATTATCAGTTTCGGGCAGGGTTGCGAAGGCGAGCCGCTGCTGATGTGGGAAACGATCCGTGATGCGATCATTGAAATAAGAAAGCATACAACAAAAGGCAGCATTAATATCAATACAAACGGATCGAAACCCGATGCGGTAAAAGCTTTGTGTAAAGCCGGGCTGGATTCTATCCGCGTAAGTACTAATTCGGCGAGAAGAGAAATATATATGCCTTATTATCGTCCTAACAACTATGATTTTAATGATATAGTAGAAAGCCTGAAAGTGGTAAACTCATTCGGTGGCTGGACATCTATCAACTATTTTGTTTTTCCCGGTATGACGGATAGTGTGGCGGAATATGAGGCGCTGAGAAAGCTGATCAGTGAAACCGGGCTGAAGATGATCCAATGGCGCAATTTCAATATTGACCCTGACTGGTATCTCGGCAAGATCGGCGTTACAGATACAGGTGAATGTATGGGCGTAAAGCAATTGCAGGAATTGATAAAAGAAGAATTTCCTGGTCTTAAATATGGATACTTCAATCCGCCTATAGAAAGAATAAAAGGGAAATTTGAAATGGACTTTGCGCATTAAATTATTATCCCGGGATATTTTGTAACACAAAGTTTTTTCGTTGTATTCTTCGTGCTACAGGTAGTGCTCTTTGTACTCCCTTAAAACCACTGCATTGCTTATTTTCACTGTTATGACACCAGACAAGGCTAAAAAAAATATACTTACCGGCATCAGTCTTGCCGCTTTAGCCGCTTTTATCTGGTCAGGTAATTTTATTATAGCAAAAGGTGTCAACAAACAGATTCCCCCTGCAAGTCTTGCATTCTACCGCTGGCTGCTGGCCTCAATAATTATTGTTCCATTTGCCATCAAACAATTCAGAACGGAATGGCCGGCTGTTAAACAATCATGGCATTATTTATTCTGGGTATCACTCACAGGTATAGCGCTGTTCAACACCTTTGTGTATGTCGGGGCTCATTATACCACGGCCATTAACCTTACCCTGATAGGAACCACTACTTCACCGATCATCGCGACGATACTGGCCCGTATATTTTTAAAAGAAGAGATCGGCTGGATGAAACTGATCGGGCTGATCTTTTGCATTGCAGGTGTGTTGCTTCTTTTATCAAAAGGTGATTTCCGCAACTTACTTACGTTTAAGTTCTCCACCGGTGATCTGTGGGTACTGGCTGCCGCCTGTTGTTTTGCCATTTACAATACACTCGTAAAAAAGAAACCTGCTTCCATTTCCTCCATCAATTACCTGTTTGTAATTTTCTCTGCCGGTACCATCATGCTGTTGCCTGCATACCTGTGGGAAATGAACAGCGCTGCCCCGGTAATATGGAACAGTGACCTGCTTTTATCTGTTTTGTATCTCGGGCTTGGCGCTTCTGTTATTTGTTTCTGGATATGGAATATTGCGATCGGCAGGATCGGCGCGGCAAGAACTATTTTGTTTGGCAACCTTATCCCCATCTTCGGCACTATTGGCTCGGTGATCTTCCTGCATGAGCAGTTTACTTGGGTGCATATTGCCAGCATGATCATTGTTTTTACCGGTATTATCATCGCAAACCTTCGTTTGTCAAGGTAATTTTATAAACGCAGCGCTTATTCGTGCACAGGGATCGCAGCAATAAAGAGGAATGCAGAACAATATAAATCTCTGTGGCTCTCCTTTCCTCCGGGGTCCTCTGTGACCCATGTTGAAATAAACAGGAAATCTCAACTGATCATAATTGTTTCCAATCAATCCCGAAAATTTTAGTGCCCCGCTTTTGTGGTAATACCCCCCGGAAATATTGTCCAAAATATTGCTTTAGATAAATCTTAACATATAATAAACCACCTCCCGTACAAGTTGTATGTCTTTTGTATCGTTAATAACAGGTGTGAAAAACAAAGGTTTCCGCACCCGCTTATCAAACTTTACATTTGCATGAATAACACTTACGCGATGTCAGCAGCCCTTGAGACAAGGAAAAATACACAGGCTAGTATGATCACTGCCGGTTTTGCCGGGCTGATGATATTATTGATGTTCTTACTCAAATGGAAATTACCTGTATTTGAAAAAGTAATTGAAAGTCCCGGTATTGAAGTAGAACTGAACCTTCCTGATGAACCGCCTACTGTTGTCGCAGGCGGCGGTGGTGGTGGCGGTAATCCTGTACAGGCATCAGGTCCGGCCGGCGCAGCCCCTCATTCTCCGCCTCCTCCCGGGGAGGATGATGCGAAAGATGTGGAAACAGATGATGATGATAAAACAACCCCTGCTGTTATTAAGCCTGTCAGTCCAAAACCAGCGGCGACTAAAATAACTGAAAATGCATCTCCCGTAAAAACCCCTCCAAAGGTCGTTGAAGTGCCTGCTCCAAAACTGAAGAAAGGCGCACAGATGGGCAAAACAACCAGTGGTGATGGCAAAGGTGGTGGCACTGCGGATAATTATGACAGAAGCGGCGGCACAGGTAACGGAAACGGTGTAGGCAATGGCAACGGAAGCGGTGGCGGCACCGGGGGTGGTAATGGCGGGGGTAACGGTACCGGCAGCGGAACAGGTAATGGCCCTAAAAGAATAAGCGGCAATCGCACCGTGATCAATGCAAAGAATATGGATGCCGGTGAAAACCTGAAGGGAAAGGTACTTGCCGAGATAAGAGTATCACCTGACGGTGTAGGTACATTTATCAGAACAACCCGTGGCTCTACTTATACCAGCGGACAGGCGATTGAGATCATCCGGGAATGGCTGAGAAGAAACCATTTTAATAAGATCAATGAGGAGTCCGTCGTTGTTTATGAATTCAATTTTATAATGGGCGGTTAAACGTAAAAATAAATTCGATGAAATGCCATTTGCTGATGCAGGTGGCATTTTTGTTTGGCTACTCTTTATTGGCTAAAATGACTCTCGCAGCGGCGCTACGTAGCGTCGTTGCGCCGTTGCGAGATTTAATTGCTGACATTGCAGTTAAACGCTTTAGTATTTCTTTACACTGCCACTCCTTTCCTATTTTTGCCATCTATGAACTATCCGGAAACACTCGACTATCTTTTTACCAAACTCCCTTTGTACAGCCGTATTGGCGCTGCCGCGTATAAAGAAGATCTTGACAACACGATCCAATTGTGCACCTTTCTCGGTAACCCGCACACCAAATTCAAATCAGTACATATTGCCGGCACCAACGGTAAAGGCTCCGTGAGCCATATGCTGGCCGCCATTTTTCAAACAGCAGGATATAAGACAGGATTATACACGTCGCCGCATCTCAAAGATTTCAGGGAGAGGATACAGGTGAATGGTGAAATGATCAGCCAGGAATTCGTTATTGACTTTACAGAAAAGATAAAACCTCTTATTGTATCCATCGAACCCAGTTTCTTTGAGATAACCGTAGCGATGGCCTTCGATTATTTTGAACAGGAGAAAGTGGATATCGCTATTATAGAAACGGGATTAGGCGGAAGACTGGACAGTACCAATATCATCACTCCCGAATTATCTGTCATTACCAATATAGGTATGGACCATATGAACCTTTTGGGCGATACACTGGAAAAGATCGCGTGGGAAAAAGCAGGTATTATTAAAAAAGGAATTCCTGTTGTACTGGGCGAAGTGTTAACCGAAACCTTACCGGTATTTGAAAGAAAGGCAATAGAACAGGAAGCAGCGCTTTTAATCGCTTCGCAAATAAGACAGTCCACTGACTGGAAATGGGAAAAACATGAACTGATAGTTGAAGTAGCCAGCAAACATAAAACCGATCACGAAGTGTATCATTTGGATCTGCCGGGTATTTATCAGCGAAAGAATTTACTAACGGTACTGGAAGCCTGTCACCAGCTAAACGAAAAAGGCTGGAACCTGGATGACGTAACAATACATAAAGCTCTCCGGCATGTTAAAAAACTTACCGGGCTGCATGGCCGCTGGGATATCATTCATCTTTCACCCCGCTATCATTTTGGATGTGGCGCATAATGAAGATGGCATCAAACAATTAACGGAACAGATCGAATTAACCGATCACCATGAGCTGCACCTGGTCATTGGTTTTGTCAACGATAAAGAAATTGATAAGATACTGGCTTTATTACCTAAGCAGGCCCATTATTATTTCACACAAGCTACTATTCCCCGCGCCCTTGATGCAGGTATACTGGCACAAGAAGCAATAGTCCATGGATTGAAAGGAAAAGCGTACAGCAATGTAAATACAGCTTTAGCCGATGCAAAAATAAAAGCAGGAAAGAGCGATCTTATTATTGTTTGCGGCAGGTTTTCCTGGTGGGCGAGGTGGAGGTTTAAAATTTCAACTCGCCCAATTGCTGCAGGGCGTACAGGAAACAGGTAACGTGCATGGACTGCAGTATCTTATTTTCCTTAATTAATTGTTTCACTTCTTCAATAGTGAATAATTCAATTTCTATTTCTTCATTAGGATCCAGTTCCTGTTCAGCGATCTTCTTTCCTCCTGTCGCCAGGAACATATGCATCAGGTTGTTATTGGTAGAAGGATTAGCGGATATCTTTCCCAAATATTTATAGGAAGAAAAGGAGTAACCGGTTTCTTCCAGTAATTCTCTTTTGACCGCTTCCTCAAAATTTTTATCGGTATCATCCACGCAACCGCCTGGAATCTCGAGGCAGGTTTCTCCCAAACCATGGCGGTACTGGCGCACCATAATGATCCTTCCATCATCAGATACGGGCACGGCCGTTACCCAATCCGGAAACTCATACACATAATAGGGATCAACGGTCTTTCCTTCCGGTGTTTTACAAACGTCTTTTCTTACTTTAAACCAGAGATCGTTAAAGAGATATTGGGAAGAGAGGATTTGCCATTTCATGATTGCAAGATAAGGAGATGCCGGGTACTGGATTTCAGATACCGGATATTTATAGCGGCTACATTCATTACGATAAGTATCTCCCTGTTTTAAACATCCAGCATCCAGCGCCCGGCATCCAGTACCCAGTTCCTTCCCTTCTCACCACCCTTTCCTTTCCCTCAAACTGGTAATATGCGCAACATGATGCTTGCCATGCCAGGCATAACTGCCTAATAAATACCAAAGGCGCATAGTTCTTTTATGTTCGGGATGAAAAACAGTGCGGTTATTCCATTCATCATCTTTCACATACTTCAATGCTTCATACCAGCGGGCATGAAGGGCATGCAGTAAAGTCATGGAAATATTAATAGGCAGCTTTTGAACATCATTTAACTGCGCCCAGGCGTTTTCATCATAAGGCTTGATAGTGGGATTAGCTTCTGTCAGACCCAGTTTAAACCGGCAGTAGCCATTCATATGACTGTCAGCGATATGGTGTACCAGTTGGTGAACCGTCCACCCGCTTTCACGATAAGGGGTATGCAGCTGTTCCTCATCAAGATTAAGTATAGCGTTTTCAAGCGCCAGCGGTAAAAATTTAATATCGGCCAGCCATTCCACTTTCTTTTCAATGGAAAAAGGTTGCGGCTCATATTCACCTATCGGAAAACGCAGATCAGCAGTGACCGTGGACATATAGTTGCAGTTTAGTTATGAATAGTCGGGAAGACAGGAAGTCCGGAAGTCCGAAAGAATCTCTCCGATATCTTTAAAAACATTTCATGCAGAAGACCCGTCTTCCGGACTTCCGGACTTTCCGACTTCCGGACTCACTTTACAATATTGATCAGTTCTACCTCAAACATCAAAGTAGCGCCACCCGGAATATCAGCACCTGCTCCCCTGTCGCCATAAGCCAGGTCAGAGGGTATCCATAAACGCCAGTGGCTTCCTTCTTTCATCAATGGCAATACTTCCTGCCAGCCTTTTATTAAAGAACGCAGTGGCGCAGAGAAAGGTTGGTTCCTGCGAAAAGAACTATCAAATTCCTTTCCATCAAGTAACGCTCCTTTGTAATGCGCCTTTACTGTATCACTTACTGTTGGCCGGTCGCCTGTGCCTTCTTTTATGATAAGGTACTGTATGCCGGATGGCAATTCTGCAACCCCTTCTTTTTCTTTATTCTCTTTCAGAAAACTGGCGCCTGCTTCTTTTTGGGCTGTTATTTTTCCGTTCATAAAATCCTTTAATTTATTTTGAATGCTCATAAATGATAAGTCAAAAGTTAAAAATCAAAAGTTAAACAGGTTATAACATAAGGACTGTCTTGCGTTTACACTATAGTTTCAATACAAGTGGCAGGAATATCCTTATTCTTCTCTGAGCGAATGGCCTGTCAGGTTAATAAACACATCTTCCAGGTTCGCTTTCTTTACTTCTTTCGGTCTTTCAAAACCAGTCGCAACTAATTTATCAATCATCTGGTCGGGAGAATCCATTGCTACGATATTCCCCGAATCAATGATCGCGACCCGGTCGCAGAGATATTCCGCTTCATCCATATAATGCGTAGTGATGATCACCGTCGTTCCCCTTTCCCTGATATTCCTGACGAGTTCCCATAAACTTCTTCTTGCCTGCGGATCCAAACCGGTAGTAGGCTCATCGAGAAAAATGATCCTTGGTTCATTGATCAATGTGGTTGCAACCGAAAAACGTTGTTTCTGTCCGCCGCTCAGCTCCTTGAATTTTGCTTTGGCTTTATCTTTCAGGTTTACCATTTCCAGCAATTCGATCGCATCTACCTGCCTGTTATAAAGACCGCAAAACAATTCTATCAATTGCAATAAGTTCAACCCGGGATAATAACCACTGCTCTGCAACTGCACGCCGATTATCTTCTTGATCTCTTCCGGTTGTTTGTCGAGGTTCAGGCCATCCACGATAACTTCGCCGCTTGTTTTTTCCCTGAGTGTTTCAATGATCTCTAATGTAGTGGATTTACCGGCGCCATTAGGGCCGAGCAGGCCGAATATTTCACCTTCATATACTTCGAATGAGATGCCCTTTACCGCCTGGAAATTCCCGTAATTCTTCACCAGGTTCTTTACAGAAATGATGGTTTTACTCATGCCTCAAATTTAGAGGATTAATTCCATCCTTACGTCAGCTGTTTCAAAAGGCGAGTCATGCAGTTCTACATGCCGGAAACCATATTTCTCATAGAGACGGATGGCTGTCTGCAACTGGTGATTGGAGAACAGGGATAATTTCCTGGCGCCTGTCTCCTTTGCTTTTTCCAGGCATTTTTCGATGAGCAGTTTGCTGATGCCTTTGCCGCGGTAAGCAACTGTTACCGCCATCTTGGCCAGTTCATATTCACCTTCCTGTTCTTTGATCAATGCAGCAGAACCTACCATCTTTCCATCAACTTCAGCCATCCAGATATACCCTCCCCTGTTTAATATGGTTCCCTGCGGGTCATCGAGGATCATGAGGTCGTGGCTTTCTGTAAGGTTATAATGATCCAGCCATTCGAGGTTCAGCTCTTTGAAAGAGGCATGATGCTCGTTCTTATATTGTATGATCTTTATCTCCATATTAGAAAATAATTTGTAATACCATAAAACATGACAACATTAAGCACTTATACAACATAAAACATATATCAGAAGAAAAAAATCACCCTGTATCACTTCAAAAAGATACCCCGCCCATTACAGAACTATACCCGGTCTCATAGTAAAATACAAAACAACTAAGTATTCCTTTGTGCCTCTGTGCCTTAGTGCCTCCGTATTCCAAAATTCTTCCTGGCTGATTAAACGCAAAAGGATTTATAAATGGGTCAAATAAGCCAAGAGAGTAATAAATAATGATATTGCAATAAGGTTTTGGAACACGGAGGCACAAAGACACGAAGGCACGGAGAAGAAATGATAGCTTTCTGGCCGGATTGCTATTAAAGCAATTTCAAAAAGACACTGCCGGGTTACAGAGTAGACACCAGTTCTACTACTAAAATACAACAACAAGTATTCCTTTGTGCCTCTGTGCCTTGATGCCTCCGTGTTCCAAAATTCTTCCTGGCTGATTAAACGCAAAAGGATTTATAAATGGGTCAAATAAGCTAAGAGAGTAATAAATAATGATATTGCAATAAGGTTTTGGAACACGGAGGCACGAAGACACGAAGGCACGGAGAAGAAATGATAGCTTTCTGGCCGGATTGCTATTAAAGCAATTTCAAAAAGACACTGCCGGGTTACAGAGTAGACACCGCCCTCCTGTTAAAATACAACAACAAGTATTCCTTTGTGCCTCTGTGCCTTGGTGCCTCCGTGTTCCAAAACCTTTTTAAATCATCTTTATTTATACCAATGCTGGATTCCGTTGCATTAAATAATGCCGGGAAGAATTTTGGAACACGGAGGCACCAAGGCACAAAGACACGGAGAAAAAATAAAAAAAGCCGGGGTAACCGGGGTTTGAAAGCATACCATGCGAAACGTTTTTAACATATCTCCGCTTAAAGGAATTTATTTGTTTTTCTATAATAGATTAGATTTACGCCGGAACGCTCTCTGACATTTGATGCAGCGGTTTAAGGCTCCGGTCTTATTCAGGCACTTTGGTTTTTATCCATTTTCTCCTCACTCAGGCTGCGCACCAGATCGCATTCCTGAGGGGCTCAAATGTTCCAACACAATAAAATGGAAAAGAAAGAAAAGGGCGCAGGGAATCCGGTCTCCTGCGTTTAACTGAAAAGTAATTTTTCTAACACGACCGGCAATACTATAAGGCTGAGTCTGGATAGGCTTTAAGAAATTGAGAATAGGGCGGGCGTGCCCTATTTTTTACTACCTGTTTCACCAACTAAAGAATAGCTCTTCTGTTATCAATAAGCCTGCTGCTAATTATTTCCCATTTCTTTTTCCAATTCCTCCATCATGTCCTTACTGCCGATGAACATGGGGGTGCGCTGGTGCAATTCTGTTGGCTGAATATCAAGAATTCTCTGTACGCCATCAGTAGCTTTTCCACCGGCCACTTCGATAATAAAAGCAAAAGGATTGCACTCGTATAATAAACGCAGTTTTCCCCTGGGCTTATCTATAGTGCCGGGATACATGAATATACCGCCTTTGATCAGGTTGCGATGCACGTCAGCTACCATACTGCCGATATAACGCTGTGTATACGGACCGCCATTGGTCTTGTTCTTTTTCTGGCAGGTATCAATATAATTTTTCACACCTTCTGTATACTGGAAAAAGTTACCGTGATTAACGGAATATATCTTACCGTTTGGCGGGCATTTAATATCCGGGTGACTTAACGTGAATTCACCAATAGAGGGATCCAGCGTAAACCCGTTCACGCCCCTGCGGGTAGCATATACGAGCATAGTGGATGATCCGTAAATAATATACCCGGCCGCTACCTGTTGCGTTCCTTTTTGCAGAAAATCTTCTTTGGATGCTTTTTCTCCTTTTTCCGTCACACGACGGTAAACGCCGAAGATCGTTCCGATAGAAACATTCACATCAATATTACCGCTGCCATCGAGCGGATCGTATAAGCAAACATATTTGGAATTACGGCTTACCGGATCATCAAAAGCGATATAATCATCCAGTTCTTCACTGGCAATACCGGCGCAACTGATACCATGCTGCAACACCCCTGTGAACTGGTCATTGGCAAATACATCCAGTTTCTTTACATCCTCGCCCTGCACGTTCACGCTGCCGGCATCGCCCAGTATATCCACCAGCCCGGCTTTATTCACCTCTACATTCACCCTTTTGGCGGCCAGCCCGATATCACGCAAAAGGCTGCTCAGTTCACCTGTGGCATTAGGGATATGGCGCACCTGCTGGATCGTAAATTCATCGAGGGTTAAAACTTTGCGGTTAACGTTCATACTAGCAAGTTAGGTTTGCAACAAATGTAGAGAAAAGTTGACAAGTTAGTTAGTTATACAGTTGATAAGTTAAACGGAATATTCCGACTTTTGCTCCCGGCTTTTCAACTTATTAACCTGTCAACTTATCAACTACAGCCATGAAGGTCTTCAAATTCGGCGGCGCCTCTGTCAATAACCTGGAAAGGATCAGGAATGTCGGCGAAATACTGAAACAATATTCCGGTGAAAAATTATTAATAGTTATTTCAGCCATGGGCAAGACTACGAATGCCCTTGAAAAAGTAACGGAAGCTTTTTACCAGGAAAAAAAGGAAGAAGCGCTTCAGTTGTTTGAGCAGGTAAAACAACAACATCTTACTACTGCCAAATATTTGCTGGTCACGAATTATATGGCCTGTGAACAACAGCTAAAAGATTTTTTTACCGAAGCCGAATGGTTGCTGCATGACAAACCCGTTCGCGGATACGATTACTATTATGACCAGGTCGTCTGTGTAGGAGAATTATTATCCACAGCGATCATGAGCCATTACCTGGATGAGATCAGCATCAATAATACATGGGTGGATGTACGGGATATTATCAGGACTGATGACAACTTCCGCGATGCGGGCATTGACTGGGAGTTTACACAGCAGCGGGTGAATGAATTAATAATACCCATTCTTAGTAAACCCACTATCATTCTTACGCAGGGCTTTATCGGCTCCACCGATGAGAATGAAAGCACCACTCTAGGAAGGGAAGGCAGTGATTATACCGCCGCCGTCTTTGCCAATATGCTGAATGCAGAAAGCCAGACCATCTGGAAAGATGTGGAAAGTGTGATGAATGCCGATCCCAAACAATTCACGGATGCACAGCCTATTCATGAGCTGAACTATAACGAAGTGATCGAAATGGCCTATTATGGTGCACAGGTCATCCATCCCAAGACCATTAAGCCATTACAGAATAAAGGTATTCCGCTATATGTAAAATGTTTTTTAAATCCTTCCCTGCCGGGTACGGTGATACACGATCAAACTTTAAAACATCTGCCGCCGATCATTGTATTAAAAGAAAACCAGGTGATGCTGGAAATGAGCTCAAAGGATTTCTCATTCGTGGGAGAACATCATGTAGGCCACCTGTATCACTTGTTTGAAAAATTAAAAATAAAGCCCAACCTGACCCAAAATGGCGCTATCAGTTTCTTATGTGTGATAGATGACTGGCCGGAAAGGATTGAAAAACTGGCATTAGAAGCTTCGGAATTATTCGACGTGTCTATGATGAAAGGGTTGTCATTGCTGACTATCAGGCATTACAATAAAGAGATACTTGAAAAATTAACCGGGGAAAAGAAAATACTGCTTCGACAACAGACAGTAGAGACAGTTCAGGTACTGATACAATGATTAGCCGCCTACCAGTGACTCTGCTACTTCAATAGCGATAGTTTGCACCATTTTTTTAGGTACGGGTTTATCATTTAAAATGGCTGGCTGCCACTCAGGCATTTTTTCCATTTTGCTTATCAGTTCATCAATGAAATCAAGATCGGTTGTACCCCGAAGCACTTTGAAGTTTACAGGGACACCGTCTTTGTCAACAATAAACTCTACCTGTACATAAGCTTTTCTTGTTCCTTTTGGCAGGTAGCCTACCATATCCTGCCCGAGTGTTTGCAGGTATTTTGCATAAGCCTCTCCGCCACCCGGAAATTTTGGCCATTCATGTACGGCATCAGTCACAACACCCACTTTTCTTTCACGATGCTGAACAGCTATACGCTTTACAGGCGCTTCTTCTTTTTCCTCTTTTACTTTTAGATTACCCGCACCGTTTATTACATAATCACCCTTATCATTGATCATGACCACAGGTAATTGCTTGTATTTATCGAAATAATCAAAAGCATCTTCCAGCTTCGCCGCAAATTTTTTCAACGAAGGATCTTCTTTTGCCAGGTTGTTAAGGTAGTTAACACTTCTCGTCACATTATAGCGTACCGGGAAAATATGAACAGGGATATAATCCTGCCCCTGGCTCCTTGCAAGCGCTGCCAGGATATATACTTCATCTATCTGCTCATCAGTAAGAGGAATACAACCTACGGTCACGCAACTACCGTGAATATAGATACCTGCTCCCGGGCGTATGGAATCGCTGAGCATTCTATCGGATAAATTAGGATAATTGATACCAAGGGATAAATAGTAATTGCTTTTGGGATTGAACTCATTGATATAATAAAATCCTTCCGGTACCTGGTAGTCGCCTTCCATTCTCTTTGGACCTAATGTACCGGCCAGTGCGCAGACCTTATATGTTTTGAAAAGTTTGAAAGGATCGCTTACTTCATCCTTTACCCATATCTCCAGTTGGCTGTCATACTTAAAAGAACGGATATAGATATAATTGGCAGGCCATTTCAACCCTTTCTGGGCAAACTGTTTCTGGAGCGTATCTTCTTTTTTACGGAAAGACTCTTCGGGGCGGCTGAATGTTTTCTGGAAATCTATAAAAGTGGCAAAAGATGTCCCCGTTTTGGGAGAGGGAGACGGCTGAGCTATCAGAAAGCTCTCAACACACAGGATCAAAAAAATAGGTAAAACCAGGCTTTTCATTCGTACTATTAACTATTATTGATAACGACGGAATCATCTGTTTATGTCGCAATTTCAGTAATTAATTGTAAAGATAATCTGAAAAAATCAGTCAGGAATGTGGAAAACTCAGAAAGTATGAAAGAAACGACCCGAAATAAGGAATTACCCCGGATTTTTCCTTATGCAGATTCATTAGTTACGTTTGATTTTTTTCGTTTAAAAGTTTAGGATTTAACGTTTAAGGGTTTTTAAAGCGGGATGTTACCTTTAATATTGAAAGGCTGGTTGAAGAACCTTAAACCCTTAAACGATTCACAAATTTCCTCTCGCTTCCTGCTCCCGTTCTATCGCTTCGAATAAAGCTTTAAAATTTCCTTTTCCGAAACTTTTGGCGCCTTTTCGCTGAATGATCTCGAAAAATAAAGTAGGCCTGTCCTCTACCGGTTTGGAGAATAACTGCAGCAGGTAGCCTTCATTATCCCTGTCTACTAATATCCCCAGTTCTTTTAAGGGTTCAAGGTCTTCATCTATATGCCCCACCCTGTCCAGCAGATCATCATAATAACTATTAGGCACTTTTAAAAACTCAACGCCGCGGCTCATGAGATCCCGTACTGTTGCCACAATATCTTTGGTGGCCAGCGCCACATGCTGTACCCCTTCGCCCTTATAAAATTCCAGGTATTCTTCCACCTGCGACTTCTTCTTTCCTTCGGCCGGCTCATTGATCGGGAACTTTACAAATCCATTACCGCTGCTCATCACCTTACTCATCAGCGCAGAATATTCAGTTGATATATCTTCATCATCAAAACTGAGTATGTTTTTAAATCCCATCACCTCCTCGTAAAATTTCACCCAGGGATTCATTTGATTCCAGTCAACATTACCGACGCAATGATCCACGTACTGCAGGCCTGTATCCGTTGTTTTAAAATGAGGATTGCTCCATGCCCGGTATCCCGGCATAAAAGCCCCTTTATAATTCTTTCTTTCAATGAATAAATGAACGGTATCGCCATAGGTATGAATGCCGCTTATGACCACTTCCCCGTCATCATCTTTCAAACGGGTCGGTTCCATATAACTTTTAGCCCCCCGCCTTGTGGTTTCTTCCCAGGCGCTGGTCGCATCATTTACGCGAAGTGATAATGCTTTTACCCCATCGCCGTGTTTATAAATATGATCAGCGATCGGGTTATCGGGCCTTAGCGGCGTGGTTAATACAAAAGTGAGCTTGTGCTGTCTTACTGCATAGCTGGCTTTATCCTTTACGCCTGTCTCCGGACCGGCATAGGCCAGGGCCTGGAAGCCGAATGCGGTCATATAATAATGGGCCGCCTGTTTGGCATTGCCGACATAAAATTCTACATAATCTGTTCCTTCGAGCGGAAGAAAATCGGTAACAATATCTTGCCGGGTATTTGTCGCTGTTGATGACATGATGTTGAAATTTTGGAATGGAAAATCGGGAATCGTGGATGCAATTATAATCCCGGTAGTAACCGGGAATCTTTTTCAACATTCGCAGGTATCCATGGCCAGCGCTTCCATCAGCAGGTTGAAGTCACCGCGATGGTCATCAAATAATTTATGGGGATAATCGGGACGCATTCTTACACAAATGTAAAAAACTTATGCAAGAAGTATCAGAAATAAATAGTCAGCAAAATAAACCCCGCTTACCGGCTATTTGTAAGTACTGATATATCTTATTAAAATAAAAAAAGGAAGCCCCTGGCTAACAGGTAACTTCCCTAAACCTGACTAACTACAAAAGAGAAAACTTATTTCAGCGATATATTAAATGGCACTGATGTCGGGGGCATACACATTTCATCATTACAGGTCATGAACTTTACCGTACCGGAAATATTGGTTTTCGCATTTGCTTTCACTTTTACTACCTGTACAAAATCTACTTTCCCTGAAAATTGTTTTACATCTACTCCAAAAAGAACTTCATGCCTTTGTTCCAGCTTACCAATTTCTTTGGGTGATCCTTCTACTGCCAGTAATGGATTTTTTTTAAATGTAATTTCAGTAGGTACCGGACCGCCATCAGGCGTAGTTTGCGAATAGATATGCCACCCTTCCTCCATCGTAGCGGTCAGGTGCACTTCATAAGTTGTAGCATTGATCTTCTTCGCTGAAAAAGACAAAGCGACAGGATCGGCCGCCTGGCCAAAACAAGCGGTAACAACGGCTGACAGGATAAAGACTAAAAAAAATCTTTTCATACTTAACTTTTAAATACCCGACCAGGTAATGAATATTATTTAATAACCTCTTCCAGTTTCTTCTGCAACTCTTCCCCTCTTATGTTTTTGGCAATGATCTTTCCTGCAGGATCCAGTAAAAAGTTCTGGGGAATCGCACGGATACCGTATTGTTTGGCTACAGCATTATCCCAGTGATTCAGATCACTCACCTGCGTCCACGTCAACCCGTCTTTATGTATAGCATCCAGCCATAACTGTTGCTTACCGGGCTGATCAAGAGACACACCCAGGATAGTAAAGCCCTTATCCTTATACGCCTGGAATGCCTTTACCACGTTTGGATTTTCAGCACGGCAGGGACCGCACCAACTGGCCCAAAAATCTATCAGCACATATTTACCTTTAAAGGATGACAGCGAAACAGCCTTACCCAGCGTATCATTTTGAGTAAAATCCATAGCATAGACGCCAATGCTTGTCTTTTTGGCTGCTTCTACCAGGCTTTTAAATTCTTTCGCGGAAGGCCATTCTTTTGTAGCAGCCGGTAAAGAAGCAAATAAAGGTTCTACTTTTTCGGGGTTAATGGCATACCCTGCATATTGTTTCAGTACATATACAGCAATAGAGGATTTAGGATTATTCGCGAGATAAGTACGATACACTTTCTCATTCATATCTTCCCTCACGGCATTCATCTCGCCTTCTATCTTCTTCATCCCTGCTTCGTCTTTTGCTGTGCTGAATTCCCGGTACTGCTTCGACAATTCACTGCTTTTTTTCCCTGAACGGTTTCAGCATTTCAGTGAGGGCGGTAAATTCAGTATGTGATTTAGAGCCGGTCACCACGGCAAACTTGAGAGAATCCTTAACGTTTACTTTGATCTTTCCCGGTTCGAGGAATACCTGCATCCTGTCTACCGACGGTCTTTTTTGCCCGGGCTCAGATTCAAATCTTACTGACAGCGTTGCCAGAACCGGTTCAACAATTTTTTGTTCAAAATTAAATTCTCCTCCATCGAGATGTACGCTGTCGCTGACCGTACCGTCTGTGGTGCGATAGGTTAAATACACCCATTCCACCGGTTTCACCAGTTTCAGTGTGCCTTTGATCTTCATCTCATCCCGTGGCGGCACGATAAATGCAAATGCCGGCACAGCGAGCAGTAAGACTAGTTTTTTCATTGATGTGAGTTTATAGTATTAAAATTTATTAGCGTTTTAAGAAATTATATGCTGGTTTAATTTTCTCACCACGTAGGCATATAGAAACATAGGGTCTACCATAGTTTTTACTGACTTACTCTCCGAAAATCTCCTTTAGCTTTTTATTCAACTCTTCTTCCTGTTCACCATAGCGGCCAATGATCTTACCATCTCTGTCTATTAAGATCTTAGTAGGCAAAGTATGTATACCAAAATTCCCGCTGATATCAGCACTGGTATCAAAAACACCATTTTCATATTTCAATCCTCTTCGTACATGTTTCCAGATACCGGTCCCGTCTTTGGCGACAGCTTCTTTCCATTTGGCTTCGGCCCTGTCATCATCGGCGATACCGACAAACTCAATCCCCTTCTCCTTATACTTCGCATACAGTTCTTTCAGGTGAGGATTACCCTTGCGGCAGGGCACACACCAACTGGCCCAGAAATCCAGCAATACATATCTCCCTTTTAATCAGATAAGCTCAGCTTATTTCCATTGATATCCATAGCGGTAAAATCTTTTGCCATACTGCGGGGGATCCGTTCTTCAGCTTTTGAATTTCGTCTGCAATATTTTCCATACAAGCTTTGCTGCAATGCAGTACCGAGCCTGCCGTAAAAATAATTGTAATGAATCCAGTGTAAGATCGCTTACATGAAACCGCATCATGTAAGCCGTCACCCATGACCGTGGATGCGCATCAAAAAAAAATATAATCGGCTTCATCAGACGCTGCAAAATAAGGAGCCAGCCTTTCTCTTATCTCTGCATTCTTTTCATGATCTTTTTTCTGTCCGCAATGAATCCAGTTGCTTCTTGTATTTTTCCTCTACCCGGTTCTTCGCTATTGTTAATGACCGGTACTCGTCCTGTGTATGAGAGCCCGTGATGCCCGCATTTTTAAAATCTTTTCCTCCACACTAATCGTCATATTGGCCGGCTCCAGGAAAAAATTGGTGTAATTGGGATCACTCACGCTTCTTGTCTGCACGTTTGCATTCAGTGCAGCCATGACAGGCCCCGCTGATATTGCCTTTAAATGTAAAACCCCCATTCATGATAGCGCAACTGTCCTTTACATTTTTTCCATCACTCCCTGCATAACTGAGATACACATAACCTTCTTCACGTCCCGTTATGCTGCCCTTTATCACAAACCCGTTATTTGATGGCTGCGCTTCTGATCCACTCAACATCGTAAACTTTATCAGCGATATGGCAAGTATGTTTTTCAGCATCCGGATGACGATTATAATTTGATCAGGCTATCAATAATTCCCGGCAAGGCTTTCGAAGAAGGCACAGGGCCATTCATGTCCACTATTTTAAAATCTTTACCGATCACCAGGCTGCGCGGAATACCTACAATATTATAAGCATCCAGTTTATTGCGGTTGATCAGCCATTGAATACCATCTGCTTTGCGTTTCTCCACGCTGTTTTTCCAGAGGTCCGTTCCGTCATCAATGGATAAGGAAACAAAAGCTACCTGCGGATTGTCCTTATATTTTCCTTTCAGCGTATCGTAATGAGGCATTTCAGCGAGACAGGGGCCCGCACCAGGTGGCCCAGAGATCAACATAAATCACTTTGCCTTTGAGGCTGCTTAATGTTACTTTATTACCATTAAGATCAACAGCGGTAAAATCCGAGGGCTATATCGCCTTTGCCAAATTTTAAAAGAACGGCAAGGCATTTCTTCAGGGCATCGTGGTATGTTTTTGTTTTAACCGTATCAATTTTAGCTGTGAACTTCGCCAGTTCCTGTTTATCACTTATTTTTTTCATGTCGCTATTCAATCCATAAGAAAGATACCAGTCATCTATCTGGTGCTGATCTTTTTCCTTTCCCGGTTGTACGGCCAGGTTATCGGCGATATCCCGGTACACCACCAGTTTCATCAGCGAAGCATCTGTAAAATCTTTGCCGTATTGTTCGATAAGCGGCTTAACAAGTCTTGCATATTCTTCTGTATAAACGACTAAAGAATCTTTGGAGATGCGGGGACGAAAAGATGATATACCTGCTCTCAGGCTATTGATAAGATCTGCTTTGATACGGGCAGTTTCCAATCGCCTGAATTCTGCCGGAAGGTCTTTAGCATCTTCCAGTTCTTTTTTCCTCGCATCCGCCATTTGCAAAAGGATATCAACCGTGGTTTGTGCTACCGGCTTAGCATTTCTTCCTGCTTCCATAAATGAACCGCCTTTGGGAAACGGCGTATTGCGCAGGTATAGATTAGCCGGGCTTCCTTTACCGGTAAAAGTTCCTTTTTGCGGAGCATTCTTATCAATAAATACTTCCATATCATCGCCGGGCGACAGGTAAAGGATATTTCTTCCCAGCCTGAAATAATTCGGAGCATCTACCTTAAAACGAATGCTGAAATCACCTGCTGTATCGGGTACGATCATCCTGTCGCTGGTTGGCGGAAGCAGGTATTGCAGATCGGACAGGTCTTCCACATCTACCTGGTTGCTGAAATTTTTAAGCTTGCCTTTTAATGCCACTGTATTTTTTCCCTGTGAAAAAGCAGTGATGGAAAATAAACAAAAGCAAATGCTTAAAAAGATAATCGCTGATTTCATAGTAGTCATTTCAGTTTGTGTTTCTATTTAAAATCCCACTGAGCGTTTTCTCCAGGTTTTCGCCATGCAGTCCTCTTTCAATTATCTTTCCTTCGGGACTGATAAGAAAATTATCAGGTATGGGTTGCACGCCGTATAGTTGTGCCACTTCGTTGTCTTTTTTCAGATCCGAGATATGCACCCAGGGCAGCTGATCTTTTTCAATAGCCTGCTTCCATTTATTACCGTCTTCATCTACCGACACACTAATGATGACAAGGTTCCTGGTTTTAAATTTTTCATACGCCGCTTTTACATAGGGATTGTCCTGGCGGCAGGGAACACACCAACTGGCCCAGAAATCAAGCAACACATATTTCCCTCTATAATCGGATTAGTTTTACAGCTTTACCATTTACATCATTCATGGTAAAAAACCGGCGCTGCAGAACCAATCACACTTCTTTTCTTCGCTTCGATCCTTGAAGGCAGCCTGGCAAGTACCGGCAATTGCTTTACTTCATCGCCCAGGTTATTATATAATTCTTCGAGGTCCTGTATCCTGATCTTGTCTGTAATAAGGTATAGAAACATCCCGCTGGCCAGCGAATTAGGATTTCGTGTAACGAAATCTTTTTCAAATACGTCCACAGAGTCCGTCCATGCCGCGATAGCCGCCGAAGCTTTTTTGTACTCCGCATCTGAGGTATCTCCTATCGCTTTCAATTTTGCCCATAACAAACTTCGCTGGTCATAATAATAATTGATACGACCGTTACCATACGTGTAATCATTATTAGATGTTGTTCCGGTCGCGCTTGTATGGTGTTAGCGAATCAATACTACCGTGTATCTTTATTTTTCCTTCGTCAAGAAAAAAAGTAAAGTTGCCCAGCTTCCTTCGTTTCGCATCGAGTTGCGCCCAAACAATAGCTTTCTGATCTGCATGTCCTTTATACCAGAGCTTATCATTATTACCCGGTATCACGATCCGTTCTGCATCTTTTTGGATCTTTACCAGACATAACGATCAGGTACAATGTATCATTACCAAGACCCCCGCAGCTGCCTTCTATTTCATAATTCAAATGCCCTTTTGGGAAGCAGCGGGAATAGTAAGAATGACCAGGCAAGGGTCAGCAATGAATACCGTCTTTATCATCAGACGCGTAAATAAATTATATCCTCTGTTGGTGTATTTGGTTAACAACTTTTTTTATTTGATCAGTTCCTTTAACTTTTCCTGGAGTTGCTCTCCTGATAAATTCTTAGCGATTATTTTCCCCGCAGGATCAACCAAAAAATTAGCGGGCACCGAATTGATCCCATACAATTTGGCCACTTCATTATCCCAGAATTTCAGGTCGCTTACATGCGTCCATGTCAGTCCATCCTTGTGTATGGCATCCAGCCAGGCATCTTTTTTATCAGGCCTGTCCAATGATACGCCCAGTACTGTGAAGTTTTGATCTTTGAATTTATTGTAAGCAATCACCACGTTGGGATTTTCTGCGCGGCAGGGTACGCACCAACTGGCCCAGAAATCCAGTAATACATATTTGCCCCTGAAATCTTTGAGCGATACCATCATTCCTGAAGTATCTGCCTGTGTAAAATCAAGCGCCGGTTGCCCCGGTGAAAACGCTTTTCCGTATCCAGTCTTTCTTTGATGGCCTGTGCATAAGAAGTAGTGTATACGGCAGGCGACAGCGCATTGTATAAAGACTCGAGCAATGCCAGATCGGGCTGAAAGATAAAAGAACGGGTGATCACCCAGGCAGATACTGCGGATTGCGGATTTTCTTTTATAAACGCAACAGAGGCTTCTTTTCTTTTTACGTCAATAGCTTCCCATGCTGTTGAAATACTGTCCAGCGTTTTCTTATCGTCTTTAGCGGTCTGTTTCCTGCGATCAGATAACATACTGACCTGATCAGTGAAAGGCTTAGTCTTGCTGATGTAGACAGCATATTCCCGCTGGGATGCCGAACCCCTCACTTTACTTTTTGCAATATCACCAGGTGTTACATCAATCTTTACGGATCCGTTCTCTACAAAAAAAAGTAATGAGGGCCGGTTGACATATGTTTGCCCAAACCAAAGGATAAAAGGCGTAGGCTCATTTACTTTACCGGTAAAACGGAATGAACCGTTCTTAATAAGCGCCGAAATCTCTTTTCCCTTTCAATGTAAATTCAGCCAGGTAAATCTTCCCGGTATCCATGCCCGGTATTTTTACCGGTGATAGTATATTTCCCCTTTATTTCCCTGTGAATGAGCAACAATACTTAATCCCGCAAGCGCTATTAAAAAAATAATTTCATATATTGGCTTTACTTATGAATAATAATTGATTGCCGCTGTTAGTTTGTTCCGTCAGTTTTGATCAGGGCATCTAATTTTTCTTCTACTGCTTTCCCTCCCAATTGCCGGGCAATTATTTTCCCCTGCGGATCAATTAAAAAATTATCAGGTATAGGCTGCACGCCATACAACTTCGCTACTTTATTATCAAAAGCGTCGAGATCGGAAGTAATGTATCCAGGGCAACTGATCTTCTTTGATCGCTTTTTCCCATTTATCTTTTTTATCGTCGAGGGAGATGCCAATAACGACAAACCCCTTATCCTGGTATTTCTTATATACTTTCAGCAGATCAGGATTTTTCTGCGCGGCAGGGCACGCACCAGCTTGCCCAAAATTCGAGCAGTACATACTTACCGCGGTAATCAGATAAATGAAAGGACTTACCACTTATATCTGTAGCGGCAAACTCCGGGGCCGTTTTGCCAATAGCCGAACGTTTTCTCGCTGCTATTTTTTCCGGTATCAGTCTTACATAACTGATATTTTTAACGGCACCGCTAAGATTAGTATATAAACTTTCCAATTGTTCCACAGTGACCATGATCCTGCAGCACATAGAGATAAATAGCGCTGGACGGGGAGCCGGGCTTTGTACTGATAAAGTGTATTCTTCCCGCACGTATCGAATCACGCCAGCTATCCATTTGGCCATATATCTTAGCTTTCTCTCCTTCTTCCTTTACCTCCTTTAACTGCGCCTGCAATGATCTTATGCGGCTGTAAATATCATCCTCTGTTTTTTTATACGCAGTATACTCCTCATTTCCGGGTGTACCGGTGATCGTTACATAATCAAGCGAATCCCTGTTGCCTTTTACATTGATGACCCCTTTTTCAATAAAAAGACTGAAACTTTTTCTCGCCTTTAGTCCGCCGAGGATAACAGTAGCATCATGCAACTCCTCACTCTGCCCTTTTATAGAAAATTCATTGTTCCTGGCTACTGTAATGACCGTGTCAGCATGCATGTTTTTATTTTTATCAAAATGCCGGATGAAAAGTATGACACTGTCATTGTTAAGGCCAGAATATTCCCTTTCACCTCGTAGTTGAACCCATTATTTGCCCAGGCATACTGATGATAAAAAAACAGCTGCGCCAAAAAGGGTGATATATATTTTACGTGTCAGCATACCAATTTATTTTTCTTTATGAACAACCGCACAAAGCTGTTTATGATTTTCTATAGTTTATGATCAATCACAGATTGTATCATCAGCTCCAGCATTCTTTTATCTTTCGGAGTACTGATCATAAATCCTGTATAAACGATCTTACCCGGCAGGATCAATGATAAAATTGGTTGGATAGCCTCTTACACCATAGGTCTTGGCTATTTTCTCATCAATATCCTGCAGGGGCGTAAAAGAAAATCCGGTCTTCTGCATAAATGATTCAACATAAGGATCCTGCTCTGTAAGGCCGTTAATGCCGACATACACAAAGTCCCTTATTCTTGCTTCTTATCTTTTTTACTACCGGTTCGAGATGAACCATTTCAGCGCGGCATGGCCCGCAGCCAGGAAACCAAAAAGTGAGAAATACGGTTTTTCCCCGGAGATCGCCCAGGGAAATATTTTTCTTTCGAGGTAGGCATACAGATCAAAATCGGGCGCAGGTTTTACAGAAGCATCAATCAGCTTCCATTTATCGGCATCTATTTGCTTCGCATTCTTACCCAGCTTTCCGCCATAGAGTTTAACAGCAGCGGCCAGTTCATCGTTGGGTTTTATGACCACGCGGCTTAACAGGCTATCATAAGCAGCCGCTGTATTGCCGGAATGATCCAGTGCTTCCGCTTTCATAATGGCCAGTTTGGCTGCAGCTTCCGCATTATCATTGCGGCCTGTTTTTACTTTCAACAACGCTTCCAATGCTTCACTGTATTGCCCTTTATTCATCAGGTCCTGTCCTGCCACAATGCTTCAGCATAATTCAGGCTTCGCTGGTAATAATCTTTAGTTGATTTTTCCATATCCGGCGCAGACATGACTTCTTTATAAAGAGCAACAGCTTATCAGGGAGCTGTGGCCAGGTAAACAGAAGCCAGCCATGACATACCATTTCGCGTAGAAGGAAATTATCTACCGGTATTTCTTCATCTGCTCAAGAAATATGGCTTCCTTTTCCTTTACATCTTCAGAAAAATACCAATAAGTCCCAACGCCTGCGACGCATTATCAGTACCGGCAAAGCGTTTCTCTACATCACGGCATAACATTTTCCATTCCCCGTTATCACGTCCTTTCAATGCCAGTGCATAATGTCTTGCAAAAGTGAAATTAGCAGGATCAGCTTCTGTAGCCATTTTCTCATACCGTGCATTGGCAGGATAATCGCCCCAGCGGCAGGCATCAATGGCCAGCATCTCATACACATCGCCTCTTTTAGGATCCATTTCCACTACTTTCAGTAAATAAGGAGTAGCATCCGCTCTTTCCTTATTATAATACGCCTTACCAATAGCAAAAGGGTACCGTAACGGATTGCGGAAACTGCTTCATCCATTTTTCATACTGGCTTTTAAATTCAGCGCCTTCTATGCCAACAGCCTTTGATGTATTGTTCATGTATACTGAGATCGCCGGGACTGGCTTCCACCGCTTCCCGCAACTTCGCTATTTCACTCGCTGGTAGGCGGAGCTGCTTCAACCTTTTTACCAGGCCCGGCGGCAAGATCATTTTGCGCATCCAGCTTTATCCCGGCAATTAATAAGAGTAAAGAAACGCCTGCCCTGATGAAAAAAAATCTCTTTTTCATGACAAATATTTTTTAGTGTGTGAAATAGTTTGTGTCTAACCGAAAAATGCTAAAATGCTTTTTTATCCGGCAGTAATGAACTGATCATGAGTTCCAGTGTCTTTTCATTCGCTTCATTTGTACGGAAATTGGAGAATACGATGCGTCCTTCTTTATCTATCAGGAAATTTACCGGCGCTGCATTACGATTGTTCAGGTTCCCCTTATCCCATTTCGGATCATCGCGAAGCGGAATAAAACTATACCCGCTTGCATTCATAAACGGTATTACATATTCATCCTGGTCAAGCACGATATTGATACCGAGGTACACAAGATCCTTCCCTTTAAATTTTTTGACGACATTTTCAAAATGAGGAAACTCTCCCCTGCACGGGCCGCAACGCGGAAACCAATACGTCAGCAGCACTACCTTTCCGCGATAATCAGACAAGGAGGCTTCACCGGCCTTTAAGTATTGCTGAAGCGTAAACGCGGTAGCCGCCTGGCATTGGCGTCACGTATCTTCCATACATCGGCATTTATATCTGACGCTTTTTTATCCAGTTTACCTCCATATTTTTTTCAGCGCATCATTTATTTTATCTGTGGGTTCTTTTGCAAAACTTACAACAAGACTATCATACGCTGGCACTGACATTACCGGCCGCAGCGGCAGCTTCGGCTTTCAGTAACATGACGGGCACTTTGGCGCTTGAATAACGCCGATATTTGTTTTCGCTAAAATATCAGCGGCCTCCTGCGGCTTACCGGCAGCCAGGGAATGAATGTGCCTGAACAATATTCTGAGCAACTGTTATTTGGTTTGTCCAGGTCTTAATTTGATTTTCCTTAGTCATCTTTTCCTTCATGGACTGCGCCAGCGTTACGGCTTTACCAGGAGCTGTTTCCAGCAAAAGATCAAAATACTCTGACATGCCTGATGATGACCAGCTGAATTTATCCGGTGGAAAATCAGTTATCATTTGTTCGTAGTAAGCTGTTTTCTCTTTCGGATCAACTGAGCGGTTAGCCAGCCAGTATAAAAGATTGTGCGCCGCGCTCCGTTGCCGGAAAACGTTTAGCTACATCAAGACTCAGGCTGCGGTATTTTTTCGGATCAGATTTGGAAAAAGAGTTAGCATAGTAAAAACTATAATCCGCATTAGCCGGTTCTGCTTCCACCGCTTTGGCCAGGTAGGCCCGGCTGGCGTTGAAATCACCCCAGCGTTCTGCATCAATCCACAGGTCAGAATAAGCTTTGCCGAAATTTTGGGTTTATATCAACCGCTTTCAGCAGGAAGGTCCGCGCTTTGGGACTTTCTTTACTGCAATAAGCATCGCCCCAACGCAAACGGGATGGAAGCTGATTGCGGAAACTGTTTCATCCATACCTCATATTGCTTTTCCAGTTCCGGCGTTTCTACTCCTACCGCCTTGATATAATCCTGGTGTTTTTTCAGGTCTTCAGGATTTGATTCTACTTCAACACGAAGTTTTTCTATCGCGGCAGGGTCGGTAATGATGTCTTTATTCTTGTCTGCGATTTGTGCATTTGATTGTAAACTTGCTATCACGAGAGCGGTGATAAGAATCCCCTGCCCGGCTATGTTACTTATATTTTTCATGATCTCTTTCATTTAAGGTTGCAATCGGATGTTTATCTGTCAATATTGCTTAGGCGTGGCCGTAGTCTGAACAGGTGCCACTACCCGATATGGATTTTGTATGATCTCGTCTTTACTTGCCTTCATTTCCACCCCATTAATAGGAACAGCATAGCGTTTGCTGCCCGGCGCCAGTGTATAGGTTTGCGTTGACGTAAGATCTACAGAGCCCACATTTACTTTATAGAATGTATGTGTAACGGTAACATCATCCCCCGGATAATCATTCACGCTAAACCGGCGGATATCATACCACCTGAAAGAGAAAGGCAATTCCCTTCTTCTTTCTTCCAAAACTTTTGCAAGCGCCTCGGTCTGGTCGGCAGCAGTTAAAGGCGCAGCGATATTCAATCTTTTCGCTCTTAAAAGATTCACGGCGGCCATTGCTTCGCCCACATTATTCTGGCGGGCTAATATCTCGGCTTTGTTCAATAACATTTCCGCTACCGTAGGTCCAGTCGGGATAATACGTCCATCGGAGAAAAATGCATACCGGTATAAGTTGTGGCTTACGATACTGAACCTCCTGTTAGAATTAGGCAGCATGAGCCATTTAAAACGAAGATCGTTAGCCTGGTCATACAGGTTGCGGAGCGCTGTACTTGGAATTAACCATTGACCTGACTGGTAAGAAAATCTGGGGAAATAAAATTCTTTCCAGTAAAGGAATTTGGCAGCGGGATAATCATAAAATTCGCTGTTAATGATAGCACCAACAGGATTGGTATAATTTTGCTGTGTACCTGCCACAATGGTATGAAAGTCAACCAGGGTTGCATTCGTGGAAGCCAGTGCATTATTGGTATGAATAAGGCTTTCAGTATAATTGCCTAAGAATAAATAATACCGGCTCAGGAAAGCTTCAACACCTTTTTTACTTACCCTCCATGGCTTTAACAGATCCACATCTTCTTTTGATGTTTTCTTGGCTTCATTCAGGTCAGCGAGTATCAGGTCATAGACCTCCTGGATAGTAGACCGCACAAAGGACTCTTCATAATCCGTTGTACGTTTTAACGGAAGACCAAGGCCTGGTTCATTTTTATTAGTGGCGGTAAGGGGTAAACAAAAATGATTGACCAATACCCAATAGGCATAGGCCCTGATAAGATAGGCATCTGCCCTTAATTCACTTTTCATATCCTCATCGCCTGTTACTTTATCCAGGTTGGTAAGTATCAGGTTGGCTGTAAATATCTTTTTGTACTCCCCGTTCCATATAGGGTCTGATGCCAATCCTATGATCTCATCCGTTTTGAAAGTATAAAAATAAAGGTTGTCAATGGTCCATTTTCCTGCGGAGTTAGCAGCATACGCATCCAATGGAATTTCGGTATCATCCGTAGAAAAACCGGCTGAGCCATTGGTACCACCATTACCGGGTGTACCGTCGTTGGCAAACTGGGTAGCATTATTGATCAATGCTTCTAACTGATCGGCTGTTTTGATCGTGCTTTGTTTGGTGGGCTCTTCTTCCAGGAATTTTTTGCATCCGGAAAAACCGAGGATGATGCCGGCCAACAATAATAATTTCAATATTTTCATATAATTAGTTTTTTAGAATTTAGCATTTACACCAAACGTGAAAGCAGTTACAGGTCTTTGTGTACCGGGCAACCATTCCGGGTTATACCCTTTTTTGTTTGCATGCCATACCATACCCACATCCCTGATCTGTGCAAACACGCGGAGGCTGCTCATCTGCAATTTCCTCGTGATCTTTTGAGGCAGGGTGTATTCAAGATCAATTTCTTTACACTCTATAAAAGAAGAACTTTCTACCAGGCCTTCGAGATAAGGAACATAGCGGTCCCATAAATAGAACTGTCCTTCCCTGTATCTCGGGAATTGCGGGATATTAGGATCGCCTGCAAACACTTCTTCAACCGTTCTGCCCACATTGGTTTTGGCTGAACCTACATAAGTAGGAAAATTAAATACAGGGTTACGGTACACACCGCCGAATTTGCCGACAAACAATACCATCACGTTGAAACCATAAGCATTGAAATTACTTACCCAGCCTAATGTATGCGGCGGTGTAGCGGTGCCTTCATAATTGAGGAATTCAAGTCCTAATCCTGTATTATGCAACTGAACAGCATTCATAGTATATGGTACTCCCTTGGGCCCGGCTACATAAGGCACGGAATCGGTGACTCCCAGGTAAGTATAGGAATAGATAGCGTTGATCGGGCGGCCTTCCACTAATGCCGTTGACGGATCCACTAATTGATAAGCCAGGTAGGATGGGAAATAAAGGCTGTTAATATTATTCCAGTTGTACGCATAAGTTAAAGAAGAATTGAACTTGATCTTATTGGTAATATTAATATTGGCGCCCAGTTCCACTTCTAATCCATTGTTGGTGATACCTGCATTATTAAACTTCTGGCTCGTCGTACCTGTTACGGCCGGCAGCAATACGGTACCTGTTATATCCGTACCCTTTTTATTATACACTTCTATTTTTCCGAATAATTTGTTTTTGAAAAGACTGAAGTCAATAGCAAAGTTGGTGCTGGTTGTTTTTTCCCAACGCAGGAAGGGATTACCATTATCAGCTACGGTAGCCGTGATAGTACCTGTATTGACACTCGGAGCCGTGCTTACGCTCACCAATGGTTTGGTAGAAGTAGATGTCTCCGTATTACCGTTTTTACCATAGGTTAAGGTCACAGAAAGACGATCAAGAAAATTAACATTCTCCATGAATTTTTCCTTGCTCATATGCCACATACCGCCGACTGACCAAAGAGGCGCCCATCTTAATTTGGGATCATCGGTGACGTAATTAGAAGCATCACTCCTGATGCTTCCGGACAATACGTATTTGGAATCATAAATAACGGATGCATTGCCCAGGAAAGAGGCGTATTTATCAACACGCCATCCATAAGTAGTGTTACCTCCGCTGAGTGTTGCATTGGCGGTAGTAGCGGTAAAGGTTTTGAACAGGTCTACTGAACTGCCATATCCATAAGGCGGAAAGGTGGATTGATTTCTTTCAGGATAGTAACCATATACCCATGGGCTGGTAGTAGTGGTAGTGAGGTAGCGGGAAATTTCCATACCGGCTAACGCGGTTACATCAAATTTTTTGGCGAACGTACGGTTAAAGTTCAATTGATTTCTTACCACATAACTTTCAAGATTGCTGCTGGATGGTTTTCCTATGCCTCCTTTAGGAAGATACTGCGTGCCCACCACCTTCGTGTTATTATTATAATCTACATAAGTGTTCACCAGGTTCCTCACATACCAGGTATCCTCACTGTTATAATTGGAATTTTCCGTTTTTATTCTTTCGTATTGCAATTTCACATCCAGGTCAAGCCCCTTCATGATCCGGAGGTTTAAACCACCCTGTATCCTGGCGCTAATTTGTTCGCTGCTGATCTCTCTGCCTCTTACTTCACGAAGCAGGTTATAGTTCCAGTCGGAATACGGAAATTTAGCAAGGGGTAATAAACTTTGTTCTGCCCTGTTCCATGATTGCAGGTTTACGGAATATGTGCCATCCGGGTTGAGTAGAGTCTCATACGGCGAGATACTTTGGATCTCCCCGACATCAGGCCCGCTTGTTTCTGTTTTCTTATACTGCACATTCGCGCCAAAGACGATCTGCAAATATTTTGTGGCCTGGAACTGGTTATTGAAATTCATCAGGTAACGTTCATATCCCTTCTTGATAAACCCATCTTTTTTATCTTCATATAAAAGAGAGCCATAGGTTTTTGAACGTTCTGTAGCGCCGGAAAGAGAAACACTGAACTGGTTAACGATACCATTTCGCATCAGCTGATCTTCGATCTGGCCCCTGTTATTGATCTGGCCCAAACTATCAAGGCTTTTATTCATTTGCGCGGTGGAAATTTGCCCGTAGCGGTTCGCAAAGAGTAACTCTTCTGCCAGGGTCATAGGTTTACCTATATTAGTAAAACCTGATGAATAAGGAGTCGTGAAGAAAAGTTCGCGTTCGTAGGCTAATTTTTCATAGCGTATAAAATCCGCTGAGGTCGCCTGGCTCATTACCTGGTCGAGGTCTATCATTTTAGATATGCGGGTAAGTGCATTTACCTCCACTACCATTTTATCACGACCTGCTTTTGGACGTTTAGTGGTTATCACAATAACGCCATTGGCGGAACGTGCTCCCCAGATAGAGGAAGCAGCAGCATCTTTCAATACCGTAACGGACTCTACATCGTTGGGATTGATATTAGAAAAATCACTTCCACTGATTGGAAATCCATCCACCACCACCAGTGGTGATTTGTTACCATAGAGTGAACTGGTACCGCGTATCAGGAACTCCATCGTTCCATCAAGATTTTCCTTTGCCTGCAATCCCGCTACAAGACCCTGCAGGGCTGTTGATATATTTGAAACAGGACGCCTGTCGAGTATATCACGACCCACCACATCAAATGAGCCGGTCGCTCTTTCTTTTGATATCTGCTGGTAACCGGTGCTGGCTGTCGTAATAATAATTTCAGAACCCTGGGTTACTTTTGTTTTTACATTAATGGTACCGAGATCCGTTTTACCGTTCAGTTCCACTTCATAAGATTCAATATTGACACTGCTAAAAACAAGGGTGGCATTTTTATCAACCGATCTCAGGCTAAATTCACCATTCGCATCTGTTGATGTCGCCTTTGTTTTACCCTTTACTGTTACGGTCACACCTTCTACCGGGTCGCCTTTTTCATTCACTACCCTTCCCCGTATGTCATTCACCAGCGATTCTTCCGTGATAATATCTTCTTCCTTGATCGCCGGCTTTACCACGATTGTTTGTTCAATAATAGTAAAGGTCAGCGGCAGGTCTTTGAAACATAGTCTCAAAACATCGCTCACCGCGGCATCTTTTACGTTGATGTCTACTTTCGGAGTACCCTGGAGCATTTTCTTTGTGTAGAGAAATCCAAGCCCTGTCTGTCTTTCAATCTCCCTGAACACCTTTTGAATGGGTGCGTCTTTGAGTGTAAGCGTTACATTCTGGGAGATACTTTTGGCAGAAACGTGGAGAAAGGCCGCAGCCAGTAAAATGAAAGTCAACTTCATTGCTTTCACAATTTGGGAAGTAAGCAGTTCCTTGGTTTTTTCACCGCCATTTGCGGTAAAATGGCGCTGCTTACTGCATGTTAGTAAATTCATACTTTTGCAGTGTTTAGGTTTTAGAATAAATGATCCGTCAACAGTTTGTTTGTTCAGGAAACCTTTATACAGCGTGGCAATAGCCATGTCTGTTAAACCGGGGATGTTCGCAGCATTCCCGGTTTTTTTATGGCCCCTTCTTACTATTTTATTAGTCTACTTAATTTGTAGACAAACATACATGATTGAAAAGTATACGCCAAAAAATTCTCCAAAAATCAAATATTAAAAAAGCAAGAACCTGTATATAAGGGTACCGGCCTACTTCACAAAAACCTTTCTACCCTTAATTTCAAAACTGACAGTACGGGTCTTTTCCAGCATATTCAGTATCTGTGAAATATTAACGTTACGGGATACCACACCAATAAATTCTTCTTTGGTAAGATTGCCCGTATACGCCACTTCGATATCGTACCATTTTTCGAGTTGCCGCATCACTGATCTGATATCAATGCTGTTAAATATGAATTTGCCGTTCTTCCAGGCCATTATTTCTTCGAGGTCTGCACCAGGTATTATATTTATATCGCCTGTATTATTCAACTGTGCCTGCTGCCCGGGAAAAAGAAATTTTGAATTACTCCCTTTATTAACCTTAAGAGCGCCTTCCAGCAACGTGGTTTTTATCACCGGCTCATCGTCGTACGCATTGATGTTGAAATGAGTGCCGAGCACTTCAACCTGCATGCCTTTCATATCAACCACGAATGGCATTTTCCGGTCCTTGGCCACTTCAAAATAAACCTCGCCGGTGACGGATACTTTTCTGTTGCTGCCGACAAAAGCGCTGGGGAAATAAATGGAAGAAGCCGCATTGAGCCATACTTTACTTCCATCCGGTAAAACAAGCCTGTACTGACCGCCGCGTGGAGTGGAGACAGTATTATAAAGAACTTCTGATACATTGGTATTCGACTGTGTATAAGAAAGCTGTCCATCGGCGGTCTTTACCACATTGCTCGTACCCTGCAGTGCAATAGTTCCGTTCTTTGTCGTATCCAGCACGATCCTGGTGCCATCGGCCAGTATAAGCACAGCTTTATCGCCTCCCGGCTCAATATCATTTTCAAATTTCACGGGGCTTTTCACTTCCGCTATTTTCACAGGCTCATGTTTGCGCAAAAAGAATAAAACCAGCGCAGAGAACACGACAACAACCGAAGCTGCTATACGGAACCAGGTTCTTTTGAAAAAAGGTATTGTTTGCAATTTCTCCACGCCAATTTGCTTTTTAATGCCGGTAAATACTTCAGCAGCCACGCTGTTAAACCCGCCGGTCTCCTCCTCTGAAAAAGCCTGATCGGTTGCTAAACTTTCACTGATAAGACTTCTCAGGGCTGATTCATTTTCAGCGGTATCAAAATGGGCAAGCAGTTGTTTTACCTCTTCAGGTGTACACTGATTAGTTAGGTACTTTCTAAATAAGTTTTGCATATCGTTATTATTTTCAGGATAGGTATACTGCTATTACGCTCTCCCTGCAGGTTTACTCTGTCCGAATGTTATTTTTTCTTTAAAAAAAGTAAAAGATTTCAGGCGACTGCCCAAAACAGCATGACAAACAGGCCGGGTAAGACCTTGCCATTATTCTCAAAATACTCCCGTATAGTGCGGGTGGCTTTCACGATATGATCGCTGATAGTAGAAACGGAGATACCCAGCAGTTCGCTGACTTCCCTGTAGCTTTTTCCCTCCAGTTTGCAAAGACGGAATACCAGCCGGCGCTGGGGTGGCAATGACTCAATGGCTTTTTCGAGAATAACGGCGTTCTCATCGGTGAGCAATTGTTCTTCAAAAAGTATATACCCGGATGAAGCAATAGCTATTAGCTGATCCTGCTTTTTTTTATCTCTTGCGGCTTTGCGGAAGAAATCATACACTTTATTTTCGGCGATCTTAAAAAGGTAAGAACGGAAGGATTTTTCAATGTTGATGTTTTGGCGGTTGTTCCAGACCTTCAGGAACACATCCTGTAATATCTCCTGCGCTTCAGGCCCGGATTTGACCATTTTCAGCAGGTTGCCATACAGACGCGGACTGTATATATTATATACTTTCTCAAATGCCTGCTCACTTCCGCTGAGCAATTGCAATAAAAGTTCCCTTTCGTCATGCTGCGAATCCACGAATACTAATCAGAGTTTTGGTTGCTAAAATTATCCAATATTACAAATAATCAGCTGACTGAAGGTAAGTGATAAAATAATCAGCAGGGTATCTTAATCTCAATTTTGCAGCCGTTGCCGGGACTGCTGATGATATTCAGCTCACCGTTAAAAGATTCTACTCGGTTGATCATATTGGAAATACCGATGCCTTTTCTTTTCGTTTCCGGGTCAAATCCCTTTCCGTTATCAGCGATCAGCACATGAAAAAAGCCATTATCCGCATTCACCCTGATCGTTATTGCCGTCGCCTCTGCATACTTCAAAATATTATTGATCTGTTCCTGTACAATGCGGTAAATATTCAGTTTCAGTTCATCATCCACATCCCTGTCCTTTTCATACGTGAATGTTGTTTTTACAGAGGTACTGTCATCGAGCCTGTCTACCAGCGTCTGGATCAATTCTTCCAGGTCAATCATTTTCAACGGCGTTACCTGGCTCTGGCTCAGTGAACGGATCTCCTGGATAGCTGCATCAACCAGTTTGGCGGACCTGTTCAGGAGTTCATTACCGCCTGTTACATCTTTCTCTTCCGCCATCTTTATAAATAATTTTGTACTGGCCAGTATCTGGTTCACGTTATCGTGCAGCTCACGTCCTATCTTATTTCTTTCTTTTTCTTCTGCATTTAACACAGCCCGTGTAATGATCTTTTGCTCCTGTATTTTTTGCCTGAGCATTTCCTGTTCCATTTTTTTATTGACTTCCGCGCCATGCTGCCGTGCCAGGTATATTCTGAGCATCTCTCCTACCATATTGATCAGGTTCCTTTCTTCGGCCAAAAAAGCATCTTCCGATTCAGGCGGCCGCGGCTGCAGGTATATGATCTCTATCTCTCCTTTCTTACCATCGGGTATAGGAAACGCTGAAGTTTGTTTATGAAAAGCAGTTCCGAAATTGGGTGTTTTAAATTCCATGTCACCGAATAAGATCCTGGCGGCAGTGATATCCTGGTGCTGCCATCCGGATGGCAAAATGGATACCACTTCCTGCAGTATTTCCAGAACTGATCTTTTCTCACTTTGAAAAACCTGGCTTACCTGGTATAAGGTGGTCAGTTCTTTTACCCGTTCATTGAGCAGGTGACGAACATGTTCTTTTTCCTGTTCCGCTTTCTTTCGTTCAGAAATATCTACAATGCTGCCACGTATCAACACCTGGTTTTCTGCCGGCAATCTCACCAGCCATATCTCGCAGGGTATCAGGTTTCCTTCAATATCCTGGTGTGTCCATTCAAAAGAAGGCTTTTCTCCACCGATAGCCCGGTTTATTTTTTCCATCGCTATTGCCGATGACAACCTGCCATCCGGCTGGTATTGCGGGCTCATATCCACCGGGCCCCTTTTTAAAAGTTCTTCCCTGGACATTTTAAAAAGCCGTACCGCGCTTTCGCTTACGCTCACAAATTTTTGCTTATCCATGTCAAATACCACCAGGGCCTCGGGGGCATTTTCTACAAGCGTTCTGTAACGTTCTTCGCTTTTTTTAACAGCTTCCTCCGCTTTCTTTCTCTCCGTAATATCGTGAACAGCACCTACCAGCATATTACATTCATCCTTATCATTAAAAACAGGTGTGATCGTTACAATACCTGACCGGGAGCCTAAGGGGTAATCCGATGTTTCCTCCCATTGAACCGACTGCCTGCTATGAATAGCTTTGCTGTAATTATCCAATACCAATGGTAACGATGGAGCGGGGATCACTTCATTGACATGCTTTCCTTTTACCTGTTCTTCGCTCAGACCGGTAGCGCTAAGAAATGCATGATTGACTGAATTAAAACGATACTGATCACCATCTACTGAAACCAGGAATATCGCATCGCTGGTAGTATTATAGATCAGTTTCAACTGCTCTTCATTATTCCTGATTACTTCTTCCGCCCTTTTACGTTCGCTTATATCCAGTATAGTTCCGATGATAGCGTTGCTTCCTTCATACAGGGTTCCCCTGCAAAAAACCTCTACCTGGGTGATATCACCATCCTTTTTCAACCCGTTGGCTTCATAATGAATACTGTCTTTCTCCCCTTTTACCCTGGCCCTTACGTTTTCTGTTACCCTTTCCCTGTCATCCGGGTGTATCACTCCTTCCAAAGGCATAAGGTTAATTAATTCATCCTGCCGGTAACCGAATATTTCGGCGAACCGCGGGTTGACATACGCAAACTTTCCGCCACTTATTATGTATACACCAATCAGCGATTGCTCCACCAGGTTCCTGAACTTAGCTTCTGCTTCTACCAGCTCAAGTTCGGCCTTCTTACGTTCCGTAATATCTTTTGTCAGGATATAGGCGCCTGTTATCTTTCCCGACTCATCAGTCACGGGGGTATAACTTACCAGCACCCATGGCGGCAGATCTTCCTGCGAATGATACAATTCGTATTCTACTTTATTACCGGCAAAGACTTTCTTCATACTGGCTCTTACCGGTTCGCCTTTTTCATCTGGCAACAAATCGAGAATATTTGTTCCTGCGATTACCGGCGTTCCCCATGCTTTCTTAAGATTTTTTTCCGCTGCTTCGTTGATAAGCCTCACCCGGTAATTTGTATCTACCACATAAAAATTATCTGCGGCGCTTGACAATACAGAACGGAGATCCTTTTCGGAAAGCTCCAGTTTCTCCACTAATGAACGGTACCTGTCTTCGCTTTTACTGATGGTAGCTGTTTTCTCTGCTACCTGTTTTTCAAGCGCTGTATTAAACCGGGTTAGTTGTTCCTCTGCTCTCTTCCTGGTTTTACTATCATGATAAATAAAATAAAAGCTGATGATAAGGATAAACAGCAGCAGCCCCGATATAACCCTGACAAATGAAAATGTATCACGGGTAAGACCGATACTATGATTGTAGGACACCATCAGCGCCTGCCTGTTTCCTTCTTCGAGCCGGGTAGCCATCTCCCTGAATTTATTAACCAGGAATAACCGGTGACCGGCAATGGCCAATGCTGAACTGCTGGTTGATCCTGTATGGATACCGCTATCGCCTGCTGTAAGTATTTTATGAATGATCTCTGCCAGTTCCTTATAAGTTGATTGATTTGCCGGATTTGCTTTTGCCAGGCTGATCATATTTATGGAATCAGCTTTGAGCTTCTTTACCAGCATGGCATACCTGTCTGAAAGTTCCGGGTCGTTCTTTTCGGGATAATCAGACGCCAGGGATTCAAATTCCTGCATGGTAATGATCGCCGGACCTGTTTTTTGCAACGCTTCCCGTGACTGGCTGATCTTTTGTTGTTCCCTTTCCTGTGAGCGGAGGGCGGAAAAGGTGCGAAAAACGATCAACAGCACCACAATGATGACAACAGTAAAACTAATAAGCAGAATGCGGAGGAAGTAAACCATGAAAGGTTCACATTTTTTGGTAATTCAATTTAGGCTAATTAAATAGTATTGGTCAAAATATTTTAACCCGGCCGTTACTATCTTCTGTTTAAACTGTCCAAATGCCGGAAAACTCCGTTCACTTATCTTTGCGCCATGCAAAAAATCGGTATTCTCGGTGGTGGTCAGTTAGGAAGAATGCTGCTGCAGGCAGCGGCGAATTATCCTGTTGAAACGTTCGTTATGGAAAATGATCCCGGCTGCCCGGCTGCTCATCTTTGTCATCATTTTATAAAAGGCGATATCAAAAACTTCGATGACGTATATAATTTCGGAAAGGGGTTAAACGCTATCACGATCGAAATTGAAAATGTAAATGTGGAAGCATTGGAAAAACTGGAGACCGGGGGCGTTAAAGTATTTCCGAAACCTTCCGTGCTGAAAACGATCAAGAACAAGATCATTCAGAAAGAATATTATAAAAAAAACGATATTCCTTCTGCGGCCTTTGTTGTTACCAACAATTTGAATGAGCTGAAAGAACAGGAAGATTTTTTACCGGCTGTACACAAATCAGCAGAAGGAGGATATGACGGCAAGGGAGTACAGATACTAAGAACAAAGCAGGATATTGAAAAAGGATTTGACGCCCCGGCTGTGATGGAAAAACTGGTAACTGTGCATAAAGAGATAGCCCAGATGGTAGCCATTAATGAAAAAGGAGATACTGCATTATATCCACCGGTAGAAATGGTATTCGACCCTCATCTTAACCTGCTCGACTTCCAGGTTTGTCCTGCTGAAATCGAGACAAGGATATTGTGGAAAGTAGAAGCGATCGCGTTATCTGTGGTCAGAAATTTTAAGTCACCCGGTTTGTTTGCCGTAGAAATGCTGATTGATAAAGAAGGAAATGTTTTTGTCAACGAGACAGCGCCACGGGTACATAACAGCGGGCATCATACGATCGAAGCGCATTACAGCTCACAATTCGATATGCTCTGGAGGATCATCCTCGGTTACCCGTTAGGACATACAGGCATCATCCTTCCATCCATTATGGTCAACCTGATCGGCGCAGAAGGCTGCAGCGGCGACGTAACATATGAAGGGCTGGAAGATATATTGAAAATGGAAAATGCATTCATTCATCTATATGGAAAAAAGCAAACGAAACCCGGCCGCAAGATGGGCCATGTCACGATCATGAGCCGCGAAAAACAGGACCTTACCCATAAGGCGAATATTGTGAAGCATACGCTGAAAGTAAAAGCGTGAAGAAGGGTTTGAGGTTGGATGTTGGATGTTTGAGGTTGGAAGTTCCGTGAATCGAAATTTCATTTCTATATTGCACTGCCTTTTTAAAAAACATCCAACATCCAACATCCAACATCCACAACTCCAACATCCAACATCCAACATCCAACATCGAACATCCAACATCCAACACTAAAACTTAATCTGATTAACCAGCCTCTGCAACTCTATTTCAGAAGATTTACCTGTAAAGCTTAGGTTGGTCAGTGTGAAAGAAGCATTTTCAAAACTTTCCTGCGCCTGTCTTACTTCTACGATAGTGGCCTGCCGCAGTTGAAAACGCAATAAAGCAAGATCCAGTAATTTCTGCGCCAGTTCCACATTCTTTTGCTGTGTTTCTATTTGCAATAATGTGGAAGCGTAAGATTGATAAGTACGTACAGCGCCGGCGGTAAAATCCCGGATCAGTATATCTTTTTGCAAAGCGGCATTCCTTACATCTATCTCTGCTATTTTTTGCTGCCGCTTGTAGATAGAACCGTTATAGATGGGTATGCCTATGGTAAAGCCGGCCGCAGGACCAGACCTTTGATTAAACAAAGTATTACCGCGCCTGATTTGACAAGTGAAAAATTATACCCGCCGAAGCACGAATGGTCGGGTAACGCTGGGCGCCTACTTCTTTTACTAAATACTGATTGATCTTTACCTGGTCATCAGCGGCCATGATCTCCGCGTTATTTCCTAACTCACTTAAAATATTACCTAATACAAGTGTTTTGTCTACGAGAATAGTATCCTGTATAATAATGCTGAATCGGGCTTTAAGCTTAGTGTTGACAGCAGATCGGTTTTAGCCTGCTCTACAATCAGCAGTTGCGATTGTCTTGTCTGCAGCAGGGTATTCAGGTCTAACTGCGACTGGAACAGGTCGGCGTTATTGGCCATGCCTACGCTTTGCTGTGCCTTTACTATATCCAGTCTTTTTTGCGCTACATCAATAGACTGATCAATTGTTTTGATATAGGCCTGCTGCCGTACCACGTCATAATAGCCTGTCATCACGGAGGCCATTATATTCTGTACCTGTGCATTCAGCAATTTTTCACTTTGTGACTGCAGTTGCTCCAGCCTGTTCTTTGCAGCTATTACCCGGGATCCGTTATATAACAGGATACTGCCCGTTACATTCGCTGACCGGGTATTTCCATAAACCGAACCTCTTTTATTAACCACCCCTGTATTCAATTTCTCATTGAGACTGGTCACCTGCTCATTGTCTGAAATGCCACCGGTCACTACAGGCAATCCGCCTGCTATACCAATATGGTTGTTGATCGTATTGATCTCTACGTTGTTTTTCTGTAACTGAATATCAAGACTGTTCTTCAGGGCGATATTGATCGCATCCTGCAAAGTAAGTAGTTGAGAAAAACAGGTATGGCAGGCTGCCAAAAGAAACAGTATGAAATAAAATCGCTTCATTAAAAATAGTTATGCGTGATCATCAGCAGGCTTGTCTTCAGCCGGAACATCTGTATAATCTTCTTCCTTTAATTTTTTATGCTTACCGGAAATAAAAGTGTACACCGCAGGTATGACAAACAAGGTAAGTACCAGCGAGAACATGATACCGCAAACCACCACGATGCCTAATGGCACACGGCTGGTAGACGAAGCGCCCAAACTCAGTGCAATGGGCAATGCACCCAGTGAAGTAGCCAGCTCGTCATCAGGATAGGGCGCAAACGCTGTGTGGCCGCATCTACTACCGCTTCCATTTTATTCAGCCCGTGCTCCCGCCGCTGGTTGGCAAACTCGACGATCAGTATCCCGTTTTTGGTAACAAGACGATGAGCATGATCATACCTATCTCCGAAAAAATATTTAATGTCATCCCGAATATCCACAAACTCAGCAAAGCGCCTGCCAGTGCGAGCGGTACCGTAAGCATAATGGTGAAAGGATCAAGAAAACTTTCAAACTGCGCAGATAAGATCAGGTAGATCAGCACCAGCGCCAGTAAGAATGCGAACATGATATTGGAAGAACTTTCTGCATAATCCCTTGATGGACCTGACAAAGCGGTCTGGTAACTTTCATCTAATATTTTAGCGGATATCCGTTGCATGGCTTCAATACCATCACCGATAGTATATCCTTCGGCCAGCGATGCAGAAATAGTGGCCGCCTTATACCTGTTGTAGTGATACAGGTGGAAGGATTTGTACTTTCCTGCAGGTGAACGACAGCATCAAGCGGGATATTCTGGCCGTTGTTATTCCTTACATATAATTTTTCGATATCCTCCGGTTTATTGCGGTCGCTTCTTTCTACCTGTGCTATTACCTCGTATTGAAAACCGTTTTGTATAAAATACGCCAGTCTTCCGCCGCTGAACGCCGCCTGTATCGTAGCTATAACATCTTCTGTAGATAATCCAAGGTCTTTGATCTTCATCCTGTCAACCGTAAGTTGTAATTCAGGGCGTTGAACTTCAGGTTCACATCCACATTGGAGAACGTTTTATCTTTTCTCGCTTCTTCCAGGAATTTGGGGATCATCGCCCTGAGTGAATCAAGGTTTTGGCAGTATAAACTGTACAGGTAAACTGCCACGGGAACCCAGTCCTACGGAAATAGTTTGTTCCTGCACTGCAAATATCCTTGCATCATTAAACCGTGTTAGTTTTTTTTGCAGATCGGTAGCGATCTGGGCCTGCGAACGATCGCGGTCGCCGGGAGGCACCAATCCCAGGCGGGGTTGTGTGCTGTTTGTGCTTCCACCGCCACCGCCACCACCGGGTGTACGGGCAAAAACAAAATCCCTTTCTGCTACTGAATCGTACAGGTAATTGCTAATTTTATCCGCCAGCTTTTGCATATAGCTGTAGCTGGTCCCTTCCGGGCCGGTTACAGTAAAACGTACACTGCTCCTGTCTTCCATGGGTGCCAGCTCGCTTTTGAGATTGCTGGCTGCCAGCCACATAATGATACCCGCAAACGCCAATTAATATCCAGGCCAGCCAACGGACTTTCATAAATCCCTGCAATGCCCTGCGATACCCGTTTTCCCATTCCACGGAAAAAAGGTTCTGTTTTATCGTAGAACCATCCATGCCCGGTCTTTTTACGGTGCATGACAACGTTCAGCACAGGAGTAATGGTCAATGAAACAAACGCTGAGACCAATACTGCCGCGGCCAGCGACACCCCGAACTCACGGAATAACCGCCCGACAAAACCTTCAAGGAAGATCACAGGAAGGAATACTACTGCCAACGTAACCGAGGTGGATATTACCGCAAAGAAAATTTCCTTGCTTCCCGCCACAGCTGCCTTGCGGATGGGCATGCCGCCTTCCAGTTTCCGGAATATATTTTCTGTCACAACAATCCCATCATCTACCACCAGCCCTGTTGCGAGTACAATAGCCAGTAAGGTTAAGATATTAATAGAAAAACCGGCGAGGTACATGATGAAAAATGTAGCCACCAGTGAAATAGGTATATCAATCAAAGGCCTGATAGCGATAAGCCAGTCACGGAAAAATAAAAAGATAACCAGTACCACGAGAATAAAAGAGATCAGTAAGGTCTCTTCTACTTCGGCCAGTGACTGGCGGATATTTTTTGTATTATCAATCAGTACTTTTAACTGGATATCTGATTTGGTTCCTTTTTCAATCTGTTCGATACGCTTATAAAACTCATCGGCTATTTCAATGTTATTGGCGCCGGGTTGGGGAATAATAGCAAGACCTACTGCATTCACACCATTATATTTCCAGCTTTGTTCCAGTTGTTCCGGCCCGAGTTCTACTTTAGTTACATCTCCCAGCCGTACAATACCTGTGCTGTCTTCTCTTATGAGCAGATCCCTGAACTGCTGTTCAGTAGTTAACCGCCCGAGTACACGGATAGTGAGATCGGTATTATTACCATAAATTTTGCCGGGAGGCAATTCGATGTTTTCACTGTTGAGGGCGGTGCGTATATCGGAAAAAGCTACCCCGTATGCATTCATCTTATCCGGGTTGAGCCAGATGCGCATAGAGTAACGCTTTTGCCCAAAAATATTTATAGCGCTTACCTGGTTGATCGTTTGTAACTGCTGCTGCAATACATTCTCTGCATAATCACTTAGCTCCAGTAAACTCTTTGTCTGGCTCTGCACGGCGAGCATCAGGATAAAATCACTGTTCGCATCCGACTTGCTGATCACAGGTGGCGCATCAATATCCTGTGGCAGGCCTCTTGCCGCCTGGCTTACTTTATCACGCACATCACTTGCGGCTGCTTCAAGGTCTACGCCCAGGTTAAACTCTACACTGATCTGGCTGCTGCCCAAAGAACTGGAAGAAGTAATTGTTCGGATACCGGGAATACCATTGATCTGTTTTTCCAGTGGCTCGGTGATCTGGCTTTCGATGATATCTGAATTGGCGCCGGTATATGACGTGCTGACGGAAATAAGCGGCGGGTCAATAGCGGGATAATCCCGTACAGCTAAAAAAGAAAGACCTACCACTCCAAATAAAATGATCGTCAGGTTCATCACCGTGGCAAGTACGGGCCGCTTGAGAGATAATTCAGATATATTCATTCAATCGTATTGCTGACTAAAAAATATTTTATGGAACTGTTTTACCAGGAAAAAGGATCATGCTTTATTATTTTGCATCTCCCAGTTGTTCGAGCGTCTTTACACTCCTTATTTTTCAATAACGAGTTAGGTCTTGCAAAAAGCACACCGGTTACCACTATCGTATCGCCCGTGTTTATTCCTTTTGTTATTTCTACATTGCTGGCTGACCGTAACCCGGTTTGTACATTCACAAAATTCGCTTTCCCCGTTTTTCACTACTATCACCTGGCTGTTCCTGTCATCAGGAATAATAGTATTGGTAGGAACCATAATGGCTGTCTTATTGTTACCGGATGTACCTACATATACTTTTACAAAAGCACCCGGGTTAGGCGCCCCTTTCTGTAATATGGCTCTTACCACTATATTGCGGGTTTGCGTATTCGCCTGCGGCTCCATCGCTACGATCGTGGCTTTCTGGGTTGAATCATTCGCTGCATCTATTTGCACATCTACGGTGGCTCCTACTTTGATCAGGTTGCTGTATTGTTCAGGCAGTGTAAAATCGAGCTTTGATTTTCCCAGCTGTTGTATAGTAGCGATAATAGTAGCGGAACTGACATAAGCGCCGGGGCTTACCTGTTTCAGCCCGATAGTACCGTTGAAAGGTGCGCGGATAACTGTTTTATCAATCAGTGTCTGCGTATAAGCGATATCTGCTTTCAGGCTGTTGACCTGGTTCACGACAGCGTCATAATCGGTTTGATTGATACCCTGTACATCCAGCAATTGTTTTAAACGCTGTTCTGTTTTCTCCGCCAGGTCTAATTGCACTTTGCTTTTCTGTACCTGTGCTACCAGGTCGGCACTGTTGATCCTGGCCAATACAGTGCCCTGGGTTACCAGTTTTCCTTCCGGCACATTGAGGTAAGTTAAGCGTCCGCTAACTTCAGGGCGCAGTTCAACAGATTCGTTGGCGATGATGGTCCCGTTGGCCTCGACAATATTGCTTACTGCCTGGGGCGCAGCGATCATGACGTCAACAACCGTCGGCGGGCTTTCTTTAGGTTTTTCGGGAGCGGATTTGCCTTTACAACTGCTCCAGGAAAATGCGATGACAATAAGGGGAAAAAAAACAACAAAAAACTTAGTGACCCGGCTCATGAATTCCATTTTGATAATAAACTCAAATATAAATAGTTTTCCTTCGTTACAGCCTGCCCCCTGTACTTTTAAGGAATGCCTCAATAAGACGATGAAAAAGGAATAACCCTGCTTTATTTCTTTCCGTTTAAATAAGAAATAGCCCGTAAAACCAATACTGTGGCTTTACATTACGGGTATATTGTTTTAATATGAATTTTTTACCCCAAAAAAAACGTGTTCCTTTGCCCAAATCCCCGAAAAATGGATCCATTAGTTGGCATCATCATGGGCAGTGACAGCGACCTGAACATTATGCAGGCAGCCTCTGATATTTTAAAACAATTTGCCATTCCTCATGAAGTAACGGTAGTATCGGCTCACCGCACTCCGCTAAGGATGGTAGAATATGCGCAAAAAGCGGCGGGCCGGGGATTAAAGGTAATCATTGCCGGAGCCGGCGGGGCTGCTCATTTACCGGGTATGGTAGCTTCTATTACTCCTTTGCCTGTTATTGGCGTTCCTGTCAAATCTTCCAACTCGATTGACGGGTGGGATTCTGTTCTTTCTATTCTGCAGATGCCGAATGGCGTGCCTGTCGCGACCGTTGCTTTGAATGCAGCGAAGAATGCGGGCATTTTAGCCGCCCAGATAATCGGCTCTTCCGATAAGGCTGTTTTGAAAAAAGTAGCTGATTATAAAAATTCTCTTAACGATGAAGTGATAGAAAAGGCCGTGAAAATGAAGAAGGATGGATGGGAGAATGGGTTTGACCAGGGGAAGTAAATGACTGCGGGTAAGTGTTTTATTGTTTTTAAAGATACTGGCTAAAGAGACTGTGCTATGCATAGCCCAGTTATTAGATTGCTTCGGCTTAAAGTGTTTACAATACAAGTCTTCGATAAGAGGCCTCGCAATGACGAGGTTGGGCAGTCTTTGCAATGATGAGGTTGAGCAATCCTTACAATGATGATGTTAAACAGACTCAAAATAATGGGGGTGAGCGTACTTCGTAATGATGAGGTTAAATAGTTCTCGCAATGATGAGGTTGGCTGTCCTTGTAATGATGAGGTTGAACAGGCTTGAAATAACGGAGGTGAGCAGTACTTCACAATGATGAGGTTAAACAGTTCTCGCAATGACGAGGTTGGGCTGTCCTTGTAATGATGAGGTTGAACAGACTCGAAATAACGGAGATGAGCAGTACTTCGTAATGATGAGGTTAAATAGTTCTCGCAATGATGAGGTTGGCTGTCCTTGTAATGATGAGGTTGAACAGGCTTGAAATAACGGAGGTGAGCAGTACTTCACAATGATGAGGTTAAATAGTTCTCGCAATGATGAGGTTGGGCAGTCCTTGCAATGATGAGGTTGAACAGGCTCGAAATAACGGAGATGAGCAGTACTTCGTAATGATGAGGTTAAATAGTTCTCGCAATGATGAGGTTGGCTGTCCTTGTAATGATGAGGTTGAACAGGCTTGAAATAACGGAGGTGAGCAGTACTTCACAATGATGAGGTTAAATAGTTCTCGCAATGATGAGGTTGGGCAGTCCTTGCAATGATGAGGTTGAACAGGCTCGAAATAACGGAGATGAGCGTACTTCGTCATGATGAGGTTAAACAGTTCTCGCAATGATGAGGTTGGGCTGTCCTTGCAATGATGAGATTGAACACGCTCGAAATAACGGAGATGAGCGTACTTCGTCATGATGAGGTTAAACAATTCTCGCAATGACGAGGTTGGGCAGTCTTTGCAAATGATGAGATTGAGCAGGCTCGAAATAACGGAGGTGAGCAGTTCTTCACAATGATGAGGTTAAACAGTTCTCGCAATGATGAGGTTGGGCTGTCCTTGTAATGATGAGGTTGAACAGACTCGAAATAACGGAGGTGAGCAGTACTTCACAATGATGAAGTTAAACAGTTCTCGCAATGACGAGATTGGGTTGTCCTTGTAATGATGAGGTTGAACAGGCTCGAAATAACGGAGGTGAGCAGTACTTCGTAATGATGAGGTTAAATAGTTCTCGCAATGATGAATTGAGCATTTCGCGTAATGATAAGGTTAAACAGTTTTCACAACGACGAGGTTGAAAAAACTCGTAATAACAGGTTGAGCAGTCCACACAATGACGAGATCGAACAGACTCGCAATGACAGTTGAGCAGTACTTCGTAATAATGAGGTTAGCAGACTTCGCAATAACGGTTGAGTATTTCGTGAAATGACAAGGTTAAACAGTTTTCACTATGACAAGGTTATAAACAGTTCTTACAATGACGGGGTTAAGTAGTCCTGCAATGACGAGGTCAGGAGAGAAAGCACAACCCCGCACCATCTCGTCATTGCGAGGCCCTATGCCGGAGTTCTTAAACTATAAAGCAGCTAAGCCGAAGCAATCCAAAGAAATTTGACCCGGTCACACCTTTCATTACTTACGCCCGGCACAGGCCGGCACCAACTAAAAAAATTTTACCTGATCATATAAATCCTTCCACTCAGGGTTCATACTATTAATGAGTATTTCCTTTTTCTTCCTGCTTCCTCCTTTTATTCTTTTCTCTTCGGTGATCGCTGCCATGATGGTGTCCCGAACCATTTATAATAAACAAGCTTTACACAATTATAATTTGCGGAAAAAACTATTTGGGTATACTTTTTCTTTATGCTGCATGACCCTTGCCGGCAGGTTTGAAGTGACACCGGTATACAGGGTGGTGTTATTCATGCTGCACATTATGTAGACGTGTCCGCCCATGGTTGTAGATTGCTTCGGTTTAAAGTGATTATAGTACAGGGTCTCTGAGAGCAGACCTCGCAATGACGAGGGGCTGAAAAGTCCTGGCAATGACGGAGGCCTGAAAGACCTCGCAATGACGGAGGCCTGAAAGTCCTCGCAATGACGAGAGGCCGAAAAGTCCTTGCAATGACAGAGGCCCCGAAAAGTCCCTGCAAGGACGGAGGCCCGAAAAGACTTCGCAATGACGGGAGCCCGAAAAGGCCTCGTCATTACGAAGGTGAACTGTACCTCATAATCATGAGGTCGAGCAGACCTCGCAATGCGATGGTGAGCAGACCTCACAATACGGGATTAGGAAGAACCCTGAAATAACCAGCCTCAATAAAGATAGAAGTGATGGGAATAAAAGAATAAGTGTTTTTCCCGTAATGGCGGTGAATAAAACAGCTCTTATTCAGGTTTCGCGGCAACCATCCTATTATTGGATCTTTTTCCGTAAATTCATTGAACAAAATTTGCCATTATGAGAAGTGTATCTGCTTTACTCGGCCGCAAAGGCACGAGCGTTACTAATGTATCCCCCAACATCACCGTAGTAGAAGCCCTGGAAATAATGGCTGAAAAGAACATCGGTTCCGTTGTGATCATGGAAAATGATAAATACCTCGGCATCATGACAGAAAGAGATTATTCCCGCAAAGTAATACTGAAAGGAAAAAACTCCAGTGATACGAGAGTATCAGAAATCATGTCAACCGACCTGCCTTCAGTAAAACCGTCAGATACGATAGAACATTGCATGGAATTAATGACTAAAAGAAATATCCGCTATATGCCGGTCTTTGATGACAACAGGCTCAGCGGCATTATTTCCATGAGTGATGTGGTAAAAGAAACGATACTGGCGCAGAAAGAAACGATCAATCATTTACAAAGCTATATTCAGAGTTAGTAGTGAGTGGTAAATAGTCAGTAGCACACTCCAACCTAGTGAGCCCATCCACCACTCACTACTGATCACTCACCATTATAACAAATTCCTGCTCCAGCGTCAATGAATGTTCATAAAGTTTTTGGATAAACTCCTGTCCCCACCTGGCATAGTAGTATAGCGCATTATCATACCGCTCCTGAAGTCCGTTGCCCCGGAAATAAGGCTGACTTAATAGTATGTATCTGCCGCTGCTGATCGGCGAATTTCCTTTTTTCCGCCCTGAGCATTTTCTTTTCCAGTTCCTGCAAACGATACACGGCTTTTGTTTTCAGCGCCTCTACATGCTTCGTGAGAGAAACATCTACCTGGCCTGCCTGCTTTTTAAATAATTCATACATCTGCTCTACCTGTGTCAGCGAACCATTGAACTTTGTCTGATTTTTACTATCCCTTGCCACCAGCTTATTCAGCAGTTGCTCTTCAGGCAAAAAGAAATCTTCAACCGTATAACCAAGCTTCGCTATTTTTTCGTGCCAGCTTTCTTCCACCACCAAAAACGAATTACGTAATACCAGTACCGGGAATGGTACTTTATAGTGAGCAAACATATCTCCGTATTGCAACCAGTAAGCTAACTCTCCGCCGCCGCCAATGAATACAATATCGGGCAGGATCGTTTCCTGGAAGATCCCTCTCAATATCACATTCGGGCTAAAGTATTCTGGATGATTTTCCAGTTCTTCCAGCAATTCAGTTTCTGTAAATTGCTTTACCCCCCGTTCACTACTCTCCACTCACCGTTCACTTTCTCAATCCTCTCCCTTATCCCATCTTTCAAATAAAACAAATTGATCTCTCTCGGATTGGCCTGCACTTTATAACCTGCAGCATCTATCTTTTCGATAGTTTTTCCAACAAGATCAGAAGGCGTTTGATGCAAGAGGTCATCTTTAAATATGCCGGCCGTTTGTTTTTTCAGTTCCGCATTATCAGGGATCAGTACTACCAGCCCATATTCAGCAAATAAGGAATCAACAAACCGGAATGTAGCATCCTGGATAAGCGCTCCCTTTGTATAAAACTTTTTTACCTGATCAACGATCTCTCTGCCAAAAGGCAATACAGCCAATTGTCCTTCTGCCGCATCTACCAGTTGCAGAAATTCTTTGTCAATCGTCATTCTTCCTACCGCTCCTGCCTGCCTGGTTTCCCATTTCAGTTTTTTCCCTTCAAGGTAAATATGCCCGAGCTCGTCGAGATCGGCATCTTCAGATCCCATGTAATAGACCGGTACAAAATTATATTGGGGCAACAATGACTTTAAATACGCGGCCAGTTTAATTGCGTGCAGTATCTTGTAAATAAAATACAAAGGCCCGGTGAGAATATTGGGTTGATGAGCCGTCGTTACAGTAAATGTATCCGCGGACAGCAATGCTTCCACATTCGCAGCTGTCTTCCCATTCAGCAGATCTCCATATTGCTTTTTTAATTCAGTTACCAGGATGGTCCTGTTGGTCTGAAAACTCTTTCTTGTCTCAATCGCCTTTTGGATTCCGCTCAATACCGGCGGGTGAATGAAGAAGGGCTTCATCGCTTCCGCCTGGTCAATATAATCAGTAACGACCTTTGAAAAAACTCCTGCCTGCCTGTAAGGTATCCGGGTAGCTTTACAATCCATAAGAAGATAAAAATAAAAAGAGTTGTGTTGTTGAAATATCCGCTCCGCAAAATTAACGTTACTTTACCTCGTAAGCCACTACGGAATTCTTCCAGAAAGTAGGCACATACACCGTCTTTGTTTTGGCATCATAACCGATATCGGCTGTATTTCTTTTTTCTTCTCTTGTATCCAGCAACTTTTGCCTGGTGCCATCTTCATGCACATACCATATTACGCCACCCCAGCAGGAAACAATAAAATCATTACCCGTCACATTTTCAATACCATCTGTTCCACCATCCATACCCTCGGCAATCATCGCCAGCGACCTGTCTTTTCCGACTTTATACATAGCTCCTGCATCCAGAATATAAAAATCATCGCCGCGCATCAATACACCATTTGGTCCTTTCAGGTTATCGAGAAACAATTCTGTCTTTCCATTTTCTACCCTGAATATTTTTTTAGTCTTTGAATCGGAAACATATACAACACCGTTCTTATCAATCGTCACATCATTCAGGCCCTCTGCATTTTCAACAGCAATTGTTTTTTCAATAGTGCCGCCAGCCACATCAATGACCAGCAGGTTTTCGAGGTCGGCCACGTACAATTTTCCTTTGTACAGGCCCATACCCTTCGGTGAGTTGAGGCCCGTCACCCAATCTACTTTAATGATCCTGCCATCGGTGCCCAGTTTTCCGACAGATCCTTTTCCATCTTTGCCCCATGGATCAGTGCCATCAATATTGGTAACATATAACACATTGTTATCCGCATCAAACAAAACAGATTCAGGCACTTTCAATGTGGTGTCGCTCTCCCATTTTTTCAGCAGGATATGCTGCGACCGGGAAGCCGTAAAAAAGAAGGACATACAGGCAAACAATAATAACTTTCGCATAAGATGATTTTGATAAAGGTACTAACAGCTTACCAAAATGAAAGTTCAGTTATCAACTAAATCTGTCAGGCCGGAAAGCAATAAGAGGAATAGCCGGCGGCTTATTACTGATGATCTCTTCAATAAGCTTGCCCGTACCTGCCGCAGCGCTTACGCCCAGCATGGCATGCCCGCCTGCATAGCTGAGATTGCTGTATTGACTATGCCGGCCAATGTATGGCATTCCATCGGGCGTTACCGGCCTGTAACCAAACCAGGCTTTACTGGTATCCGGCACAGGAAGATCCATTGCCGGGTAGTATTTTTTAAAGGCATTATAAATCGCCATCACTCTTTTAGGTAATATATTATCGCTGTGCCCGCTCATTTCCATAGTACCGCCTATACGCAACCAGCGGTCAATGGGCGTTGTTGCCGTGCGGTCATCTACCAGTATCGAAGGATACTGCAGGTTTTTTTCAAGATCATTATATACGATACTATACCCTTTGCCCGGCTGCATCAGCATTTTAATGTCTAACAACTTTGAAATAATACCCAGCCATGAGCCATTGGCAATAATGAGTTCATCACATGAGATTTCCGTATCACCTGAAACGACTGCTGTGATCCTGCCATTGCTTTTTTCAAATCCTGTTATATCTGTATGCAGCCAGAATTTCACCCCCGGCTTTTTGCAAATAACCATACATTACTTTCATGAACGTTGCCGTATCAATATGGCAATCGTCCAGGTATAGCACACCTCCGGCCACATTTACTTCCACTTCTGTTTCATACTGCTGCACCTGCCCGGGGGTACAAACAACAGTTTTTAGTCCAAGTCCATGAGCCTGCTCAGCCAGGTGTTTTTCATGATCACCGGTTTTCTCCTGCTTGTACAACATCCAGCAACCTTTTTCTATCATGCTGAATGAGCCGGGCAATTCATTTTTGATATCATTCATCAGTTCGCGGCTCAGCTGCAACAAATTATTGAGGTGCGGGATACTTTGCTCCACCTGTGTTTTGGTAGCCGATCTCCTGAAGGCCATCCCCCAGCGGATAAGATCAATATCCAATCTTGGTTTGATATAAAACGGGCTGGATGAACTGAGCATCCATCGCAGTCCTTGCGATATAATACCCGGCGTTGCCAGCGGAATAAAATGACTGGGAGATATATACCCCATATTACCAAAAGAGCAGCCGCTTGTAATATCGTTGCGGTCTATAACCGTGACTTCATATCCTGTCTTTCGTAAGTAGTACGCGGTGCAGAGTCCGATAACACCGCCTCCGATGATGGTTACTTTCATATTCCTGCCTGCAATATTAATATTTGATTTCTCTTACAACTATTGAATACTCCGGAAATCGCTGCCCGGCAAATAAACCTCCCGGCACTTTATTTTCTTCGCGGGTGATTTGCTTTATCCAGTTACCCTTTGTATCGTATTCATATTTCATCCGTTTTATCTCTGTTGTTTTACCGTTTTCAGTTTCTTCGTAAAGAATCACATCCCCCTGCGCATTCCTGGTAAACAGTCTTTTTATTTTACGGTCATTTTTTACAGTCACTATGCTATCCATCAACCTTCCGGCAGAATAATAATATTGACCTTTTGATTTTTCCTTTGCAGATGCCGCTTCTTCCCTGGCGACAATACCATTTTCGAAAAACCTGGTTACCGTCCATATGAGTGTATCATGATTCATCTTTTCTTCCCTGACCATTAGTCCATTATTAAGGAATGTTGTCATGGTATGATAATCATACACGCCATTCTTAAAATGATTTTCCTTAAATTGATCCGCCCCGGTTCTTTCCGTAACTACTTTTGTCTCATGATCAGGTTGGGTGGAATGTATATCCATATATATTTTAGAAATTGACCGGGGGCCGTCATCGGTATACTCAGTTGACAGTTCAGAAAAAGAAGCGCCTTCAATAAACATTTTATAAAAAACAATATTTCCCTTCCTGTCAAACTTATACAGATCGTAGCTATTCAATTTCCCCGACGCCTGGAAACCTGTATCATTCAGTTCGACATACAAATTTTCTTTTACCTCTGATGGGTTCCTCTTCAGCAGGCTGACATTGTACACATCAGGCGTCATCCAATTTCCATAGTAGATATAGGAACGCTCATTGCTTTTGCATGATAAAATACATCCGGCTAAAAAAATTACGGCGAATAGTTTAATCATGGTTTCAGACTACTGGTAATTTGTACCCATTATGATACGCCGCCGCCAGGTATTTTTTATTGATCGCTTCATCTGTAAATCTTCCTGCCGTTTTATCCCAGTTCAGTTTATTACCTGAGCGGAAAGCGATATTTCCCATCTGGCTTAAGCTGGCTATATGTGATGCCGATTCGATCGGGCATTTCAGGTCTTCCATTTTACGTGACCGTATTACGCTCACAAAATTTTCCATATGCTTATCCAGCCCGTTATCGGATACAACTCTTCTTTCCACTATCGCTTTATTGGTACTGCGCGGCTCTTCCATTACTTCCCATCCTCCCCTGTCGAGTTCCAATGTACCATTGTCACCGATAAAAGCGAGGCCATGTTCTTTCCTGAACAACCCGCTTTCAATACCTATCGCATGATCCCATATTAAATTAAATTTATCGAACTGGTACAAGGGCGCATAAAGTATCCGGCGTTTCCTGCGGTGATGACGGATCTCCGAAATTGCCACCCATAGCGCTGATCGAATTGGGCGCTGTCGCATTCATTCCCAATAATGCATAATCCAGTAAATGAACACCCCAGTCGGTCATCAAACCACCGGCATAATCCCAGAACCAGCGGAAAGTAAAATGAAAACGATTGGCATTGAACGGCCGCATCGTTGCGGGGCCCAGCCATCTTTTATAATCTACTCCTGCCGGAACAGCGCTATCGGCTACAAACGGTATTGGTTTCTTCCACCCGATATAGCACCACACTTTTACTGTACGTATGTTACCGAGTTTTCCTGTAGCGATATAATCTACCGCATCCTTAAAATGTTGCTGGCTTCTTTGCCATTGACCCGCCTGCACTACGCGGTTGTGTTTTTTCTGCGCGGCGATCATGATACGGCATTCTTCAATGGAATTACCTACCGGCTTTTCTACATATACATCTTTACCTGCCTGGCAGGCTTCTACCATTTGCATACAATGCCAGTGATCGGGAGTGCCGATGATCACCGCATCCACCTCTTTCATCTCTAACAACCGGCGATGATCGCCAAATGCCTTCACTTTTGACGCATCAATATTCATAGCGGCCAGTTCCCCCATTCGTTTATCCAGTACATTCTTATCTACATCGCATAAGGCGACAAGATTCACCCCGGGTACTTCAGGATCGCTTTCAGATCGGCCCATCCCATCCCGTTGATACCGATCACTCCCACATTGACCTGGTCAGACGGTGCGACACGATTCTTAAAAATGGCAAATACATCATTTCCGAGAGAAGAGGCCAAAGCCGTTCCCGCTGTAAGAGCAGTGGCCTGGTATAGAAATTTTTTTCTTGATGACATGGCAAACAATTATGAGTTACGAGTTATAAGTTATGAGCTATGAGTTACGGGTTATGCGTAATGGTTAGCAGAAATCCTAATAATAGTGAACCCACTTTCCACTCACTCTTATATCACCTGGAATCCATACGCATACGGATCATCATCTTTATCTATCCATATCGTATTGTATCCATATATTTTTGCCCATCCTTCTACGGAAGGGCGAATAGCAGGCTTACCTGCAACGATCACTTCTTCCTCTATTCTGCCAATGAATTTACTACCAATAATGCTTTCATGAACAAACTCATCTCCTTTTTTCAATTTTCCTTTCGCATACCATTGCGCCATTCTTGCCGAAGTGCCGGTACCGCAGGGTGAGCGGTCAATTGCTTTTTCGCCATAGAACACTGCATTCCTGGCCGTAGATGTTTTATCAGGCACGGCTCCTGTCCATAATATATGGCTGCAGCCATTGATCGTTTTATCGGCAGGGTGTACAAACTCATACCTGGCATTGATGTTCCTGCGCAATTCCCTTGCCCATGCAATGAGTTTATCCGCTGTATAATGCTCCATACCCGGAAAATTTTTCTGTACATCCACGATCGCATAAAAATTTCCGCCATAAGAAACATCAATGATCAATTCTCCCAGTTCAGGACATTGAACAGGTAGTCCTTCCGAATGAAGAAAGGAAGGGACATTGGTCAGCTTTACGCTTTTTACTTTTGTATTTTGGTTTTCATAACTGATCATCACCAACCCGGCGGGTGTTTCCATTCTCACAGTGCCCGGCGTCTTCGGTTTGATAAGATTTTCTTCTATCGCGATAGTTATGGTTCCTATTGTTCCATGTCCGCACATAGGCAGGCAGCCGCTGGTTTCAATGAACAGAACGGCTACATCATTTTGCGGGTCATGGGGCGGATAAAGGATACTTCCGCTCATCATATCGTGGCCTCTTGGCTCAAACATAAGCCCGGTTCTTATCCAGTCATATTCACGGAGAAAATGCTGGCGCTTTTCGCTCATATTATTGCCATACAATACCGGGCCGCCTTCTTTTACCAGGCGTACGGGATTGCCGCAGGTATGTGCATCTATGCAATGAAAAATCTGTTTCATATTTTATTTCGCCCGGAGACACGCAGAGAAAAAGAGGATTGTTGAAAGTTACTCTGCGTATCCCTGTTACTCCGCGGTACTCTGTGACCAAAAATAGTTGATTACCGAACAAAAAGCATTACCTATTCTTTATGATTTTTACCCTTGTAAATAAGGAGAACATAGGCCTTTACGCTTGTCCCGACAAAAACGTGAATAGCATCTATGTGTGTATTTCCTATGTACCTATGTACCTATGTGCCTAATGTGGTAAAAAGCACAATTCAATAAAAGTCAAATTAAAAATCAAAGCTGACGGCAATCCCGGGACTTTTATTAAATTTGTTATACATTGTTTGACTATGGAAGCTTACGGTAAAATTCTTCTTATTGCCATGCCTGCATTTTTGGTACTGGTACTATTTGAAAAATGGTATGGCTGGCGCAAAGGAAAAGATACCGTCCGCAATATGGACATGATCAGCAGCCTGACCAGTGGCGTCACGAATGTCACCAAAGATGTATTAGGCCTTTATCTTGTACTGATCTCTTATCCTTTTTTCCTTAACCACCTGGCGCTTACCCATATTTCTTCCTCTGTACTGGTTTATATCATTGCTTTTTTTGCGCTTGATTTTGCGGGTTATTGGGTGCACCGGATACAGCATGTCACCAATTTTTTCTGGAACGGCCATATTGTACATCACAGCAGTGAAGAATTCAATCTTGCCTGTGCTCTCGCCAGAGTATTTCATCTATTGTACGGGTAATTATTGTGTTCCTGATACCGGCCGCTTTATTGGGCGTTCCGTATACAGTAATCGGTGTCGTTGCGCCGCTTCATCTCTTTGCCCAGTTCTGGTACCATACACAACATATTAATAAGATGGGTTTCCTGGAAAAGATCATCGTCACTCCTTCTCATCACCGTGTGCATCATGCGATCAATCCTGAATACATTGATAAGAATTACGGCCAGATATTTATATTCTGGGATAAATGGTTTGGTACTTACCAGGAAGAACTGCCCAATGTGCCGCCTGTCTATGGCATCACACGGCCCGTTCGTACCTGGAATCCCATCAAAATAAATTTTCAGCATGCATGGTTATTAGTAAAAGATGCATGGCGCACCAATAACTGGAAAGACAAGTTCACTCTCTGGTTCAAACCCACCGGTTACCGCCCGGCTGATGTAGCAGCCAAATACCCCGTTTACAAAATTGATGATGTTTACCATTTTGATAAATATGATACCAAAACATCGGCTGCCCTGAATGTATGGAGCTGGATACAACTGCTGGCATTATTACTCTCTGTGAGCTACCTGTTTGGCAATATCTCAGTCATTAATAAACTGGATCCATCTTATATCTTCTGGTATGGTGGCTTTTATTTTCCTGAGTGTATATGCGCTGACAGATATGATGGACCGGAATCGTTATGCTATCGTGTGGGAAGCTGTCCGCAGCGGATTTGGGTATCGCTATTCTTATTCAGCAGGATGATTGGTTTGGCATGAGCAATTATATCTATACTGCTAAATATTTACTGGGAGCTTATTTCATTTTATCCATTATTATCACCGGCTGGTTTGTCTATAGTAATTATAAAGAAGATAGCCGGATGACTGTTTCCCTGCAAACTAATTCATAAGAAGTTTTCAGATTTGTCTTTTGTGTATGAATAAAAGAGGGGGCCACGGAGGTAAGGGGAAAGCCACAGAGATTTAAATCTTACAGGCTTCTCTGCGGTACTCTTTGCCTGTATGTCTTCGCGGGCCTTTGTGTTCTTAGTGCTACTTCCCGGGAGCACAAAGGGCACTACGATTTCCCTTACCTATTTCTTCAATTTCTCAGCAATAAACCTGTCTACCATTTCTTCCAATATTTCAATGTAACTGTTCCCTGTGAAAGAACAAGATCATGAAAATCGCGGATATCAAATTTATCCTTCAGTTGTTCCTCTGCTTTTTTTCCGCAGCTCTTTTATTTTCAATTCTCCCATCTTGTACGCCAGCGCCTGCCCCGGCCATGATATATAGCGGTTGATCTCTGTATTCACTTCATGCAATGACAAGGCGGTATTTTCCGATAAATAAGTAACACCCTGCTCTCTTGTCCTTCCCTTTGTATGCAATGCCACATCAAGCACTAGCCGGCAGGCTCTCCACATGTCATAAGTCAATCTTCCGAAATGCGAATAAGGATCTTTATAAAAACCCATTTCTGTTCCGAGGTACTCCGCATACAATCCCCAGCCTTCTCCAAAAGCATTGACATATAAATTTCTGCGGAACGGTGGAAGATCATTCAGCTCTTTTGTCAAAGCGATCTGCAGGTGATGGCCCGGCACTGCTTCATGCAGCGTCAATGATTCCAGTGCATATAAAGGGCGGCTTTTCAGGTCATAGATATTCACCCAATAGAAACCGGCTCTTTTACTATTAAGCGGCGCACCTGAATATCTGCCGGCAGTATAGGTCGGCGCCAGATGAGCAGGCACCGGCTCTACTCCATAAGGCTGACGTGGCAGTTTGCCAAAGAACTGCGGCAACATACCATCTGATCTCTTGGCGATATACGACGCTTCTTTTAATAATTGTTCCGCAGTGGGTGCATAGAATTTCGGATCAGTGCGCAGGTAAGCAATAAACTCTTTGAGTGTACCTTTAAAATTCGCTTCTTTCAATACGTCCAGCATTTCTTTTTTGATCCTGGCGACTTCCTGCAACCCTAATTGATATACTTCTTCATAAGAAAGATCAGTAGTCGTATAATGATGCGTACGCTCCTGGTAATAAGCCAGCCCGTCCGGGAAATTTGACACACCAATCGTCTTCCTTGTTTTGGGTAGGTATTCTTTATCAAAAAACGTTTTGATCTTTTAAATCCTTCGACAGCATATTGCTGAACAGCGACTCTTCCTTCATCCGTTATTTTCTTCCAGTCTGCATCAGTAATGGCAAAAGGCTTTTTCAGGAAAGGTTTCCAGAAAACGCTTTTCTCAATATCAGTCACAATATGCTGCTCATACGTATTTTCATACCCGTTTAAAATAGCCCGGGGCTGGCAGATACCCAGTTCCAGGCCTTTTCGCATCAGGGTTAATCTTTCATCTACGGAGCGGGGAATATCTTTGAGGCGTTTGATGTAATTCTCAAATTCTCTTGAAGAAGATAAAACCTGCGAGCCCATGGCGGCAAGCGAGGTATGAAATCCTTCATCAGCTAAAATCGGGTTCAGGTAAGATTTGAATTTCCATTCCGAAAGATCATCTTCGAGGTCATACTTTATTAATTCAAGATTGATCTGGCCGTCAAAAGACAGCAAGGTTTTATCCGCTGTATTTAATATGCTGTAAACGGAATCATAAAATGTATAGCGGCGCAAAAAATCTTCTTCGCTATTGGAACCCAGTGCATGGTTCAGGGCGCTGTCTCTTTTATATTCACGGGTTTGAAAACCATCAATGGCCTGTAATATCTTATCCACGATAGTTTCCTCTTTCTTTTGTGATTGGGCAAAAATGGATATTGCACAACAGGCTGAGATAATTAACAGGTTAATTCTTTTCATGCTGTTTCTTTACGGTATTAACATATTGCAATTATAGCAACAGAAGACATTTTTATTAATCTGAATAACTTTTGTTTTTACTACATGGGCACATATGTGGTTCAATATCCAAAATGAAGGATACATATTACTTTCCGGGTGCCAATATCATACACTTCGCACCCAATCACCTACATTTTATCTTTACTCAATTCATTATTCACCGTCCGCCAGATACGCAGCGGGTTCCCGTTTTTCAATTCTTCCGGCAAAAATTCATTATCCCAGTTCTGGAAAGCCAGTGGCCTTGCAAAACGTTTGATACCATCTGCGCCTAACAGATGTAAAACCGCGAATCAGTAGTAGCCGGGAAAGGCCCTCCGTGCTGCATACTCAAACAAACTTCTACTCCTGTCGGAACGCTGTTTAAAATAAAACGCCCGCAGATATTCTTTACCGCTTCTACCAATTCTGCGCAAGAATGGATATCCGCATCGGTCGCCATTAAAGTCGCTGTCAGTTGCCCTTCCAGGTGATTTACCACTTCTGTCATTTCCGTTATATCCTTACAACGGATCACCAATGAATAAGGGCCGAATACTTCCTGGTGCAAAACAGGATTATTCAAAAACGCTTTGCCTGAAGCAGAAGCCAGGGTCGGCGCTCCGTGGTTCAATTGGGGTTCAGTATCAGAAACAGCAATGGTTTCTACCTCTTCCTGCGATAATGAGTTCGCTCTTTTCTCTACATAGTTTTTAAAAATGCCCGGATGCAGCATATGCCCCGGCGCTATTTTTCTGATCTCTTCTCCCAATATGTGAATGAATGTCTGCAGTCCTTCGCTTTCCAGGGCGACAAGCAAACCGGGATTGGTGCAAAACTGTCCCACGCCTAATGTAATAGATGATGCGTACATCTTGGCCACTTCAGCAGCTGATTGCTTTAATTTTTCCGGTAATAAAAAAACAGGATTGATACTGCTCATTTCGGCGAATACAGGTATCGGTTCTTTTCTTTGTGCCGCCCAATCGTTATAACTGTTTGCCTCCCATAAATGAACCGGTAAATCCAACCGCTTTCGTTAATGGATGTTTGATCAGTGCTTCTCCCACTGCGTTACCGTTCCGTTCACATGAGCAAAGACACCCACCGGCATATTTGTTTTTTTCTGCTGCCTTGGCAATAGCAGTCGCTACCAGGGTGGAAGTTCCTGCATGCGCAGGATGCGCTTTTACAACAACAGGGGCAACCTGCCGCAAAAGCACAGGCGGTATCGCCTCCCGCGTAGAATACGCAAAAGGAAAATTGCTCGCACCAAAAACGACCACCGGTCCCAGCGGTACCAGCATCTTTCTGATATCGGGCTTCGGGGGATTGCGGTCGGCAATCGCTGTATCAATTCTCGCTTCCAGCCATTCACCTCTTTCGCAGGCCTCTGCATAAGAAGTAAGCTGAAACATTGTTCTTGCCCGTTCGTTTCTTAATCTCGCTTCAGGCAGGTTGGTTTCTTCACCCGTTATTTTTAATAGTTCATCGCCGAGATTTTCTATCTCTGCCGCAATGGCCCGCATAAAATCAGCTCTTTGCTTCAATGATAATTTCCGGTAAGCGTGAAAAGCTTTCCATGACTGGTGCATTACACTATCAATTTCTTCTATTGTTGCGTCGTTGAAATTCCATATTTTATTTTTTTGGAACACAGATCCGTGAGATCCCTGTTCTATGATAATTGGGGTCTTTTACTTATTCCCTCATTAATAATCTTCAATATCTTTTCTCTTTCCTCTCCTATTAAAACAAGTCTCGGCGCTCTTACATACTCGCTGCCCAAACCTGCCTGCGTTTCTGCCAGCTTTATATATTGTACCAGCTTCGGGTGAATATCCAATTCCAGCAATGGCATGAACCAGCGGTATATCTTTATGGCTTCATCGAGGCGTCCTGCTTTTACTAATGTATAAATGGCTACTGTTTCAGCAGGAAAAGCACAGACCAGCCCGGCTACCAAACCATCTGCGCCGAGGCACAATGCTTCCATCGCTAATGTATCTACGCCGCAAAGGACCTGGTAACGATGACCAAAACGATTTCTCATTCTTGTTATGTTCGTTATATCCCTTGTACTGTCTTTCACTGCAGTGATATTCGCACATGCGGTCAGTTCTTCAAACATATCCAGTGTCACTTCGATCTTATAATCCACCGGATTGTTATAGATCATTACCGGCAGATCAGTCGAACCGGCGATGGTTTTAAAATAAGTCACGGTTTCCCTGTCATCGGCCTTGTAGCGCATGGGAGGCAATAACATTAAACCATCTGCACCCCATTGCTTTGCCAGTGCAGCCTGTTTTAACGCTTCCCTGGTCGAACCTTCCGCGATATTTATTATAACCGGTACTTTCCCTTTGAGTTGCTGAATAGCGAAGGTTACCAGTTTTTCTTTTTCATCCGTTGTCAATACACTGGCTTCTCCTAATGTGCCTCCGAGAATAATACCTTCTACACCCGCAGCTAACTGCGCTTCGAGGTTCTTTGCAAATAATGGCAGATCCAGTTCATCTTTCGCTGTGAATTTTGTAGTCAGCGCCGGGAAAACCCCTTTCCATATAAATGACATAGTACTAATGTTTTTTTACTGAGACATAAGGTTGTCAAAGGTAGGGATCAATCTTTTCCGGCTATCCACAAATTCTGTATATTTAATTTCCACATCCCACATTCTCATTATAATATGTATACAGGTTATACCAGTTTTGCTGCAATAAGAAAATTATGCGCTGTATTAATACTTTTATTAATCGTAGCCGGTAGCAGCTTTGCACAATCCATCAATGGCAATGTTACCGCCACTGATAACAAACCTGTCGCAGCCGCCAATGTGTTATTATTGAAAGCAAAGGACTCTGTCCTGGTAAAAGGAACGGTGACCTCATCAACCGGCCAATTTTCTTTTACCGGCGTTTCTTCGGGCAGTTATATTCTTCAATTCAGCTTTACGGGGTTTGAAGATGTGTATAGTTCCCCTATCATTATTGATAAAACGGATATTGACCTGGACGTTTTTCAATTAAAAGAAAAAGGAGTTCAGCTGGACAAGGTGACCGTCACTGCAAAGCGGCCGTTATTCGAACAAAAAATAGACCGGATGATAGTGAATGTCCGCAACAGCATTACCGCAGCAGGTAGTACTGTTTTGGATGTACTGGAAAGATCACCCGGCATTACCGTCAACCGTCAAAGCAATACCATATCTATGAATGGTAAAAATGGCGTAGTGGTAATGATCAACGGGAAAATAAACAGGATGCCTTTATCCGCCGTGGTACAAATGTTATCAGGGATGAATGCAAGCAATATTGAAAAATTAGAACTGATCACTACCCCTCCGGCCAATTTTGATGCGGAAGGCAATGCAGGCTATATTAATATTGTACTGATCAATAATCCCAACCAGGGGTTTAACGGTTCTTATTCGCTGACGATGGGCTATGGCCGTGGTGAAACGCCTGCAGCTGGTATCAATTTCAATTACAGGCATAATAAGATCAACCTGTATGGCGACTATTCTTTTTCCCGCCTGCATACAAAACAATTATTCACCAATTACCGGAGGGTACAATACCAGGGAAATACCACGGAAAATTATGTGGAAAGTGACCGCAATACTTTTCAGCGCAATCATAATATCAGCCTGGGCCTTGATTATGAAATAAACAAAAAAACAGTCGCCGGGCTCCTGCTGGCTACGTATAATAATAAATGGAGCATGGATGCGGAGAACGCATTCTCCAAAACCGTGAATAGCCTGCCGGATTCTTTTACTACGATCACCAATGATGAGATCAACCACTGGAAACACTATATGGCCGACGTGAATATCCAGCACCGTTTCAAAGAAGGACAAACACTTTCTTTTGATATCAATTACCTCTGGTATCATGACGATAATCCCACTAATTATACCAATAAGTACTATAACGCCCAGGGGAATTTTTTATCCTCCGACCTTACTAAAAGCAGTAAGATCACACCTATCAATTTCTGGGTAGGCACATCCGACTATACGATGGCCCTTGGTAAAAAAATGGAATATGGAAAGTGGTATCAAGCTGACACTTTCCCGTTTTACCAATGATGTGGGAGTAGAAAGATTTTTGCAAAATGCCTGGATAAAAGATCCGGAGCTAACTGCGAAATACCGGCTGAAAGAAAACATCGGCGCGGCATATACTTCATTCAGCGGCGACCTGGATGAGAAGACCAGCATCAAACTGGGATTACGTTATGAATACACCACTTCTAACCTGGGCACGGCTGCGATGGCGGATATTGTTGACAGGAAATATGGCCGTTTATTCCCTACTTTTTTTATCAGCCGGAAGCTGGATGATGACAACAGTATGAATCTTGCTTATTCCCGCCGCATCAACCGCCCCACTTTCAATGACATGGCGCCTTTTGTTATTTTCATGGATCCCAATACATTTTTTTCAGGTAATTCCGCACTTCAACCGGCTATCACAGATATGGTCAAAGTGGATTACCTGCTGAAGAATTACGTTTTCTCCCTGAGCTATAGTATCGAAACAGGCACTATCGCCCGCTTCCAGACAGAAGTGGATGTTTCCAGTAATAAACAATACATGCGGGCACAAAACCTTGATGAAACAAAATTATTGAATGCAAGTATCGCCCTGCCTTTTACTATCACAAAATGGTGGAGTATGCAGAACAATCTCATTGGCTCCTGGGAACGGGTAAAAACATTTTATAAAAACGACCTGGTAAAGATCTCGCAGGCCATCTTCACCATTTCACATGCCCAGACCTTTAAACTTCCCAAAGACTATACACTTGAATTATCAGGATTTTATGTATCGCCGGGACTTTTTGGTATATCCCGCATAAAGGCAATGGGCAGGCTTGATATAGGCGCACAAAAAAAGATCGGGAAAAAAGGAGGCAGCCTGCGATTCGCCGTGAATGATGTATTTCAATCCATGTTCCTGCAGATCTATAGCGACCAGCCAAAACAGGATTTTTATACCCGTTCAAACATCCGCTTTGCTTACCGTACTTTTCGCCTTACATGGACCTGCCCCTTTGGTAATAAGGAATTAAAAGATAAAAGGAACCGCAATACCGGCTCAGAAGAAGAACGGGGAAGGGTTGAGTAAAATATAGGATCCGTAAGGCCTGAATAAATTACTATCCATGGTTGACATCACTTATTTCCGCCAGGTAGCTCTCTCATTACCCGATGCCGTAGAGACCCCTCATTTTGAGAAACCTTCTTTCCGCATCAAGAAAAGAATATTTGCCACCCTTACTATTGAAAAACACCTTGCCTGCCTGAAGCTATCTCCCCTTGAGCAATCTGTCTTTTGCGCATTTGATAATACCATTATATACCCGGTGCCCAATAAATGGGGCCGGCAGGGCTGGACCTTTGTTGAATTAAAAAAAGTGAGAAAAACAATGCTGAAAGATGCTTTAATCACCGCTTATAACGGGGGTCGCAGTAAAAAGTAATATAGCCGGTAAAAAGTGAAGACGGTAAATATCTATTCCATTATTATTAACTCCCTCATCGTTTGAATACGCCATACATTATTCTCTTACCGCCTTCCCGTCTTACCGCAAAAAATCCATTTCCAGCACATTTTCTACCGCCCATAAATTAATTTTGGCCGATCCACGAAAACTGTCGTATATTAATGGTACAAAAACCAAAATAGCATGAAATCAAAAACTCTACTCTTGCTGGTAATGACCTCATTCATTATCTCTGCCAACGCTCAGAAAAAAGAAAAACAACCCGTCACTGGCTATGCCATTACTGCCGTTGAAAAAGGCGGAAGGAACTGGAAAGAAGTGAAACTCGTAGATGTTTCTACCGGGGAAGAATTAAGATCCGTTTACCAGAGCGCTGCTGAAACAGAACCGCTCAATGCACGTACAAAAAAACCGGTGGTAAAAAAAGATCCGGCAGCAAACAGCACTGTGCGTACAGAGATAAATACCCGGGTCAGCGGGACTGTACATACCACCATCGCCGTCGCACCACAGGGAAAAAAAGTGGTGAACCTCGATGATGAATTAAATAAAGCACAGGGCAACGCTATCCAGGGCCATATGAGGCAGATAGCTATTGTACGTACAGGTGAACTCATATCAAAAGACAAGCCTTTTTCTACCAACTCGGCAGCAATGGCTTATGATAAAAAACATGAGCGCCTGTATTATACGCCGATGAACATTAACCAGCTTCGTTACATTGACCTGAAGTCAAATAAAATATATTATTTCGAAGATGAAACATTCGGCGCGGTGAGCGGTTATGGCGATGTGCAAAACCAGGTCACGCGTATGACGATGGCTTCTGATGGTAACGGTTACGGACTGAGCAACGATGGTAATCACCTCATTCGTTTTACTACCGGCAAAAACCCGGTCATCACTGATCTCGGTGCGCTGAATGATGATGCAAAAAATGAGAAACTCTCTATTCACAGTCCCGCTGGCTTTGGCGGTGATATGATCGCTGATGCCGATGAAAATTTATACCTGATCACTGCCAACCGCAATGTATTTAAAATAGCTATCGGTTCTAAAACAGCTACTCATCTTGGCGCTATTACAGGATTGCCACGTGGCTTCGGTACCAACGGCGCAATGGTAGAAGAAGGAAGCAAGGTAATAATAGCCAGCTCAGAATCTACAGAAGGCTATTACAGGTTTGACCTGAATACGCTAAAGGCGGAAAAAGTATCACAGGAAGGAACTGTTTTCAATGCTTCCGATCTTGCTAATGGTAACCTGGCTTTCGAAAAGAAAAAGAAAGATAAGAAGGAAGAAGAAGTGGTGGCTGAGCAATCAAAAGAAACAGTGGTGGAAGAAACGGCAAGAACACGTAAACCCGAAGCGACTTTTGATAACAATATATCCGTGTATCCTAACCCGGTAACAAGCGGTAATGTAAAGATCTCATTCAATGATCTGCCTGCCGGTAAATACCAGGTACAGTTGCTGGACCTGTCCGGAAGACTTGTCAGTTCACAGGAAGTAACAGTAGGCAGTAAAGTGCAGGTATCAGATTTTAATATTCCTGAAGTAGCGAAAGGAAGTTATTTATTAAAAGTGGTAAGCGAGCCCAATAAAGTTTCTGTCACCAACAAGCTGGTAGTACAGTAACCCGGGATATAACAGTGTCAAAAGGTCTTCACAGCTATGTGAAGACCTTTTTTAATGCCCTGCTGATTTTGGATAGTATCATGAACGCAATATGATTCCGCGCACGGAAATAAAGAGTACCGCAGGGAAACACATTAAATCGCTGCTATCTCTGTGGCTCTCCTTTTCTCTTCGGCTCCCTGTACCCTGTATCCTTTGCCCAGGGAGAATATACAAAAGCAGGAACTTTTTTTCTATTAAAACGAGATTACCAGATTCCGCGGCATTAATAAATTAAACATATATTTATTTTCAATTGAAGTATTATTACCGGGTTTTAGCCAGTGAAAAATTATTATATTATGCTTACTGTAAACTTTGATCCATTTCCAGTTATACCTACCGAAAGGCTGCTGTTACGAAAGATCAGTGATAATGATGCAAACGAACTGTTCTTTATCCGTTCCGATAAAAGGACAATGAAATACCTTGACCGCCCGGTAGCCAAAACAGTGGATGACGCGATGGAGTTGATAGGAAGAATAACAGGCGATCTTACCAACAATAACGGTATCACCTGGGCTATTACACTGAAGGATGATCCGAAACTGGCAGGCACTATCGGCTACTGGAGAATAGATAAACCCAATCACCGGGCCGAAATTGGTTATATGATTCATCCCGGCCTGCAGGGTAAGGGCCTGATGCAGGAAGCTATGTCGGCCGTAATTGATTATGGATTCTCTGTCATGAAAATCCATTCCATAGAAGCCAATGTAAATCCTGCCAACGAAGCTTCTATAGGCATTTTAGAAAAGAATGACTTCGTACGCGAAGCTTATTATAAAGAGAACTATTACTTTGACGGGCAATTTCTTGACACGCTTATATATTCCCGTTTAGCCCTTAAAAAATAATCATCCCGGCATGACCCTTTTTTATCTTCACTGGAATGAGCAGGAACTGGAAGAGCGTATCAAACCTCTCCGGGAACTTAAATATACTATCCACTCTCACTGGAAGCAGGGTGATGCACCTGTATGGGGTGAAAATCTGCCCGGTATCTTTATCATATCACTCGATCGTCTTCCTTCTCATGGCCGCCAATATGCCGCGTGGTTATGGGAGGCAAAAAAGAGACAGCATATACCCCTCATTTTCGTAGATGGCAAACCAGGAAAGGTGGAAGAAACAAAACTAAAATTTCCCAAAGCTGTTTATTGCTCTTCAGAAAAATTGCCGGGTTATATAAAAAAGATAGCCGCCACCGTCGAAAAATAATACCCGGGGGATTATTTACCCGCCATACACTTCATCCTTCATAAACAGCAGCTCATTCCCGAACCCCTTTATTTATGATTGCTCCTGTTACAATTTTGCGGTCACACAAAACCATACACCATGCGGCCGCTTGTTTTATCCCTTTTACTTTTTATTACCTGCACAGTCGTTGGTCAGGCCGATACTTCCTACCAGTTGCTCTGGTATGCAGGTAAAAAAATAAAGCCCAATGTATTGCTGACTCCCAAAGGAGATACTGTTATTTACAACCCGGCAAAAGGTGAAATAAAAGTGGTAAGCAAAAACGGGCCGGGTAAAAAATTTGACAACATGCTGGCCGAACTGAATAAGACGCCGCAGCGTGCGCAGCAAATGGTAAACCGGCTCAGCAGGATGCCCAAAATAATGCTCCCTTATTATGCGCTCACCGTACGGGGGCGCCTATAATGACATAAAAAATGAGTACAGTAGTATCCTGTCAAATAGTATCACACTACCTGATGCTGCATTACACATTGCACCTCCCATCGCAGGTAAAGGCGGGTTCACAGATATGTATGTGCAGGGACGAATACGAAGAAACGATTAAAGAATTCAGGCAATACTATATTGGACCATGCGAATGATGATCTCCGGAATGTACCGGAGCCTCCCTCCTATGACTATTCTTATTGCTACAGCTGCGATAATGCGAAACAGGATGCTTTTAAAAAAGCGCTTGATCGCTTCCAGGGAAGAACTGACAGGAACGGATAAAGATATGTTCCAGAAAGCGCTTACGTTATCAAGAAACGCACAACTTTCATTGACCTCAGAAGAAAAATTAAGACGGGTAATGAAAGAAACACAGATGATGATCAATTACGTGATGGACAGAACAGCCATACGCGTAACGGCACTTATTGATAAATATATTGATGACCCTGCGAAAACAGGGGACGGGTCTTGCATGTTACATTACCGACAGACAGGATGCGCCAGCTGATGGGCATGGAAGATATGCTACCCCATGATTATATTGAAAGGTCACTGAATGCGGTCAAAAAACTGCTTATTAAAGCAGCTGATGAAAAAAACTATCCCGTTGCATTGAACCTGCGTATGCTGTTTGCCACCGAACGGCAGATGCAGCTGCTGGGTATCGCTTCCGGGAGATGTTTGAGAAAGTGCTGCGGTTTAATCAATTCAAGCTGAATATGAATGTGTCAGCAAAAGCCAGTGGCGATGGCGGCCATATACTGGCACAGGGTAAAAGGCGATAACTGGTTTTTTTGCAGTGCCTGATACTAATTGTCATTTGCAATGGTTACAGATAGGTCCTTATTTAAACCAGTCAAAGGTTGAATTGCTGGCAGCTGAATTCAGGGGTAATGGTGGCGATATACGTTATGTTGGTACCAAAACATGGACATCTGATATACCGAAAATAAAAAATTGATTTCTGTAATAATGAACAGGATAGCGTGGTAGCGTATCCATTCCATCCCGAAGATCATAAAGAGCTCTGGCAACTTCCGCAACCGATGGGTGTTATGAACACTGGCACAGGTAAATACCGTATTGATGGGATGCTTTATTGATGTAAAACGCACAAAAGAGGATGCCGGTACATTCAAAACCCGGAGAATGTAGAAAAACTGAAAAAGCAAATGATGGCGCAATATGAGCAGCTGATGAAGAATTATAAATCAGGTACTATCACGGCGCCCCAGAACATGAGCATTATGGAACTGGGCAAATACGGATCTGTACAAACCGCTAACCGTGTTATTACCGACCTGGTGCATGTGGCCGATCCCGGCCGTTATATCTTCAAACCGGTGGTGCATAATAAGGATAAACTGATCATACAAGACAAACTGAATGGCAAAGTGATATTTCCTGAAAATACCGCTACTGAATATGCCTGGTTTCACCTGACACTGGAGCATGATCCTGACGGACCTTATAAGCTTGCACTGTAAAAGGAATTGCTGTTAAGATTACCATCTTTGCCTATTCATTATAAATATACTGCACGCATGAAAAAGATCATCAACATACTTACCCTATTCTTTCTGCCGGTCTATTGCTCCGCACAAATGGCTGATTCGGTAAAGGATTACGTAGATACCGCGTTAACAATACTTAAAAATAATTCTCTTTATTCCAAAAGAATAGACTGGCCGGCTGTTGAGAAACAAGTGTACCAAAAAGCCAGTCAGGCAAAAAATAAAACGGAAACGTTTTGAAGCGCTGAAGATCGCTTTTGATGCATTGGCGACAAACATGCGGCCTACTACCAATATGATGATCAATACAAAATCGAAGGACACTGCATTGATGCTCCGCTACAGCGATTCAATAAAAGCCGCATGGAAAAAGGGGCCAACTGTAACAAACCGGATGATTGATGATATTGCGTATATAAGCATCCCGTATATGGGTGTGGGGCAAGCAGGAACTGATTGATCAGTATGCTAACTGGATCTATGAAACAGTGGGCGAAACTGGCACTCAATAATCCTGAAGGATGGATCATTGATCTCCGGCTGAATGGTGGTGGTAATATACGGCCCATGCTTGCCGGCATGGCTATGTTTTTTACACCCGGAATAAAAGGTTATTATCTTGATCCCAATGATACAGCCACCGAAGCGTTAAGTTTCCGTGACGGAGATTTTCAGATAGAGGGGATCACACAGGCTGCTATCAAACAAAAAATACCCGGTTTTAAAAATATAAAAGTGGCTGTACTCATTGGTGCAGGTACCGGCAGTTCGGGTGAAGGAGGTAGCTGTTACCTTTCAGCAAAGAAAGAACACCAGGGCTTATTGGGGAAACTACAGCCGGCAGGGCCAATGCTACGAACGGCTTTGTCTTTAATAATAACAGGTCCTACTTCCTTATTTCTGTAGCCCGGTTAGGCGACGAAAAGAAAAAACCACTCCCGGAATATGTAACACCGGATATAGCAGTTATCAATAATGATGAATTTTATAAACCGGAAGCAGATAATGCTATCAAAGCGGCGGTAAAATGGATAAAGAAATAAACTGTTTGCCAGCCTGCAATAATGATTGGCAAATAATTGTTATTCCTTCATTGACTTAAATTGCTTTTAGTATTCCAGCCGTTACCAGCAATTGCCCCGTATGCCGCATCGTATGTTCGGCAGCATGAAACAACAGGCCCATAACAGTAGAGGGGATCTTTGCTCTCCCCACTCCTCTTACGCTTGTTAAGATCGCTTCATCGGTTGTTTTCAATTGCTGCAGCGATAATTCTACCTGCTGATGAAAGGCCCTCATTAATGCATGTGCTGTAGGGGTTACCATCATACGGTTTTCCTTCATTAGCCAACGCTTCCAGTTGCACCTGGCTCAATGGTTCATCCTTTGCATAAGTAAATAACCGATCCAGCACTCCCCGCAAATGTTGCAAATGAAAACCAACCGATGCTGCTCCTGCCGGTTTCTCCCATAATTTTTCATCCGGGAAATCTTGCAAAGCCGCCCTTACTTCATCTCTTGCCTGCAATAAAGCATGTGCTGCCGGTTGCAACAATGCAGGAATACCCTCTACGGGGCCACGTAACCAATATTCAACAGCGGGCTGAGACATAGAATTGATGTAAGCAGATGCAAAAATACTATTCAAAAATATGGCTGCCGCCGCAAGTTTTCCTTCTTCCTTCCGACTAACTACCAAAAAGACGGATATATTTGAGCCATACTGAATCATAAGACGACTAATGCTGAATTTCCGGGACGATCCTGCCGCTTTCAGGGCTTTCATTACTGAGCACCGCGACAGGGTGTTCAATCTCGTATTGAATAAAGTGCAGCAGTTGGAAGACGCCGAAGAAATAACCCAGGATGTGTTTGTAGATGTATTCCGAAAGCCGGATACTTTCCGCGGTGAATCAGCCGTAAGCACCTGGCTTTACCGGATCGCGGTTAATAAATGTATAGATCACCTGCGCAAACAACAAAGCCGTAGCCGTTTTACCCTCACCCGTCTTTTTTCACCGGCTGAGGTAGCGGAACCAAAAGAATTCATACATCCCGGCATACTCAGCGAGAACAGGGAAAAAGCAGGCCTTCTTTTTAAGGCCATGAAGCAATTACCGGGTAAACAACATACAGCATGGGTACTGAGTGAAATGGAGAATATGAGCTATAAAGAAATCAGTGAAATAATGAATGTATCGCTCTCTTCGGTAGAGTCATTATTATTCAGGGCAAGACAAATTTAAAAAGGATAGTAGCCGGTATGTATCCCGGCGATAAATAAAATAATTATGGATAAAGAAAAGTGGATCGAAGAGATTTTACAAAGCGCTAAAGCGGTACAACCCGTACCATCGAACGCTTTTATGATCACACGTATCGAAGCAAAACTGCAGCAACCTGTTGTTTTGAACAAAATTACCGCTGCAATGGGTATATGCTTCTGCCGCAATATTGCTGGTGCTGCTGGTAATGAACATATCCATACTTCGCAATCCCGTACAACAAAAAGCGGCGGGTGTACAGCAATTGATACAGGAATATGGCTGGGACAATAGTGATCTTTATTCTGTCAATCCATTAAACACTGAGCATGAATAAACTTCGTTTTCTCACCGCCACAGTGATACTGTTGCTATTATTGAATATCGGCACACTGGTTTATCTTTTTCTCTCCCGGCATAAAGAGGAAAGAAGACTGCCTCCCGGAAGATCAGCATCCGGTTATATTATTGAGCAATTGCAACTGGATGCACAGCAGCAGCAGCAGTTCAGTGACCTGCGTATGCAACACCAGGCTATTGCCGGTGCCGCGCACAGGGAAGACAGGAGGTTACATGATATTTATTTCAGCTTATTAAAAACGGATAATCCCGACAGGGCAAAAGCAGATTCGGTATCCGCTTTGATTGCTGCGCAACGCAGCCTTATGGAATCGGCCACATTCGCTCACTTCAAGGAACTGCGCAAACTATGCCGTGATGATCAAAAGAAACGTTTTGACACTATTATTGACGAGATCGCACGACGTATCGGACCGAACGGGCCACCTCCCGGCGGGCCGCCTCCGGGGATGATTGACAATTGATAAATGAATAAAGAAAAGACCTGTTCTGGCCGCAGGTTTTCCAAAACGCTTTCGACTAAATGTGATCATAACAGTAACGACCGTTAAACCGTGCCCTTTTATTTTATTCAACCGCAGCCACTTAAAACGACCAACCATGCCCCGCCACAACAAGATCTTTTTTGTTACCGGTATTATATGCCTCACAGGTATTGCCGGTTTTTATTCCTGCAAAAAAAGTAATGATACCGGATCGGGCGTTGATCCGCTGGCGGCGCTTAACCTGCCTTCTGCCCCCGTTTAATTATGCCAGCCAGCCGCTGCCTGCATTTTTTGGAGCGCCGAATATCACCGGTATAGATAATACACCTGCGGCTAATCCTGTTACCGACTGGGGAGCTACACTGGGTCGTGTTCTTTTTTATGATAAGATACTTTCGATCAATAATACTATTGCCTGTGCAAGCTGTCATAAACAAAACCTGGGCTTTTCAGATGACCAGGTATTGAGCAAAGGCTTTGCAGGTGGATTTACCGCAAGAAATGCTATGTCACTGATCAATGCCCGGTATTATCCCAACGGAAGATTTTTCTGGGACGAGAGAGCGGCTACATTAGAAATACAAACATTGACACCGGTACAGGATCATACAGAGATGGGCATGCACCTCGATACATTGGTCAACCGGCTGAAAACAACATCACATTATCCTGTTTTATTTCAAAAAGCATTCGGCAATCAAACCATTACCAGCGATAAAATAGCGAATGCCCTGGCGCAATTTGTCCGTTCTATCATATCATATCAATCGAAGTTCGATGCAGGGAGGGCGCAGATCGTTCCACCCGCAAACCCTGTGAATACTCCGTATCCCAATTTTACACCGCAGGAAAACCAGGGCAAGCAATTATTCTTTGGGCCACTTACCAATTGTGCCGCTTGTCATGGTACAGAAACATTCACGGCTCCCGGACCACGAAACAATGGTCTCGAAAATCCTTCCATTGATCGTGGCGCAGGAGGAGTAAATAATATACCGGGCCTGGAAGGAACATTTAAAGTGCCTACCTTAAAAAATATTGAACTGACAGCGCCTTATATGCACGATGGCCGTTTCACCACGCTGGAGCAGGTAATAGAACATTATAATTCCGGCATAAAAGCTCATCCTAATCTTGCAGTGCAACTGCGCAATCCTGATGGTACGCCTAAAACACTTAACCTTACGACCGATCAAAAAACTGCACTCATCGCTTTCCTGAAAACATTGACGGATAATGCTATTGGTACGGATGTTAAGTTTAGCAGTCCGTTTAAGTAAATATAAGAGGCAACGTTTTTACAAGCCCGGTTGTCAGTCGAAATAAAGCGATGCGAAACAGTTATATTTTAATGGCCTTATTTTCGGTGCTTGTATTGGTTAACTGCAGGAAAGAGAAGATCGTACAGGCTGATTGCCGGCGTTTGCAAAACGCCACCAGTACGGCTGACAAAGATGAAGCAGAGTCCGTTATCAATAAATTCATCAACAGTTTAGCTTCGCAAACTTATTCTCCTCAAAACTTAAATAACCTTGTCAGCGCCATCGGGCAGCAATGCGGTGCCTCTGCTACTCTTCTTTGCTTTGATTGCATCCAAACCCTTCCCTCCCAGTCAGAGATCAGGATATCCTATCCGGGTATCAGCGGCCCGGTCGAAAAGACCATTGATATTACGTATACTGCCAGCAACAAAATGATCTTTCATAATCTGCACGATTAAAAGCATTCAGCACCCCAAATTACTGTCAAAATATTACAGACATAGGCTACTTAAGGGCTCCGGCCTCAGAAAAATGGCGTTAAGAAAATTACGGAATAAGCCGTCTTTCTGCGAAGCAGAAAGGGAGCCGGCGCTGTCCGAGCCCGAAATAGTTTCCTGATCAAATGAAAGCCCGAAGCGAGTTCGCCGGCGACAGGCTTACGCAGTAATTTTTAGCCATTTTTCTGCAGCCTTGATTTTTTTTTGTTACTCCTGAGCGTAGCGAAGAATCCATCAAGGAAAAAAAGTAAACAGAGTTCTCAATAAACAAGTGAAGTATACCGTCGGTTAATTGGGATCCGAATAAACCCAAATGAAACAAATAGTTTGCAACAGCTATATTCCTTTCCGGGAATAACAAAACATTAAAAGCAAGTAATGAACTATCCCCTCACGCAACCGCCGCCCTATTATACTTATTCCTGTATTCTACCGGAGACAAACCCGTAATCTTTTTAAAAACACTCCTGAACGCTTTTGTATCCGAATACCCCACATCATACATCACTTCATTTACATTTTTCCGGCCGGTCTCCAGGTTCTTTTTGGCCGCTTCGATCTTTACCCGTTGTATGTATTCTATCACTGTATTAGCCGTCGCTTTTTTAAATCTTCTTTCCAGGTTTCTGCGGCCGATACATAATTGCGCCGCCAGTTCATCCACCGTTATCTTATCCTGGAAATTAGCTTCTATCAGTTCCTGCGCTTTCCTTATAGGCTCGTCATCATGCGTTTTTTGTCCCGAAAAAATAATAAACGGTGATTGGCTGTACCGGTCAATATCTATCATAAATGCTTTGGCAATAAGAATCGCCAGGTCACGGCCGGCATACCGCTCTACCAGGTAAGTGATAAGATTTAAAAAAGAATAAGCGCCGCCGCTGGTATACAAACCATCTTCTTCCGTCATGATCTTATCATCCACGAGGTTCACATCAGGATACATCGCCCTGAAATCGTTGGCCGCTACCCAGTGTGTCGCACATTTTTTTCCCTTCAGCAAACCTGTGGCTGCCAGGAAAAACGTCCCGATACAAAAGCTGGCTATTTCAGCGCCTGCCCTGTAATGTTCTACGATCCATGGAAGAAAATCTTTGTTGAGTTCCATCGCTTTTTGCAGATCGCCGTGCATAGCCGGGATAATGATCAGGTCCGTTTTTTTAACATCCTGTATCAGGCAATCAGGCGCAATCGTATATAATCCGTTCCGCTGTACCACTTCACCGGACAGGCCAACCAGCTGGATCTTAAATACAGGAGGCTTTCCCATACTGGCCTGCAATGTATTGACCTCGGAAAATATCTGGTGCGTTCCATCAATATTAGGAAGACTGCTATGCCCGAGCGGAATTATTATTGATATATGTTTCATGAAATAAAATTAGGGGAATTTGTTGTCGCAATCAACCCCTCAAATTGCCGTATTTGTACCCTATTAATCAGCAGTATAGATAGTAGGTTTGCTTTTAGAAAAAGAATAACTATGGAAAAAACAGTATTAGAAAAAGACATTACCGTGATGTATGTGCAGGCCACATCATTTCCCGAAGGCATTGAAGCGGCTTTCAGATCGCTGGAAAGCAAATTGCCTGTAAAAGACGGCCGGACGTTTTTTGGTATTTCCTGGCCGGATAAGCAGGGGAAAATAATGTATAAAGCCGCTGCAGAAGAAAAAACGGAAGGCGAAGCTGCAAGCTATGACTTTGACACGTTCATCATTAAAAAGGGTACGTATATGAGTGAGTCAATAAAGAATTATATGCAGGACATATCACAGGTGGGCTCGGCATTCAACCGGTTACTCAAACATCCTGAGTTAGATACCAGCTCGTATTGCCTGGAATGGTATAAAGGACCGGATGTATTATGCATGGTGAGACTTGAACCCGCCTGATAGAAATAAAGAGATCGTACGCCCGGTGATGACCAGGCTGCATTCCTGTTTTAACAATGACCCGGCGCCGGCAAGTCCTGGCATAAACAACGGAAAGAAAATCGCATGATAAAAGAAATGCTATCCAAAGAAGAATTAATAATATCATTGAGTGACACAGCATCACACCTGGCAGAAGTGCTGAACAAATTCAACGGGCAGAATATTAATACGGTTCCGTTCCTGGGAAGCTGGACGGCAGCGCAGGTAGCAGATCATATTACCCAATCCAATATGTCTATTATAAGAGCATTGATACTTAAAGGAACAAAGATCAACAGGGATCCCGGTGAAAAGATACCTGAATTAAAAGAAGTGTTCCTGGATTTTACCACCAAACTTCAATCGCCCGGCTTCATTTTACCCACACAGGAGACCTATGAAAGAACAATGCTGCTGGCCCTTTTAGCTCATTCTATAACCAAAATAAAAGAAACGGCCAAACAGGCAGATCTGTCTGAAATGATAAGACATCCGGCGTTTGGGGATATCACAAAATTTGAGATACTTCATTTTGTACTGTACCATACACAAAGGCATATACATCAGCTGGAAAATATTTTACGGGAAATAAATAAAAAGTAGTTGTCTCGTTTATGAAAAAATGTCTCCCACAAAGAGCACAAAGCTCTTATGAATTGAAATTTCTTCGTGCCCTTTGTGTCTTTGCGGGAAAAACTGGCATAATTGATGAACATAATACTTTTATTAACTATCTTATATTGGGTAGCAATATGCTCACACTTACTAAACGGGAAAAAAACTCCACCCGGAGTTACACATGTAAAATTTCGCTTGCTGATCAGAGTTATAAACAAGCCCGCCAAACAACAAACATCCGCCTTTGTAAATGAATTTTAAACTTAAAACATTATTATATGAAAGTACTCACACAAACTAATAATACGCTACTTAGCATTTCCCTGCTGCTATTAAGAATAACCGCAGGCACCATTCTTTTTGTAGCCGGCGCAGGAAAAGTTTTCGGCTGGTTTGGTGGCATGGGACTGGAAGCTACATTGAATGCCTTTTCCACGTATATGGGGATTTCGGCTTTCTGGGCTTATGTAAGCAGTTTTGCAGAACTGATCGGTGGTTTTTTACTGGTCATTGGCCTGCTCACCCGTCCGGCCGCTTTTGTCCTGACAATTAACATGCTTGTCGCCGTTATCCTCGTAGGAACAAAAAACTTTTTTTTACCCGGCGGCGGCGCCTATGCTTTTGTAATAATGATCGGCTCGCTTATTATTCTGTTAGCCGGACCTATGTCGTATAGCCTTGATGCTTTATTAACCAGGGGGAATACCTCACTGCATAAAGAAGATATCGCTATCCCGCCCAACTGACCCGGGTTATACTCAACAGGTATCGCCACTGAAATAAAGGTTTCCCGGAGAGAAATGAATGAAGAATGGAACAAGGCATGGAAAGATTACCTGAATTGGGAAAGAGTCATTAACATTGGGAATAAAATAAACCACCTTTTCTAAAACCAAAATTATGGGAATTTTAATTACTATTCTTATTATACTGGGCGGTATCATTGCCTTGTTCCTGCTTATCGCCTTACTAACAAAAAAGGAATGTACCCTGCAAAAAGAAGTACTGATCAATAAACCAAAGCAGGAAGTATTCAACTACCTGAAGTTGATCAGGAACCAGGAATATTACAGTGTATGGGTAATGAAAGACCCCAATATAAAAATTGTTTATACCGGTACAGACGGCACGGCAGGCTTCAAATCTGCCTGGGAAAGTAACGACAAAAATGTAGGCATCGGTGAGCAGGAAATCATAAGAATAACTGAAGGGGAAAGTATGGAAGTAGAGATCAGGTTTAAAAAACCCTTTGAAGGAACAAATTATGCGACGACCGCAGTAATGGCCACAAGCGATACACAAACAAAAGTTTCGTCAGTATTTTACAGCAAATCTACGTTCCCGAAGAATATCATGAACCTTTTCATGGATAAACTGGTGGGTAAGGATATGCAGAAAAACCTGGAGAACATGAAGCGTAACCTGGAAAAACAATAATCATCCTGTTTAAAAAGAGGGCATGAAAAAATCATCGGCCAAAAACGTGGACGAATACCTGGCAATGCTTCCGCCGGCAACAAAAACCACCCTTGAAAAAGTCCGTAAAACGATCAAAGCAGCTGCCCCAAAAGCAGAAGAAGTGATCAGCTACCAGGTACCCTGTTATAAATATAACGGGCCGCTTGTTTTCTTTGCAGCTTTTCCTCATCATTGCTCTTTCTTTACTGTCAATAAATCAATAATAGAAACTTTTAAAAAAGAATTGCTTCCTCACAAAACGTCCGGAACAACTATTCACTTTACGCCGGAGAAACCATTAGCGGCAACACTTATTCAAAAAATTGTCAAGCTGAGGATCAAACAGAATGAAGGAAGAGGCCTGGTAAAAAAGAAGGCTGCGCCTGCTGTCAAAAAAATACAAACCGGTAAGTCGCCAGATGCGGAAAAGGTAAAAGAGTACCTGCAGAAACTTCAGCCCGAAGTGAAAAAAGAAATAGAGGCCGTCAGGAAGATCATTAAAAAACGGCGCTCCAAAACTAAATGAAAGAATAAAATGGAATGCGCCCAGCTATTATTACAAAGAAGATATAGTTACATTCGGCCCTTATAAAACGCATAAGCTCCTGCTTGTTTTTCACCACCCTTTCGTGGTAAAAATAAAATCACCATTGCTGGAAGGCAATTACAAAGACCGGCGGCTGGTATATTTTAAGAATAAAGCGGAAGCGGAAAAAAACAAGAAAGAACTTTCCCGTATCATCAATGAAATAATAAAACTGGTAGACAAAAAATAATCTTAAACAAAAGTTTATGCAAAAGATCACTCCATTCTTATGGTACGACGGTAAGGCTGAAGAAGCGATAAAGCTGTACACTTCGGTCTTCAGGAATTCTAAAATTATAAACATCAGCTACTGGGGAGAAGGAAGTCCCTTTCCGAAGGGCCAGGTAATGACTGGCATGTTTGAACTTGATGGCGTGCAGTTTTATGCGTTCGATGCGGGGCCGCAATTCAAATTCAATGAATCCATTTCTTTATTTGTAGATTGTAAAACACAGGAAGAAGTAGATGAGCTATGGGAAAAATTATCCGCCGGCGGTGAAAAAAGCCAGTGCGGCTGGTTAAAGATAAATTCGGCGTATCCTGGCAGATCATTCCCCGCACGTTAATGGAACTGATGAATGATAAAGATCCCGAAAAATCAAAACGAGTGATGATGGCTATGATGAAAATGAGCAAGATCATCATCACTGATCTGCAAAAAGCTTACGACGGTAAATAAAATGGCAAAAAAGATCGCAGCGAAGAAAACAGTTACACCTGTTTCTCCCAAAGGGAAAAAACCTGTATTGGCAAAATCCCCCAGTGCAAAAGTCTTTATTGAAAGATTAAAAGCGCTTCAATCGGACGAGGAGCTGAAAAAGATTCAGCGCTATTTCAAGTCCGGTGAAGGACAATATGGCGAAGGCGACAAATTTATAGGCGTAAAGATGGGGCAGCTATTTGCACTGGCAAAAGAATTTGAAGGAATGCCTGCCGGTGAACTTGAAAAATTACTGGAAAGCCCCATACACGAAGTAAGGGCCGGTGCGGTAAGTATCATGGATAAAGAATCCCGCACCAAAAGAATAACGGAGAGCCGGCGGAAAGAATTTTATGACCTGTATATGAAGCGGCACGACCGCATCAACAACTGGGACCTGGTTGATCTCGGATGCTTATATATGACCGGCAGCTACCTTTTTGATAAGCCGCGTACTGTTTTATATAAACTGGCAGGATCAAAAAATATATGGGAGCGCCGCACAGCTATTTTAAGCACCTGCTATTTCCTGAGACAAGGCGATACAGCCGATACATTTAAGATCGCCGGACTATTGGTCAATGACAAAGAAGACCTGGTGCATAAAGCTACAGGCTGGATGCTGCGTTTTGCCGGCGATAAGGATCGGAAAAAGCTAATCGCCTTCTTAGATAAATACGCAGCGACAATGCCCCGCACCCTTCTGCGGTACGCTATTGAGAAGTTTGATAAAAAACAAAAAGACCATTATATGGGCTTAAAGAAGAGCCGGTAACTTTTGTAAGAAAAAAAATATTAAAAATTAAATCATAAACTTTAATCATGGCAACAAAAATTTTTGTCAATCTGCCCGTAAAAGACCTCAGCAAGTCAATGGATTTTTTTAAACAACTGGGCTATTCATTCAACCCGCAGTTTACAGATGAAAAAGCAGCGTGTATGGTAATCGCCGATGGCAGTATTTATGCTATGCTGATCACAGAGCCGTATTTTAAAACGTTTACCAAAAAAGAGATCGCTGATGCGAAGAAGACAACGGAAGTACTGATCGCGTTGGATGCGGAGAGCAAAGAAGAGGTGGAAACGCTGGTCAATAAAGCGGTCGCCGCCGGTGGTTCCACTTATGCCGATCCGCAGGATTATGGCTGGATGTACCAGCATAGTTTTGCTGACCTTGATGGTCATCAGTGGGAAGTTATCTACATGGATATGAGCAAAATGCCGCAACAGGGATAATAAACTAATGTCCCGGGTTGCTGGTAAATATTCCCACAAAGCCACCAAGCACACAAAGGTCCTTCAGGATATTCATTGTACTTGTGTTATTAGCGGCTTGTGGGAACAGGATTAACAAACGGCAGAAATGGAAACACGAAAAGAAATAAAAGCCCCGACCTTTTACCAGCAGGAAATAATAAGGATCCGGGAAGAAATCTACGCGAAGGAATATTTATATAAAGAAATAGTTCATGCAAAAATTTTCATAGACAGTCATTACGCGGATAAAATAGAACTTAAACATATCGCGGGAAAAACATTCTTTTCAAAATTCCATTTTATCCGCTTGTTTAAAAACATATATGGCCAGACACCTTACCAGTACCTGAAAATGGTAAGAATTGAAAAAGCAAAGGGTCTTTTGAAAAAAGGCAAGTCTGTAACAGATGTATGTTTCTCTGTTGGGTTTGAAAGCGTAAGTTCATTTACCGGTTTTTTTAAAAAGATAACCGGCTTCACCCCTTCCGCTTTTCAGAAAAAGAAACCCATCCTGGTCAATGTTCAGCTTAAGATCGTTTCTGTCTAAAAAGGGATAATATCCTGTTGCCGTTATTTTGGAACACTGAGACACCAGGGCACAAAGATGCAGGGTAACAATAATTTCCTTCTTCTAAAGGCCTCTGTGCCTTGGTACTAAAACAAATCTTCCCCCAAAAATCGCAATTTTGAAGAAGTTTTATCCGCCGGTATAGCTGACATTTGCAATGCTGTCCCGAAGAAAGGCCGGCAAATAATAAAGTAATAAAAACTGCACAGGCATGAAGATCAAATTAACAAGCGTAATGGTAACCAACCAGGAAAAAGCATTACAATTTTACACGGAGGTTCTTGGCTTTGTCAAAAAAACAGAGATACCGATGGGTGAACACAAGTGGTTAACAGTCGTATCGAATGAAGAACAGGATGGTGTCGAACTCTTGCTGGAACCGCTGGGATTTGCACCGGCTAAAGTCTTCCAGCAACAGTTATTTGAAGCAGGCATTCCCTGGACAGCCTTTAACGTAGATGATATACAAAAGGAATACGAACGCCTGGAAAAACTCGGTGTCGTATTCAGCATGAGACCTACTGCTATGGGCCCGGCTACCGTTGCTGTATTTGATGATACCTGCGGTAATAATATTCAGATAGTACAGGTATAAGAGGACGGACATCGCTGTAAAAATTCTCACTAACTTCGGATACAATTCCGCAAAGCCATGAATTATCTTAATAAACTGATCGGCGATATAGAAACTCATTCTTCCGAAGGAATAAGGGACTGTTTTTGTACATGGCGTTAATCCCAATGATCTTTTCAGGGGCGAGCCACTGATATACGAACTCACCAGTGAATATACACGCGGGCCGGCGTTTAAGGAATGTGTAAAAGCCTTTGTGGATCATGGGCTGGAGTTTGGGGATAAGGTATTGCCTGTCTGTTCTTTTGGATGAAGCGGCAACACTTGATCAGCAATTGAGTCATACAGCCGGAGCTGTTTCCAAAACATATACACTTCGCTGCGCTTATACTCCTTTATATGAAGCGACGCTGTTACATATCTGTGCAGAGTTCAATCATGTGGCCTGCGCAGAAGTATTGATCAAACACGGAGCGGATGTAAATGCAAGGGCGGGTACAGATGAAAATGGATTCGGCGGGCAAACCCCGGTCTTTCATACGGTGAATCAAAACTCCAATCTTTCGGCAGACATGATGCACTTTCTTCTCTCGCATGCTGCCGATCTTACTATAACTGTACAGGGATTGATATGGGGAAAAGGGTATGAATGGGAAACACTGATCCCGGCGGTGAACCCGGTCAGCTATGCTATGATGGGGTTATTGCCGCAGATGCATAGAGATGAAATAACTATTTCAAAAGTAGTAACTACGCTGCTGCAGCATGCGTATGGGATTGATTACACTCCGCGAAATGTTCCCTGCGCTTATTTGAGAAAATAATTTTTAAACCACACAGGTACATAGAAACATAGGAATACACACATAGAATCTATGTGAAACCTTATGGAACTATGTGCCGCAGCCTGCCCTGCTAATGGAAGGGTGGCAAAGAACTAACTGATCTCCACTCTTTTACCCGTATTCATCGCTTTATAAATAGCCTGTAAATATTTCACATCTCTTCTTCCCATTTCACCCGGAACAGGAGTCGGCCTGCTATGTATGACCGCATCCGCAAAATCATCCATCTGCCGCGCCTGCTGGTTTACCTTTGGAAAATCCATAACACCATCGGATGTAGCGCCACGCTGACCTGAGTAATTAAATGCGGATGTCAGCTCAAAACCATCCTTTTTCTGCGTCTGCTCTCAGGTGATTCATACCATCGCCGTAACTGGCCCTGCCTTCTGCTATGACACCGCCGGGAAATTCAAATTGCCAGCTAAGCGATTGTTCTACATCTTTAAACTTGTCCGTATCGGTCTTTGCGCCTTCCTGTGCTGTTACAGCAACAGGCTCCTTGCCTGTAGTATAACAAAACCCCTGGATACAATATATACCCAGGTCCATCAATGGACCGCCACCGGCTAATTTTTTATTAAGCCTCCATTGGTTTTTATCCCCTGCTGTAAACCCAAACCCCGCATTCAGTTTTTTTATACTGCCGTAAATATTTTTTTGCCCCAGCCTCGCCATCTCCAGGTTGTACGGTTCGAAGTGAAGCCTGTACCCTACCGACAACATCTTACCGGCTTCTTTGCAGGCAGTGATCATCTTATCGCAATCTTCCACGGTGATCGCCATCGGTTTTTCACAAATAACATGCTTACCGGCCCTGGCAGCCCTTATCACATATTCCGCATGCATGGAATTGGGTAACACGACATAGACGATATCTATATCCGGGTTATCTTTTATACTATCGAAATTCTCATAGTTGTAAATGTTCTTATCGGGAATAGCATACTTACTTTTCCATGTATCAATTTTAGAAGGCGTACCTGTTACAATGCCTGCGAGGTAACAATTGGCTGTTTCCTGTAAAGCAGGCGCCAACTGACTACCGGCATAACCACCCAGTCCTACCAATGCGATACCGAGTTTCTTTTTATCTCCTTGTCCCATGACTGGTATTTTATTTTTTTCTTTATTGACATTATCATCACAGGAAGAGAATAAGGTTACTCCATTCATGGCCAGGGCCGCCATACCTGCGTTGAGTGAAAGATCGTGAATAAATTTTCTGCGGGAATACTCCCGGGAAATGACTTTACGGTTCATAGCGATTTGTTTTGCTGCTGAAAATGATCTCAGCAATGGTTATAAGAATAACAGGAGCAAATACCGGCAAATCGCAGAATGAATGTATGAAAATTATCGGAAACCCGGTCCTGGGTACTGTCGGATGCAATGGGGTTATGAAAAAGTATTGGAACACGGAGCCACAAAGCCACAGAGAATTTATAACAACCCCTTTGTATCTCTGTGCCTCCGTGTCTTTGTGTTCCAAAACATAAAGGACTTAATATCCGGTCACCTCTCCTTCCAGATCGTAATCGTATGCTTTAGTGATCTTCACGTTGTAGAATTCACCAATAGACAGTTTTTTAGCAGCATGGATCACCACTTCATTATCCACTTCTACACTGTCAAATTCTGTACGGCCCAGGTAACGGCCGGATTCTTTTTTATCAATAAGCACTTTGAATGTCTTACCGATCTTTTCCTGGTTCTTCTCATAAGATATCTCCTGCTGCACTTCCATTACTTCCTGCGCCCTTCTGTCTTTTTCTTCCTGCGGCACATCGTCAGTGAGCGCATAACCACTGGTCCCTTCTTCATGAGAATACGTAAAGATGCCCACACGGTCGAAACGTTGTTTCTGCAAAAACATTTTCAGTTCTTCAATATCATCCTGCGTTTCACCGGGGAAACCGGCAATTAAAGTTGTACGTAAACAGATACCCGGCACTTTCTCCCGGATAGCCGCAATCAGTTCTTCCATTTCTTCACGGGTGATCTGCCGCTTCATAGCTTTCAGCATATTATTGGCCGCATGCTGCAGGGGCATGTCGAGGTAATTGCAGATATTTTCTCTTTCACGCATCACATCCAGTATCTCTAAAGGAAATTTTGAAGGATACGCGTAATGTAAACGTATCCACTGCAGCCCTTTTACATCAGCAAGACGATGAAGCAGATCGGGCAGCATTCTTTTCTTGTAAATATCAAGGCCATAATAAGTAAGCTCCTGTGCGATCAGCATCACTTCTTTCACTCCTTTCTTCACCAGGCTTTCCGCTTCTTTTACCAGTTCTTCGATCGGCTTGCTCACATGCTGACCACGCATTAACGGGATAGCGCAAAAAGCACAGGTGCGGTTGCAGCCTTCAGATATTTTCATGTAAGCATAATGCTGCGGCGTAGCCAGCAACCGTTCTCCCAACAGTTCCGTTTTATAATCGGCCTCGAATTGTTTTAATATCAGCGGTAGCTCCATAGTACCGAAATAAGCATCTACTTCCGGTATTTCTGCTTCGAGATTGTTCTTATAACGTTCGCTCAGGCAGCCTGTCACATATACTTTATCGAGTTTGCCCCTTCTTTTCAGTTCCACCTGGTCGAGAATGGTATTGATGCTTTCTTCCTTGGCCTTATCAATAAACCCGCAGGTATTTACGACCACGATATTATGATCCAGTTTTTTATTCTCATGCACCACGGCAATATCATTGGCCAGCAGTTGCCCGCTGAGCACCTCGCTGTCCACCATGTTCTTGCTGCAGCCGAGAGTGATGATATTGACCTTATCTTTTTTAAGCGTACGTGTCTTCATAAATTGACGGCAAAGGTAACCCAATGAGGCCGATTTTTTTGAAAGCATTTGGCCCAAAATATTGATATTTGACGACGCATGTTATCTCTTGTAAATATCTCAAAATCATACAGCAGCCAGCTTATTTTTACGATTCCGGCGCTGGAATTGCCCAAAGGCATTTACTGGCTGAAAGGAAGTAACGGAGCCGGTAAATCAACCCTGCTGAAAACAATGGCCGGTTTACTGCCTTTTAAAGGCGATATCACACTGAATAAAACCATTTCCCTGAAAAAGAACCCGGTCAGTTATCGCTTCCTTGTCAATCATGCCGAAGCTGAACCACAGTTCCCGGCGTTCCTGACCGGTGGAGAGCTTACCCGCTTTGTTTCCGGCGTTAAAAAAGGAACGGAACAACAAATAGCTGAACTAAAAGATATCCTCGGTATTGACAACTACCTGGATAACCCAACGGGTAGTTATTCCAGCGGCATGCTTAAAAAACTGTCCCTGCTGCTGGCATTTATTGGTCAACCGGAATGGATATTACTCGATGAGCCATTAACCACTCTTGATCTTGCTACGCAGGACGCTCTCTGCAGGCTGATCAATCAGAAACACCAGGCCGGTATATCGTTTTTACTGACATCACACCATGATATTGATATGTCTGTGATCGCTTTTAATGGTATATTCCTGGTAGAGTACAAACAGGTAACCCAACTTACGCGCTAATGAATGTTCTTTTCTACATATTGAAAAGATCTGTCGCTGCCCCTTATTACCGGCAACATGCAGGGTTCTTTCTTTTCTGTTTTTTCCTGCTTTTTGGTATACAGCCCTCTTTACATGATGCACTCATTTTTCATTACAGCATTATACAAAGTATTTTATCCTCTTCTCTCTTCTTTTGGATAGCTGCAGGGCTTTGGTTTATCTATGCTTTCAAAACTGTTCACTTCTTTTTTTCGTGTATAAAAAAAGACACGTATACTTTTTTATTGCAGCTCCTGGCTGTTTCGTTAAAGAAAAGGGTGATCGCCCTCGCTTACCTGCAGGCCATTCTTTTTTTACCCGCCTGGATATACGGGTTGATCATTTTCATTATTGGAGTGAAAGAAGACCACCTGGCTTCCGGCCTGTATGTTATGACCACGCTTGTATTGCTCAGCGCTGTTACCTTATTTCTTTTTATTATTATTTTAGAGAAAGGAAAAACGTTTTCTTTTTTTCCGGCCTGGTTAAAGATAAGATACCCGGCAAAGTTCTCTTTCATTTTGCTCCGGTATGTGCTGACAGAACAGTTCGCCGCGCTGCTGATCACCAAATTGTTTACTTTTTTCGGATTGTATAGTTTGGCCCGTTTAGAAAAAAACTATTTTGATGACAGGATATTATGGTTGTACTATATCAGTTCGCTGGCCGGGCATTGCCTGCTGGTATACAGGAACCATCATTTTACAGAAAAGAAACTGGCTTTTTACAGGAACCTTCCTGTAAAACCTGTACAGACCCTTTTATCATTTTTTATCGTTTACACAATTTTATTGCTTCCTGAATTCTGGGCATTGAAAGGCCTTGCTACCCATCAGCAGGCTCTCGCTGAATATGGCTGGATCTTACTTGCGGGGCCGTCGGTTCTATTATTACTGCATTGTCTTTTATATACAGAAGATTTTTCGATGGAATCTTTTCTCCAGTTGGTTTTTGGCTTATGGATTGTCTTACTGTTTTTCAGTTTATCATCATGGAAGTGGATGACAGCCCTGGTTTGCTCATCAATGGCTTTGTTTATTTTTCATACCAGTTATTATAATTATGAAAAGAAAGCGGAGGTGGAGAAACTGGAGTAAGTGTTTCACGCAAAGGCGCTAAGATTTGCGCAAAGACGAAAAGGGATTTACTTGAAAAAATTTTTGCGTCCTGGCGTGCTTCTCTTCGCGCCTCTGCGTGAAATAGTACTTCGGCTCATTTTAGCATCTATATTTACACTCCCTAAACCCGGCTCACACATGGCATTAAATAATAAATGGCGGCATCGGTTCTCCCCTTCTCCCACCAGCCTTTTTTTATTTTGCGCCCTTTTATTTATCCGTCTTCCTTTTTTCTTCCGGGATTATATTGACAGGGATGAAAGCACTTTCATTTTAATGGGGCAAAGCGTAGCGGATGGCTATCTTCCCTACGATCATTTATGGGATCTGAAACCGCCGTTACTTTTCTACCTCTTTGGTTTGATCGAATACATTTTTCCCCATTCACTGATCGCTATACGGCTCTTTGGGGTATTGATCATTTTAGGATCTGCATTGTTACTGATCCGTATCGTTAAAACCAGCGGGCTGAAAAATGAACGGCTGATCGCTTTCTCTTACATTATCCTCAGCAGTATGTTTGGGAGTGTACAGGGCGTTATGTCCGAGCATGTCGCGGTATTCTTTATGCTGGCTGGCCTCCTTTTCTTTATTAAAAAGAGGACGGTTGTAAACCTGGTCGTCGCCGGGTCTTTATTCGGATGCGCATTATTATGTAAAATGAATTTTGCGTACGCTGTACTCGCCATACTGCTTTATCATTTCATCAGCAGCCGGGCTACGGGTCTGCTGGCCCCGGTCAAAAACGCGGTATACGTAGTGACCGGGATCGCTGTTGCCTTTCTCTTAGACGCTGTCCCCTTTATTATTAATCATAAGCTCAACCTCTTCATTGATTCGGTATTCCTCGCTCCTTTTGAATATGGTCACGATACACAACTGACAATAGTGACCAAACTTAAAAAGACATGGTGGATAATTATTACCGGGTTATTGTTATCATTTTTGTGTTTAAAAAAGTGAAGGGTGAACGGAGAGAAATAGCCTGGCTATGCGTGGTAATTGTTATGGGGACTATTTATACTTTCTTTTCAGCCGGAATGGTAAACGGGCATTACCTGATACAGCTATACCCTTTTTATCGCCCTGCTTATCCTGGGCATTATCATTTCCAAAGAGATCAAACTTTCTTTAGCCGCCCTGGGCCTTTTGGTACTCCTGCTCAGTATGGAGAGCTGGATGGAATATTCCCGCGTCGCTAAACATTATAATAAATACGGTACCTGGCAGAACGGTGGCACGTTTGACGCGATCAGGGATCTTAAAGCCCGACAGGTTGATACGGAAAAAATATTCTTTGCAGACTATCATATCGGCTACTGGCTCCTGCATCAATACCCGCTGACGAAAAGCACGACCCATCCTTCCAATGTCACACGCCCCTATCTTTTCAAATATTTTGGCGACCGCAACAGCAGTTCCATGCAGGAGCTGAAACAAATCTTTGAAGAAATAAAACCCCGGGTCATCGTGAGCCGGAACAAGTACCTGAGCTTCTTCGAACCCGGAAGCGAGGAGAATATTTATTTTGCTGAAGTGATCAAAGAACATTTCCAGCTGGCGTATGATAACCCGGAAAAAACGTGTTTATATCTGGTTGTGGACGAAATATTGAAGATTTCGGAATTGGGAAATTTGACTTAACACTATATACGCAGAATCCTATATGTGCATTCCCGGGTATCTGCTTTGCCGCAGCCTGCACTGACAAAGGAAGGGTAGTAAAAGTCCAAACCCAATCCTGCCGGAACTATTTTTTTTCAAGGTTAAATAAGCTATCAACAAATTCATGCTTATCGAATACCAGCAGGTCTTCCATTTTCTCGCCTACCCCGATAAACTTTACCGGTATCTTGAACTGATCAGCAATGGCCAGCACTACACCGCCTTTTGCCGTACCATCTAATTTTGTGATCGTCAATGCAGTTACATCGGTTGCTGCAGTAAATTGTTTAGCCTGCTCCAGAGCATTCTGCCCGGTAGATCCGTCGAGCACCAGCATTACTTCATGCGGTGCATCAGGGATCACTTTTTGTATCACTCTTTTGATCTTGCTCAGTTCTTCCATTAGATGAGCCTTATTATGCAGGCGGCCTGCCGTATCTATCAGTACGATATCGCTTTGTTTAGCTACAGCGCTTTGCACCGTATCAAAGGCAACAGCAGCGGGATCAGAGCCCATATCCTGCTTTACGATAGGCACTCCGGTTCTTTCGCTCCATATAGTAAGCTGGTCAACCGCTGCGGCGCGAAAGGTGTCGGCGGCGCCCAGCAATACGCTCTTTCCCGCCTTTTTAAAATTATATGCCAGCTTGCCTATCGTTGTTGTTTTACCAACCCCATTCACACCTACTACCAATATGATATAGGGCTTACTGGGCAGCTCAGAATTAAAATCATAACTGGTTGATTCTTTAGCATCTGCCAGTATTGCCTCCATTTCCTCCTGCAATATTGTATTCAGCTCGGAGGAGTTCAGGTATTTGTCCCTGGATACTCTTTTTTCTATCCGTTCAATGATCTTCACGGTGGTTTCAATACCCACATCAGCCCCTACCAATGCTTCTTCCAGGTTGTCGAGCACTTCTTCATCCACCTTGCTCTTACCCGCGATCGCTTTGGTGATCTTCGCAAAAAAACCTTCCTTGGTTTTTTGCAAACCCTGGTCAAGGCTTTCCTTTTCCTTTTTGCCGAACAGCTTATTGAATAAACCCATGATTACATACGTATTTTTCTTTTGCCCGTGGGGAAGAGATAAGCGATTGAACCAATTGCATAACTATTACTTAAACAACAAAAGCCACCCGTTGGTTACGAATAGCTTTTAAATATCTTACCGGACCTGTACTTATTTCTGAGCCAGGAAATCTTTTACTTTATCCTTGTGGATCATCTGCTCTTTGAAAGTGTAAGCGCCTGTTTTAGGACTGCGTACAGCCTTGATCACTTTAGTATAGTTCTTTGCTTCTGCTGCCTGCTTAGGGTCTTTCTTGATCGCGGTTTTAGCTGCTTTTGCCATGTTGGAAAGTTGATATGTTAACTAGTTAATATGCTGATAAGGCATTGAAAGCCGAACCTTCGTCAGCTTTCCAGCCCGTCAGCTGATTACTTGATCTCTTTATGAACAGTTACCTTTTTCAGGATCGGGTTGAATTTCTTCAACTCCATTCTTTCAGGATTGTTCTTTTTGTTTTTTACCGTGATATAACGGCTGGTACCTGGTTTACCACTTGTTTTGTGCTCAGTGCATTCCAGAATTACCTGTACACGGTTTCCTTTCTTTGCCATTTTTCTTAATTTGAAAATTGATGAATTTGAAAATTTGAGGAATATGTGCGTCATTACCGGACCGGCACATTGTCAAATCATCAAATTAAATATGTTGTCCTTGCGCTCTCAGTTCCTTTACTACGGTATACAATCCTCTTTTATTGATCGTGCGGATAGCATCCGTCGTCAGTTTAAGAGTCACCCATTTATCTTCTTCAACCAGGAAGAACCGTTTTTTCTGCAGGTTGGGCAGAAACCGACGCTTGGTCTTAATGTTGGAGTGAGAAACCTTATGTCCCCTCACCGGAACCTTACCTGTAACCTGACATACTCTAGCCATGATATTCGAAAATTTTAGGACGGCAAAGGTAGGGATTCAAAATGAGAAATAAAGGATAGAGAATGAAAAATTTAGAAGGTTTCCCGATCTTTTTCCCACAGCCTGTTAAAAACAGGGCGAAATTACTGATTCTGCTGGGAAATAAGGGGTTGTAATCCTTCCTAAACCCAGGAGCGACCCCGAAAAGTCTCATTTATTTAAAACACCTTACCAGCCATTTTCATATTCAACCAATAGGAACCGACCAGCGCCTCTTTTTTGAGATGACCGTCGCGCCAAAGCCAGCACACAGTAATACTTTCAAACATGCATTCAAAATATAAGCGTTTAACCCCACAGGGCGTTCGGTTTAACCCCAAATACAGGGTCACAGGTACCACAGAGGAAAGGAGAGCCACAGAGAATCATTCAGCTTTTTTCGATTTAGTATTGTTCCTCTGTGGCCCTGTATCTCTGTGTGCAGAATATATCACGACCATTTAACCCCATGAATTATTAATTTAAAAAAACATTCGTAGCTTAGTCCTGACCACTAAACCTTAACCAACCATGAGCCTCTATGCTTTTTCCTGCATAGCTCCTGCTGCTAAATGAGAATGCCAATACCATATCATACAAGGGTATTGATCTTCCTTTTCATCCTCCTCTCATTGTACCAAAAAACGATTGCCCAAAGTAAATGGGTATATACCGCACAATTCAATGCCGGCGCTCATATCAATATCACATATGGTAAGGGCCAGCGCTTTCCCGGGCTCAGGATATTTTCCGGTTTTAGTATTACGGGCGTTCACCGGCATCACCTGATCGTTCACTATGGGCCGTCTTTATCCATTTATACCAAGACCATCGGGGCTAACCTCAATCCACTTGTTGGCGATATACAAATGGATCTTACCAATACGATATCCGCAGGCTATGGATGGGGAGCGTATTACCTTATCAGAAATTTTTAAGAACGATTCATACAGGCGACTATTATAATATGTCGCTGGATATAAAGAATGCGGTATTGCTCTCCACCAATTTCATACTCAACAATCATAAACGAAACCAGGTGGTCGGATCTGTTACCGGTTCATTTGGCCAGTTTAGTTTCAATTATTTTAATGACGGCGCTTTCCCTTTCGACCTGGTACCATTGGCTGATAACTTTGATCGCTACTGGACCGGTGGCGGCGCTTTGTTCTTTCATACCAGGCAAGGATTTAACCGGACGGAAGTCAGCTTCGATCAATTTACCGGCTATACACCATTACTATATGAACTATCCAACCTGATCGGCATTAATATCCCTTTGTATAAAGATGAAGATGAAAAAGAAAAAAAGCGAAGACCTCAGCCTCATACATTCAATACTTCTGCTTACCAGGTAAAAGTATTTACCGACAGGAATTTCGCTATTGATGCCGGCATTGTAGGCAGTTTGATGGATAAAAAGGGAAATCATTATGGAATGCAGGACCTGATACATATGGCGCTTAAAATGTCCCTTCATCCCAATAATGATATGAACAGGTATTTTTTTGGCGCAACGTATAATAACCGGCCACATGTCAAATTATAAAAAGATAGTATTATTTGCCCTGATTGCTGTATGCCTTTACAACTGCAAGCCGGGATCGCAATACTTTTGTTACGACTATACGGTAAAAAAAGAATTTTTCACGGAAGCAATGACTGCTAATGATCTCGAAGGAGTTAATATTGATTCCATACAGGTATTCAGGGGCTACGCTGATAGAAAGGCTGGTTGAACGCGATGCCAGTACCTGAATACAAACTGGTAAATACGCAAAGTCATGAGCCATACGCGGAGTTAGCGGATTCAAAGAATTATCACTACCTGTACCTGTTTCGTTTGTATCCTGAAGGCAATAAAGAAAGAGTGATCGTGTATATGGCCACCAGTTTCGCCGCTAACAATATCTGTATTGGCGTGGGCCCCGTTTATACAGGCGTACTGGATCAGTCAGATAAACAGGCCAAGATCCAGTTCAAATCCATATTGCAAATAACAAAAGCAAAAAAGCAGGATGATCCGGATTTTAAAAAAAATGAAAGCAGCGGCGAAAAAAGCAAAGAAAGAGAAAAAGAGAGCAGCGAAAAAGAAAGGTGGAACAGATGATGAAGAAGTGCTGGTACAGCCCTGCGCACCTGAATCGGTAAAAAGAAATATGAATTGACATTCAAAAAAGATAACCATCTTATCTTTTTACCCGGTACCACCTTTACCCAGGTAAAAGACTCACTCACCATCGTAAGGATCGGCCAGATCATACGCAAAGAAGTAAATAAGATCGGAGGTGAAAAGGCATTGATATTTACTACTGACCGTGTGTTTGGCGACAGCAATGCACTTGTATTCACTTATTTTTCTACCATTAAATAAAATACAACATGCCACCCAAAAAAAAGAAAAAAGCAGCAACGCCACGCAAAGCGGTAAAAAAAGTTGCGGGTAAAAAGAAAGCGGCGAAAAAACCGGCCCCGAAGAAAGCGACCGCTAAAAAAGCACCACCCAAAAAAGCGGCGAAAAAAGCTATACCACTAAAAAAAGCGGCGGCGGCCGCAAAAGGCCTCGGAGGAAGAAGGCCGGCTAAGCCTTGTATCTGTATTCAAAATGAGAACGGGTGGTTTTGTATGAAGAGGCTGCCTGACGGATCATTGACCGAATGCCGCGGACCTTTTACAACCCGGGAAGAGTGTGAAGATCATACCTGCCGCTGAGTATTACTGTTATTCTTCAAATGATCTTATTATTTAACCAAATCACTAATATAAAATTCCTATGCCGGATATCATTCCTCTCCACCAGGTCCGCCAAGATCAGACCGCGGCAAAGAAAATGATAACAGCCTCGTTTTTTCTTATATGACCTTGCGAAACCTGATCGGTTTCGGCGGCATGCTTCTGCCTTTTGTGCTGATGATCTTTACCAAAGAAGCGAATGACGCATTTGTGGAACCATCCATCAGCGATTATTATTATACAAAGAACGGGGATATCCTCGTTGTGCTGCTGAGTGTTCTCGGTGTATTCCTTTTTACCTACAAAGGGTATAACTGGAAAGAAAAAGCATTGACAACGCTGGCCGCCATCTGTGGGCTGGGAGTAGCGTTTAGTCCTACCGTATCTAAAGACGATCTGACAACAAAAGACATCCTGGAAATAGATCCCAATAGTGTGCACACGGCTATCAATTTCGGGGGTAATGCACAGCATTTAGCATTTGCCACTATTTTTTTTATCGCCTTAGCCATCATCGCCCTGAAGTATTTTCCAAAATCGGATGCAGTAAGCAAGAGAAAGGCGGATGGCAAAAGAACAGCCAAGGAAAAAAGGAATATCGTGTACAAAATATGCGGGTGGACGATGCTTGGCTCCATGTTTATTTTAGCCATGTATTTTTTAATCAACCCTTTTGGAAGGTTCGTAGGCGATTTCCCGATGGTATTTGTAATGGAACAGTAGCTATCCAGGCATTCGGCATTTCCTGGCTAACAAAAGGGGAAACCTTGTGGCCGGATGGTGAACATTATATGGTAAAGGCGCTGCGGGAGACAAAGGACGGATTAAACCGTATGAGAAAGGGGAATTGAATTAATAAATACTTCAGCATCAAAATATCAATAAACAAAATAACAGACCTATACTTAAAATTCTATGACAGAAAGTGTAATCGCCGAAATTATTGCAGCTTTTATTGTTGGCATGTTAATAGGCACATACAAAAATTCATTCACCCATTTATTAAAGAACATTTTACAGAACGAATCAAATTAAAAAAACTATGGAAAGCTGAAGTCAATTTCGGCTCAGGACGTTTACACGGAATTAAATTGGAGCTAAAAAAATTAGGGAATGATATAAATGGCGAAATAGAATTTATTTCCGGAAGACACCTAGGAAAGAAGTATCCCGTACATGGCCACTTTCGCAGCGATATATTGACGTTTGTATATTCCCCCAAGTGACCCGGTAAGCACAAGCCAGGGCTCAGGAACATTTAAAAGACTAAAGGACGGAGAGTTACTGAAAGGATCATTTGCCTACTTTAGCCAGGACAGCAACCAAATTAAGACGGTAGAATGTGACTTTATCCCAATATAGTTTCATTTGCCGACATACGAATGTGAATAATGCAAAACAATCTGCCTTTTCAAAAAAAAGTTGTACTTTAGAACAACCATTAAACCGAACTAACGATGAACCTTTCCACTTCGTCCCAGTCGGGTCATGCTATTAATATAGTATTTCTTTTATCCATTTCATTGCTATTATCCCTTTGTGTTACGGCGCAAACATTCGAAATGCCGGCAAGCAACCCAACCACCAAAAAAGAGTTTATAAATACAAAAAAGGACTTGATAGCCGCTGCCAAATGGCTCGAGAGTACGGCTATTGGCCACCGAGATGGAGAAAAGGGTAAAGGTAAATACCTGGGTAGTCGCCTGGCTCACCAGCAGCCCGACTATATCTATCGGGGTAAGAGAGTCGGTTACTAAATTATATGACAAGAACCCGCAACTGATGATAGTTTGGATGGCGGGCTATGGCGTTACTCCTTAGAGAATAATTACAGCAAAGACGACGTAAAATGTAATGTTTCAGGTATAAAAGCTGCAATTGCCTGTTATAATTTAGGCGGTGATATTAAAAATGAGAAGCTATTGGCTAAAGTAATAGAGAAAGATAAAGAGGGAAAGTTGGAAGAATGGGTGAAGGATGCGTTAGAGAGTAAATAAGATATGAATGTTGGCCTTTCGATCTGTATTACGCCCGGAAGTACTGGCATTAAAAGCCAAACTGAAAGATACCCTGCCAAAACACAATGAACACAAAGATTTCAATATGACCAAAATAAAAAACATACTTAAACCAAAAACATGGTCTGAAGTCTATGAGGCTTTGTTTGAAGACACCTACAATGCCAGAATAAACCGTTACAAATCAAGATTTGCCTACAGAGGAGTTTCATCAGAAAGCTACAAAATGGAAACAAGTTTAATGCGCTTAGGAGGTGAATATTCCAAAGTTGAAAATCATTTAATAAGGCAGTTCAAAAAATATGCATATAAGCATATCGAAGATAAAAAGAAGACTGGTACTGGTTATCTGTTGCGCAGCATTATGGTCTACCAACAAGACTGTTAGATTGGACATATTCACCAGATGTTGCATTGCACTTTGCAACATGTAATACAGACAAATATGATAAAGATGGAGTAGTATGGAAGTTAATTATAAAAAAGTACATGAAATCGTTACCTCCGGCATTATTAGGTCATGTCAAACAAGAGAATACATGGATATTGACTGTTGACATACTCGAAAAAATGTTTACCAATTTAGACCAGCTAGATAATGCCGGACATAAGTTTAGTGACTTTGTTGTTTTTTTCGAACCACCAGCACTTGATGAAAGAATTTACAATCAATTCGCCTATTTTTCCGTATGCTCTAACCCTACGCTTCTCATAGATCAATGGCTTTTAAAGTACCCCGATTTTTGGCAAAAAGTGATAATACCGAAAAAATTAAAATGGGAAATAAGAGATAAATTAGATCAGCGAAATATCAGCGAAAGAATATTATTTCCAGGAATGGCTGGCTTAGCAGATTGGTTAAAGCGTTATTATTTACCTACCGGTTCTGCAAAAAGCAGTCGGTTTCCTGTTCCATTAATCCCCCCAAAAAGAGTAAAATGATGTCTGTATAATCATTAACAAAACTAAAAGACATGAATGAACGTAATATTTTTATTAGTGTTGGGGGAACAGCAAACGACAAACAAGAAACATTTGTCCGGGCTATTGAAGAACGGTTAAAAAGCGAAAACCTGGTGCCCAATACAGTAGGCAGAAATAAATTCGGCGCTGATTCGCCGCTTAAAACAGTTATTGATTTGATGAATGATTGTTCAGGAACGATAATAATTGCTATGGAAAGAAGCTATTTTTCCTACCGGTATAGAAAAAAGAGGCGGCACAAATGAAGTGGCTCTCATTGATACAAAATACCCCACCCCATGGAACCAGATCGAGGCCGCTATGGCTTATACAAAAGGGCACCCTCTTATGTTAATCATTGAAAAAGGATTAAAAAGTGAAGGATTATTAGAAAAGGGTAATGACTGGTATGTATTGTGGGCAAATCCTGACATTTCAGTATTAACAACTCTTGAGTTAATGGCGTCTTTTCCAGTTGGAAGAAAAAGGTTGAAGACTACCATAAACGCAAGAATGCTGTTGCCCAAAAAACCAGCTTACCTGATCCTTCAAATCTAACTATCGGAGAATTAATAAAAGGCCTGAAACCATCAAGTATATGGGCAATTTTCGTTGCACTGGCCGGGCTGCTTGCAGGAGCATTTGCACTTGGACAATATTTAGGTAAATGAAAATTATGAAACAGGAAAGCTATTGGCTAAGGCAATAATGAGTTAAGAAGGGGCTGCGACTATTATTTCCTCGATAATATCATCCTGTTCACATCACAAAATGACCTGATATGCTCCTCCGCATGAAATACAGAAAAATAGCTGCGGAACAGTGTATATGCCCTTAGATTTTTGGTAAAGAATATCTTGGCCGGAAAAATGGCACACATGGATCCGGTTTAAATAATTACCGGGATTACCATTGTATTTAAAAGATTCCCTGATCGTATTCCAGCTACCGGAATTATATAAAGCCTGCATCCCATGTTTCTCAATCTCCGATAACAGGGCCTTCCAGTTGTCTGCCGCCTCCTGCCCTGCTCCTTGTTGCCCTGCGTAGTTACTACTTTTCAGTATCCTCCCGCAGACTGCCAGGTTCTTGCCAAAATGAATACCCCGTTCGGGCAGATCAAACTTTACCATGAACAATGAATCAGTCAGCTCACTTTGTATCCTGAAAAAACGGTTCACATACCAGTTCAGGTTCGTCGGCACTTTATTATTCATCTCCAGTTCGATCACCCGGCTGCCGATCGTGTCCTTCCTGAAATCCTTTTCGATCAGCTTCAGCAAAGGATGGATGGATGCATCTGGTCCGTTGCCGGTATGACTGTCCGCATAGTGAACAAGCTTTTCCAGTTTCTCATAACAGGTTTTAAGATCCTTCCCGTAGTTATCACCGCTGCATACGATCGTGATCATACTTTTCAGATCCAGCAACAGCCTTTCCGCGTGTGTAAAGCGGTGAACCATACTTTTTGCCAATCCTTTTGAATAGAACATTACCTGTAATGCAATTTTCTTATCCCGGCCCTCCGGCTTGTAAAGTACTCTTTCCGGATCTTTTCGTGTACTGGCATCACTAAACTTCGCTTCCCCAAATTCAACATCATTCCACGCCAAAAAAACATCCTGGAATTCTATCCCGGTATCGCCTGTAATATTTTTCACCAGTTCATGCTGCTTCAATTCCTTATCCAGTCCGTTTACGAGAAAACTATTCTTTACTTCTTTCAGGAAAGAATTTATATTGTTCAGCTTCGGACCTAGTTCATGATCATTGATCAGTTTAAGAAAAGCAAGGCAATAATCCTTGCCGAGAATTTCATAAATAGCTTCAAGATGTTCTTCACTGCCCTTATTTTTATTGACCTTTGCCAGCTTTATTTCAATAGCATCAATAAGATAATTATACTTGAGATACATTTCAAATATGCTTATCTCCAGGTTGATCTTTTCGTTTAAACTAATACCAGTCATGTTATTACTGTTCGATCAGCCCGTACATCATGCTCAGGTGAACGGGAATGAACTCTTTGATGAATTTCTCCACCATACGCAGGTCGTCTATCAGTTCAAGGGCCGCTTTTATTTCATTCTCCGCAGCCACCGCATCGCCCGCCTGACCCTTTGAACCCCGCAGGTCTATATCATATTTCTTCTGAATTCCGTATACTTTCACCTTGGTTTCATCAATACAGTTAAGGACTTCTTTATAACTGATAGACAGACCGGGCATATTGCAATACACATAATGGTTTCTTTCCTGTTTGCTGATACCCGCATGTGGCTGCTGAAAATATTTCTCCAGCATGGCGATCTCGGTATTTTGCGTTAAAATATTTTGCAGGATCCGTTTACCAAACTTTCCGCCCTGGTGTTTATCTCTTGCCTTTGTCTTCAATATCATATCACCGGTATTCAGGCAGGCCGAGAGAAAAAGCGCATCTTCATCAAAATTCCTGGAATAATAAACGGAATGTAGCATCACAGACATATTGATATAGGTCTCGTAGTCTTCGCTCTTTGTAATGTTTTTAATAAATTCGCAGGCTGCATTACCCGGATCATTACTTGTTTGCGGAAGCCCGAAATACTGTGTTTCGCATAAACCGGGCTCACATATTAATATCTTCAGCTTACTGTTACTGTGCATAGCCGCGCGGATCGCATCATTGATATGCGGGTCGTTGAAAGAATAACCTACAATGACCAGCATCCGTGCCTGTGTACCGGTTCCGGCCAGCGCTTTTTTAAATTCCGGGTATAAAAGGCTATAAGGCTCTTCCGATTTATACTTTTGACTGATGCCAAAGATCACTTCGCTTACTGCCGGTTTTTTGACAAGCCGTATGCGATCCTCATTCTCCGTTTGCCAGTCAATAGAACCGTGTAGCTTATATAATTTGATTGCTTTTTTCTCAACATCGAAATTTCCCGGATCAAAGAACATGTCCGGCCTGTATTCATACTCATTATTCCGGATTATCTTGTCACCAAAACCTGTTTCAAGCAATGTGGCTTCTTTGGGTTCGCCTCCGCCGGGATTGAAATGACTGGCATAATAACGCCGGTAGGATTCTTCGATACTCCGGTCGTGGTTAAGCGTAAAAATTTTCATCACGCCCCCTATCTGTGCCTGCAGGTAAAAAAGGAAATGAAAGTAATCAAGTTGCTTCCCTTTGTCTCCTTTCCACTCTTCGGTTAATTGCTCGATCACATGCTTCTTCAGGTCATCTCTCAATACCACTATATCATTGAAATTATAACCGATAATAGCCATCAGTTCTTTATCCCAGTTGCCCACGAGATTATACATAGGTTTCTTTCCTTCCTGCATCTGAATGAAATCTTCCATTACCGCGAGCATGTCTTCGATATTAGCGGAAGAGTTCAGGCTGTATTGGCGGGAGGCGCTCCTGCGTTTAAAATAGTCGTACAACTTTTCATTTACTTTTTTCCCGTCTTTTCGATCCACCCGCAGTTTTTTTTCTTCATATAACTGCATCATTTTATTAAGCGTAGGTATTCCCGCGTCTATGCTCGCACCAGCCCCCAGCAAAAAAACTATATTATCCGAACACATCGGGGAGTTCGTATCCAGGCTCAGGAACTGGTATAAGGGATTACTCATTACTTAATAATTTATTCTTGCGGGATATTATCCCGTATGCTTATTTTAATAATGCCGGGAATCTGAATCCTTCTGGAAAATGCTATGTGCTGAAGGCAACATTATCGTTACACGGAAAACGTCTAAATGGCTATTCTTTTAATAGGATGACACCCGTTTCAGAGGGGAAAAATTGCTTACCTCAATATACGTTTTTAACGTAAGCAAACCATAAAAGAACCGGCATATTCAGCAGGCAAATCTGTAAAAGTGGTTATTCCATTAATATCGGCCTTCGTTACCAGCGGGTGTTCGTACAGAATGATCCTGCACTCAACCTCTTTTCATTAAGGCTTTCGCATCCTTTGTCTTTTGGAAAAGGAATGATTGACCGGGGCGCCTCATTAAAAAATAATGCCCCGGAATTGCCCCATAGAAAAAACATCAATGATAAGCACTGGATTTCTCCGTGCTTCCGTATATCCTGCGCTTTACTTTTACGATACTAAAATGTTAATGCAATTCACCACGATAAAAGTACAGTTCATGCGTCAGGCCATTTTTATGAACACCCCGGTTGCTGTTCCTTTGAGGCATTAAATACATCCTCAAAAATTCAAAATGCAACAAGCAACAACAACCAGGCTAAGATTGTTCAATTTATTCATGGCGGGTACGATCCTCCTGGCGCTCGGATCATGTAAAAAAGATAAAAGCAATGATCCTGAACCTGGACCGGGTTCATCAAAGATCAAAGAGTATAAAAACGGCGATGAGTTTATACGCTTTACTTACAATCCAACGGCACGATTAAAAAAGCAACGGTAAAAAGTGAGCTGAATACCGGTAGCGATGAAGTTGATTTCACTGTTACCTACGATGCACAAAACAAAATAGATGAGGTAGTGACCAGCGCCGGCGAAAGAATAGTACCGCTATATGAAAATGGCGTGATGATAAGAGCCAGCGTTTTTGACGCAGTTGCCAGGCAAAGATTCACTAATTACTTTTATGAGAACAATGCATTAAAAGTCGCCACTATTTATGTGAATACGGGCGCAGACTTTACAGCGCTGATGGAATTCCGGTTTACGTATAATGCGAACGGCAACCTTTCTGAAACAATAGTATTACTGGCAACAGGCGTACCAGGCCAGATGGTTCGTGCAGGCCATGTGACTTGCCAGTTTGACGAGAAAGTAAATCCTTTATATGAACACAGAGACTTCCTGGCGCTGTTGTGGCAGGCAGCATCAAAAAATAATATCATACGGGAAGATCATTTTGACGCCAACCTTACACTCGAAGACATTTACAATTATGTATATACGTATAAGGCGAATGGTTTGCCAGAAAAAGCGGTAGTCACCAGCGGGCTGCCCGGCCAGCCACCGGTTACTACAGCTCTTAATTTTATTTATTGATAGCGCACTAGCCTTCCATGATAAACAAAGCCACCCGACTTAGCGGATGGCTTTTGTTTTTCTCAGGCAAATAGCTTTACCCTTTTATTAAGGGATAAGGACGCGGTATAAGTCGGTGGGATGGATATAAAAACACAAGAGCCCGTTTTCATAGGGGCTCTTTGTCACAAATCAATTTGACCTTAATATTGTTTACAGATCGAAGATATTGTTGTTTCATCCCCCTGTGAAATATTTGACCATTGAATTTCAACAATTAAGAGTTCTTATGTAGCCGGCCTTACGGATTACGATAAAAAAGAAGGACGTATATTTTTTAATCCTATGTAAAGAAGTCGCTAAATGCATCAGTGGTTACAATATGCAAAAAGCAATCAGCCCGGGAATATTGTTCCTTACTATGATGACCGGCCTTTCATCATGCAGTCAATCATATACTAATAAAGTAATCTATACAATTGATTTTGCCTGGCTCGAAGGTTGCGAAACAGGCAAAGGAGATGGCAAACCGGTGCTCATCAGCCGCCAGTGTAGTACAGATACCATACAATTGATATTTCCGGAAGGCGGAACCTCTTCTTCCGTCTATGTATATTCCGCTTCATCGGATAAACCACTCCGCCAGGATCATACCCGTGCAGGTGAAGGTCATCCGTCCCTTGATCTTACCGGCCTGGCTGATGGGGTTTACCTGGCACATATGCTGGCTTGTGCCATAGGCGGTAGTTTTAGCATTATTATAAAAACAAATTGACCCCGGTTTTAATATATTTGTTCCGGCTATATCATCAACCATTAATTAACTTATTATGAAAACGATTGTTTCACTCCTGGTGTTATTTACCTTCTCCATTACTACTACAGCACAGATCAAAAAAGGACAATGGATGACCGGCGGTATCGCTGACTTTTCGCATACCAGTTCCGACATAAACCTGGCAGGCCTTGACCAGGAAAATAAAGCATACAGTTACCGGGTAGCTCCGGGCTTTGGTTATTTTTTTATGGATAAGTTTTGCGGGGGACTGCGTCTTAATATATCAGGAGCAAAATCAACAGAACAAAGTAATGGCCTCAGCGCTTCTTTCATTTATATTTCTTCGGCTGAAACAAAAACATCAGGAGCCGGCATCTCCCCTTTTGTTCGTTATTATTTCCTGCCTGTCAGTGCCAAGCTGAACCTCTTTGCCGATGCCAGTTATATATATAACAGTGAGACTACAAAAAGTAAGCTGCTGGTAACGCAGCAAACCAATCCGCCGGGAGGAATACCACCGCCGGGTTCTACCAGCGAATCCCGCAGCAGCAAAAAATACAATGGCAATTACTATTCTTTGGCCGCAGGTCCGGTAATATTTATCAGTCCAAAAGTGTCGTTTGAATTATCACTTGGCTATACCATTGGCAAGGTGAAACAATGGAATCAAACTACAGATAAGTTTACGATCGGCACCGGCTTCCAGGTGCATTTTGGAAAATAAAAACTGTAAGAATTATTGTACAGAGCTGGCAGACTTAATCAGCGGTGGCTGTAAAACAAAAGAGCCTCAGTTTCCTTCGGCTCTTTGTTACAAATTAATTTTGATCTTAAAATTGTTTACGGATTTAAGATATTATCAATTTCAATACGAATCATTAGCCTGTAAAATATTTTATACAATTAAGGGTAAGCCTTTATTCTCCTGATAGTAACTTTACGATAACACCTGTAAGTTTTTTACCTTGGCAACGTCACCGGTACGTTGACCGCTATTTTACTTCATATACATTATCATCCGGCCGGCTGTCTGGTGTATGCGGGTCACTCATTACTATCTTACTGATTGTTTTGGCAGATATGAATGTGATGACGGTTGTTTTATTTCCTTTTTCCCATACAGCAATGCTCCGGTGTATCTTTTGCGTACTGCCATCTTTATATGCTATGGTAAGATCAACCGGAACCGGTTTACCTCCTTTGTCAGTAATCAGTACAGTTATCTTAGTACCACTTTTCTTAACCGATGTAATAGCAAGATCAGGAATACCGTTATCAAAGAACCATTTTTTCCAGAACCAGTTAAGATTCTTACCGGCGCCTTCATTCATGCTATAGAAAAAATCATTGGGCATGGGGTGTTTGCCATGCCATTGCTCAATATAATGATGCAGCGCTTTGGTAAAAAGCGCATCGCCGAGATAATCTTTGATAAATAAATAACCCATCGCCGGTTTGGGATAGGAGTTGGTAAAATAAGAACGGTTCATTTCTATACTGGGTGTGATAATGGGCAGGTCGGTTTCATTACCGGCATTGCTGGCTGTCGGCGCTACCCCATACTCATCTACGATCGTTGAATCAATCATCGGTGATATCAGCCATTCACCGATGGTTGCCCAGCCTTCATCCATCCACGCATATTTTGTTTCATTGATACCCATATAGAACGGGAACATGGTATGAAATACTTCATGATCGGTCAACGTGATACTTTCTTCACGGTCTTCCACCGGGTTGTCATTTACCATCATGGGATATTCCATCTGGTCAAGCCCATCAAAGACCGTGATATGCGGGTAAGGAAAAGGCCATGCAGGGAATGTATAACTCATAGCTTCTACCGTTTTCCTTGTATCGCCGGCTACATGAAAATAATCCTGGTGCCGGGGATTGAAAGCAGCATCTACCCTTGTTCTTCTTTTTGTTTTAGGATCAACAACAAGGCTTGATGACTGCCACAGGTAATGATCGCTGACAGCAAATGTAAAATCCGTCACATCATCAGCATCAAAATGCCAGGTATTATATGATTTGCCGGCGGCTGTAATACTTCCTTTTTTCAGATCGGCGCTGTCAATAATGTATACCATCGCATCATTTTGTTCCGCCTGTATCAAACGTTGCTGGTAAACAGGGGCTAATACATCGCCCGCATTTTTCAGGTCGCCTGTTGCCCATACTATAAACCCGGCAGGCACGGTAATAGCAGCGGAGAAGTGACAAAAGTCGTTGTAGAATTCCTGCGTACCGGTATAAGGAATAGTATTCCATCCGTCAATATCATCATACACCGCTACACGCGGAAAGAAGTAAGCGATGAAAGCTGCACCGGGTTCTATTTCGCCCATACGGTTATGCGAGCCCTTATTCAATGTATAATGATATACGATCCTGAACCGGGTGCGTTGCCCACGGGCAATGGATTGTCCCCGTAGTGTTGCATTAGTGCCATTAATACGCAATGCTGTAACAGGAACGCTTTTATCATTTATCCATATAGAATCAATAATAACGCCGTCGCTAATATCTTCGGGAGCAACAGCGGTTTGCCTCGGTGACCCTTTTTTATAATAATTCGGATACAGTTTGAACCATACTTCGTCCAGTATGTCCGGGCTGTTGTTGATATAACTGATGTCTGCGACACCACTGATCAGTCTTGTTGCCGGATCAAAGTTTATTTTAAGATCATAGTTGGCTGTATTCTGCCAGTAGTTCTTTCCGGGTTTACCGGTTACCGACCGGGTACCTTCGTCATAAGCAGATTGTATGTTGCGGGGCGTAGGTAAAAGGGTTTGGGAATTGGCAGTAATGCTTAACAGGGATACGGCAATAAATAAGAAGTAGCGCATAGGTATCAGTTATATAGAATGCAATTTAGGTATTTGTTATCTCGCAACGGCGCAGCGACGCAACGAATAACATATTGACGCTTTAGTTGCGCTTTTGCGCCGTTGCGGGCAATATTTCTAAAAGCCTTTCTTATCGCCGGGTGTTACCACATTATTGCTGTTATCCGCGTCCATAAAAATCCCGCCATCCAGCTTTACCGATTCGATCTTCTTTTTTGTCGAAACAGTTACAGCAGTTTGCTTTGCATTCTTTTCCCAAACAGCAGGTGATATATGCTTTGTTTCCGTAGTACCATCTGTATATCTCACAATCATATCAACCGGCGAAAAGAATCCCCCGATATTTTTTACCGAAACCGTATAACCACCGGAAGATTTTTTTACTTCCTGTACCGCGAGATCATTATAGCTGGTACTGAAGAACCAATTATTCCAAAACCAGTTCAGGTTTTTACCGGCCACATTATTGAACGTATTAAAGAAATCCCAGGGAAGCGGGTGCTTGCCATTCCACCGTTCCATATACGCCTGCAGGCATTTCTTAAACAATTCATCTCCCAGCATATCTTTCATCGCTAAATAACCTAACGCGGCTTTTCCATATTCATTGGTGCCAAAACCGAAGCCAGTCATGGCATCTGCGGGAGTAATCACCGGTATCTGCAGATCAGAAGCATTATTGTTCGTCCATCCCTGTACACGAAAACGCCTGAACAGGTTTTCCGCTCTTTCTTTACCCATATCATCATACCCGATCAGCAATTCAAGCGTAGTAGCCCATCCTTCATCCATAAAACCATAACGGGTCTCATTGATACCCATATAGAATGGCATATAAGTATGCGCTATCTCATGTTCGGCCACAAAACGGGAAAAATTCGTATCAGCAAAAGTATTGTTATTGACCATCATTGGATATTCCATATCCCCATAACCCTGGAAAACAGTTGACTTCTCATACGGGTAAGGAACGCCCGGCCATTTATGCGAAAACCAGTTCAGCGAATGCCGGGTGAATCCTGCCATATAATGATAATCCGCAGCCGTATCATTGTATGCCGCCTGTGCGCTGGCCCTTCTGCCGGTCGCATCATCTACCACCACGCTTGTACCATCCCATACATAATGATCGCTGAGACCAAAAGCCATATCCGGTATATTCTTCGAAGTAAACTGCCAGGCATTGATCCCGTTTTGCGCCGTTACATTTTTTGATACCAGGTCTTCCCTGGTCACGATACGTACTATATTATCCGTACTCAGTGATTCATTGAAGCGTTTGGCAAAAACGGGCTGCAATACAGTTTCCGGTTTTTGCAAGGTACCTGTTCCCCATACAATATAATTTTTAGGTACATTAACGGTAACCGTATAGTCGTTGAAATCACTGTAAAATTCATGAGAATCCATAAAGTTTATACGATCCCAGCCATTGTAATCATCATATACGGCCACACGCGGGTAAAAATAAGCGAGGAAGTAAGTAGTGGAATCTATCATTCCTTCACGGTTGCTTTCCAGAGATATTTCATAATGCCAGTCAAAGCTTAGCTGCAGCGAATCTTTCGGCATTAACGGCCTGGGCAAACGCACCTGCTGATTGGTAAACTGGGTAGGCGGCCATGACGCTTTCTGCCCGTTCACCAGGAATTTATCTACCTGTATGCCGGGTGTCAGGTAGTCCTCTGAAACGGGGGCATTGCGTGGCGCACCCGGTTTATGAATATTGAGAAAGAGTTTGATATTGACACTGCGCAACGTATCCGGGCTGTTATTAATATAAGTGATCGTCTCGCTTCCTTTGATAGTACGGTCGGGAGGCAAGGCCGTGATCGTTATATTATACCTTCCATAATTCTGCCAGTAACTCCTGGAAGGCTTTCCATCCGGCGATCTTGTCCCTTTTGTAAATGCCTTTTGTATATCGCGGGGCATGAACAGATCCTGCGAATACGTAAGTTGAAAACAAAGTATAGTGAAACTGAATAAAATAAGAACCCGGCGCATATTATTGATTTTAAAACAAGATTAATTAAAATCAATCCCCCAGCCCCGATTGTTGTGACAGGTGGCTATGAGAAAGGATAACTGATGCTTCTGCCGTCGTTTTGTTACCGCTCAACTTACAGACACTACCAGAACCCTCTGTCATCAACCTGATGCTATACAGGAATTGTAGAGAAAAAGAGAAAGCCGGAAGACCCATTAATAAAAACCGCCGGCTGGCTAATATTGAAATAAAGACCGCACTCCTTTGTTAAAAAACAAACGGCAGCAAGTAAAATAAGCTGCATTTTCTATCTTTAAATTCATGCGTATTCTTCTGTTTATCTTTCTAAGCCTGTTCCTGGCTGGCTGTACCGGCAACCGTGTACTGGAAGCCAAACAAACCGGTAAATTCTTCGACCGCTATTTCGTTTTAAAAAAGAAAAGGTACAAGTATTACACAAAGATGATCTTCAACCTGTCTCACATGAACGGCAGGTATACTATCTCGCATGATACCATTTACCTGCTGACTAAAAAGAAACACTTTTACTATATGGACGGATACGCTGTACTGAACCCTTCCGCCTCATCGGTTGTTGTATATGGGCTGGATCCGGCAGGAAGCGAAGAGTTCCGGGTTATGTATGACCGCAGGCAGGGTTATTTCATGCAAGGACGCTGAGTTTGGGCCATAAGCCGCAAAAGGTATTTACTGATAGAGAATTTGCTTTGCGCCTTAGCGTGTCTTTGTGACTCTGCGTGAAATAGAGTGTCAGTCACCCTTAATCCCTGTTTTTGCCCAATTGCCCGTTTTCAGATAACTTCGCACCTCATTACTTATCAACCTTTTTACTTATCAACTAATCAACTAAGAATATGGCATACGATGTAGTTGTGATCGGCAGCGGCCCCGGTGGTTATGTGGCGGCTATCCGTGCATCACAGTTAGGATTTAAGACAGCGATCATTGAAAAAGAAAGTCTCGGCGGTATCTGTCTCAACTGGGGTTGTATCCCTACCAAGGCATTGCTGAAAAGCGCCCAGGTAAATGAATACATCAAACACGCAAAAGACTATGGCATTGACGCCAGCGGTACGCCTGATTTTGCCGCCATCATCAAAAGAAGCCGTGGTGTAGCCGATAAGATGAGCAAAGGTGTTCAGTACCTGATGCGGAAAAACAAGATAGATGTTGTACCGGGTTTTGGAAAAATAACCGGAAAAGGAAAAGTGGAAGTAACCGCCGCTGACGGTAAAAAACAAACAGTAGAAGCCAAACATATCATTATCGCTACCGGCGCAAGAAGCCGCGAACTACCCTCATTGAAACAGGATGGCAAAAAGATCATCGGCTACCGTGAAGCTATGAATCTTCCTTCGCAGCCAAAATCCATCATCGTAGTAGGCAGCGGTGCTATCGGTGTTGAATTTGGTTATTTCTACAATAGTATGGGAACAAAAGTGACCATCGTTGAGTTTCTGCCAAGAGTAGTACCGGTAGAAGATGAAGATATCTCCAAAGAACTGGAAAAGAACCTGAAGAAGCAGGGCATTGATATTTTAACCAACAGCGAAGTAACTTCCGTTGATACATCAGGTAATGGTGTAAAAGCCAAAGTAAAGACCGCTGATGGCGAGAAGATACTCGAAGCGGACATTGTATTAAGCGCTGTCGGCGTAGCAGCGAATATCGAGGGTATTGGTTTGGAGGAAATGGGTGTTAAAACAGATAAAGGCCGTGTAATGGTTGATAAATATTACCAGACCAATGTACCCGGCATATACGCTATCGGCGACTGTGTTCCCGGCCAGGCATTGGCGCATGTAGCTTCCAAAGAAGGTATTATTTGCGCAGAAGCGATCGCTTACAACGAGAAAAAATACAACCACAAACCTGAAGCGCTGGATTATAATAATGTACCGGGTTGTACTTACTGTGTGCCCGAAGTAGCTTCCGTAGGTTATACCGAAAAACAGGCGAAGGATGCAGGTTACGAAGTGAAAGTCGGCAAGTTTCCCCTGAGTGCAAGTGGTAAAGCTTCTGCCGCCGGTCATCTCGAAGGTTTTATAAAAGTGATCTTCGATGCCAAGTACGGGGAATGGCTGGGCACGCATATGATCGGTTACAACGTAACGGAGATCATTATAGAAACAGTGGTGGGAAGAAAATTAGAAACGACTTATCATGAAGTACTCAACAGCATACATCCTCACCCGACGATCAGCGAAAGCGTGAAAGATGCGATAGAGGTGGCGTATGGGGAGGCGATTCATCTGTAAACGTTTAATTGTTTAAGGGTTATTTAAAGCAGGCAGATTTGTCCCCTGATAAATGGGATTTTAAACAGGGAATACGTATAGGAGGTTTTATTTTGCAGTCATCATTGCAGGATAAAACCTTTTTTCATTACTAAAATTCACAGATAAAGGAAACGACTGCGCTGAAACTCTTAAACTGTTTTAAACCCTTAAACCGTTAAACAATTTAAATTACCCCTTCTTCCCTTCCTTCATCGGCACAAAAGAAAATTTATCAAGTACTTCTTCTTTCAAAGCGCCGCCATCGAGTTTCGTGATGCGCATCATTTGCTGCGGGCGATCTTCCTCTCCTACTGGTATCACCATCATGCCACCTGTCTTTAACTGCTCAATCAGTTTGGGAGGTACCGCGGGTGCTGCTGCAGTAATGATCACGCGGTCGAAGGGAGCATAGGTTGGCAACCCTTCATACCCATCGCCATAAAAAAACTTTACGGAAGTATATTTTTTCAAAAAGGAAAACAGCTTGTTCGCATCAAATAATTTTCTCTGGCGCTCAATCGTATATACTGCGCTCCCATCTCTGCCAGTACCATGGCCTGGTATGCGCTTCCCGTACCAATCTCCAGTACTTTCATGAACGGTTTTAGCTCGAGCAATTGCGATTGGTAAGCGACCGTATAAGGTTGCGAGATCGTTTGCCCTTCGCCGATCGGGGAAGGCGCGGTCTTCATAAGCCAGTTCATCAAAAGCGGAGTCAAGGAAAAAATGCCGGGGGATACTGCCGATAGCTGCCAGTACTTTTTCATCCGTAATGCCTTTGCCACGGACAATATCAACGAGTTTTTTCCGCAACCCCTTGTGGCGGTATGTATCTTCGACAGGTCTCATAAGTGGGCACAAGATAGGCTAAGAGAGGAAAGAGAAAAAGAGAAAAAATGACATGCCCGGCGAATGCTTAGCTCTCAGGCACAATAGTACCGATAGTACAATATATACCTGCCTGGCGGTCTATATTGCTATACGTGAAAGTTACACTGACAAAAAAGGGGTCAGAAGATCAACATGCTGTGCTAATAAAAGTATTCCGGCGTAAAAGCTATCAGTTATTTTTCCTGATGATATTTCGCACCTCAGAACTGTCTTTTTTTGCTATCGTTTCCCCATTGCAGTTAGTAAAATAAACATACCCGCTGATATCGAGAGAAAGCGATAGACCTTGCAGCCATCGTGTTCAAACAGGTATTCTACCTGGTAAGTCTTATTATTATCTGCTTTTTGTTTTTGCAAAGGCCTGGAAGCATAGCGTCCGCAGGATGCCAGCAGTACCAGTAGGGGTAAAGCTATTTTCATGAGCGATTAATTTAAAGCAACCTAACTCATGAAAACTAAACTAAAGTGAAAACGATTACTATATCCTGTTAAATTATTACAATTTCATATCCGCAATGATCGCCTTTATCTTTTCATTCAATTGTTTATTCACTGTATCAAAATCAGCAGCATTGCTCAATGCTGCATTCACACTGAAATAGAATTTGATCTTTGGCTCCGTACCCGATGGCCTGGCCGAAATAATACTTTCATCCGCCAGTATGAACTGCAGCACATTTGATTTTGGCAGATCAATGGCCTTTGTCTCCCCTGTTTTCAGGTTTGTTGTCTTCTGCAACTGGTAATCCAGCAACTCCACTACATCCGAGCCATTGATAATTTTTGGCGGGTTGCTACGGTAGCTTTCCATCATCGCCGCTATCTGTTCCTGCCCATCCATTCCTTTTTTAGTAATGGATATCAGGTCTTCTTTATAGAAACCATATTCCACATACAGGTCAAGTAATTTGGCAAATAATGTTTTCCCTTTCTCTTTTTCATACGCCGCCATTTCACAAAGCAATGCTACAGCACTTACCGCATCTTTATCCCTGATCTTATCGCCGATCATCAGGCCAAAGCTTTCTTCACCTCCGATCACATAATTCTCTTTTCCTTCTTTTGCCCTGATCATTTCAGCGATCCATTTAAAACCGGTAAGCACATTATAACAGGCCACCCCGTTCTTTTCAGCAATACGGTTGATCATGCCTGTCGTAACGATCGTAGTGATCACCATATCGTTTTTCTGTGCAACACCTTTTGTTTTCCTTGCTTCGATCAGGTAATTAAACGCCAGTACAGCCGTCTGGTTGCCATTCATCAATACCCATTCTCCATGGTTATCCTTTACACCGATACCCACACGATCTGCATCAGGATCGGTACCGAGTAAAATATCCGCATCCAGTTCCTTTGCTTTTTTCAACCCGATACTCATCGTTTCTTTTTCTTCAGGATTGGGATATACCACCGTCGGAAAATTGCCATCAGGCTTACTTTGCTCCTCTACTATATTAACATTCGTGAATCCAAATGTTTTCAATACTTCAGGCACCAGCATGATACCCGTACCATGTATGGGTGTATACACGATCTTCAGATCTTTATGTTTGGCGATCACTTCGGGATATACACTCAGTCCCTTTACCATCTTTATATATTCCTGGTCTACTTCTTTACCAATGATCGTGATGTTCTTTTCTCCCCCGCTCCACTTTACTTCATCTACGCTGCCTATCTTTTCTACTTCTTTGATCACATTCTTATCATGCGGTGGCACCATCTGTGCGCCATCATCCCAGTAAGCTTTATAGCCATTATATTCTTTTGGATTATGAGAGGCGGTACAAACCACGCCGCCCCTGCACCCCAAATGACGGATAGCAAAAGATAGTTCCGGCGTAGGCCGCAATGCTTCAAATAAAAACACTTTAATACCATTGGCTGCAAAAACATTGGCAGTCGTTTCCGCAAAGAAACGGCTGTTGTTGCGGCTGTCATGTGCGATCGCCACTTTTACCTGTTCACCAGGGAAAGATTGTTTCAGGTAATTCGCATAACCCTGCGTGGCCATGCCCACCGTATATTTATTCATCCTGTTCGTACCGACACCCATTACACCGCGAAGACCACCGGTGCCAAATTCCAGGTTACGGTAAAAAGCATCGGCCAGCTCACCCGGATTTTCTTTCAGCAGTTTATTTATTTCATCTTTAACAGGCTGATCAAAACTTCCTTCCAGCCATGTATTTACTTTCGCTTGTATTGCAGTATCCATATCGCAAGTTTAAGATTTAAGCTTTGAAGTTATCAATTTTTACTATTTCAAACTGAAAAGCCTTGTAAAACGTATTTTTGTTTAATGAACCCATCGGTACCAGTGCCCGGAGCTTACGAAGGATCATCGCCCCCTGCATCGCTTTCTTCAGGGTTTTGTATCAAACACGCCCTGTTACTGGTTTTCGTTTTTAGCTGTTATTTTTCATTTGGGCAAACAAGTTCAACAAGCATACCAGATACTGCATTTGACCCGCATACAATTGATCATGGAGTAAAAAAATTAAAAGATATCCCGGTATTACTTACACCTGAACAAAAGAAAAAAAGACAATGGCTTATAGCCGGTATTAATATTGCCGGTTACGGCGGCTCACTGGTTTTGCTAAACAGTGCCTGGTACAAAGGATATGCAAGAACAGGCTTTCATACTTTCAATGACAGTAAGGAATGGCTGCAGGTGGATAAGACCGGTCATGCATGGGGCGCTTACAACGCAGGCAAGACATCAGCCGCTATGTGGAAATGGGCTGGCGTACCTTCTAAAAAAGCCGCATTGATCGGCGCACTCAGCAGTACCGCTTATCTTACAGGTATTGAATTCATGGATGCTTATTCCGCTAAATGGGGATGGAGCTGGAGTGATATCAGCGCCAATATTATTGGTGGTGGTCTTTTTGTCGGGCAGGAATACCTCTGGAACGAACAACGTATACAGTTCAAATTTTCTTTTCATACAAAGAACTATTCCGATCCGGTACTTGAGCAAAGAGCTGATAATCTTTTTGGCAAACCATGGTATGAAAGAATGCTCAAAGATTATAATGCGCAAACGTATTGGTTCAGTGCTAATATAAAATCATTTTTGCCTGAAAGCAAATTACCTGCATGGCTGAACGTCTCCATTGGTTATGGCGCAGATGGCATGTATGGTGGTTTTGAAAATACCTGGCCGGATCAACCGGGAAATGAAATTGACCGCACTGATATTCCCCGCAAGCGGCAATTCTACCTGGCGCCTGATATTGACTTTACCAAAATACGAACGAATAAAAAATGGCTGAAAACCGTATTTACGTTCCTCAATGCATTCAAATGCCCGGCTCCGGCATTCATGATGGATAGTAAGGGGAAGTTCAAGATGTATGCGGTTTATTTTTGAGAGAGAAGTCCGGAAGACCGTAAGACGGAAAGACCGGAGACGAGTATTAAACCAGGAATAACAATGTTGCAATGTTTTTTTCCGGGTGTATCTATCTTCTATAGGAAAAGGCTTCCGGTCTTTCCGTCTTACGGTCTTCCGGACTCTAATCATACCGCCAGGGATAATCCATTTTTTTATCCATGGCGAATTTCCATAGCAGCTTCCCTGTTGTTTCATTTAATGCATAGACGGCCTGCCTGTTATCGGAGAAATACAGTTTGCCGTTTTCCGCAATGGCGGAAGAATGAATAGCTGCACCGGTATGATATTTCCATTTTATATCGCCTGTCTTTTTATCCAGTGCAAAAAAATCACCGCCCGCATTACCAAAATAAACACACCGGTCTTTTACCAATGGCGTGGCACGTACAGGCGATCCTGTAAATGCGGACCAGGCTTTCGTATCATATACTTTATTATCCGGAGTTGAGACGACACGCCGGAACAAAGGAGAAACAGTCCCGTTTTGCTGTGCATAAACGACTAACCGGCACGACAGCAACAGGAAGCATACAATGATTCGCATAACAGTATTAAGATAGTTGATCCCCGTTCATCCATTTTCGGAAATCGGGAGCGGTTTCCTGGCTTATAACAATATGATGATTCGTCAATGACAATGTAAGATCAACCTGCAATTTCACCTTTTCATAGGCCTTATAGCTTTTCACAAATGCGATATTGATAACGTACTGGCGGTTGGCCCTGAAGAATACATGGTTATCCAGCTGCTCGCAGAGTTCAGACAGGTTTTTATCTGAAAGATATTTTCGCCCGTCCTTATCCAGCACATACACTATTTTATTTTCCGTATAAGCCATCACAATATCATCCACCTTCAAAGAAATATTCTCAATTCCTTTGTGCACTATCAATCTCGTTTTGGTCTTCTGGAGGAATGAATTGACAAACGACTGATGCTGGTTAAAATGACTTTCCAGTGTTCTGTAACGGGCGATCGCTTTGGCAAGGTCTCTCTCATCTACCGGCTTTAATAAATAATCTATTCCATTATACTCAAAAGCGTTGACGATAAAATTATCATAGGCCGTTACAAACACAACAGGACTTTTGACATTGACCTTATTAAAAATATCGAAGGAGGTACCATCGGGCAATTGCACATCTGAAAAAATAAGGTCGGGAGATTCGTTGCGGGACAAATAATCAATACTTTCCTGTACGGTGGAAAAAGTGCCGATGACCTCGGTTTCGGTTGAAACCCTGGCCAATATCCTTTTAAACTCTTCCGTGATCAGCCTTTCGTCCTCAATAATAATTGCTTTAATCATGGGTATTCAGTTTTGGTTACATAAGCGGGGTTAATACCCTACTGATGCCCGTATAAAAGTAATTACACAACCGCTCAAACCTTTGTCAAAAATTGCTTGTTAGGCTGAGCGAACGGAAAGGAAGATAAGCGGTAAAGGCGCTCATCAGGAGCTACCAATGATATGGGAAGGCGCTACTTTGAAACGGCGTTTGAAGGCCTTGCTGAATGTGAATATATCCGGAAAATTACAATGGGCCGCTATATGGGTAATGGTCATATCCCTTTTTTAATAAGGTCGTTTGCCAGGTCGGTCCTTTTGTTTAGCAGGTATTGATAAGGAGATATCCCAAACGCCTGTTTGAACGAACGGAAGAAATGAAATTCAGACATATTACAAAACGATGCCACCTGGTTTATTTCATCCACATTCAGGAATTCTTCATCCATATATTGCCTGGCTACCCTGAGCCTCCGTAATATTTCCTTTCGTGTTTCCAATTTTACAGAGCGGATGCCACTCAGCGCCAGGTAATTGCCATACTCATGAAAAATGATCTTTTCAACAAGATCGAGAAACCATTCTTTATCAACATGCTCCTGTGCGTTACCATCCGAGATAGCGCTGACAAGATCATTCAGTTTGTCGCCAAACTGCGCCGCGTTTACAGGGCAAACGGCCTCGAAAAAATCAGGCGTTTTAAAATAACCTGACAGGTAATTATCAAAATTATGATCGTCCTGGGCTGTCAGCACTGTAAATGCCTCTGCTACAGTTGCCGGGCAGATATCTATACAAATACTTTTTACCTTTTGTTTTGAATCAAAATAAGCGTTTACATCAGGCTGTTTGCAGGCCAGTAAAAAATTATTTTTATCCACTGCATGTTCTTTATTACCGACCTTATAATAGATACAACGGTCAACAACATACTTAAGGCTAAAACTACGGAATGCATTGCGGGTAGACCATGTATTCAATTCCGAATAATATGCCACATCTGAATCAGAAGGCTTATTCAGACTTAGTTTGTTTTCCTCAGTGATAGTATGAAAGAAAGACCCCATATATGCAAGCTAGATTAGTTATTACAAAAGACAACGCCTCCGGTATAACGGATGCGCCGCCGGAATAAAATTAGCAGGAAATGACAAGGGAGTCCGAAAGACGGAAAGACCGGAAGAACTATTCCGAAACGTATAAAGTCCTTACATAGTTGAGACTCGTCTTCGGACTTACGGTCTTTCCGTTTTCCCGACTTCCCGATTTTTCAACCTTGTTTCTGCTGTTTGTTTTATCGCTTTATCGGCATCGGTCAATGAGGTCTTTTTACCAAGAATATCCAGTACGGCTGCCGATATCTTCTTCATATTTTCTTTATCACCCGTCACCCCGTAAGCTTCCGCCAGGCTGTCGAAAAAGTTGGCATCAGCCGGATGCATCTCCGGTATCTCTCTTAATGCGGCCTGCGAAAACGAACCAATGCCATCGCCTTTTACCATGGCCACTACATAACCGTTGCTGGCAAGTAATTCATTGGTGACAGAGGTGGACAATGGCCTGAGCATTCCTATCAGTAAGGGAAATTTTTCTTTAAGCGGAATAGCCACGGCCCGTGCCAGCATTTTTGTTTCGGCCAGCTTTTTCCAGGCCTCATCCGTTGTTTTGCCAAACCAGTTCTCGGTTCCTGTACGCCGCGCATTGATCTGTGTATTTTTTTGACTGGCGCTAATAACTTCATCCGTACTGCTAAGCGAATTGTTATAACAATAGTCGCCATAAGTAACAGCCGTCTTTCCTGAACTGGCGACAGCGGGATACCACAGATGAATGGTAATCTTTCTTAACCGGTCTCCTTCATTCTTTTCGCCCGAATAGTTATACTCCGGTTTTGATATTCTTGAACTATCAGTAAGGGTAAATATCTTAAAACCGACAGCATATTTGCCAACAGGCAGATTTTCGTAGATGGGATTTACCTGTGCCCGGGAGGCTATTCCGTGAGTCAGAAGGATCACGGCCAGTAATAAACGCTGCATGGGACAAATTTTGCCTCAAATAAACTGAAGGAATAAGCCAATTCCTACCGAACCGGCAGATCCGGAAGTAATTCCGCCTGTTCCGGCAATATTCGGCACACAAAGATAAAGAGGGTAATAGGGGAATACATTACACCGCTGCCATCTCTGGGCTCTTCTTTTCTCCGGGCTCTCTGTGACCCTGTATTCTTTTCTCACAGACAATACATAAAGGCCACAAAGAAGTCCCTGTTGATTGTATATACTTTGTGGCCTTAGTGTCTTTGCCGGAAATACTCCTATTCAGACCTTAACGATTTCACCGGGTTAGCTCTTGCCGACTTCCATACTTCGTAGCTTACCGTTGCCAGCGTTATCAATAACAAACCTGCCAGGCTACTGACAAATACCCAGGGGCTGATAGTAGTTTTATAAGCAAAATCTTCGAGCCATTTATAAGAAGCAAACCATGCAGTGGGTATAGCTATTACCGCTGCCACCAGGAATATTTTTATAAATACCCATACAAACATTCTGACAACCTGTTTTACATCAGCTCCCAATACTTTTCGTATCCCTACTTCTTTTGTCTTTTGCTCTGCAGTATATGATGCCAGGCCAAATACACCCAACACGGTGATAAGAATAGCGAGAAATGCAAAGACTTTTCCGAGTGACGACACTCTTCTTTCTACCAGGTACATACGGTTGAACTCATCGTCAAGGAACCAATGATCGAACCCGATATTGGGAAATACCTCCTTCCATTTTTTTTCAACAAAGTCCATTTTCTCCCTGAATTGCCCGGCCGGTATTTTTACATACGCTATTCTGTCAATAAAATGCAGGTGCGGATTTAGTATCAGCGGCTCGATCGGCTCATGCATGGACCGGAAAGGAAAATCTTTTACTATTCCGATCACCCTGTATAAATGACTGCTGTCAAATACATCTTTGACCGTAGTGCCCATTATTTTATCAACAGGCTGGTTGAGCGCTTTTACCGCAGCTTCATTTATGATCATCGAGTTGGAGTCTGCAGTATTGCCCATCTGAAAATCACGTCCCGCAACAAACTCCAGCTGGTATGTTTTAGGGAAATCAAATTCAACGTTCAGTTGATTCCATCGCAATTCCTTATCTCCGAATTCAGGTAACTTAACATTTGTACCGATCCATCCGAAATAATTTAACCTCGGTAAGTGATTAGCCATCGTCACGTGCTGAATATCCTTGTCCTGCAAAACAGCTTGTTTAAAAGCAGCAAATTTTTCCTGCGGGGCAATACCTCCGTAGCGTATGGATAACAACTGGCTTCCTGCTTCATTCAGCTTTGTCTTCTGCATATGCTCCATCTGCCGGATAACGATAAAAGTGCAGATGATCAGCACGAGCGCGACAAAATATTGTATCGTGACAAGGCTCTTCCTGAAAAACTCAGCGCCTTTTCCTCTTACGATCTGTCCTTTCAATACATCAACCGGTTTAAATTTTGATAGATAAAAAGCCGGGTAACTGCCCGAAACAAAAGCCATGAATAATATTATTCCCGTCACAATAGCAAGCATATACGGATCGAATAAAGAACCGATGGTAAACGTTTTGTCGGCCAGGCGATTGAAAGGCTGCAGAAATGCTATGACAAGAATCGCCGCAATGACCAATGAACCCAGCGTTGTCAATAAGGATTCGATAAAAAACTGTTTGGCGATCTCGCCCCGGTTACTGCCAAGCGATTTACGAAGTCCTACTTCTTTGGCCCGTTTAGCCGAACGCGCAGTTGCCAGGTTCATATAATTGATGCAGGCAATAAGGATAATAAGCAGGGCGATTGCGCTGAATATGGCCAGGTACTTTTTATCGCCCCTGATATTGTTTTCCCAAAGATTTTTAGTGTCGAAATGAAGATCCTCCATTTTTACGACGAAAGGAATAAGCTTCCAGCCGCCGGCTACAGCAACCGAATCGGATTGTGTCATCTGGTGGGCGAGTTTTTTCAGTTCTTCTTCCACCGGTTTTATATCAGCACCCTTTTTTAGCACAATATAATTTTCAAACCAACTGCCGTTTTGCCTAAGCTGTGAACCTTCCATGAAATTGCTGAAATCAGGATAAACAGCCCGTAATGCATTCACATTTAAAATATACAAAGGCTTAAAATGAGAATTAGACGGATAATCTTTATAAACACCTGTGACCATTACATCAATCTCCTGGTCCCGGGTAGCCCAGAAATGTTTTACGGTAACTACTTCACCGATCGGATTTGCTTTACCAAACAGGTTCTTTGCGCCGGTCTCACTTATCACCATGCTATTGTAATGTTCAAATATTTTTGCTTTGTTGCCTTCCAGCAGGTCAAACTTCAGCACCTCGTCAAAGCCGGGTTCGGCCCACCGTATCTGTTCTGTAAGAATGACCTTTTCTTTCGCCTTATGATTAAGGGAAGTAGGATAGCCGATATAAGCTATGCGTACCCCATGCGTTATTTCGCTCCTGTTATCTTTTAACTGCTTTAACCAAAAACCGGGCGAATCTGTGTTGTCAAAATTGCGGCCATCGCTATTCGACCAGGTACAGCCGATACGATAGGTGCTGCTATAGTAAGGATGCATAACATCGTACCGTAATTCATCACTTACGTAAAGGAAGATCAGGATGGAACTGGCAAGTCCCAATGCAAGCCCAAACATGTTTAAAAAAGAGAAGAGTTTCTGCCGGCGGAAATTGCGGAGAGTAATTAAAAAGAAATTACGAAACATACGGTTGGGTTATAGTATGAAAAATACACCACTTCACTGGCCCCTTCCTACCGAACCGATAAGTTCGGCAATATTTTTAAACCTGTTTTGTTAAAGATAGGCGAACCGGATGTCAAAAACTGCTTAACCGTTAAATCAGCCTCTCTGCTGTTTAGATACACGGGAGAGGTCTTTCCGGAATTGTGAAGGCGTGGCCCCGGTCATTTTTTTAAACACTTCATTAAAAGTAGATAATGAATTGAAGCCGGCATCATAAGCAATGGACGCTATCTTATGGCCCTCTTTTGCTGGATCAAGCAATAATTGCCGGGCTTCTTCTACCCGGTAATGATTCACATAATCATAAAAGGATCGTTGCAGGCCTTCATTCAGCACCTGCGAAAGGTGATGGCGGTTACACTTCGCCAGCAGGGCCAGGTCATTGATCGTAAGTTCAGGGTTGAGATAAGGTTTTTGCACCGGCATTAATTTCTGCAATGCTTCCCGGATAGTTATAACATCCTCTTCGCTTAATCCCGAGTTAGAATATTTTTTGGCAGGGCGGTGTACTACCAGTTTTGGCAAAAGAGAGGTAACTGCATTTTCTTTGCCTCCATATCCTTTGATAACGGAAAAAACGGAAGGCTGTGTCAATGCCGTATAACTTATCCAGTAAATAAAAATGGTGAGTGCTGCGAAGCCATACCGGTATTCCGCTCCCCGCGGATAATTAATATAAAGAAGATATATCGCTGCGGCGATAATAACACATACGGCGAGCGAGGCAATAATGAATTGCCGTATCCAGTTTACCTGCAACTGTTGTGTTTCGGAAAAATATCCCTGCAGGGAATTCCGGTACCGGTTCCAGCATTGCAAGGCAAGCCAGTGATAGGTTAACAGGCTAAGCAATTGCAGCAGCAGCCCTGTATCACAGCTGTAAAAAATGCTTTCCCAATGATTATAAAAAGACAGCCTGCCCACGAGTAACAAATAAAGGGACAGGAAAGCAAAAGGCAGTAAATGTAAAAGATCAAGGGGCCTGAAATTTCTGTTTAATAACAACTGGCGGACAAAAAGAAAGATCAGCGGGCCATATAATAAGGGAAGGAAATAAGAGATATCATACAAAAAATGCCAGTGTTCCCTGAGCCATGATTTGCTCATTATTTTCAATGTAATCTGCAGCAACAGCACTCCGAAATATAACAGCAGAAAAATATACGCGCTGCGGTGCAATTTTTTCCTGACCAGGAAAAGAGATAACAACAGACCCTGCAATCCGCCAAAGAGAAGCAAAAAGATATTGAGTTGAAGAGGCATATATAGTTAGTCCGGAAGTCCGGGAAGACGGTAAGTCCGAAAGACAATTCATTAAAGCATGTTGATTCTTTCCGACTTCCGGACTTTCTGTCTTTTCTTCAAATTCTGAAAAAAGAACCAGCCTGTAGCAATAATTTGGATGAACGGTGAATGATCTATTTCAGGTAGGCCCCGAGCACTTTGTCTTCGCTTACTTCGACGTAGATATGTTCCTGGAGGGTAGTAGCAATAGAAAGGCCGACGTAGTCAGGGTGAACGGGAAAAGAATTATGACTGCGGCCTACGAGTACAAGGGCTTGTATTTTTTTAGGCTGAAACTCCAAAAAAGGTTTTAAAGCGTATAATAATGTTCTGCCGCTATTGGCGACATCATCCACTACAATGATCACTTTATTGGTAAAATCAATTTTTTGACTCAGCGTAACTTCTTTGGGCGCTCTTTTATCCAATGCGAGGCTAATGACCTCTGTTTGTATATCAGTTATTTCCGCCAGTATTTTCTGAATACATTTAGCTACCACGCTGCCGCTATCTCTTATGCCCGCCAAAATGATCTGTTTTTCATCCTGGTTGTTCTCTACAATCTCCAGCGCCATGCGGCGAAGTTTTTTTTCCGCTACAGATTGATCGAGTATATAATTCTTAGACATTATGATAAAGTATTTTCTTATTACATGAAATCTTTTTTGTAAACGATATTATCAGATGCCAGCCCTGTGCTGTCAACATACCTGTTTGTACTGACGCTTATTCTCTCCGGTTCACCACCCGGCAGAATGCGAAATGCGTTATACCCAAGTTCTGATAATAAGATGTCAGCCAAAATATGGTTTTTATTACTGCGTTGCTCACTTACAAATTCCATTACTACAACGATATCATTTTTTGACAAATAGCCCGCCAGCCCGTTTACAACCCTGTTCTCCGAACCTTCCACATCAATTTTGATCATGGCTGCCACGGTATATCCTTCCATTAATTTGTCTCCCCTCATCGCGTTAACCGCAGTTTTTTTATGCTTCACATGGCCAAACCAATGCTCCCCTTCAAACTGACCGGGCTCGATCGTATTATATTCAGCATACTGCCCGGGAAATTCAAAAAGATCTATCGTTTGCTCTTTGTCAGATAAAGCTATGTTGAATGCTTCAATGTTTATATGTTTTGAAATATTTTTTTCCAATAAACAAAAAGATACCGGAAGCTTCTACGCTTAGTACCCCTTCCTTTTTCACCCACACAAAAAGAAGATAACAATGAATAATAACCCATGTGCGAGCCAATGTCAACAAAACAATCACCTTCATGAAGATGGGTAAGCATGAATTTTGTCAGTCTTATTTCGGAATCATCTGTTTTGCATCCGAGTAAAAAAAGGTCCATTGATGCCGGAAGCGCTATTTGCACCTGGTCATCCCAGAAAAGCCGCGCAGACAGTTTTAGTGTCTTTCCCGAAAGACGATAAACAACCTTGCTGAAAATAATGGCAAAAATATATTTGAACGGAGTATATAGTAATCGCCGGATCTTAGGTGCCCGGGCAATACGTTCCAGCCCGGAAATTTTCCTGAGCAAATGAGGTATATTTTTATGCGATCCTGTATTATTCAACAAATCAGTTTACAAACCGTAAATTAGCGATTGTAATTTCGTTGCTATGCAAATTGTACAACAAATTTTTATTTATACTTATCAGTGGAGCGGCTACCTGGTTTTTTGCCAAAAAAGTAAAAGAGATCAGCCGCAATATCAAACTGGGACGAGAAGAAAACCTGGACGATAACCCGGGCCTGCGCTGGAAAAATGTATTGCTGCTGGCACTCGGACAGAAAAAAATGTTCCGCAATCCGCTCGTAGCCGTGTTGCATTTCTTTGTGTACGCCGGTTTTATCATTATTAATATAGAAGTACTGGAAATAGTATTGGATGGAATATTCGGCACGCACCGCCTGTTTGCCCCTTTATTGGGCGGCTTTTACATTTTTCTTATTAATGCATTTGAAATACTCGCAGTACTGGTAACAGTGCCTGTGCTATATTTCTTATTCGCAGAAACATTATTAAACTAAAACGCTTTATCAGCAAAGGACCTCGATGGCTGGCCCCGCAGCGACGCCAATTATATATTAATAACCGAGATCGTATTGATGACTTTATTCCTGACATTGA
>JBBCIL010000045.1:0-177359 GCA_037200265.1 Bacteroidota bacterium
ATGAGTGACCTGCAATCAATACTTAAAGCAAATAAGGCTGCTTTTGAAAGGATAGTTCCGTTTGACCCGGTAACTGACAAACTTCTGCCGCTTGATTTTACAAAGACCAATAGCGAGCTCACCGATGAAGTACTTGCTGAGGTACGGGTTTTTTCCGGGTATATAAATGATAAACTTAATAGCAGCAATGCCCGCTATGGCATCGGGGGTTATGCTGAACAACGCATCGTTTACCGGATGAACCCGATATTTAGCAGTTCGTCCACTGCTTTGGAAAGAGAGTCAGCTATTGAAACTGAATCCAGGACACTCCACCTGGGCATTGATATATGGGGTAAGCCCAATACCGCCGTGATAGCGCCATCGGACGGGATCGTGCATAGTTTTGCTTTTAATAACAGGCCCGGGGATTATGGTGCCACCATCATTCTTTCCCACCGGTTGCAGGGTGTCAGCTTCTTTACTTTATACGGGCACCTGAGCCTGAATTCTATTAAAAATATACAGGAGGGCGACAGGCTGTCGCGGGGAGATATTTTCGCTGAGTTTGGTATTCCTGCGGAGAACGGCCATTGGCCGCCGCACCTTCATTTTCAGGTGATCAAAGATATTGAAGGGTGGAGCGGGGATTATCCCGGCGTTTGCAAATACTCCGAACGCGAAGCGTATTTACCGAATTGCCCGGATCCTGATCTTATACTGCAGATGAATCAATATGTATAATGAAATGAATGGTCAATGGTGAATATGGGCCGTTACTATATGTATCCATTCTTCCTGTAATGAGATGGCCGGACGTTTTTTTCCTGCACGCCGGTACCAGTAATCAGCATTGCCTGTATCACCTTCTTTGCGGTGCAGGTAAGCATGTATCCATGAAGCGTCAGCATCTTCTTTTTCCTGTATGATAGTATGAGCTTTCTCCCAATCATCTTTAGCATCATACCATAATGCTTCGAGGTAAGCTGAAATATTTTCAGGAGGAGTATTGGCAGAAAGGCTTTCTTTGAATTGGGTGAACGTCATGTATAAAATTACAAAGTCGTCTGTTATAGTGTGATCACCCGGCCCTATTTTTATATCAGAAAGTTTTTATGATTAGTTTTACAATCACTTAGCAGGACAATTCATGGGTAATCCAAATCTAAATAACGATAAAGGCAACCAGACGGCGGCGGATAAAGAATTTGAAAATAATATCCGGCCCGGGCAGATAGCTGATTTTTCCGGCCAGGAACAGATCATTGAAAACCTACGCATATTCATCAGGGCGGCAAAGATGCGGGGCGAAGCGCTGGATCATGTATTATTTCATGGCCCTCCCGGCCTGGGCAAAACAACCTTATCAAGAATTGTCGCTAATGAACTCGGCGTGAATATCAGGGAAACATCCGGCCCCGTAATTGAAAAGCCGGGCGACCTGGCAGGGTTGCTTACCAACCTTGAACCCAATGATGTTTTATTTATTGATGAGATACACCGGCTGAGCACAGTAGTAGAAGAGTATTTATATGCCGCGATGGAGGATTACCGGATAGATATTATGGTAGACAGCGGCCCCAATGCAAGAAGCATACAGCTCAACCTGAATCCCTTTACACTGATCGGCGCTACTACCCGCAGCGGGTTGCTGACAGCTCCACTGCTTTCAAGGTTTGGTATCAAATCAAGACTGGAATATTATAATGCCGCTACACTGAATAAGATCATACAGCGGTCAGCATCCATACTCGGTACAAAGATCTCCAAAGATGCTGTTGAAGAGATCGGGCGGAGAAGCCGCGGCACGCCCAGGATCGCCAATGGCTTATTACGCAGGGTAAGGGATTTTGCACAGGTATTGAATGACGGGGAAATTGATATAGGTATCACAAAACATGCGTTAAAGGCATTGAATGTAGATGAATATGGCCTTGATGATATGGATAATAAAATACTGCTTACCATCATTGAAAAATTCAAAGGCGGGCCTGTCGGCATCACCACTATCGCTACAGCCGTAGGTGAAGAATCCGGCACACTGGAAGAAGTATATGAGCCTTTCCTGATACAGGAAGGATTTATACAGCGTACACCAAGGGGAAGGGAAGTGACAGCTAAAGCGTATGAACATCTCGGTAAAAAACCACGCATTCAGCCCGGAGGTTCCTTATTCGATAGTTAATAAGCACAATAATGATATATAAAAAAGATAGCCCGGGTTTACACCACAGGCTATCTTTATAAGGCTCATTCAAATCATTTATTCAGCGACATCAATCGTCATTCCTGCACCACCAGCCTGAACCCATTACCATGAATGTTCACGATCTCGATCTTCGGATCATCTTTCAGGTATTTTCTCAGCTTCGCGATATACACATCCATACTGCGTCCGTTAAAATAAGTATCACTGCCCCATATCTTTTTCAGCGCCTGGTCTCTCGGCAACAGATCATTCAGGTGTTCTGCCAGCATCTTTAACAATTCATTCTCTTTGGGAGATAAAGTTTGCGTTATACTATTATGTATCAGCTGGCGCAGCTTTGGATTAAAATGATAGGTAGAAAGATCAAACTCTTTGTTCTCGCTTTCTTTATTGATCTCTTCATTACGTTTGAGGATCGCTTTTATTTTCAGCAATAATACTTCGCTGTCAAAAGGTTTGGTGATATAATCATCAGCGCCGAGTTTATAACCCTGGATGATATCTTCCTTCATCGTTTTAGCGCTCAGGAAGAATAAAGGAATATCCGGGTCCACATCACGTATTTCTTCGGCCAGCGTAAAACCATCCATATTCGGCATCATGACATCGAGCAGGCAGAGATCGAATTTTTCACGTTGAAAAGCGGCCAGACCCAAACGGCCATCTCTTTCCAGCGTTACATCATAGTCGTTCAATTCAAGATAATTCTTCAGTACACTTCCCAGGTTAGGATCATCTTCGCACAATAAGATCTTCGGTTTTTTTGAGTCCATGGTTTGTATAATTTATGCGTGAAATTTTTCCTTTACTACTCTTGTATCCTTCACATGCAGCGGGAGACAAAGGGTGAGAAAAGGCAAATAAAAGTAAATCATTTGCCAGACATGCGAACAGGCCAATAATATTTTGTTAAGAGTACCTTTATAACTGGTATGGCCGCTATTTTCTACATTTGATGTTCATTTTTTAATCATTACTATGCATATAACACCGGATAACCGCCTGAAAAAACTGATCGTTATCGGAGATCGGTTACTGATAAAACCTACCCGCCCTGATGAAAAAACGGCCAGCGGGCTTTACCTGCCGCCGGGTGTACAGGAAAGAGAAAAAGTACAGCAGGGCTATGTGATCAAGGCCGGCCCTGGCTATGCGATACCAATGCCTGTTGATGACGAACCATGGAAAGGCGAAGAAGAAAAAGTAAAGTATGTACCACTGCAGGCAAAAGAAGGCGACCTGGCGATCTTTTTAGTAAGCGCCGCTACGGAAGTGATGTATGAAAATGAGAAGTATTTTATCGTACCGCAGGGAGCTATACTGATGCTGGAGAGAGAAGAAGAGCTTTGATCAGTTAAACTTTTCTTTGTCCGCTTTGTGCGCTCTGTGGGAAATACTAAAACCGGGTGCTACCAACACGCAGCTTTTATTTTGATTCTCTTAAATCCTGTAACTTTCGTCTAAAATTTTCACATGGCAGATAGTGCAAAATTCCTGCAGACCATCCAAGATGGCTATGCATTCAAAGGAGAGAACTTCAGGATCGGATGCGGAATGCTGGAAGGAGATGTAGTCAGCGGCGCTGATGTACTGATACCGCTGAAAACAATGAACCGCCATGGACTTATTGCCGGCGCTACCGGCACGGGTAAGACAAAGACGCTGCAGATGCTGGCAGAAGGATTGAGCGATGCCAGCGTACCTGTAGTCTTAATGGATATTAAAGGAGACCTGAGCGGAATTGCCGCTGCCGGAACAGTCAATGATAAAGTAACCGAGCGTTGCCAGAAATTGAATATAGAATTTAAACCAGCTGCTTATCCTGCTGACCTGCTCACGCTGAGCAACCAGAAAGGAGCGAGACTAAGAGCAACCGTCAGTGAATTTGGCCCGGTATTGCTTTCAAAAATTTTAGGATTGAATGACACGCAGGGTGGATTTGTCGCGATGATCTTTAAATATTGTGATGATACCAAACTGCCTTTGCTCGACCTCAAAGATTTCATCAAAGTATTGCAATATGTAAGCGATGAAGGAAAGGCAGAGATGGAAAAAAGCTATGGAAAAATATCCACTACTTCTACCGGCACTATTTTAAGAAAAGTAATAGAGTTGCAGCAACAGGGCGCTGATGTTTTCTTTGGCGAGAAAAGTTTTGAGGTAGATGACCTGATGCGTATCAGTGATGATGGCCGGGGCATGATCTCTATCGTACGGGTGACCGATCTGCAGGATCGTCCCAAATTGTTCTCCACCTTCATGCTGCAATTGCTGGCCGAGCTGTATGCTACCTGCCCGGAAGAAGGGGATATGGATAAGCCCAAGCTGGTCATGTTCATTGACGAAGCGCATTTGATCTTCCAGGAAGCCAACGATGCATTACTCCAGCAAATAGAAACGATCATCAAACTGATCCGGTCAAAAGGGATTGGTATTTATTTCTGCACACAAAACCCGATGGATGTGCCTTCATCGGTACTTGCACAGCTGGGATTGAAAGTGCAGCATGCATTACGTGCCTTTACTGCAGCCGACAGGAAAGTGATCAGACAAACAGCAGAGAATTATCCTGAAACAGTTTTTTATAAAACCGAAGACCTGATCACCCAATTAGGAACGGGTGAAGCATTGGTCACTATATTAAACGAAAAAGGTATTCCCACACCGCTGGTGCATTGCATGATAAAGCCACCACAAAGCCGCATGGATATACTCACCGATAGCGAGATTGATTCTATCATCAGTAAGTCTAAGATCGCGGCCAAATACAACCAGGTAATAGACAGCCAGAGCGCTTACGAGATACTGACGGCCAAACTGAATGAAGCCGCTGAGAAAACAGAAGAGATCCAAAAACAGCAGGAAGCAGAAAAAGAGACAAAGACCAAAACAACCACTAAAAAGGAAAAAGGTTTTTTTGATGACCCTACGGTGAAAAGTATGACAAGAACAGCCGGTAATACTATTGTGCGTTCTTTATTGGGCGCATTGGGATTGGGAGGCAGAAGCAGGCGGAAAAGTTTATTTTAAGTTTTATAAAATAGAAAATATAGGGCAGGCGGCAGAAGAAATTATTTCAGCCTGATATACCCGCCGGTTTCCATTTCCATTTTATTTTCTGCCTGCAGAAATTCAATTACTTTCCAGGCCTTTTCTTTTTTCACGCCGTTTAATTTCAGCATCAGGTCTTTTATCTGTAGCCGTTCTTTTTTAGTGATAGATTGTATCTGCGAATGAATGAAATCAAATTCTTCTTTACTGAGCGTGATCGCTTTCTGGCGCAGGCAATTATCGCAGATACCGCATGATCTTATCTGCTTGTCGCCGAAATAAGAACCAATGATACGGCTGCGGCATTCTGATTCTTCCTTTGTAAAGCGGATCATTTCTTTTACCCGGCTTTGAAATTTTTCTTTCCGCTGATTATAAGCAGCCATATTGATGGAAAGATCTTCTGTTTTAATACGATTGCGGAGCAGCAGTAACTGCGGCGAATCTTTCCGGGGAATATATTCAATGACCCCCGAGACATTCAACTGGTTCAATTGCTTTTTTACATCTTCAACATCCTGTTTGGTTAATTGAGCGATCAGCAATTCTGATATAAAACAATTGTGATCGAATATGCCGCCATAGGTCCTCAACAATGTTTTTATCACCGGTTCCAGCAGCGGGTTGTCTTTTTCAAACTGGTATAAATGGTCTTTGGTTGCATTGAACCGTATGGTTGGAGGCAGAAAAACCTGTTCATTAAATGAAAGCCAGCCTTCCTGCTCCAGCGCCTTTAGGGAATAGATCGTTGTATGGCTGTTTAGTTTAAATTTTTTCAGAAAGTCAGCAATATCAAAATTATAATATTCACCTTCACCGGTACCGGCTGGTATTTGTAAGTAATTGGCTGTTGCCTGGTATACGTTCCGTATATCATTTTGCGAAGGAAAACGAATGGCTGTCATTTCTCCGAGTTCCTGCAATTCTCTTTCATCGTATAATAAAACAGCGAAAGAAGTTTTGCCATCTCTGCCTGCCCTGCCCGCTTCCTGGTAATAGTTTTCGAGAGAGTCGGGCACATCTGCATGTATCACCGTTCGTACATTGGGCTTGTCAATGCCCATACCAAAGGCATTGGTGCAAACGATCACCCTTATTTTATTGTTGATCCATGCTTCCTGCTTGCGGTTGCGTTCTTCCTGCGTTAAGCCGGCATGATAAAAATCAGCGGAAATATTTTGTAATTGCAGCAGTTCACTTATCTCTTTGGTGCGTTTACGGCTTTTGCAATAGATGATACCTGTACCCGGCACTTTATTCAGGATATCAATGATCTTATTGATGCGTGAATCAACTTTAAAAGCGCTGTAAGAAAGATTAGGCCTTTCAAATGATTGCCGGAAAATTTTCCAGTCCCTGAATGAATTTTCAATAGACGGAGTCTGTTTCCCTCTCCTGTGAAGAGGGAGTAAGGGTGAGGGTAACCTTTCACAAATATCTTCCTGCACATCACCCGTAGCCGAAGCCGTCAATGCAAGTACAGGAACTCCGGGTAACTCTTCTCTTAATGCGGCAATGCGTAAATAAGGCGGGCGGAAATCATATCCCCACTGCGAGATACAATGCGCTTCATCCACGGCAATAAGATTGACAAGCATGCCCGGCAGGTATTCTTTGAATAAAGCCGTTTCCAGCCGTTCGGGAGATACGTATAAAAATTTACAGTTACTGTTAGTCACTGTTTGCAATGTATGTACCACTTCTTTCCGGCTCATACCGGAGAAGATCGAATAAGCAGTGATATTTTTTTTACGAAGATTCTCCACCTGGTCCTTCATCAATGCGATAAGCGGTGAAATAACGAGGCACATTCCTTCTTTGGCCAGCGCCGGTACCTGGTAGCATAATGATTTACCTCCGCCTGTCGGCATCAGGGCCAGTGTATCATTGCCATTCAGAACGGAATGGATGATATCTTCCTGTAAAGGCCGGAAGGCATCAAAGCCCCAGTATTGTTTTAATATTTTTGATATATCCGTCACGGTGCAGAAGGTTCGAAGAACTGATTACGGGGCAAGTTATTGTAGTATCCCTAACCTGCCAATTAAGGCTGGCTGTTTCTTTCCCCGCTTATTTTGTTTTAACCGCCTTACGGAAAATGATCATTTCTACTCTCCGGTTCAATGCTCTTCCGCGGGGAGTGCTATTGGGCGCAACAGGCCGTATTTCTCCAAAAGGATGTATTTGTAAACGGTCTTCATTCAATATATTATTCTGCAGCAACCAGTCCTCTGCACTTTTACAACGCTCAAGACTTAACTGCATATTGCGGGTGTCCGTACCTATAGAGTCTGTATGTCCTTCTACATAAATGCTGTCAATGGAATCATTGCTGCCCTGCTTAAAATAAGTTGTCAACATTTTTAATGCTTCTTTTTTCAGGGTTGCTTTATTAAAATCAAAAAGAACATCACCCAGTTTTAATGTATCTGTCTTTACTGTTTTTTTTTCAGGTATTTCAGTGCGGGTAATATAATTGCTGTCCGGATCATCAAACGGTATAGCCAGTTCACCTTTTCCATACAACGAATAGTCCATTTCTTTATGCCTGAAATCATACCTGTATATTCTTTGACTGTTTTTCATGAAAGCAGGACAAACCGTTTCATTAACATCATCAGGTAGTAATTGAAAATTATCCAGAATCAGTGAAATACTCTGGGTGCCGATAAAAGCTCGTTTACCCGCAGTAGTATCTTCTTCGATATAAGTGCCGAAAGTCAGGTATTTTTCTTTTCCATTCGCTGTGAAACTATATTCAAACCCATAGAAACCGGAATGGGTTATGCGGTTGATCTGCACAATACTGTCAGGATGCATACCTGCGGCGAAAGGCCTGTTGGGCACGTAGAATTTTTCGCCTATGGCAACACCGGGTTTAAAAGCCAGCCGGCCATTAAGTGTAGCCTTCAGCATTCCTTTAAATGTATAGCGTTTATCTTTTTGTAAACGGCAGGGAAGAAGGGTGCCGATCACCGGTGAAAAGCCTTTGTACCCGATCCAGTTGAAGAAAAGACCGAAGGAATTATTACCGGTCAATGAAACAGAATCGTAAGCCGGTAACATTTGTGCTTTAACATCTTTCAGGTAAAACCAGGCTTCTACGCCGCATTCCGAATTGTATTCTGTGCAGGTGTTGATATCTTCAAAATCACTGTTCAATAAAAAATTGGTTTGTGCCAGCGGGCTTTCTGTTTTCAAAAGGGCGGTAGAAAACAGAACGAGGGGAAAGAGAAATTTTTTAATCGAAAGTATATGCATGGAATAAAGGCCCGCAATATGGCTGATGAAAATAGGCTTAATTAACGGGTGAAATTGTTTCTTTCCCTATAAAGTTTGGCTAAAGTGATTTCTTTTATTCTACTTTCTTCAAAAACAATCTTCCGGAATTTATAGCCAGTACTACATCGCTCAATCCCATTACCAGCGCACCAAAAGTGGGTGTGAGAAATCCTAATGCCGCTACAGGAATAGCCACTACGTTATAGGCAAAAGCCCAGAAGAGATTTTGCTTAATGGTAATATACGTATGCTTACCAAGGCCCAATGCGGTCGGCAGGTTCTTCAAACCATTATTCATCAGTACTACCTGCGCAGTTTGGGTGGCGATCTGCGAAGCATCACTCATGGATATACCGACAGCGGCTTTGGCCAGCGCTGGTGCATCGTTAATACCATCACCGACCATCGCGGTAGGAGTGGCCGCATTGAGCCGGGTAATATGCTCAAGCTTTTGTTCGGGTGTTTGTTCAGCTATCACTTCATTGATGCCTAACTGATCCCCTAATTGTTTTGTTTTAGCATACCGGTCACCGCTTAAAAGGATGGTCTTGATATTTTTCCGGTGTAAATAATCAATGACGCCTTTTGCTTCGGGTCTTATCTCATCTTTTACATCCATCCATCCGAGCAGCTGATCATTTTTTATGACATAAACATTATGCGTATCGTCTTTTGTTAACTGTTTAGCGCCATTAAATGAAACAGCCTGGTAGATATTTCCTTCTTTATCTTCCGCCTTCATGCCCAGGCCTTTTATCTCTTCTATGTTTTTCCAGCGTATCTCTTCTTTTGACTGGCCCGACAGGCTGTTTTTCCATTCGGCTGTAATACTTTTTGCGATGGGATGGTTAGAATATTTTTCCAGTGAAAAAAACGATCTGCCTGAATGCATCTTTACTTATGTTACTTGTCAGTTCGCAATTGCCGATGGTGAATTTGCCGGTAGTAAGCGTGCCTGTCTTGTCAAATACTACCTGTTTGATATCTTTAAATGATTCGAGGCTGGTAGCATTGCGGAAAAGGATACCGCTTCTTGCGCCACGGCCCAGTCCCACTGCAATAGCGGCCGGAGTAGCGAGACCCATAGCGCAGGGACAGGCAATTACCAATACGGCAATGCTTCTCATCAATGCCGCAGTAAAATCATGGCCGGGTAAAAAGATCCAGTTGGCAACTAATGTCACTACCGCTATTCCCAGTACGATCGGAACAAATATGGCGCTGATCTTATCCGCTAATACTTGTACAGGCGGCTTTTCTCCCTGCGCTCTTTTTACCAGGTTAATGATGCCCGACAGTACTGTATCATTACCTACTGCGGTTACCTGTGCTTTCACCGTTCCGTCCTGTATGATACTTCCGGAGATCAGGTTGTCTTTACTGATCTTATGTACCGGTACACTCTCACCGGTAAGCAATGATTCATTTACCTGCACATCTCCCCATAATATTTTGCAATCGGCCGGCACCTGTTCACCGCTTTTTATTAAGATCAGATCGCCGGTCCGCAGTTCGGTATTCTCTACCGGAAATATTTGTTCCTGGTGCTGATCGTCGTAAGCGATCATATTGGCCATTACTTTCTGCGACTTAGCCAGTTTATTCAATGCTCTTTGTGTGGAATGAACAGAAGCGTCTTCCATATAATTACCCAGGAAAACAAGTGTAATGATAGTGGCGGTTGTTTCATAAAACATATAATTGGCCGCCTGGCCTGTCAGCGTTCCATATAAACTGTATACAAAGGAAGCGGTTGCTCCCACGGCTATCAGCACATTCATATTGGGAATGCCATTGCGCAGGCTTTTCCAGGCGCTTTTTCCAAAAAAATTCATACCCACAATGAAAACAGGTAATGATAATGCCAGTTGTACCCATGGATCCATCAGCCAGTGAATATGCAGGCCCGGTATCATGTGCAACATGAGAATAACCGTAAACGGAAGGCAGAACCAGAAGCGCTGAAGATGGGTAGCAAGAAAAGATTTATGATTGTGGGCTGTGTGGTGCCCGCCAGCCATTCCTGTGCCATCGTTTACTACTGTATAACCAAGACCTTTGATGCCGGTCGCCAGTTTTTCTGTTGTATTATTTCCATTGATCTCAAAGGCAACATCACCGGTACCAAAATTCACTTTCACTTCCTTCATGCCTTCTTTTTCAAGATAGCGGCGGATAGTGAGAGCGCAATTGGTACAATCCATGCCTTCTACTTTCCATTGTACTTTCTCCATAATTAAATTTTTCTCCCACAAAGACACAAAGAGACATATTATTGATTGCTGGCCTTGTGTGTGGGATACCCTGCAAAATTATCAAAGCTTTTTTCGCTTAGCTATCATAAGTAACAATATCTTGGCAACATGGTTGCTATTCCCGCTAAATTTGTGAAATGGAGTTTCATTTTTCATTGGATACGATCAAAGAAACCGCAATAAAGTTTTGGAAAGAGACCAGCCATGCTAAAGTACTGGCCTTTCACGGACAAATGGGCGCCGGTAAAACTACATTCATTCATGCGCTATGTGATGTGAAAGGGATAAAAGATACTGTAGGCAGTCCCTACTTTTTCTATTATCAATGAATACGCCTATATGGAAGATGGCCTCATTAAGAAGATATTTCATCTTGATTTATACAGGCTAAACGATGAAGAGGACGCTATACGGGCGGGGGTGGAAGATTGTTTGTACAGTAATAATATCTGCCTGGTGGAATGGCCCGAAAAAGCACGGGTATTTTTCCGGAGGATACACTGCATGTTTATATCGAAGTCCTGGATTCTGCCAACAGGAAGTTGGGGGATAGGCCATAAAATAAGCTAATTTTGATAAACCCCGCTAACGCTAAAGGGGAGTAATAAATGGAACCTGCACTTCACAAGACTTTTCCCGGGTTAAAACTGAAAAAGCGAAAGAGTTAGCCTGCCGCCTTCACCCGCAACAATAAACCTTAAACAACAAACCATACACCTTGCATGAGCCAGCAAAAACCCAAGATAAGCACTTCTTTCAGTTACGAAACATTAGAAGAAACGCTGGACATTAAGCCAAAATCACTGGGTATGATGATCGGTATCCCAAAGGGAAATCGCCTTCCAGGAAAACCGTATCGCGTTGACGCCGGATGCCGTAAGTGTACTGGTAAGTAACGGGCATAGCGTGATGATCGAGCATAATGCCGGGGAAGCTTCCCATTACCGCGACAAAGATTACAGCGAAGCAGGAGGGCAAGATCGTCTACGACCGCGCAGATGTTTTCAAAGCTCCTGTATTGGTAAAAAGCGCACCCATTATTGATGAAGATATCCCGCTTTTGCAGGTTAACCAGGTCGTTATATCTCCTATTCATCTTTCGGTATTGAAAGCCGATCTGCTGGAAAAGATGATGGAAAAAAAGATCACCGGCATTTCATTTGAAAATTTAAAGGACGACAGTGATTCATATCCCATTGTCCGCAGTATGAGCGAGATCGCCGGCAGTGCAGTCATGCTGATCGCTGCGCAATATTTAAGTTCCGCCAATCATGGCAAAGGTGTTTTGCTCGGCGGTATCTCCGGTATTGCTCCCACAAAAGTGATCATCATCGGTGCAGGTATAGTAGGAGAATATGCAGCAAGGGCGGCACTGGCATTGGGCGCATCAGTAAAAGTGTTTGACAACAGCGTTTATCGTTTTAAAACGGTTACAGAATAATATCGGTCACCGGTTATGGACATCCGTCATCGAGCCCAGGATGCTGGCCAAACAATTAAAGACCTGCGAAGTGGCAGTAGGTGCTTTGGCTTCTGAGACAGGAAGAACGCCGATGGTGGTGACTGAAGAAATGGTAAGTAATATGCGTCCCGGTTCTGTAGTCATAGATGTGAGTATTGACCGTGGCGGTTGTTTTGAAACTTCTGAGATCACTTCACACGAGCATCCCATCTTCATGAAATACGGGGTGATCCATTATTGTGTACCGAATATCCCCTCCGGTTTTTCCCGTACCGCTTCACAGGCGATCAGCAATGTATTGATGCCTTTGCTGCTGGAAGCCCGGTGAAGAAGGCGGTTTTGAAAAACTCGTCTGGCATAAAGTACACCTGCGCAGCGGTATCTATCTTTTCAAAGGTCATTGACCAATTTCTATCTCAGTGAGCGGTTCGACCTGAAATATACCGACCTGAACCTGCTGATCGCCAGCAGCGGTAATACCATAAAAAAAAAGGCGACTTTTACTTTAACCAGCAGGCGCTGGTTATCACTATTTTTATTTCCCGTCTTCCGCTTTCGCGGCCACAGCTTTCAAAAAAAATTAATCAAACATTTGTTTAAATCAAACATTTGTTTAATTTTGCTCTCTCAATTTTCAAAAATGATTATGGACTTCAGTGAAAAGCAAATACAGATCATGGAGATGGCGGAAGTCCTTTTTGCTGACAAAGGATTCAATGGCACATCTGTCCGCGATATCGCCGAAAAGGCAAATGTGAACCTGGCCATGATCTCTTATTACTTCGGCTCCAAGGATAAATTGCTGGAAGCGCTGTTTACTTACCGCGGCGAATACATCAAACTGAAGCTGGAGAGCATGATAGAAAACAAGGAACTCGGCGTATTGGAAAAAATGAACCTGCTGATTGATCATTATATAGATAAGATCATGAGCCAGCAATGTTTCTCCGCATTATGGCAAGAGAACAGGTAATGATCCATACAAGCGCCATCGCCGGGTTGATATTCCAGATGAAAAAAAGAAACCAGGAACTGATCAGCCGGCTGATCCATGAAGGACAGAAGAAAGGAGAATTTAAAAAGAATATTGACGTGCCGCTGATGATGGCGACACTGATCGGTACGGCCAATAGTATGGTGACGACACAACATTATTACCGGGATATCAATAATCTTCAATCCATGCCCGAAGAAGAGTTTACAAAACATATCCGGAAAAAAACTCAGCCAGCATTTGAAAAAAATATTTAAAGCAATACTGACAAATGAAGAATAAACTGAAAGGTTTGGTAATCATCTTTTCTTTCCTGTCATTACATTTGACAGCGCAGGAAAAGAAAACACTAACGCTTAATGAAGCCATTGACCTCAGCATTCAGAACAGCAAGCAACTGAAAAACGGGGAAGCGAAAATAGAGGAAGCTACGGCTGCCTTAAAAGAAGCCATCGAAAAGAAATTGCCTGATGCCAAAGTTTCAGGCTCTTACCTGCGATTGAACAGTGCCAATTTTGAACTGAAGACAAAAGACGATAACAGCGGCGGCGGTGGTAATACCAGCGAGACACCAAAGGTTTCGCAGGCAGTGTATGGCTTATTGAACGTATCGTTGCCAATCTACAGCGGCGGCCGTATCCGGTACGGAATCGAATCATCCCGCTTTCTTGAGCAGGCAGCCAAACTGGATGCAGAAGATGATAAAGATGAAGTGATACAGAATACTATCGAGGCATTCGCCAATCTTTTCAAAGCGAAAACAGCCGTGCGGCTGGTAACGGAGAACCTGCTGCAATCTCAGCAACGCACAAAAGACCTGGGCAACCTGGAAAAGAATGGTTTGCTGGCCCGTAATGACCTGTTGAAAGCGGAGCTGCAATCTTCCAACGTAGAACTTAGTTTACTTGATGCAGAGAATAACTGGCAATTAGCCAATATCAATATGGACCTGATGCTGGGTCTTCCTGCAGCTACCGAACTGGTATTGGATACAGCAGGAGTAGAAAGAAAAGATGATAAAAGAGTACTGGACGATTACCTGCAGGTGGCACTAAGCAACAGGAAAGATATAGCAGCAGCGGATTACCGTAAAAAAGCAGCAGAAGCAGGAGTAAAAGCAAGCAAGGGAGAATTGTACCCGAGCCTGGCCGTAACAGGCGGTTATATCGCCGCTGATATTCCCCATGTTTTTTCCGTCACCAATGCCGTGAATATCGGTGTGGGTGTTTCTTACAATATCGGGTCGCTATGGAAAAATAATCGAAAGTGCAGCAGGCCGAAGCCAGGGTAAAGCAACTGGTGATCACCCAATCCATGATGGATGATAATATCCGGTTACAGGTAAATAAGAGTTACCTGAACCTCCTCAGCAGCCGGAAAAAAATTGATGTGTATGCCAAAGCCGTAGAGCAGGCGCAGGAGAATTACCGCATCGTTAAAAATAAATTTGATAACAGCCTGGCCACTACTACCGATCTGCTGGATGCAGACGTAGCACAACTGCAGGCAAGACTCAGCTATACACTGGCAAGAGCCGATGCTTTTGTCGCCTATAATAAATTATTACAAACAGCGGGGATATTAAGCTCCGATCTGAAAAAATAAATCAAAACTTATAATAGCATTTAGTATGGAAGCGAAAGAAACCAAAAAGAAGAAGAATCCTGTTTTCATTATTGTACTGGCCTTGCTGGTGATCAGTGGTGCATGGTTTGGTATTTCCAAATACCGTCATGGCCTCCATCATGAAGATACAGATGATGCACAGGTAAGCGCCGATATCAGCCCGGCAATACCAAGAGTAGCCGGTTATGTAATGGAGATCAGGGTAAGGGATAACCAGCGTGTAAAGAAAGGCGATACCTTACTTATATTGGATAACCGTGATTATGTCATTAAAGTAGAACAGGCGGAAGCGGCGCTACAGATCGCAGAAAGCAACCTGAGCAGCGCCAAAGCCATCACCTCTGCTGCTAAAGCGAATATTGCCACATCACAGGCTTCTATCGGTACGGTGGATGCACAGATAGAAGCGGCAAAAGTAAATGTATGGCGTGCTACGCAGGATTATGACCGTTATGCTAACCTCATCAAGGATCATTCTATCACGCAGCAACAGTTTGAGCAGGCAATGGCGGCCAAACAAACCGCCGAAAAGCAATTGATCATTTTACAGGAACAAAAAAACCAGGCATCACAGCAAACAAATGCAGTGGCCGTACAAAGCAATGCAACGGCGTCACAGATAAATGTAGCAGATGCTACTATTCACCAGCGGCAGGTAGATGTGGAAGCGGCAAAACTGAATCTTTCCTATACGGTTATTACCGCACCGCAGGATGGCCTGGTATCGAAAGTAAGTATACAACCGGGGCAATACGTACAGGCTGGCCAGTCTTTATTCAGTATTGTACATAGTGATAATGTATGGGTGATCGCCAATTTCAAAGAAACGCAGCTGGACAAAATGAAAGAAGGACAAAAAGTAATTATAAGTGCTGATGCTTATCCCGGTCATGATTTTGAAGCAAAGCTGACCTCTTTTTCTCCGGCTACAGGTTCTACGTTTGCCCTGCTCCCTCCTGATAATGCCAGCGGCAACTTTGTAAAAGTAGTACAGCGCTTACCGGTTAAAATAGAATTTACAAACACCGGCGATTCACTGGTAAGAAAGTTACGGCCCGGGTATGAATGTGATGGTGGATGTGCATTTGGATTAAAAACGTTTAATGGTTTAACGGGTTTAAATCGTTTAGTGATTAGTGTTTAGCGTGGGAATGTGCCGCTTATTCCTTTAAATCCTTAAACATCGCAACAACAATTATGGTACAGGCAAGCTCATTGGTTGAATATGGTTCACGCAGGGTGATCATCACACTTACATGTATTGTGTGTGCGCTGCTGGAAATAGTAGACACCACTATTGTGAATGTGGCGCTGACGGATATGCAGGGTAATCTCGGCGCTACTACCTCAGAGATCGGCTGGGTGATAACGGCGTATGCGATCGGGAATGTGATCGTCATACCGATGACCAGCTTTTTCGCCGCGCAGTTTGGACGGAGAAATTATTTTGCAGCGTCTATCGTCATTTTTACGATCTGTTCTTTCCTGTGCGGTAATGCAAGCGGTGTATGGGAACTCGTTGTATTCCGTTTTATACAGGGATTAGGCGGCGGTGCTTTACTCGTTACTTCGCAAACGATCATTACAGAAAGTTATCCCCCGGAAAAAAGAAGCATGGCGCAGGCCATATATGGCCTTGGCGTTATTGTTGGCCCTACTTTAGGCCCCCCGCTGGGCGGTTATATCACTGAGATATCAGGCTGGCCTAATATTTTTTATATCAATATTCCCCTGGGAGTAGTGGCTACCTTGCTTACTCTCCAGTTTGTCAGAAGCCCTAAATATGCGGAGAAAAGTTCGGTGCGTGATATTGATTGGGCCGGTATTGGTTTACTAGCGGTCTTTGTCGGTTCGCTTCAGTATATTTTAGAAAAGGGGCGGGAGGATGATTGGTTCGAGAGCAGTACTATTATTTTTCTTACGGTAACAGCCGTGCTGGGAGGTTTCTTTTTCTTATGGAGGCAATTGACCTTCCGCAATCCGGTAGTACAACTAAGAGTATTGAAGAACGGTAATCTCCGGGTGGGAACTATTCTTTCCTTTATCATGGGATTTGGATTATACGGTTCTACGTTTATTATTCCGCTATACGTACAGGCAACGCTGGGATGGACACCCACGCAGGCTGGTATGCTGATGATACCTGCGGCATTAACCACTGCTTTTATGATGCCGATCATAGGAAATTTATTGCAGAAAGGCGTTCCGCAGCAATACCTCGTTGCCGGAGGTATGCTTATCTTTTTTATTTTTTGTTTCTGGGGTTATAAAATAATAACACCAGATACAGGCAAAGAATCATTTTTCTGGATGCTGGTCATGAGAGGTATCGGCTTGGGTATGCTATTTATTCCCATAACAGCTTTATCCCTGAGTACATTAAAGGGAAGACAGATAGGGGACGGTGCTGCCTTCACCGGTATGATGCGGCAATTAGGAGGCTCATTCGGTATAGCGATCATTACTACATTCATGGCTACCCAAACTATGAACCACCGTGCCAGCCTCGTCGCAGATCTTGATATTAATAACCCTGCGGTAGAAGCGAGGGTCAGTGCGTATGAGCATGCGTTTGTAGCGAAAGGACATCCACAGGATGTTGCAAGAAAGGAAGCTTATAAAGCGCTGGATGGTTCTGTTACCAAACAGGCCATGGTATTATCTTATATGGATGTGTTCCTGTATATCGGCATCTTATTTCTTATTTGTATACCCTTTGTGCTGGTAGTAAAAGGTAACAAGAAGAAAAAGGGGGGGTGAGAAAATAGATCTGAGCAGCGCACACTGACGAATGTCATCTGATAACAGCATCCGGGTTCCGGTTATACTTCCTTTCCTTATTTACATTCCGGCAATCTCTTTATTGAACGTTTTCGCTTTATAATAATCCTTTCACCGCGGACTGATCAAGCAAGATAGTGGTTGTTTTCTTTTCCCAGTCATATAACATCAGTTTGATATCGGGCTGCTGTGTTATATAAGCGGCCTGCTTTGTAGCCTGGTTATATTTCACCAGGAAGGAGTGGATGCCTTCTATCTTCTGTTTATTACTGCCATCTGTTTTCATCGTCATTACATTATCCGGAGCCCATGTATAAACAAGGGTATTCTTATCTATCCATGAAGGATAGAAATTGTGAGTGGCTGTATCATTGGTAAGGTTGGTATGAAAACTGCCTTTGGAGTCAGTCAGCCATATCTGGTCGCGGTTATCTCCCTTTTCAAAATAATATACGATCTTATCGCCTTCCGGCGCCCATACCGGGGTTGTAGCTTTTGTATTTGCCGCTTTCTGTTACCTGTGTTATTTCTTTGGTTTTAATATCGGCTATACATATTTCCAGGGTAGCATCGCGGCCGCGGCCATTCGATTCACGGTTATACACTATTTTTTTTCCGTCATTCGACCAGCCGGGAGAGGTTTTATTGAATGTATCAACCACCAGTGCGCTTTCCTGTTTTGTAACAAGATCATACAGGTAAATATCTCCCTTGTTATTTTCTTTTGTTTTGACAAACACCAGCTTCTTACCATCAGGAGAGGCTGCACGGCCACCGCCATCAAAGCCAGGGGCCTCCAGTTTTTTTCCTTCCAGCGTAAATGTAAAACCCCTGAAAACTGGCGCGACCTTACGGGTTTTGTCAAATTTCACCACATTCAACAGCAAGGCTTTTCCATCCGGCATCCAGTTGGCAGCTGTTATCACCGTAATGAAATTGCTGTCAGCCGCATTTTGCGCGGAAACGCTTAAAGAAACAGTTATTGATAGCAGTAGTATTATCTTATACATGATTGATAGTAGTATTATTGAGCAAGAATATTTTTACAGTCAAAATTATCAACGTTGATCGTGTACCATTCGAGACGTTGCAGCCCGCCTATCAGCCACGAGATCCTGTAACCCTTTTTGGTCAATGCATCAGCCAGTTCCAGCCCTGTTGTACCGTTTTGTGACATCAGCACATACGTAACCTTTTTATCAGGAAATGCCCGGGTAAATGCCTGTTCTCCTTTTTCTGCAAAAAAATTGACAGAACCTTTTACATTCTGGTAGTCATATTTTATACCACTGGTTGTTTTGTCAAAAAGAGTATCATGGCGGAGATCAACCAGCAGTATGTTATTTTTCACGGATATACTGTTACAATAATTGACGGAGGTAATAAAGTCAATGGTATTCTTCTGCACCATGAACGCAGCCATTTTTTGCAGTCAGCTGTTTATTGAGGATATATTCATCGAAGTAATAATTATTCCCGATGAGATAGGATACATCGTGTATTCCTTTTTGTGTCAGCCAGTCAGCCATCTCAGCCCCACCGTTATTGACCATATTGAATAAAATAACAGGGCGGCTCTTTTCTTTTTGAACCATTTCCAGCACTTTTAATGAATCTTCATAACTGAAGTATACTGCATTTTTGAAAACGGGATAGTAATCATAAGACTTCTTATTGGCTCTGAATCCCAGAAGAACCCGGGCGTAGCGGTAATACCTATCAGCAGCGGGTTTTTTCCGGCAATAAGGTCGCTGGCTACCTGTGCCGCAGAAATGTTTTTATAGCTGTTACTTGTCTCGTAAAATGCATGCATATAGGGAACCAGTTCATCATACCGCCTGTACCACTCCGTCATGCCTCCCTGTACATTATTGATATGGGTAAAGCCATTTTTCAAAAGGATATTTGATGCGGCACGGCTGCGGTAACTATGCGAACAGATCAGGTAAATATCCTTTTCTTTATATGCATCGAGTTGTTTGACGGACGCAGGATCTGCCACTAAATCACGCAACTCAATATGAACAGCGCCTTTTATTCTCCCGATATTTGATTGTTTACCCCTTGAAGCCGAGTCATAAAATTCACCATTGGTCCTTACATCTACGATCACCATATTCGTATCACCCTGCTGCTTTTTTTTCATCAGGCCGGGCAGGCTGATCTCATTGTAGGTGTTCTGTGTATAAGCAATTGCTGCTGTAAATAAGAATAAGAGGAGAAGGATTTGCCTGGTCATTGTTATTTTTCAGCAAAGCAAGGGAATATCAGCGGCCAAAAGTTGTACGATATTGACCTTTGGACAAAAGGAAAGAACGGGGTGATGTACCGGCTATTTTGCGGAGCGACCGGTTGAAATGAGATGTGTCGTAAAAACCGGCCTGTTGCGCCGCATCCTGCACTTTATAATCTTTGCGCAGTAATTGTTTGGCGTATTCCGTTCGCAGGATAAGCAGGTAATCATAAGGCGATACGCCGATAGTCTTTTTAAAAAGCCGTACCAGGTGAAAAGGGTTTAAATTGACAAGTCCGGCCATTTGCTGCAGGGAGATCTCTTCTTTAAAATGTGAATGGATGAAATCGGTCAGTAGTTTTATTCTTGTATCCGTCCTGTCAGGCTCAGTAGTTGTTTTTCCCGCCTGCTGAAGCAATGCCTGCATACAATCAAAAAAAATTTCCTGTTGCTGTAATGTATCATCGTTTGTATGAAGCGAATGAAACAGCGCTGTTAATTTATGCGTTAAGGATGATGGCTCATGGAGACATTGATGAAAATTAAGATCAGGGGAAACAGTAATATCCAGTGCACCGGCTACCTGCTGCAGGGCTTTCTTGTCAGGATACAGGCTGAAATACCGGAGAGAGGTGTCGGCGATCGTGCTGCCTGTATGCACTTCACCGGGATTGATAAGCACCAGTTGATTGTTGTAAGCTGTATAACTTTTACCATCGCAGTAAAAACTATCAGCACCTTTTACTACTAGTTCTATTACATAATGATCATGAAAATGTCGGGGAAAGCTGTGATGCGAAAGCGTGTAGCCGGCGAAATCAATATTATAAAGATGTTCGCTTCGCCAAAGGCTAAATTCAGTAGTGGGTGTTTGAGCTTTCACAGAAGTAAGTTACTAATAAGAAATACCCTGCTTATTACCGTTGATACAAAACAACAACCCTGAAAGAAAATTATTTATAATTGGAAATGCTGATCTTTTCTTCACAAAACCTGTACTCCACCTCATCATTACTGCTTACGATCACCAAACGGTTTTTACAGTAATCATTTATTAACTGGTGATACAATTCAATACCTGCCACATCAAGATTAGTACAGGGCTCATCCAGCAATACAATATCTGTGTCAGAGAAAATACATTGCGCCAGTTTTACCCTTTGCTTCATACCGGAAGAATAGTACCGGATCTGTTTATCAGCGGCTTTTTCCAAACCAAAGACAGCAATGATCTTGTCAGTTGTAATACCCGGTAAGAAGGGTTTAAACCCATGATGAAAATCCATAAATTCTTTCAGCGTCATTTCTTCCACTACTTCCAGGTAAGGAGCGCAAAGCGACACATGTGAATAAACAGTTTCAGGCGGTAATACTGATTTCTGACTTCTGATTTCTGACTTCTGATTTCTGACTTCATACTTAATGCTTCCTTCACTAACCTGCATCGAGCCGCTTATCGCCTGCAGCAATGTGCTTTTGCCCGAACCATTTGGCCCGGTGATAGCATACGACCCTCCTTCTTCAAATGTGTAAGTAAAATGGCGGAATATCCATTCCCGGTTGAAACGTTTGCCGGCATCAGATAGGGAGATCGTCATCGCCATTTCCTTTGGTGAAACGTTTGATGATGCCTCTTCCGCTTTCCCCGGATAAATGTTACAATTTCATCCCGCTCATCAGTTGCCGGCATTTCTTCTTCGAGAAATTCAACGGCCTGCGTAGTATTCATCCCTTTGTTGTAGATAATGCGGTAAATATCGAGGATATGATTGATCCTTTCGATACTGAAGCCCCGGCGTTTTAAACCAATAGAGTTGACACCGGCATAGCTTAATGGCGTACGGGCGGCCTTGATATAAGGAGGTACATCTTTACCTACCAGCGAGCCGCCGCTCAGGAAAGCATGCTGACCGATATTGACAAACTGGTGAACAGCGCACATGCCTCCAATGATAGCCCAGTCGCCGATGGTCACATGACCCGCCACCTGTGTATTGTTGCTCATGATACAGTTATCACCCACCAGGCAATCGTGGGCAAAATGGCAATAAGCCATGATCAGGCAATTGCGGCCGATAACGGTCTTATCCCTGTCTTTTGTTCCGCGGTTGACGGTCACAAATTCACGGATAGTCGTACCATCCCCGATAAATACATTGGAATATTCTCCCTGGAATTTAAGATCCTGCGGAATGGCCGCGATCACGGCGCCGGGAAATATCCGGCAGTTCTTGCCTATCCGGGCGCCTTCCATAATCGTTACATTCGAACCGATCCAGGTGCCATCTCCCACCTCTACATCCTGGTGTATAACTGTAAAAGGATCAACCTTTACATTGGTGGCAAGCTTTGCATTGGGGTGAATGTATGTATGCGGATGGATCATGCAATTTTTTACAAAAAAGCCTCCGATTTAGCGGAGACCGTGCAAAGGTAATTGTTACGGTCAAAAACCGAATTTTTTTTAGCTATAGACCGTTAAAAACTCAGGCTTTAGAACTTTTAGAGCAATTGGTTGTTGAAAAACAGCCCAGTGTCTGTAAATTTGCGATTCACATGTACAACCAGCCCGATATACTCACCCTTGCTTACAAGCAGGTTCCCATGCACGAACAAATGGTCCTTTTACAGGAAAAAGACCATCATTTACCAGGTTCGGTTCACTATACCATAAAAAGGTATAATCAGCCGCCCCAACGGTCAATAGACGATGTGGGGATGATGGCCTATCATTACGAAAAAAGCGATCCCAAAGAAAATTACCTGGAACTGAAGTTCTGTGTATCCGGCAATATGTATTGCAAGCAAAAGGATACGGAATGTAATATGTGCAAAGCCGGTCTTTCCAAAAACTGCACGGATAAAGTAACGAGTGTAGATGTACTGAGCTTCAAGTTCTCACCGGCGCATTTATCGCAGTTTGTCAGGCCAAGAAATACAACAGCCACTTTAAGTGAAGAGATACTGAATTTCAAACGCCGGTCTTCTTTTACCAAAATCCTTCCTTTGTGTGGTAAAACAAGGATGGTGATCGAATCATTACTGAATCATAACTATACCGACAGCCTTGAAAATATCTATATCAATGCGCAGATGCAGATGCTCCTGCTCTACAGCATGGATTGTATGGTCGGCGAAAAAGAAGTGGATACGATCAATTGCAAATTCCTTTCCAATGAAGCTGACAGGGAAAAGATCGTAAAAGCCAGGGAAGTGCTGATCCAGCATATCGGCGAGCCGATCACGATCAAAGAACTCAGCCGCAAAGTGGCGATCAATGAGTGCTATCTGAAAAAAGGGTTTAAAGAAATGTTCGGCACTACTATATTTGATTTTTACCAGAGCCAGCGGATGGAACATGCCCGTTACCTGTTATACGAAAAAGGCTTAAGCGTTACCGAAGTATCGCTGATGCTGGGGTATTCTTCTATTTCACATTTTTCTACTGCATTCAAAAAACATACAGGTCTTAAGCCTTGCGAGCTTCTTTTGCGTTAGGGTTATTTTCTTTCTTAGTGTTTTTGTGTCGCTGGGTTTCTTTGTTCCAAAAGGAGGAGGCTTTTTTGTTTTGGAACACGGAGACACAAAGGCACAAAGACACAAAGGTTTTAATATTACAGTGCCAACGTATGGTATATTCCTTGTATCAGCTGTATCTGAAAAGGGTGAAGCATTAATCTGAAAATAAATATTTTCTTCTCCGTGCCTCTGTGCCCTGGTGTCTTCGTGTTCCAAAGCGATGTTTCTTTTTTGTTTTGGAACACGGAGGCACCAGGGCACAAAGGCACAAAGACACAAAGACACAAAGGTTTTAATATTACAGTACCAACGTATGGTATATTCCTTGTATTAGTTGTATCTGAAAGGATGAACCATTAATCTGAAAATAAATATTTTCTTCTCCGTGCCTCTGTGCCCTGGTGTCTTCGTGTTCCAAAGCGATGTTTCTTTTTTGTTTTGGAACACAAAGGCACAGAGACACAAAGGTTTTTAATATTACAGTACCAACATATGGTATATACCTCGTATCAGCTGTATCTGAAAAGGGTGAAGCATTATCTGAAAATAAATATTTTCTTCTCCGTGCCTCTGTGCCTTGGTGTCTCCGTGTTCCAAAACCATATCACCCATTCAATTCTAAAACACAAAGCACCAAACCCCGGATACGAAATTTTTTTAAAAGAAGTATCAGAACGTCTTCTTCAACCCCGGATCTGTGATGATAATATAATCACCCAGGTTGCTGAACTTCTCCCAATCAGGCGCCGCAAAAGAAGAATCACTAAAGCAACTGATATTAAGAATCTTTAAACCGCTCTTCCTGTTTTGTAATTGTGCCAGTGTACCCAGCTTTTCATCGCAATGAAAACGACCCACCATGTGGAATATCTTTTTTTCCTTATTCTTTTTCCGGTATTGATAAATGCTGTAGCTCATACCCGCATCCCATAAACTCTGGCTGTAGAAAATTCTCGGGTTACCTGATCCCGGGCTCCCGCCACTCATGATCTCCATAAATTTATCACGGTATCTTCCCGGCAATGTATCATACGGTAAAGGGGGTAAATATTTTTTGGATGCTTTAGGCAAGCTATCCAGCGACTTCATTCCTTTCCGGCTTACCATATTCACGTACCGTCTCGGCGGATTAGCGGCAATCACATCCAGCTTATTTTGTTTGGCAAACTCTACTGCCGGTCTGTAATCTTTATAATTACTCCAGGGTCTTGCTTCTTTGATAAAACGGTCCTCGCTGATATAACCATCAAGGTATTCATCCAATACCAGCTGGCAGTCGGTTTCAAACATTTCCATACTCAGGGCCAGTTTGCCGCCATAGAGTTTGTGCAAAGCCTGGAAGACGGTTGCTTCCAGGTAATGGCCCGCGCTGTCGTTATGATCTTCTCCGAAAAAAAGAACATCAGCCTCTTTGCAATCGGCGGCGATCTGGTCTATCGTAGTGAGCTGTTTGGTACGGGTATCGTAGATTTTAAAATGATGTTCAATACCTGTTTGAGAAAAAGAAAGCTGGCACAAAAAGATGACCAGTATCGTTAGCGGCATTCTCATGCGGTCTGTTTTTAAAGTAAAATTTATTTCTTTCCTCCGGGTCCGCGGAAGTTCAATATATCCCTGTCGAATAAATAAAGGCCACTTTTGTCATCACCTATCAGTTCCAGCTTATCATTCAATGTTCTGGCTGTTCTTTCTTCTTCGATCTGTTCATTCACATACCATTGTAAAAAGTTATGGGTCGCATAATCTTTTTCCGTCAGCGAAAGATGAACAAGGTCATTGATGCTGTTGCTTACCCTCAGTTCGTGTTGCAGAAATTCTTCGAATAGTTTTTTCAGCGAAGGAAAAGTAAGCATCGGCTGTTGCAGCTCCGGCACCACGGCAAAGCCGCCTCTTTCATTGATAAAACGCAGGAGTTTCAGCATATGTATCCTTTCTTCATCCGATTGCTGGAAAAAGAAATTGGAAACGCCTTCCAGCCCGGGTTGTATCTCCGCCCATGAGGCCATAGCGAGATAGGCCTGTGAAGATTCGGCTTCCATCTGTACCTGTTTGTTCAGCGCTTCCTGTATTGGTTTTGAGACCATGGTAATTTTTTTACAAAGTAAAATGAAAATAGGGTTTGCAAAACAAGTTTTTACAAACCCTATGGTTTTTGAGATTACCGTCCGGGGTAAGATCTTATGCGCTGCAGCTTTCGCAGCCTTCGCGGTTGTCTAAAGAACAGGCGATCTGTTCGGCCTGTGTTTTAACCAGCGTTGTTTGTTGTTTCATCATTTCTGAATCAATAGTGAATTTCACCGCATCACTCGCCGCCTTGGTACGCAAATAGTACATACCTGTCTTCAATCCTTTTTTCCAGGTATAGAAATGCATGGAACTCAGCTTCGCAAAATTGGGTTGTTCAACAAATAAGTTCAGCGACTGCGACTGGCAGATAAATACACCGCGGTCAGCCGCCATGTCAATAACCGTACGTTGTTTGATCTCCCATACTGTCTTGTATATTTCTTTTAACTCAGGAGAGATCTCTTCGATATGCTGTACAGATCCGTTGGCTGCGATAATGCGTTGCTTCATGCTGTCATTCCACAAGCCAAGATTGACAAGGTCTTTTAATAAATGTTTGTTGACCACCACAAATTCTCCGCTAAGCACACGGCGGTTGTAGATATTGGAAGTATACGGTTCAAAACATTCGTTATTGCCTAATATCTGTGAGGTAGAAGCTGTAGGCATTGGCGCCAGTAATAAGGAATTACGTACGCCGTGTTCTTTTACTTCTGCTCTCAGTGTTTCCCAGTCATGACGTTCACTGGGTTTTACATTCCACAGGTCAAACTGGAAAAGTCCTTTGGAAAGAGGGGAGCCGGGGAAGGTTTCATAAGCGCCATCTTTTTTAGCCAGGTCTTTCGATGCAGTCATGGCCGCAAAATAGATGGTCTCGAAAATGTTCTTGTTAAGCAGCTTGGCCATATCGCTTTCAAATGGCAGACCTAATAACATAAAGACATCTGCCAGGCCCTGTACACCGATACCGATCGGGCGATGGCGCAGGTTGCTGCGCTCTGTTTCTTCAAGCGGGTAGTAATTATTATCAATGATCTTGTTAAGGTTAACAGTAATGATCTTTGTTACTTCCAGCAGCTTATCGAAGTTGAATTTCTTTCCTTCTACAAAACGGGGCAGTGATAATGAAGCGAGGTTACAAACCGCTGTTTCCTTGTCATCACTGTATTCGATGATCTCGGTGCAAAGGTTGCTGCAACGTATGGTGCCTAAATTCTGCTGGTTTGATTTTGTATTGGCCGCATCTTTATACAACATATAAGGAGTGCCGGTTTCTATCTGTGCTTCGAGGATCGCATTCCAGAGGTCGCGGGCGGGAATGGTCTTTTTTGCCCTGCCTTCTTTTTCATAACGTTCGTACAATTCTTCAAATTCAGCGCCGTGTGTCGTGTGCAGGTTCTTTGCTTCATTGGGGCAAAACAAACTCCATTGCCCGTCTGCTTCTACCCGTTTCATAAACAGGTCGCAAACCCATAATGCCAGGAAAAGATCCCTTGCCCTCATTTCTTCCTTGCCATGATTCTTTCTCAGGTCGAGGAATTCAAATACATCAGCATGCCATGGTTCGAGATAAACGGAGAAGGCGCCTTTACGTTTACCGCCGCCCTGGTCTACATAGCGGGCTGTATCATTAAATACACGGAGCATGGGAATGATGCCATTGCTGGTACCGTTCGTTCCTTTGATATAGCTGCCTGTAGCGCGGATATTATGAATGTTCAACCCAATACCACCGGCGGACTGTGAGATCAGTGCACAATTCTTCAGTGTATCATAGATGCCTAAAATGCTGTCGTCTTTCATGCTCAGCAAAAAGCAACTGCTCATCTGTGGTTTAGGCGTACCTGCATTGAATAATGTCGGCGTAGCATGAATGAACCATTTTTCACTCATTAAATTGTAGGTCTCGATAGCTGCATCAATATCGTTTTTATGAATCCCCAATGCTACCCGCATGAACAAGTGCTGCGGACGCTCTACTATCTTACCGTGTACTTTCAGCAGGTACGATTTTTCCAGTGTTTTAAAACCAAAGAAATCAAAATGGTAATCCCTTTCATAGATGATCGCGGCATTCAGCCTGTCCTGGTGTTCCTGTATGATGGCAAAAACATCGTCAGCGATCAATGGCGCTTTATCGCCTGTCTTTTCATCAATATAGTTATACAGCAACCCGGCCGTATGAGAAAATGATTTAGCCGTATTCTTATGCAGGTTTGAAACGGCTATTCTTGCGGCCAGTACAGCAAAATCAGGATGTTTGGTGGTAAATGATGCCGCTGTTTCCGCAGCAAGATTATCCAGTTCCGTGGTCGTTACATTATTATAAATACCCGTAATAACTTTTTTCGCGATCTCAATAATGTCATCCTGTTTTAAGCTGAGGCCATAGCTTAGTTTCATTACTCTTGATGTGATCTTGTCAAAGTGTACGGCTTCGGCTTTACCGTTACGTTTCAGTACCTGCATGTCGTTGTATATTTAATTGGTTAGTAGTCCTGTTTGTGAGGGGTGAGTTGTCTGTGGTGAGTAGGGTCGTTTTCACGCACTATTCACCACTCACCTTAAAAATCTTCATCCATCGAGAACGCCTTCGATCCCGCGTCATTCATCACACCGGATTTCTGGTATTCGCCCACCCGTTTCTCAAAAAAGTTGGTTTTCCCCTGCAAAGAGATCAGCTCCATAAAATCGAAAGGATTGGTGCTGTTGTAGATCTTTGTGTAACCCAGTTCACTCAGCCACCTGTCAGCCACAAATTCAATGTATTGCTGCATCAGTTTGGCATTCATACCGATCAGGTCAACCGGCAACGCTTCCGTGATAAATTCTTTTTCGATAACTACTGCATCGCTGATAATGCCGTGTACTTCCTGTTCGGTCAGTTTGTTTTGCAGCATACTGTATAACAGGCAGGCGAACTCGCAATGCAAACCTTCATCGCGGCTGATCAGCTCATTGCTGAAGGTAAGACCCGGCATCAGCCCTCTTTTCTTCATCCAGAAGATAGAGCAGAAGCTGCCGCTGAAGAAAATGCCTTCTACGGCGGCAAAAGCAACCAGGCGTTCTGCGAAAGATCCGTTGTCTATCCAGCGCAAAGCCCATTCAGCTTTTTTGCGGACAGCCGGTACAGTATCTATCGCATGAAACAAACGGTTCTTTTCCTGGGGATCTTTAATGTAAGTGTCTATCAGTAAGGCGTATGTCTCTGAGTGGATATTTTCCATCATTATCTGGAAACCGTAAAAGCATCTTGCCTCGGGAAGCTGTACTTCGCTCATGAAGTTTACAGCCAGGTTCTCATTCACAATACCGTCGCTGGCGGCAAAGAAGGCCAGTACATGTGATATAAAATGACGTTCACCGTTATTCAGGGCATTCCAGTCTTTCATATCGCCGCTCAGGTCAATCTCTTCGGCTGTCCAGAAACTGGCTTCGTGTTTTTTATACTGTTCCCATATTCTTGGGTAATTGATCGGGAGGATAACAAAGCGGTCTTTGTTTTCTTTGAGTAGTAATTCGGTCTCCTTTTGCATAACAGTTTATTTACACATTTCTAATGTGACACGACAAGAGACGGAAAATCCAATAACTTTTTGAGGAGTCTTAAACGATCGATCTTTTGTCAGCGCCTTATCCGGGAAGGTTCTAAACAATAACAGTTGTCGGCAGGTCTCCTGGCTTGTAACCATTTTACCGGTCCTTCTCGGCCCGTCGGGTGGGACAATGGAATCGAGTTTGGGTAAAACGTTGATGTTACTTACAGTTGCCCGTCAGCCCGTGATTCTCACACGGTTCCCTTTTAAGCGTGGCAAAAGTGAAACGACTTTTGGCCAGCACCGCAACAAATTATTTATAAGAACTGACGACGAATGTAATTGTAAAATGAAGATATAGCCAACGATACTTCTTCACAGAATGTGGATAGATTTCCGGACATATTTTATACAATAGTTTTAAGAGCAGGCGCCCTTTCGTCAGGTATTTGTCAGTTTCCTTTTTGCGCAACAAGGCTTCCTGATATCGTAACAACTGGTATGGTTATAGGGTGATTTTTGTACAAATAAAAACGCATGTGCCATTACCAGACCTTATACCATAATGATAAAGCGGGATATGTTATCCGCTGTTCGGATTGTGAGAAGATACAGGTGGCGTACAGTAACCTGGTGATGACATTTGTGCATGAGGATTTTGACGCCTTTCGTTTCTGGATAAAGAAAATAAAAGACGAGCAGCCGGAGGGGCAAAACCCGTCTGTGCGCTGTATCATGATACCGGCGCCCTGCCAGGGCATCCAGCTTTTATTAAGCGCCAACGAACTTGATGATATGGTTGTCATGCTTGAAACGGCAGACGCGGAATTGCAATCTCTTCACCTGATCAGTTTATTCAACCGGTAAGATGTTAATCATAATGTGGATATAGTGCGGCCTTATTCCTGGGGGATCACTAAAAACAACAGAACACGGATGACACAGATTAAGCGGGTTTGCACGGATAGATATCGAAAAATCTGTGATAATCCATCCGATCCGTGTCATCAGTGTTCTTTTATTTATTCATGAAAACCTGTTCAATCCGTGTCATCCGTGTTCCAACGCCTACTTTTGCAGCAAATAACAATACATCAATGAGCAATGCCGATCTTTTTAACGAACTGGCCCGCAGCCGTCGTTCCGTATTTCCCGACCAGCTGGATGCAGGAAAAAAAGTAGATGATAACATCATAAAAGAAATTTTAACGAATGCGATATGGGCACCAAACCATGGTAAAGAAGAGCCGTGGCGGTTCACGGTTTTTACTGGCGAAGGGTTAAAAAAACTGGCAGATTTCCAGAGTGAATTATACAAACAGGAAGCCGGTGAAAATTTTAAGGAAGCTCCCTATATCAAATTGCAGCAAAATCCTTTAAAGGCCTCACATGTCATTGCGATCGGCATGAAACGCAGCATCAATAAAAATATCCCGGAGATAGAAGATATTGAAGCGGTATCCTGTGCAGTACAGAATATCTACTTGTCTGTTACAGCTTATGGATTGGGAGGTTATTGGACAACAGGCGGTGTCACTTTTAAAGAAAAAGCAAAACCTTTTTTTGGCCTGGAAGAAAATGATAAACTGCTTGGCTTCTTTTATATTGGTCATATCGCCGTGCCTTCAGTTGGCGGAAAACGGCAATCATTGGAAGAAAGAGTGAAATGGGTGAATGAGTGATGAATACAGGAACACGGATAACACGGGTTGAACAGATTTTCACAGGTGTATTTGAAAAAAATCCGTGTATATCTACCTGATCCGCGTCATCCGTGTTCAGTATTTGTTGCCCTCCGTGTTCTACATTTGCTGCATGAGAAAATGGCTTGTCATTGCCTTTTTATTGTCCGGCGTCATCATCTCTGTATCATTTATTGATCATGGTGTTTCATTACGCCGTATCTATTCCCAATCCCCCGATAAATGGCCGGCACCTTTTGTGGAGGCGGGTGTTGACTGGAAAGAATTAGGATTACTTCCCGAAAGCCCGCTGCAACCATACCTGGATTCTCTGAAGCATGTAATTGAACTTGGGAAAATTTTATTCTTCGATACGCGGCTCAGTGGTTCGGGTAAAATAGCATGTGCCACCTGTCACCAGCCTGAATTATCATGGACAGACGGCAAAGAAAGATCGCTGGGGCATGATGGTGCTATGAATAAACGAAATGCACCCACTATTCAAAACAGCTGGTTCTATAAAAAACTTTTCTGGGATGGAAGGGCGAAAGATCTCGAAGACCAGGCATTTGCTCCTATCAACAGTGAAAGCGAAATGCACCATGATATGCAGGCGCTTCCCCGCAACCTGCGAAACATTAAAGGGTATGCCGCTTTATTTGATTCAGCTTATGGTGATCCGGGTATTGATCCCGATCGTATTACCGGCGCTATTGCCGCTTTTGAAAGAACGGTCATCAGCCGGAGAAGTAAATTTGATGATTTTTTAACGGGTAAACGAAACGCATTAAACAATGAAGAACTTCTTGGCTTACATGTATTCCGCACCAAAGCAAAGTGTATGAATTGCCATAACGGTCCTTTGTTTACGGATAACCAGTTTCACAACAGCCGCATCAGTTCATCAGGCTACCCGGAAAATGATAAAGGATTATATAATGTAACACATGATGAGGCAGACACCGGCAAATTCAAAACCCCTTCGCTCAGGGATGTGATGAAAACAGGCCCCTGGATGCATAGTGGCAGAGAAGCAAGCATGGTGGTAATAATAGAGTTATATGATAAGGCCAGTCCTGCTCCTTATGGCGGACTCAATCACCTGGGGCTTAAGGGATATGAAAAAAAAGCGCTGCTTGCTTTTTTAAACGCTATTTCAGCACCTCCGCTTGAGTTCAAACGGCCGGTTCTTCCGGAATAAGTAAGCAACTTTTTGCGGAGAAAAGTTATCTTTGTTCTCCTTTGCAAACAATTAAACGATCTTATATGAAAAAAGTGGTGATACTCAGTTTTATAATGATGGCAGTGATAGTAGTTAATGCTCAACCGCCAGCCGGTGATGCCAAACCAGGTGACTGGTACGGTGAAAAAATTACCGCGGCAGGAGCTACCAATATTGCCGATATTCCTGCGCAATTAGAAAAAACAGAAGCGATTGATACAAAGATCAAGGCTAAAGTGCTGGATGTTTGTTCTAAAAAAGGCTGCTGGGTAAAATTGCAGGTGAATGACAGCACTACGGCTTTTGTAAAAATGAAAGACTATGGTTTTTTTGTACCGCTTGCCGCTATTGGTAAAACAGTAGTGATTGACGGAGAAGTAAAAATGAAAACAACCTCTGTTGCCGAACTGCAGCACTATGCTGAAGATGCAAAAAAATCTAAAGAAGAAATTGCCGCCATCACCAAACCTGAAAAAGAAATACGTGTACTCGCCAAAGGTATCGTGGTAGTACAGTAAACATTTAATTAGTATATGCAAGGCTGTCTGAATAAGACGGCCTTTTTTTATGTATGCCGGTAAGATGCGGAGGCGGTAAGTATAAAAGGTAAATATTTTTCTTACCGGCTGGCTATTGTCAGCATTCAGTCAGTTTCCTTTTTGCGTAAACCGTTTTCCCGATTCAGTAGTTACTTCATTATTCCACCCGATACTTTTGCCATCCATAACGATTACGCTAAGGCCACATCTTGCCAAAAACATTATGAAGAAATAGGGCCATTCCTGGTTTTTCTTTCGCTAAGCAGTTGGAAAGTTTTTCAGGGGTGCGCCCGCCAACTAGTGAGAAAAAGAAACAAAACCACAACCAATTAAAATAAAAGAGTATGAGATCGCTCATTAAATTAATCGCCATCCTTTTACTATTATCCCCTTTGAACGGGTGGGCGCATGGCTATTGGATAGAAGTGGAAGGAAATCATAAGATAAAAGAGACTGTTACTGTCAAATTGTTTTTTGGTGAGTATGTAAGCGGAGAACGACTGGCAGGAAATTATCTTGACAGGATGAAAGATATCAGAATATATGTGTCAGCACCGGGTAGCAGCAAACAGCCTATCGTGATGAAACAGCTTGATGGCTACTGGGAAGGAACTTTCATTCCCGAAAAAGAAGGAAGCTATGAAGTGTCCGGCATCAACGATGAAAGAGAAGTACAGGATTGGACTAAGCACAATCTCGGTATCGTCAGACCTATCCAGTATCTTAAAACAGTGTACCAGGCAGGTAATACAAAAACTTCATCCGTTCATCCTGCTTTCCTTGATGTAAAATTGGAAGCAACAGGTAAAAATAAATATGAAGTGACACTGGTAAAAAACGATTCAGCTTTTGCCTATGCAAAGATCACTGTTACACATCCTGCCGGTTGGGAAAAGATATTGTCGGCAGATAAAGACGGGAAAGCAACATTTACTTCCGTTGGACCTGCCTTATACCTCGTAAGCGTAGAATGGATAGATAAAACGCCCGGAAAATTTAAAGATAAACCATACGAAACGGTAAGACACCAGCTCGACTTTTCATTATACAACGAATAGGATTGTCATACCAAAGTCACTTTCCGTATCCCGTAACTACTTTTTCCTTTTCCGTAACGATTGATAATAACAATACACAGACTTTTGCCATCCATTATTTAAAAAGGACAAGCCGTTTTTCTGCGCCATATGGATGTCATCTTTTTGTAAAATACGCCACCGTTCATCTTTGGTGACAATAGTATGATGAATAATGATCGCTGCTGAAAGACATTTGCAACCGCAATCGAAAAAAATTATGAGAAAGATCTGCGCTATCCTGTTTGCTTTTAGCATTACAGGAGCGGTTTCAGGACAGGAGGATACGAGTAAAGCCAAAGGTTTGGCGGAAGTAGTTATTACCGGTCAGTATAAACCTCAGTCTGTAAAGAATTCAGTTTACCAGGTTCGTGTCATTAATAATGAACGTATCCGTTTAAGCGGCGCCACCAATGTACAGCAGGTGCTGAATACGCAATTAGGCTTTCGTTTTTCCAATGACAATACATTAGGTACTACGGATGTACAATTGCTGGGAATGAGCGGCCGCAACGTAAAAATATTACTGGACGGCGTACCGCTGGTTGACAGGGGCGATACCCGTGAAAGCCTGGGGCAGGTTGATATCAATACTATTGACAGGATTGAAATTGTAGAAGGCCCCATGTCTGTTTCTTACGGATCAGATGCACTGGCCGGCGTTATAAATATCATTACTAAAAGACCGGGTAATAATAGTTTTTCTATTACTGCCAAAGCCCAGGAAGAAACAGCGGGGGATGAATATTATCCATTTAGTTATAAAGGGCTGCATACACAAAGCATAGGTGCAAGCTGGCAAAAATCTAACTGGAGTGTAATGCTGGGTGGCAATCACAATGATTTCGATGGTTTCGGCGGTGATGATTTTGGCCGCGCCAAAGCCTGGAGACCTAAAGAACAATGGCTGGGAAATGCAAGAATTGGTTACCGCGGTAATGCTATAGATATTTATTACCGGCTGGATGGATTACACGAAGAGATAATAAGCCGCGGCCCTATTAATTTAAGCGCTTTTACCGCATTGGACCAGTATTATATCACAAAGCGTTTTACCCACCAGTTGCAGAACCAATGGCGTATCAGTCCCAAAGTTCAACTGGCAACGATAGCTTCTTACACAGATTACAGCCGCAGAACAAAAACATTATTAAAAGATTTTGTAGCCGGTACATCAAATCCCGGTACACAGGCAGGTCAGCAGGATGTTTCAGGGTTCAGCAGTTTTGTTTTCAGGAATACGCTCAGTTATCTTATCTCTCCCAAAATTTCATTACAACCCGGTATAGATATCAATCATGAAAAAGCAAGCGGCGACAGGATCAAAGGAACCCCTGTCATTAATGATTATGCCTTGTTTGTTTCTTCCGAGTTCAAACCTACCGCTGCGATAAATATTCGTCCCGGGTTACGTTTTATTAAGAATTCAGTGTACGATGCGCCGCCGGTAGTACCCTCTGTCAATGCTAAGTTTATCCTGGGTAAAACATTGGATCTCCGCGCAGCCTATGCTTATGGTTTCCGTTCTCCGGCCTTACGTGAGCTCTATTTCAATTTCATAGATGCCAATCATATTATTATAGGTAATCCTGATCTCAAAGCTGAACATTCCAACAGTATCAACAGCTCATTAAGCTGGTCTCCTGTAAAAATGAAGGATATCACTCTCACATCAACGCTGGGTGGGTTTTATAATGTGTTCGATAACCTGATCGGGTATGCCACATCACCTACCTCAACTGATACGACCATTACAGTTAATGTGGCTAAGTTCAAAACCACGGGAGGTACATGGGAAAATAAAGTGATATGGAAAGACCTGAATGCCGGCATAGGATTTTCTTATATCGGACGCTATAATGATCTGTCAGCGGATGAGACGTTTAAGAACGAAGACCTGCCTGAATTTGTGTGGTCCCCGGAAATTAATTCCAATATTATTTATACTGTAAAAAAGATCAATACATCTTTTGGTTTCTTTTACAAGTTTACCGGCAAAAGACCCGGGTATGCTGTAGTATTCAATAATACTACAGGACAGGATGAGGTGCGGTTGACAAAGATCGGCTCCTTTCATTGGGCGGATTTTACTGTAACAAAACCACTGTTCAGGTACTTTACGGCTACGGCAGGGGTTAAAAACATTTTTGATGTTACGGATCTCTCCAATACATCTACAGCCGGCAGCGGAGCGCATAGCACGGGCGGACCCGTACCCATGAGCTATGGGCGTTCTTATTTTCTCGGATTAAGTTTTCAATGGAACAAAAAATAAAATCAATTACCATTTACCACAAAAAATAAACTATGATGCGTTTACAAAAGATGATCTCTGCGACCGCTATTGTTGCTATTGTATTTAGTGCATGTAAAAAAGATAAAGACCCGGTTATTGTGGTGCCTCCTTCAACAGGCTCTTCTGTCGAATTCAATGGCCTGGCAGGTGCAGAAGCCGGTAGTTCTGCCGGTAATTCAGTATTTCTCGATCTTAGTACCAATACTATGACGGCCCTGGCAAGATCAACCTGGGACCTGGGATTTTATAGCGGTGCGGAATTCAGGGTAATTCTGAATAATACGACCAGTGCGGGTGCAAAAGTGCTTACACAAAATGATCTTAATGCTGTGGGTACAGCTGATACCGTCGGATTGACACTGGCTGTAAACCAGTCGGCTCCTGTACCGGCTGATATGGCCTATTTTGATGATATCGCCGGCTCACTTACCGGAACAGTGATACCAGAAGTTTCTGCTACAGCTGCCAACAACAAAGTAATTGTCATTAACCGTGGCACCGGTGGAAGCATCGCCGCCCGTCCATGGGTCAAAATAAGAGTATTGAGAAGTGCAAGCGGTGGCTACACGCTGCAATATGCCCGCATCACGGCTACTACTTTCCAAACACTGGAGATACCTAAGGATGCTACCGTTCACTACAAACTTGCTTCATTCGAAACAGGAGTGCTGGCCAACGGTCAGCCGGAAAAAACAAAATGGGACCTGGTATGGAGCTATTCCGTATTCCAGACAGATTTAGGCGGGGGTATAGTACCTTATAATTTTTCTGATCTTATCGCGCTGAATAATCTTTCTAATGTACAGGCAAAAGAAAAGAAGTATGCAGACGCCACAGCCGCCCTGGCCGCTTATACCGCGTTTAATAAAGACAGCGTTAACGCTGCTTTGAATGCAGTTGTCGCAGGCCGCTGGACGATCGGCAGCAACTGGAGAAGTACTTCTCCTCCTACACCGGTCGGAGCTTACCCCAATCGCTTTTACCTGATCAAAGATGCAAATGGTAATTATTACAAACTTAAATGCCTGAGCATGGGTGCGGGTACCGATGGCGGAACAAGGGGTAAACCTAAATTCCAGTACGATCTTATCGCGATGTAATTGAATTCTATAATATGTTTGGAAAAGGCTGCCGATGGCAGCTTTTTCTTTTTGCGTAAACTCCTTTTACGGATTGCGTAAGCTTTTGTCATCCTTCTGTCGTTCTTTTGTCAGCTAAATGTAAACGGAAATGAAAAGAATAACAGGATTAGCTGTTGCGGCAATATTGGCAATAACCACACAGGCACAAGCTCAAAAAGATAAGCAGACCGCGCCTCCCGGCCGGCAAAACGTAGAGAAACTTTGCGGATGTTTTGATGTAGAGTTCAAATACGCGGAAACGTTTTCTCCCGATCCTAATTATAAATACCACGAAAGGGAAGAGATCAGCGGTGGTACCGAACTGGTATTCCCGGTTGAAATAACTGATAAGAAGATCGTAATGCAGCATTTGCTCGTGATCACCGATTCAATGATCATCAAGCATTGGCGCGAAGACTGGACCTATGAAGATCCTACGATCTGGAAATATAAAGGCGATAAGGTATGGGCGAAAGAACAATTAAAACCAGAGCAGGTAAAAGGCAAATGGACACAAAGCGTATGGGAAGTAAGCGATGCTCCCCGTTACCAGGGAACCAGTGAATGGATAAATACCGATGGCCAGACATTCTGGCTCAATACTGCTGACGCGCCTTTACCAAGAAGGGAATATTCTGTCCGCAGTGATTATAATATATTGAAGAGAACCAACCGCATTGTACTTACCGACAGTGGCTGGGTACATGAGCAGGATAACCAAAAGGTCATCCGCGGCGGCGGCAGTGATAAATTGCTCGTTGAAGAAAAGGGGATCAATAGCTATAAGCGCCTGGAAGATAAACAGTGTGCCGCGGCTAAAGCATACTGGGACAAGAACAAAGACTACTGGACCAAAGTAAGAAAGGCATGGGAAAACTATATCGCAACACATAATACCATAGAACTGAAGGCGCAGGTAGATGGAAAAGTATTACATGACTACCTGTTTGAACTGGCAAAAGACTATGCTTCGGCCAGGGTAAAACCGGCTGATATTGACGCGAAGATCAACGGCCTGCTGGAAAAATTTGTCGGAAATGGTAAGGCATTGGTGCAAAACCAGTAAGGGAAAGTGCATATTATTGAAGGAAAAACCTGCTTTTGGCAGGTTTTTTATTTATTTGATAATACATTTATAGGCAGATGAATGGAGACATGAAAAAAAGACCGGAAGAATCCTGGGAAAAGACGGGAGGAGAATCTCCTCTGGCGTCATTTGTAAAACATATATACCCGGTCAGTGAGGGTGCGATCAACTACATTAATGAACACTCTTACCCCCAGCGGATTGCCAGGGAAGTTTTTTATTAAAGGCGGGAGAAGTATGCCAGCATCTTTATTTTGTACGCAAAGGTGTGATACGGGGGTATATCAAAGAGGGAACTAAAGAAGTTACTACCTGGATGACCGCCGAAAATGAAATGGTAACATCTATCCGCGGACTGAGCCTGCAGGAGCCTTCATTGGAGAATATACAAGCCATCGAAGAATGTGACCTTGTTGTAGCGGACTATACCGCGCTGCAGCATCTCTATGAGAATTTCCTGGAAATGAATATTGTAGGCCGCAAACTGCTGGAGCAATATTATAAAGATGCTGAAGAGCGGGCTTTTATCTGCCGCATACCCAATGCCAGCAAAAGATACCGGCATTTTATAGATACAAAAGGCTCCCTGGCCAACAGGATACCCCTGAAGTATATCGCTTCCTACCTGGAATGACCATTGAAACCATGAGCAGGATACGGAGCAAAAAAGCATAAGTCACCGCTTATACCCGCTAATTCTTCCGATCCTTTCCTTTACCTTCCCCCTGTTTTCCCGTACCTTTGCACCCTTAAAAATCAGGCACCAAAAGGATCATGGCAGTCAAATACCGCGAATTTACAGGGCTCAACCTGCCTGCTTTCGAGCAGGAAATACTGGCTAAATGGGCTGAAGGACAGGCCTTTGAAAAGAGTGTGTCATTGCGCGAGGGAGCTACTCCTTTTGTGTTTTATGAAGGGCCGCCCAGCGCCAACGGGATGCCCGGTATTCACCATGTTATTTCACGCACATTGAAAGATCTTGTTTGCCGGTACAAGACCATGAAAGGTTTCCAGGTAAAAAGAAAAGGCGGATGGGATACACACGGGCTGCCGATCGAACTGGGAGTAGAAAAAGAATTAGGCATCACCAAAGAAGATATCGGCAAAAAAATATCGGTCGAAGAATATAACCAGAAATGCCGCGAAGCGGTATTGAGATACAAAGACAAATGGGATGATATCACCCGCAAAATGGGGTATTGGGTTGACCTGGACGATCCTTATATCACGTTCAAGAACGAATACATTGAAACACTCTGGTGGTTATTGAGCGAGTTGTATAAAAAAGGATTGCTGTATGAGAGTGTAAGTATACAACCGTATTCACCGGCAGCGGGAACGGGATTGAGTTCGCATGAACTGAACCAGCCGGGAACGTATAAGGATGTAAAGGATACAAGTGCGGTGGCAATGTTCAAAGCAGTGAGAAATGATAAAAGTGAATTTCTGTTTAAGGCAATAACGAACAAGGAACAGGGAATATCGAATGATGAAATTTTCTTCATGGCCTGGACAACAACACCATGGACACTTCCCTCAAATTTAGGACTCACAGTTGGAAGTAACATAGATTATGTGTTGGTTAAGACCGCAAATCCATATTTAGGTAACGAAGTAAACGTTGTTCTTGCTAAGCAATTGATGCCAAAATATTTTGATCTTGGAGTTTTTGATTTGGCCGATATAAAAACCGGGGATGGAACTTATTCCTATAACGATGACACTCCTGACAAACACGGACAACCTAAAAACAAAAATTTACGAGTGGAAGGTTTTAAAAGAATTCAAAGGTAAAGAAATTGAAGGTTGCGAATACGAACAGCTTCTTCCATACGAAGCCAACTCGATTGAAAAGGTAAAGGAAATAACTTCTGGTGCGAAACCTTTTCGGGTTTTGGTGGATAGTTTTGTCACTACTGAAGATGGTACCGGCATCGTTCATACCGCTCCTGCTTTTGGCGCGGATGATTATAAAGTAGGTAAGAAATATGGCATCGGCATATTAACGATGGTTGATAAGCAGGGAAAGTTTGTAGATGGATTAGGCGAGTTCAGCAATCGTTATGTAAAGAATTATAAAGACGATCCGAAATATGTTGATGTCAATGTTGATATCAGCGTAAAATTGAAAAAAGAGAACAGGGCATTCAAAGTAGAAAAATACGAACACAGTTACCCGCATTGCTGGAGGACTGACAAACCGGTTTTATATTATCCCCTGGATGCATGGTTTATCAAGACAACTGCCGTTAAAGAAAGAATGGTGGAGTTGAACAAGACCATCAACTGGAAACCCAAATCAACCGGTGAAGGAAGATTTGGCAACTGGCTGGAGAATATGGTGGACTGGAACCTGAGCCGCAGCCGTTTCTGGGGTACGCCATTGCCAATCTGGAAAACAGAAGATGGCGGTGAAGAAGTTTGTATCGGTTCTATCGAAGAGCTAAACGAAGGTATACGCAATGCCAGCAAAGTATTGGGCGGCGATGTCAATAAAAATTATTTACATGAAGGTATTCTCGATCTTCATAAACCTTATGTAGATGATATCGTACTGGTAAGCAAATCAGGCAAACCCATGAAAAAAAAAGGGTGCCTGATCTTATTGACGTTTGGTTCGACTCGGGCGCTATGCCTTATGCCCAGTGGGGATTGCCTGATACGAGCTCTAATAAATTTGGTCCGCTGACCACTGAGAACTTTTGGAAGTATCATGCAGCTTCCAAAGCCTCCCCCATCGGGGCGATGCAGAAGGGGCCTCATTTCCCGCAGACTACATTGCCGAAGGTGTAGACCAGACAAGAGGCTGGTTCTATACACTTCATGCTATCGCTGCCATGCTGTTTGACAGCGTAGCCTATAAAACCTGTGTGTCAAACGGCCTCGTGCTTGACAAGAACGGCAATAAGATGAGCAAGCGGCTGGGCAATGTGGTGGATCCTTTCAAAACGATCGAGACATTCGGCGCTGATGCCACAAGATGGTACCTTGTTACTAACGCTTCTCCCTGGGATAACATGAAGTTTGACCTGGACGGCATCAAAGAAGTACAGCGAAAATTCTTTGGTACATTATATAATACGTACCAGTTCTTCGCCCTATATGCCAATGTGGATGGTTTTGCCTTCAAGGAAAAATATATCCCTGTAGCCGAAAGGCCTGAGATAGACCGCTGGATACTTTCTTCATTAAATACACTCGTGAAGAAAGCGAACGAATACATGGATGATTATGAGCCTACGCAGGCCGGCCGTGTCATTGAGGATTTTGTAGATGCACATTTAAGCAACTGGTATGTTAGATTATGCAGGCGGCGTTTCTGGAAAGGGGAGTATGAGCAGGATAAGATATGCGCTTACCAGACATTGTATGAATGCCTGGAGACCATTGTAAGGCTGATAGCGCCGATCTCGCCATTCTTCAGTGATGCTGTTTTCCAAAACCTTAACGCTATCACCAATCGTTTTACCAATGCCGGATCCGTACACCATGTTGATTTTCCTGTGGCGGATGAATCGCTTATAGACGAATCGCTGGAAGAAAGAATGCAACTGGCGCAGGACGCCTCTTCACTTATTCTCTCGTTAAGAAAGAAAGTGAATATAAAGGTCCGCCAGCCATTGCAAAGAGTGCTGATACCGGTACTGGATCCTTCGATGAAAGAGCAGCTGCAAAAGATAGGTGAGCTGGTAAAGGCGGAAGTGAATGTAAAGGAGATCGAATACCTGAACCCGGATAATACGTTTATCAGTAAGAAGATAAAACCAAACTTCGTGGCCCTTGGTAAAAGACTTGGGGCAAAGATGAAAGCGGTATCCACAGCTTTGGCACAATTCATCCAGGGAGGACATTGCCAGGCTGGAAAAAGAAGGTCAATATAATTTGTCAATTGATGGCGAACCCGTAATATTACAGGTCACCGATGTAGAAATAAGCAGTGAGGATATTCCGGGCTGGACGGTGGCCAATAAAGGGAGTTTGACTGTAGCGCTGGATGTAACGGTTACCCCCGAACTCGAGGCCGAAGGCAATGCCCGTGAATTTGTGAACCGGGTCCAGAAAATACGCAAAGACCAGGGCTTTGACCTCACGGACAGGATAGAAGTAAGAGTAAGCGCCGCCATGGAATGAAAAATTCGTTGGCTCAGTTTAAAGACTATATTTTGCGCCGAAATTCTGGCAGATACGCTGGAATAGTACCTGATATACCTGAAGGAACGGTCCGGTAGCTATCGGGATAGATATTAACGATGTTTTGCTAAAAGTGATTGTTTTAAAAAAAGGCTAATTGTATGGCTAACAAGAAAAAACCGGCTCCAAAAAAGCCTGCCAAACCAGCCCCTAAAAAAGCGGCTAAAAAGCCTCTTGCGAAACCCGCAGCTAAAAAAGCTGCACCTAAAAAAAAGGAAAAACCCGTGCCTAAAAAATCTGTTGCGAAGCCAGCCCCTAAAAAAGCTGAACCAGCAAAAAAAGCTGCACCGCCGCCGGTTGCAAAGGCCGCTCCGAAACCGGAAGTGAAGCCTGTAGCACCGCCACCTGTGGCAGTGGCTGCCAAACCTTTGCCTAAGAAAAATGGCGCTATAGATCCCAAGTCATTAGTATCTATTAAGCCTACGGCTAAACCGGTCATTAAGAAAGAACCGCCAAGGCCGACCAAAGTTGTTATACCAAAGACAACTACCAAGAGCGCGGTGAAGTATGAACCAGAATTTACAAAATCTGTATTAGATACCCCTATGTACGAAAATAACGGCCCTACAATGAGATATTCAGATAATGATCTCGTTGAATTCAGAGAAATCATTACGAAGAAATTGGACGCAGCAAAAAAAGAACTGGCTTACCTGCAGGGTTTGATCACCCGCAGGGATGAAGGCGGCGATATGGACGAAGCCCGCTATATGACCATGGAAGATGGCAGCGTAAGTATGGAAAGAGAACAACTGAGCCAGATGGCCAGCCGCCAGATCACTTTCATAGATCACCTGGAAAAAGCCATGATGCGTATTGAAAATAAAACATACGGCATCTGCCGTGTTACCGGTAAGCTGATTGATAAAGCCCGTTTACGTGCTGTGCCGCATGCTACACTGAGCATTGAGGCCAAGCAAATGATGAGCAAGTAATACGGACAATAGCCAAAGCATAAAAAAGAGGCTGTCTCAAAGTATTTTAAATCAATGTTCTCGCAACGGCGCAAAGCCGCAACGACTAATTTTTAGTAGGCATTCTTTGCGTCGTCGCGCCGTTGCGAGATTTATTTTACTTTTGAGACAGCCTCTTTTTATTGGAAAATTTCTTGTGTGTTTTTGTCTTTTGTCCCAACAACTCCTGCGGAGCAGGAAACATTACCTGAATCAAACGGAGGCATTACCGGAAATGCTTATTTCTTTTTTCTATCCAGAATACCTGGAAGCCGAGTTCCAGTATAAACCGGTGATTGGTAAATTTGGTAGCGGTTTCATTGGTCCTCGTTTCATCAATCACACCGTCTATACCTTCATCTCGCAGCCGGGTAGTTTTCATCGTGTTCTTGGTATAATAAAAATTATAGCCCGCAAACAAATCAAGACCTATATTTTCTCCTACCATTTTAGTGACGCCCATGACAGGATAGCATTGGTAAAAAAGCCGCCGGAAGCCTTGCCATCATAGGTTTCTTTGTATTCATTGCCGCCGCTGCCACCGTAAAAAAAGCCACTGGTCTTGCGGTTGGCGATACCTGCATCTACGCTGAACTGGCCAAAAGCAGCAAAGAACCTGCACTGCGAAAATAGTTGCGGACAAACCCGCCTATACCGATATTAAAGTCGTTGCTTTTATCTTTCTGGAAGGTGCTGCCATTCTCTTCAAAAGTTACTTTTTCGCCTGATGGATTAAGGTTGAACGTAAAGCCAACTGCCGTATTATCAGATATAAACCAGCCTAATGAGGGACTGATGTTTACTCCGAACCCTGTCACTTTCCCTGTAGTGCTTCCAATGCTGGTTACGGTCTGGTCAGAACTGCCGGAGTTTACAAAAATACTTCCCACAGAGGCTCCTGCCATCCGGGTTCCCGGGGTAAACTGGGCATGAACGTTCAGGGAAAAGGCCAGCAAAAGAAGGGGAAAGAACCGGTAAATTGTTGCATATAAGATGATTTGTAACCTGGACAAATGTAGCAGTTAGCATTTGGTTTACAAAAACAGGTAAGGGCGAAATTTTTTTAAAAAACCGATGACGGAATGAAATATTTTCCCCTACCTTTAATCCTGTTGGATAAACGGACACCTCCGTTCACTTTTTAAAGAAACTAATTAACTGCCAAAACAAACGTTATGAGAAAGTTGAGACTTCTTTCCCTATCCCTTTTATCTGTAACATTAATAGCGGTAAGCTGCACTAAAGAAGGCCCTGAGGGTCCGGTGGGTGCTATTGGTGCGCAAGGTCCTCCCGGAACACCTGGTTCCAAAGGTGACAAAGGTGACAAAGGCGATATAGGTAATCCCGGATCAGCTAATGTCATTTATTCTACATGGGTAGCCAGTGTTGCTGCTGATTGGATTCCCGGTTATATCGCTCCCAATAATTATAATGTTGAACTGTGCTATAACAGAACAGCCGCAGGTATCACCCAGGGCGTTCTTGACCAGGGCGTAGTACTCTGCTATGGAAAGAATTTTACTATAGGTGTTGCTACCATTTTACCAAACGTTCAATTATTACCATACCGCGAAAGCTTTAATGGGCAGAGCTATAGTTTCGTTCTGGCACTCGGTAAGATCGCTTTTACTTACGATCCTGATGCGCCAGCGCCGATAAGGCCGATTTCGCAACTGGCAGGTATATCTTATCGCTATATCATTATTCCGGGTGGAGTAGCAGGTGGTAAGATGATGAGCGGACCTGCAAAAGATAAAACTGTTGCTGAATTAAAGACAATGTCTTACAGGGATGTTTTGGCTACATTCCATATTCCTAACGATGGTACGAATATTCAATAATATATAAATGAATCTTTTGATCCCCGGTCCTTCATAAGGCCGGGTTTTTATTTGTTAAACGGAGCCGGATTTTTAAATAATATTGTACATAAACCCGGTACATAACAGCAGCAGGTTTGTGCTGTAATTGATTAAAAATAAACCGGCGATTGCTGATAAATAATAACCAGGGAAAAGAAATGACAATCAGTTTCGGATATGAAAAGGGACAGGTGATACAGGCATTACGCTATCATTTTATCAGCCGCCCCGAGATAAAGACCATGCTCATCGTGGTAAACGTTTTTGCTTTGGCGTCTATTACATTGTATGCGCTGCACAAAATAACCGCCCTTGCTTTTTTGGTCGGATCAGGTCTGTGGATAGTATTGATGATCAGTTTCTGGTTTATACTTCCCGGCATTGTGTACAGGCGGGCGGAAACATTTCAGCATAATTTTAAAATGCATTTTGAAGAAGAAGATTTTACACTGGCCCATGATAACGGTTCACGGAAATGGCCCTGGAAAGCATTGAGCAGTTTTATTGAAAGCCCGCATTTCTTTCATCTGTATTTTGACAGCCGTTCTTTTTTCCTGGTGCCTAAAAGCGGTTGTAAGGATAAAGATGAAGTGTTTGAATTAAGGCAATTGCTGAAGGAGAAGATAAGGAAGTGAGTTATGAGTTGCGAGTTATGAGCCGGTCGTTTGTAAATGAGAAATCTTGTAATAAATAGCAGAGAAATTGTCTGGAATCTCGCAGCTCAAAGCTCACAACTCGCGGCTCACGACGACTCATAACTGTTTTTCCATTATATAATGCGGAATGGTTATCTCAATAAACTGGTCGCCGCGGACCCGGTAACCTACTTTTTCATAAAAGCCGATGGCATTGGCCCTGGCGTGCATCCGTAGTATTTTAAAGCCGCGGTCGCGGGCGATATTCTCTGCAAAATTCATTAAAGCTCTTCCGATCCCTTTGCCCTGCAGATCGTTCAAAACGGCCATCTGGCGAAGACGGACAGTGCCCGGCACTTCTTCCACCAGCATACAGCATCCCAATATCCTTTCTTCCTCAAAAGCAGCTATGAGCATATTGTCCTTTTCGCTTTCCAACTCCTCAGGTGTAAAAGTGAGCCCAAGCGGTTTGCGCAAAATATCATCCCGCAATTTTACCATTTGCTGGTATTCAAACGAACCATGATCAATGATTTTTAACGCCATTGTAAAAGGAATAATGATGGAAGGGTTTCAAATTACAAAGAACCTGCGATACAGCCAACGCTTTATATTTATTATTTTATTAGGGTTCATAATGGATGTCCCAATATGAGCGTCTCGTTTTCAGCTATTTGCCTCAAAATGGGAAAAAATAGGGTTTACGATGTTGGTTTACTCAAAAAGTATATTTTTGCACCCAATAACTAAATTTAATACGACATGTCAGACATTGCATCAAGAGTTAAAAAGATCATCGTTGACAAACTGGGTGTTGACGAAGCAGAAGTAACTAACGAAGCTTCTTTCACCAATGATCTCGGAGCCGATTCACTGGATACGGTAGAACTCATTATGGAATTCGAAAAAGAATTCAACATTTCCATCCCGGATGAACAGGCTGAGACCATTACTACGGTTGGTCAGGCTGTTTCTTACCTGGAAGAACATGCTAAATAATGCATTCCGCTGAAGCGTGATTGGAATGCCTGTCCCGCTTCAGGCGGGAGAATAAATAAACTCCGCCTTCTGACTGTTTTTCGCAGGGAAGGCGGTTTTATCTTAACAACGAATATGACTGGCAATATGGAACTTAAAAGAGTAGTTGTTACGGGGATGGGCGCATTAACACCATTGGGCAATTCAATAGACGATTATTGGAACGGGTTGATCAATGGTGTATCAGGTGCGGATATGATCACGCAGTTCAATGCAAGTAAGTTTCGTACAAGGTTCGCCTGCGAAGTAAAAAACTTTGATCCTGTTCAGTACCTTGACAGAAAAGAAGCCAGGAAAATTGATCGCTTTACGCAGTTTGCATTGGTGGCGAGCGACCAGGCGATGATAGATGCCGGGCTGAATAAAGACAATATCAATCCTGACAGGATCGGTGTTGTTTTTGCCAGCGGTATCGGCGGGTTGATCACATTCCAGCATGAAGTGACCGAATTTGCCAAAGGAGATGGTACGCCCCGGTTCAATCCTTTTTTCATTCCTAAAATGATATTGGATATCGCCGCAGGACAAATAAGCATGCGCCATAATCTCCGTGGACCGAATTTTGCCGTTGTCAGTGCCTGCGCCAGCAGTACCAATGCTATTATGGAAGCCACCAATCTTTTACGATTAGGTAAAGCGGACATTATATTATCTGGCGGCAGTGAAGCGGTGATCAGCGAAGCGGGAGTAGGTGGCTTTAATGCAATGAAGGCGATGAGCGAAAGAAATGATGACCCGAAAACCGCCAGCCGTCCTTATGATAAAGACAGGGATGGTTTTGTTATGGGTGAAGCTTCCGGGGTACTGGTGCTGGAAGAACTGGAACACGCCAGAGCAAGAGGGGCAAAAATATACTGTGAGATAGTTGGGAACGGCGCTACCGCAGATGCCCACCATATTACAGCTCCTCACCCCGAAGGACTGGGAGCAAAAAATGTAATGCTGGTAGCATTGGATGATGCAGGTATGAAGCCGGAAGAAATTGATTATATCAATACACACGGCACTTCTACACCGCTGGGCGATATAGCTGAAGCAAAAGCTATCACCGATGTATTTGGCGAACATGCATACAGGCTGAATATCAGCGCTACGAAAAGTATGACAGGCCATTGTTTAGGAGCTGCCGGTGTGATAGAAGCTATTGCCTGTATACAGGCGGTAGTTCATGATATCGTTCCTCCCACTATCAATCATTTTACAGATGACCCTGATCTGGATCCGCGGCTGAATTTTACTTTTAATAAAGCACAGAAACGAACAGTGAATGCTGCATTAAGTAATACATTCGGTTTCGGGGGACATAATGCGTGTGTGATTGTGAAAAAGTTTAAAAGTTAACATGTTCGTTCAGTGCCGGCGGATACATCTGATTATGGTACTTGCCAACTTTTAAACATATCAACTTATTTACCTTCAACTTTTTTTCGTAGCTTAACTTCTGTGGATTTCTTTACTAACCTTTTTAAGAAACATTCCGGCTCAGCTTTTAAAAAAGAGCTTAAGAATATTTTAGGCTTCGATCCGGGTAATATTTCCCTTTATAAGACGGCTCTCACTCATCGTTCTGTCCGTGAAGGTTCAGATGAGAACAACGAACGGCTCGAATACCTTGGCGATGCGGTACTCAGCGCTTTAGTTGCTGATTATCTTTTTAAACGATATCCTTATAAAGAAGAAGGATTTCTCACTGAAATGCGCAGTAAAATGGTCAACCGCCAGCAATTGAATGAGATTGCTGTACGGATGGGACTTAAAAAAGTGACGCTTTATAATAAAATGGATGGTTCACTGAAAGTGAGCCAGATCTTTGGTAATACATTGGAGGCGCTGGTTGGCGCTATCTATCTTGATTTCGGCTATAAAAAAACAAGTAAATGGGTATTAAAGACCATTATTCTTCCTCATATGTTCATGGACGACCTGGAAGCACTGGAGATCAATCATAAGAATAAACTCTACGGATGGGCCAACAAAAACGGGAAAGTGCTGGAGTTTGAAACCGTCAATGAAAAACTGGAAAATGGGCGCCGATTATTCACCATCGCGGCAGTCATTGATGGAAAAACAGTAGCAGAAGGAAAAGCTTTCAATAAAAAAGACGCCTCACAAATAGCCGCCCAGGTAGCTGTAGATAAGATGGGTATTGTCAATTCTGATTCTACGGTGGAGGAAAGTGATCAGGGAAAATGACGTTTAACGGTTTAAATCGTTTAATGGTTTAAAGGTTGCTGAAACCCGGAATATGTTCCCAGGAGAATGAAGATTACTGTTATAAGAACCCCTAAACGATTTAAACCCTTAAACGTCTCTCCGCTCCATACACAATTCAATTAATACGCCGTTAGTATGTTTTGGGTGTAAAAAGCAAACCAGCTTGTTATCAGCACCCGGTTTTGGCGTTTCATTCAGCAATACAAAGCCTTCATTTTTCAGGCGTTTCATTTCGGCTTCTATATCAGGTACATCAAAGGCGATATGGTGCAGGCCCTCGCCCTTTTTTTCAATGTACCGCGCTATTATCCCGTCCGGATCAGTGCTTTCAAGCAGCTCGATCTTTGTTTCACCTGTCTTAAAAAAGGCGGTATTTACCTGTTCGCTTTTCACTTCTTCCTTCTTGTAACACTGACTGTTTAGCAGTTTTTCAAAAATGGGAACAGAAATAGCAAGGTTTTTTACGGCAATACCGATATGTTCGAGTTTTTGCATAACGAATATGAGGTCAGAAATCAGAAGTCAGGTATGAAAAGTATAATTCGTTGAGAATCTACAGCTGGCAGGGTCGTTCCGCCCTCTGCCCTCCGACTTCTGTTCTCTCTTCCGATTTCGGTAAAATTAGCGTTTAGCCTCAAAATAAGCCTCAGAAATAGAACCTTTTGAGTTAATTTCGTGTTTAGTTATAAAGAAAAATCAAGCGAGAATTTATGTTGAATTTCCCTATTTACCTGGATCACAACGCTACCACACCCTGCGACCCAAGAGTGGTAGAGGCCATGATCCCTTATTTTACCAATAATTTTGGTAATGCAGCCAGCCGCAATCACCCTTTTGGCTGGCAGGCAGAAGAAGCTGTTGATTATGCCCGCGAGCAGGTCGCTAAATTAATCGGCGCTGATCCTAAAGAGATCATCTTTACATCAGGCGCTACCGAAGGTGACAACCTGGCGATAAAAGGTGTGTTTGAAATGTATGCCAGCAAAGGCAATCATATCATCACTTGTAATATCGAACATAAAGCGGTACTCGATACCTGCAAGCATGTTGAAAAAGAAGGCGGAGAAGTGACGTACCTGAAAGTAAAAGATAATGGTTTGATTGACCTGGCTGAGTTAGAAGCAGCTATCAGACCGACCACTATTCTTATTGCGATCATGTATGCGAATAACGAGATCGGTACTATTATGCCGATGAAAGAGATCAGCGCTATCGCAAAAAAGAAAGGTATACTTGTTTTTAGTGACGCTACACAGGCAGTAGGTAAAGTGCCTGTTGATGTAAATAAGGACGGCATTGACCTGATGGCTTTTTCCGCGCATAAAATGTACGGGCCAAAAGGTGTCGGCGCTTTATATGTCCGCCGTAAGAACCCAAGGGTAAAAGTAACGGCCCAGATAGATGGCGGCGGTCATGAAAGAGGCATGAGAAGCGGTACATTGAATGTACCCGGTATTGTTGGTTTTGGCAAAGCCTGCGAAATATGCCTGAATGAAATGGAAGAAGAAACAAAAAGAGTGAGCGCACTGAGAGATAAATTACAAAGAGAGCTGATGAAGGTAGAAGAATCATACCTGAATGGTGATAAAGAACATAAGCTGCCGCATGTAACGAATATCTCTTTCAAATATGTGGAAGGGAAGGCCTTATGATGGGGTTCAATAAGAACATTGCTGTTTCATCCGGTTCAGCCTGTACTTCTGCCTCTCTCGAACCATCCTATGTATTAAAAGCATTGGGACTGGGCGATGACCTGGCACATAGTTCGCTGCGTTTCGGATTAGGCAGGTTCACCACGGAAGACCAGATAGATTACACGATCGAGCAGGTGACAAATACGGTAAATAAATTAAGAGAAATGAGTCCGCTCTGGGAAATGTACAAAGAGGGTATTGATATGAATAGTATTGAGTGGGCGCACCACTAGGTAAATACGAAGAGTGAAGTACGATGTACGAAGTTGCTTCACATTCGAAATGTATCGTACTTCGTACTTATAATTTCTAAAATCTAAGTTATTATGGCATATTCAGAAAAAGTAATAGATCATTACCAGAATCCTAAGAACGTGGGAACACTGGATAAAAGCAAGGCAAATGTCGGTACCGGCCTGGTAGGCGCTCCTGAATGCGGCGATGTGATGCGTCTGCAGATAGAAGTAGATGCTGCTACAGGCGTTATTAAGGATGCCAAGTTCAAGACATTTGGTTGTGGCTCCGCCATTGCTTCCTCATCACTCGCTACAGAGTGGCTGAAAGGCAAGTCTATTGATGAGGCTATGGCGATAGATAATATGACCATCGTGGAAGAACTCAATCTTCCCCCGGTAAAAATTCACTGCTCAGTACTGGCAGAAGATGCTATCAAAGCAGCAGTAAATGATTACCGCAAAAAGAATGGCCTGCCCGAACTGAAGTTCGAGGAAAATGTTATTCATTAATAAGTAAAAATTCAAAATTAAAAAGTACAAAATCCTGAGCCGGTAACCTGGTTTTGATTTTTGACTTTAGCTTTTGACTTTATAATTATGAGTGTAGCATTAGAAAACGCAATTTACGTAAGCGATAAAGCGAAAACAAAAGTGTCGCAATTACTGGCAGATGCCGGTGTGGGCGATGACCCTTCTTATTTCCTTCGTGTAAGCGTGGTCGGCGGTGGTTGCTCGGGGCTCAGCTATAAGCTGGATTTTGACAACGAACAAAAGCCCATGGATCAGCACTTCGAGGATAATGGAGTAAAAGTGGTCACTGACCTGAAGAGTTTTTTATACCTTGTCAATACCACATTAGATTTTTCAGACGGCCTGAACGGCAAAGGATTTTACTTTAGTAATCCCAATGCCAGCCGCACCTGCGGTTGTGGTGAAAGCTTCGCGGTATAAGGCCGGCCCCCCGGAACTCCGTTCCGGCGTATACGTGCCATCAAAAATATTGCTCATAAACAAAGCGACCGGCATTGCCGGTCGCTTTGTTTTTTGAACCCCTCCGCTTCCTTTTTAAATTACCGGAACAGAGTTCCGGTTTCCTTAGTATTTTGCATCTTTATCCATCTATGTGGGCCGTTTGTAAAAAGGAACTCCGTCAATTCTTCAGCAGTCTTACAGGCTATATTGCCATTATCGTTTTCCTGTTAGCCAACGGGCTGGTATTATTTGTCTTTGATGATAATATCCTCGATTTCGGGTACGCTACACTGGATAAGTTCTTCCAGTTATCTCCCTGGATACTCCTGTTGCTGATCCCGGCCATCACTATGCGCAGTTTTGCCGATGAGTTTAAAGCCGGTACGTTTGAGATATTACAGACAAGACCATTACACCGCTGGCAGGTGGTGGGTGGCAAATACCTGGGCAGCCTTATTGTTGTACTGATCGCCTTACTGCCTACGATCATTTACTTTTTTTCCATACAGCAGCTTTCTTCCAGCGAAGGGATTGATACCGGGGCCACGGTCGGTTCTTATATCGGCTTATTCTTCTTAGCAGCGGTATTTACAGCGATCGGTATCTGCACCAGCAGTTTTACCAGTAATGCCGTAATCGCTTTTATCATCAGCCTTATTTCCTGTGCGCTGCTGTATTATGGTTTTAATGCGATCAGCCGGCTACCGGGTTTACAGGGCGGCGCTGATTATTATATTGAAATGGCCGGTATTGATTTTCATTACAGCAGTATCAGCCGGGGGGTCATTGATTCGCGTGATATTATTTATTTCCTGAGTGTGATCTTTCTATTGCTCACTATAACCAACCGGAACCTTTTAAAACGATAAATGCCTGCGCTGATAAAAAAAATATTTGCTTCTGCATACTGGTGGCTCCTGCTGCTGGTAGTACTGGTTGCCCTCAATTTCCTGGCGTCCGTCTTTCATGGCCGGCTTGATCTTACGAAAGAAAAAAGATATACGCTCAGTAATGCGACAAAAGAGTTGCTGAACGGTCTTGATGAGGAAGTAAAAGTGGATGTATTTCTGAAAGGAGATTTTCCGGCAGGGTTTCAAAAATTAGCCAATAGTACCAATGATTTTCTGCAATTGCTCAAGGACCGCAACAGTTCGAAGATCCATTACCGGTTCATCTCTCCAAAAGAAGAAGTGCCCGGCAGCCATGTTAAATACGGCGACTCCCTGGTTTCACTGGGGGCAAGCCCTATCAACCTCACCGTGCAGTTGAAAGAAGGACAGCAGCAGAATTATATCTTTCCTGTCGCCCTGGTGAATTATAAAGGAAAGCAGCAGCTTGTCAACCTGTATGGGGGAAGTAACCGCATGATCTCGCAAAACGAGATCAATGAATCGGAGGCATTGCTGGAGTACCAGTTCGTGAGTGTGCTCAATAAAATGATGAGCAACGAAAAACCTTCGGTCGCTTATGCATTGGGCAATGGGGAGCCGCAGGATGTAAGAACCTATGACCTGCAACAAACGCTTAAGGAAGATTACCGGTTCTATACATTTAATATAAATACGCAACCGGTTATTCCGGATAACCTGCAGGCGCTGATCATTGTAAAACCGTCTTTACCATTTTCTGAAGCAGATAAACTGAAGATTGACCAGTATATCATGCGCGGGGGAAAACTTTTATGTTTTATTGATGATCTTTTCGCCGAGCCGGACAGCCTTGCTTTTAAACCGGAAACCATTGCTTACGACCGCAACCTGAACCTGACGGATATGTTTTTCCGCTATGGTGCCCGTATCAATACCGATCTTGTGATGGACCTGCAATGCGAAACTATTCCGTTTGTTGTAGGCGGTAGTACCAGCGGCCAGCCGCAGCAGGAATTTTTGCACTGGAATTATTACCCGTTATTTCAACCGGGTAGTAATCATCCGATCAACAGGAACCTGGGATTGATCGGCTCACGGTTTGTCAACTCTATTGATACGATCAATGTACCGGGCATACGTAAAACTGTTTTATTGTCATCGTCTTCTTCATCGCGCACCATCAGTACACCGGCGCTGATAAGCCTGAATGAGAACAGGAATGCTCCCGAAGATGAAAAATTCAAAAAAGCAGGCATACCTGTAGCCATGTTACTGGAAGGAAGTTTTACTTCTTTGTTCAGGAACCGTATTTCAAAATCAACCATGGATAGCCTGGTTTTTTACAACACGCCTTTTCTTCCCTCCTCAAAAGAAAATAAGATAATAATAGTAGCAGATGGAGATATGGCCATGAACGAAGCATTGACAGATATGGGGCCATTGCCTATGGGGTGGAACAGGTACACTTACCTTGCTTATGAACAGCAAAATGAGAATGGAAAATATTTTATCCCTGCGGCCAACAGGCAGTTCTTTCAAAATTGCCTGGAATACCTGGTGGCTAACCCGGCGATCATTGAAACAAGAAACAAAAATATCGTACTGCGTTTGCTCGATTCTGTCAAAGTAAGAGAACAGAAGACCACCTGGCAATTTATCAATATTGCTTTACCTATCCTGCTGATCGTTCTTTCTGGATTTGTTTACCAGCAAATAAGAAAAAGAAAGTATGCCTCCTGAGAGGTAAGCAGGGAGTGCAGTTTTTTATTACCTGTATAGTTTTTCATTGTCTTCATATTTGCCGGGTAAAAGCGTGGATATTTCTATGCGTGTATTTCCTATGTAACTATATGTCTATGGTGCTACAGTGTTAGGAGACAAGCAATCACTTTCCTGTATCTTTGTACATTAAATCATTAACCCACAAATGGCATCTGATCAGATCACTTATCTTGTATTTGGCGCTGTACTGGTTGTTGCATTAATATTTGATCTTGGTCTTTTAAGCAAGAAGAATCAGAAAGTAACCATCAAACAGGCGCTGTACCAGACTTTTTTCTGGGTGGGCCTGGCGCTGGCTTTTTTTATCTATATGCTTGTAGAACGCGGAGACAAGCCGGCCTTCGAATATATCAGCGCTTATCTTCTCGAATGGAGCCTTAGTATTGATAATATCTTCGTGTTTATTCTCATTTTCTCTTCATTTAAAGTAAAAGAAAAACATTATGGCAGGGTATTGCTGATCGGTATACTGATGGCGATCGTCTTCCGTATTATTTTTATTACCGTAGGCGTAGCCCTGGTAGAAAGATTTGAATGGATATTATACATCTTCGGTGTTTTCCTCGTGTACACAGGGTTCAAAATGTTCACAGCAGGTGATGAGGAAGCTTTTGATCCGCATACCAGTAAAATATATAAATTTTTAAAGAGATTATTGCCGCTTACTCCCCATGATGGCGATGGTAAATACGTGGTAAAAGAAAATGGGAAACGACGGTATACCATCTTGTTTGTCGTCATTATGATGCTGGCGGCCATTGACATCGTTTTCGCCCTGGATTCAATACCGGCAGTAATGGGTATTGTTGATAATAAAACCCCGGAGTATAAAGACACGGCCCGCCTGGTGATCTATACCTCCAATATATTTGCTGTGCTGGGTTTACGCTCTCTTTTCTTTTTGTTGCGCGGCGCCGTGAGTAAATTTGATTACCTGCAGCAGGGTATCGCTGTTGTTTTGGTATTTATCGGGCTAAAAATGCTGGGCGAACACTGGATCAATGACTGGGTGAGCAAGACGGTGCAGGTATTTATTTCACTGGGTATAATACTGGTTTGTATATCCGGCTCCATATTCTATTCTATTTTTATGAAGAAAAAAGGTCTTCCGTCTGAACTAACAACTGATGAAGACGTATATTAGTAACCGTTTGCTCTGAAAGACGCATCCCGCTTGAAATATACACTTGATCATATAGCACGCATCGTTGGTTCCGCATCACAAACCGCAGATAATCCTGTTGAACACCTTTTACTCGATAGCCGTAAAATTTATTCGCCCGCGGCTTCCCTTTTTTTTGCGTTAAAAGGACAAAGAAGGGACGGACACCAGTTTATACCAGAAGTATATAAAAAAGGAGTAAGAAGTTTTGTCATCAGTGATGCTGTTGACTTGCCTGCTTATCCCGGAGCGGGATTTGTTATTGTAAAAGATACACTGGATGCCTTACAGCAATTGGCGATATATCATCGTAAACAATTTGCCATTCCGGTAATTGGTATTACCGGCAGCAATGGTAAAACAATAGTCAAGGAATGGTTGTACCAGTTGCTTCATGCGGATCATACTATCGTTCGCAGTCCTAAAAGCTATAATTCACAGATAGGCGTGCCGCTGAGTGTCTGGCAAATGAACGAGCAGCATACATTAGCCATATTTGAAGCCGGTATCTCAAAGTCCGGTGAAATGGAAAAGCTGGAGAAGATCATTCAGCCAACGATAGGCGTACTGACCAATATAGGAGAAGCGCATAGCGAAGGATTTACTTCACCCGGGCAAAAGGAAAAGGAAAAAAGAATTTTGTTCAGGAATGCCCGGCAGCCGGATGCTCTTGAAATAATTGACATACAAAGAAAGACGCGTAATACAATTATCCGCGCCAGGAAAGCACAAAAACCGGAAGAGAATATCTCTATTGATATTTCTTTTACTGACGAAGCCTCTGTACAAAATGCCATTACCTGCTGGCAGGTGATGCTGATGCTGGGCTATGATAATGAGATCATCCAAAGCAGGATGCAATCGTTGATGCCTGTAAACATGCGTCTTGAATTAAAGAAAGGCATCAACCAGTGTAATATTATCAATGATAGCTACAGCGCTGACCTGAGTTCGCTTGAGATAGCTTTGAATTTTTTAGATCAGCAAAAAGGCGGCACACAAAAGACAGTGATCCTGTCAGATTTTTTACAGAGCGCATTAAAGGATCATGAGCTCTATGCTTTTATCCTGGATAGTTTGAAGAAACATAAGGTGAGCCGGTTTATCGGCATTGGCGAAAGAATTACAAAGGAGTTTAGTTTGCCGGAAATGAAAGCAGCAGGCCCGATGGTCATCGAGCTATACCCTTCAGCTGATGATTTTTTAAAACAATTCCGTTCAACCCGGTTTAAAGAAGAAACCATTCTCATAAAAGGAGCAAGGGTATTTGAATTTGAAAGGATCGTTCAACTGCTGGAACAAAAAGTACACCAGACAGTACTGGAGATAAACCTGAATGCCATTGCCCATAATTTAAAAGAATACCAGGCGATACTAAAATCTTCTACAAAAGTAATGGCGATGGTAAAGGCATTTGCCTATGGAAGCGGCGGCGCGGAGATAGCCGGTATCCTGCAATACCATAAAGTAGATTACCTGGGGGTGGCTTATGCAGATGAAGGTGTTGAATTAAGAAAAGCGGGTATTACATTGCCGGTGATGGTGATGAACCCCGAAGAATCGGCTTTTGAATCACTGGTAGAATATAACCTGGAGCCGGATATTTATTCTTTCGGTCTTTTATATTCTTTCGATCGTTTCCTGCAGAATGAAGGGCTGCAGCAATTCCCGGTGCATATAGAGATTGAAACAGGAATGAACAGGCTTGGCTTTTCAACGGAGGAGATAACAAAGCTGGCTGAATACCTCCGGAAATCTTCTTCTGTAAAAGTGCAAACCATCTTCTCTCATCTTGCGGCGAGCGAAGACCCGGACCAGGACGGGTTTACGTTTATGCAGCGGGAAAAATTTTTGAGTGCATCAGCAGAATTGGAAAAAACTATCGGTTATCCTGTCATAAAACATATAGGTAATTCAGCAGCGATCATACGTCATTCTTCCCTGCAGCTCGGTATGGTACGGTTAGGTATCGGTTTATATGGAGTGGATAGCGCGGAGACGGGCAAACTGAACCTTCAGCCGGTGGCTACATTGAAATCAACTATAGCACAGCTCAAACATCTTAAAACGGGTGAGTCGGTAAGCTATAATCGTAAAGGTGTTGTAAAAAGAGATTCTCTTATCGCTACCATTCGCATAGGATATGCTGATGGATTTTCCAGGCGTTTGGGAAATGGAACTGGCAAAGTGTGGTTAAAGGGAAAGTTAGTGCCCGTTATTGGTAGCGTCTGCATGGATATGACCATGATAGATGTAACCGATATTGACAATGTACAGGAAGGAGATGAAGTGATCATATTTGGAAAAGAATTGCCGGTACAGCAATTATCGCAGTGGGCCGGTACGATCCCTTATGAGATCATGACGACCATTTCGCAAAGGGTCAAGAGAGTATACTTTGAGGAGTGATACTGGTTACTAGATGCTGGTTACTGGATCTTATAGCGGGGACATAGTATACAATCAGAGATTTTCTGCTTTTAGTATACAGTATCTGATGTCCAGCATCTGGTATCCCCCCACTTTATGACTTCTTTGACCATCCCGCTTTCAGCTTTTCGCTTATATTTGTCATTCAAATTTCCAGCCGGTGAAGCTTAGACACGTTATACTTATTATTGCCCTGATCATTTTTACCGACCAGGCATTGAAGATCTGGATCAAGACGTCTTTCCACTTTGGAGATACAGAAATAACCGGCCTGACCTGGTTTAGACTTTATTTTATTGAAAACAAGGGCATGGCCTGGGGCTGGGAGTTTGGCGGTGAATGGGGCAAAATGCTCCTTACTCTTTTTCGTCTGGCTGCGGTGGTATTCGGTACATGGTATCTTTATAAAATAGTGAAGAAACCCCATAGCCGGGGTTTTATCGTTTGCGCGTCCCTGATCTATGCAGGGGCATTAGGAAATCTTATTGATAGCATGTTCTACGGGTTGATATTCGAAGAGAGTTCTTATTCACAGGTAGCAAGGATGTTCCCCTCACATGGTTATGCAGGTTTTCTGCATGGCCGTGTAGTAGATATGTTATACTTCCCGATCATTGACTCAAAGTTTCCTTCCTGGGTTCCGCTCGTCGGCGGAGATAAATTTGAATTCTTCAGCCCTATATTCAATATTGCCGACGCTTCTATTTCCGCAGGCGTAATTACGTTACTGGTTTTCCAGAAAAGATTCTTTAAAAAACAAAAAGACGACAGCCTGCCTACCGTCGTTACCAGCGCTGAAGTAAGTGATAACGTACAGGTGCTTTAATGCCGGTATTATTTCTTATGCGTGCAAAGCGTTAATGGTGTTGTTTCATTACTTTTTTATAGATCACGGTTCCTTCAAGTTCTATCCGTAGAATATATATTCCTGCCTGCAAAATGCCGGTATTTTCAAAAGACAGCTGGTTGATCCCTTCTTTTACATAGAACGATCTTCTTTTTGCCGGTTTGCCAAACTGGTCTATTAACTCTGCTTTTGCCGCCCCGTCTTTTGCAGAAGAGATATCGAATAATAACACATCGGTGAATGGATTAACAACTGAAGCAAAAGAAAGATCTTCATATTCTGCTGACAGTTGTATGATTCTTGAATAAACAACCTGGTTGTCAGGGTTGCGCATGATGACCCGGTAATATACTTTTCCGTTTATATCTGCAGGATCTGTAAAGGTGTAATTATTTCGTGCAGCGCCGGGATCATTATACCCGTTGAGAGTGCTGATGATGCTGAAGTCAGTACCATTGCTGCTTTTTTCAATGTCATAATACAACGGCCCGCTTTCAATAGCGGTTACCCAACTCAGGATCGCTTTATTATTATTGATCTTTCCTGTCAGCGATACAAACCTTGTGTCAAGCACCGGTCCGCAGTTGATAACGTTGATGGTAACAATATTGGAAGCGTCTGTTGAGCGGCAGTTATTATCAGCCAGGTTATCCGATGTAGTGGCTACGATCAGCCTGTATTTGTCACCGGAATTGGCTGCTAAGGTAAGTGCCGGTGGTATGGTGTAGGAAGAAACATATTCCCAGGCCGAGCCATTCCAGTAAGGCACTGCAGGACCGGCCGGAGCCGTAACGTCTGTCCAGTTATTGCCACCATCGGTGCTTCGCTGCCATTTATAATACACATAGTTATTGAAAAATGATCTTACCGTATCATAAATGGTCAATGGGCTACTCCGGCAAACATTCGGTGTGATCGAAGGCGAATATTTCATATTAGGTAAGCAGGTAGCTACGGTAATATCGTCGAGCGCCCAGTCATTACCGCCACCACCGGGAGCATTATTAAAGAATTTTAATGTGAAGCTTGTTTGTCCTGTACCTGTCAGGATAGTAAAACCTTTTTTCACCCATTGCCCCGTATATTTAATATTGCCCGTTGTATAATAATCAAGCCCGTTTACCTCAAACGTAATATTGGGATAAACTCCTGAAGAGTCATTTGGCGCAGTGGGTATATAACCAGCGCCGCCTGAAGCGCCTATGCCATTAGAATCGCAACCGCATTTTGAGCAGATATTCCTCATCCAGCAGGATATCTCGTAATACGTATTAGGACAAAGATTGGAGATCGTTTGCTGGAAAGCAGAGTCAATACGATAAGCTGCATTTACAACGAGCATATAGCCGCCATTATGATTGGCGACTGTATCGGTAGCAGGATTACCGGCCGTCAAACTCGCGGCGCCGGTATGATCACCAATAATATCCCATACAGAGAACACACGGTGAGTAGGCGATGAACCATCCGGCTTTGCCCATGTATTGGAAGTAGTATAGTTGTTTATTGTACTGGTATTATTGGCCACTCCATAATAATAGTCATTCGGGCCATTATTAGTAAAATAAGAATAAGTATAACCTGCCGGTACATTACCTGAAGTGCCCCTGTTACGGGTAGGTCCTGATCCAAACGTGCCATTGAACTCAGTGCCCAGTGAGTTGGCGCCAATAGCATTCGCACACATACCATAATTGGTATAAATAGCCACGGGGTTAGACGGGAACGTAAATGAACTTACAACCGCAGGAGCCGTTGAATAGGTAATGACCCCTCCGCCGGTATTGATCTGTGAACCTATTGCAGCGGTAACTTTTACCCTGTATGAAGCCACCATAATACAACTGCTGTTATAAAAAGAAGGTTTATGACCGTTATTATTACGTATCCTTCCTCTGCGTGTCATGGTGGCCGGGTTATCTATTTGCCTGTAACCGAGATTCATGGTTATTGCCGTCCCGGTTTTCCATCCTTCATCATCAAAGGCATCATCGTATACATCAGTAAACTGCTTATAAATCTTTCCTTCATTGGTCAGTATTCGCAGCGTATTGTCAATATAAACAGTGCCTGCGGGAATATTGTCAGTAAACCGGCAACTGTCATAGACACCGGCACGCACTACTACCGATGCTCTTATTTCAAGTGTATCACCTGTTTCTACTGTACCACTGTTGGGTTTGCTGATATTGACATAGCTTTTTCCAAAGTCAATGACCGGTGTTGGAATAGCGGGATGGGTAACACAGATATCAAAGCCCGCATTGTTGGTTAGTGAACCATTACCGGCAGAATAGACCCTGATATAATAGGTAACTCCCCTGGCCAGCGTAGTGATATTGATACTGGTGGTGCCACAGGCTACTGAAGTAAACCCGCCACAGGTGCCGGCCAGGAGTTGTATTCTCGGCCCTGATGTATTTAAGTTACCCCCGATATTCGTAAGTGTGATAATATGGTCTGTTGAAAGGGTCGTGAACCTGTACCATACATCATCGTTGGGGTTACCTGTACAGGTACCGATAGGTATACCGGCATCACCGGTAGCATTGGCTACTGTACCACTGGTATTGGCGCATGCGGTATTGGATGTTAAAAGTATGGCGCCGGCACAATTATTATTGGCTGGCTGCGCAAAAGCATACTGGCTAAACAAAAGCCCTGATATAGATAACACAATTATACAGAATGGCGCTTTCAAGCATACGTGTAAAAATTTTTTCATCGGCACTGGATTTTTTCAAAGAATTCGATTTTTACCGATGAAAAGATAATACATACAGCAAGGCAGGAACAGAGGTTTTTGACTTCGTTAATTGCAGGCTTTTTTCAGTATTTTCCGAATGAGTATAGCAAGCAGGTATCCCGGGTAAAGCGGGCGGTAATGCGCTCTAAATAATTATAAATGAGGAGAAGAGATGTAGGTAAGCCGGATTTTTTATTCTTTAAAAAAAGAAAGCCCCGTGTGGAGCCTTGTTTTTAAATATACTAAAGATTGATTTACTCGTAACTTTTAAACCAGTCCTTTTCTGTCAGCTCAATATCCTTTGGCAATTTATCACCTTTAAAAGGAGGGGGGTTGAACTGTTTTTTGTATGGATTGGTCATGGGTAACACCCTTACCTGGCTGCTGGTTTTTGACTTTCCTGAAAGCAGCGCTTTTAAATAAGGAGACTCTGGTTGTTTGTTGGCGGCGGAAGGTTCTTTAATGGCCTTTAACGGATAGGCAGAAAAATAAAGAGAGGGTCTTGCAGTACTTTTCATAGCGGGATTAGTTGTTTTTAAAAGGTATCAGATTACGGTACTAAAGTAGCAGCCTCCGGGATAATTCACAAGCATTCTTGCTGAAAAAAGATAAATACGGGGAGGAATGATGTTTTTACGCAGCGGTTTTACGAACTAAAACTGCTTGAGGAGTAATTGCCCGTTTTAAAAGTAAAGCTTAATCCTTCTGAGATACAGCGAATATCGGCCTGTTAAGTTGATAGCAGGATATATAAACCTGTGTCTCTGTGTCTTAGTGTTTCAAATTGAACAGGGGATATGGTTTTGGAACACTAAGACACAGGGGCACAAAAGCACGGAGAAAAGAAATAATGGTGTTGGAAATAACGCTTAATATATTTGAGATACACAAATACAGGCAATGTATTATTTGATCTTGCCCACCATGTTTGCCGGTATCACCCATTCATCAAACTGTGCAGCTGTTACATAGCCAAGTTTGACCGCCATCTCTTTAAGTGTGGTTCCTTCTTTATGCGCCTTCTGCGCTATTTCAGCGGCTTTATAATATCCGATCCTGGTATTTAGTGAAGTAACCAGCATCAGTGAATTGTCAACATGCTTTTTGATATTGGCTTTAATGGGTTCCAGTCCGATAGCGCATTTATCATTAAATGAAACGCATCCGTCACCGATCAGTCTTGCGCTGTGCAGGAAATTATAGATCATCACCGGTTTAAAAACATTCAGTTCAAAATGACCGGTAGCGCCGCCGATATTAATAGTTACATCATTGCCCAATACCTGTGCGGCGATCATTGTCAATGCTTCGCATTGGGTAGGGTTTACTTTTCCCGGCATGATAGAAGAACCCGGTTCATTATCAGGAATGAAAATTTCACCGATACCGCTTCTCGGTCCCGAAGAGAGCATCCGTATATCATTGGCGATCTTCATCAGGCTTACCGCTACTGTTTTTAAAGCGCCATGCGCTTCTACAATAGCATCGTGCGCCGCTAATGCTTCAAATTTATTTTCAGCTGTTATAAATGGAAGACCGGTCAGCCTGGCAATATGCTTAGCTACTTTTTCTGCATAGCGGGGAGGAGTATTGATGCCCGTACCTACGGCTGTTCCGCCCAATGCCAGTTCGCTCAGGTGCGCCAGTGAATTTTTTATCGCTTTTAAACCATGATCTAATTGGGAGACGTAACCGCTGAATTCCTGTCCCACCGTTAACGGGGTAGCATCCATGAAATGGGTGCGCCCGATCTTCACCACTTTCATATATTGTTTACTCTTCTTTGCCAGGGTATCCCTCAGCTTTTTGATGCCGGGGATCGTTACTTCCATAAGTATCCGGTAAGCCGCAATATGCATGGCTGTGGGAAATGTATCGTTCGAAGATTGTGATTTGTTCACATCATCATTAGGATGAAGGAATTTTTCTTTATCAGACAGTTTGCCGCCTTTTAATACATGCCCGCGGTAAGCCACTACTTCATTCACATTCATATTGCTTTGTGTACCGCTGCCTGTTTGCCATACCACGAGCGGAAAATAATCATCCAGCTTTCCGTCCAGTATCTCATCACATACTTTACCAATGAGTACAGATTTATTTTTAGCTAAAACGCCGGCTTCCTGGTTGGTGATAGCCGCTGCTTTTTTAAGATAGGCAAAGGCTTTGATGATCTCTTTAGGCATTCTGTTAATGTCCTGCGCTATTTTAAAGTTATCAATGCTGCGCTGGGTCTGTGCACCGTAGTAGGCATTGGCCGGCACTTTTACTTCTCCCATAGTATCTTTTTCAATCCTGTATTCCATATATCGCTTTGATGGTAAAGAAAAAATCTGAGTAGCAAAGGTAGCGGAATTGTGTTTTTATCACGAAGCATTACTAATTTCAAAGGGGTTAATTTTAGCAAATGATACCGCCGGTGTATATACCGTACCGGGCTGGTATTCCGGGGGCACTGCAGAAGCGGGAACAATAAAAAATGCCCCATCAATATTGTATCATTAAACTGAATAGCTGAGTTATGAAGAAAATAATAATGCTGGTATGTACCCTCGCGGCAATAACTGCGCATTCGCAGGGCAAAACAGAGAATATCATCATCGTCACTACCGATGGCTTCCGCTGGCAGGAAGTTTTTAAAGGAATGGATACCGCTATTGCCAATAATAAAAAATTCAACCAGGGCGACAGCAGTTATATTTTCAACCAATACTGGGATAAGAATGAAAAGGAAAGAAGAAAAAAACTGATGCCTTTTTTATGGAGCGTTGTTGAAGCAAAAGGGCAGGTATATGGCAACAGGCAACTGGGTAATAAAGTTGATAACGCTAATCCCTACTGGTTTTCTTATCCCGGGTACAGCGAGATCATGACGGGCTATGCAGATACGGCTATTAATTCGAACAGCTACCGGCCTAATCCTAATGTAACCGTGCTTGAATTTTTGAATAAGCAACCAGGCATAAAAGGAAAAGTGGCGGCATTCGGTGCCTGGATCGCATTTGACAGGATATTAAACCAGAAAAGAAGCGGTATACCGGTTATGTCTGCATTTGATACTACAGGAGGCAAGAACCCAACAGCCGGTGAAAAACTGATCAATGCCATGCTGAAAGATTCCAACAAGCCCTGGCTGGAAGATGAGTGCCTTGACGTGTTCACGCACTATGCTGCTATGGAATGGCTGAAAACCCGGAAGCCAAAAGTATTATATATCGCTTATGGCGAAACAGACGAATGGGCGCATGCAGGAATGTACCGTTCCTATTTGGATGCGGCGCACCAGGTAGATGCCTGGATAAAACAATTATGGGATTTTGTACAAAGCGATCCGCAATACAGGAATAAAACCTCTTTATTTATAACAGTAGATCATGGCCGGGGAGATATTAAAAAAGAAGAATGGACAAGTCATAATAACGAGATACAGGATTCGCACCAGCTATGGTTTGCCCTTCTCGGCCCGGATACTAAAATGAAGGGAGAGGTAAAAGATGATATGCAGTTATACCAAAAACAATTTGCACAGACCATTGCCAAATTAATGGGCTATGTCTTTAAGACAGATCATCCTGTTGCAGAACCGGTAATGCCGGTCTTTAAATAGCCATTCATTTTCCCTTAAAATCCGCTTTTCTTTTTTCCAGGAAAGCGGTCGTGCCTTCTTTCATATCTTCTGTGGCAAAAGCATTTCCAAATTCTTCTATTTCGGTGCTGTAGCCGTCTTTGGTTTCGTCAAATACTGCATTGGCAGACCTGATACAGCCGGCTATCGCTAATGGCGCTTTTGCATTTATAACAGTAAGTATCTCTTTTGTTTTTTCCAGTAAGTTCTCCGGCGTGGTGACATAATTGACAAGCCCATATTGCTTTGCTTCACCCGCATCTATCAATTGGGCAGACATCAGCAGTTCCATGGCCTTGCCTTTTCCTGCCAGTTGTATTAATCGCTGTGTACCGCCATAACCGGGAATCAGACCGAGGTTTACTTCCGGCTGCCCAAATTTTGCATTGTCTGATGCTACACGGAAATGACAGGCCATCGCCAGTTCACAACCGCCGCCTAATGCAAAACCATTTACAGCGGCAACAACAGGTTTGGAAGAATTTTCAATCCTGAAGAATGTGTCCTGCCCTCTTTTAGCTAATACTTTAGCCTGCTCTTTAGTCAGCCCGCTGAACTCTGTGATATCCGCGCCTGCTACAAAAGCTTTTGCTCCTGCTCCTGTAATGATAACAGATTTGATATCACGGTTACTCCCTATCTCGTCGAATGCTGTGTTCAGGTCATCAAATACAGCTTTATTCAATGCATTCAGTTTGTCGGGACGATTGATCGTGATCGTGCAGATGCCGTTTTCCGTTTGAACAAGCAATGTGCTGTACATGTCTATTTTTTTTCAAAAATAAGCAATACAGGCAAGCGGGGGATTATGCTGTTTTTTTGTGGCGTTTTATCTTTTCAAAACCCTTGTAAAGGCTGGCGCATCCAACTGTCGCAAGCGATATCATAAAAGTTCCGGTAAAAATAACTTTAATGAAAAGGGTGATCTCTTCTGTCCATGACATGGGAAAATCATAAGAAAAGCCCCTTATAATGATGTAAAGGAAGATGGAAATAGTGGCTGAAGAATACAGCGCCTTTGCCAGGATACTGTTGCGGCGTTGTACTAAAAATTGTTTCATGGTTTAATCTCTCCGTTCTGTTTTTTGATTGAACAGCGAAGGTAAAAATGCTGCAATTGATGGCCCGCGCCCGGTTAGCGAATGGCAGGATTTGTTAAACGAATTGCGGAAATAGCCAGATGAAGCGGATGGCGAATTCGTCATTATGGGCTTTGGGGCCGTAAATCACTATTTGGCGGGGGATGCAGGAAGATCGTAAAGGCAACGGGCGGCGTTTAAAAAGAACGGTGTTCCTTTACCCATTCTGTAATATACCCTGCTATTTCGCCGGTAGGAGTGCCGGGAGGAAAGAGTTTGCCCACTCCCTGCTCATTCAGTTGCTGCATATCATCTTCGGGGATGATGCCGCCACCGGTCAGCAGAACGTCATCCAGCCCTTTTTCTTTCATAAGGCTAATGACCCTTGGAAAAACGGTCATATGGGCGCCGGAAAGGATACTGATACCGATAGCATCAACATCTTCCTGCAGGGCGGCGCTTACTACCATTTCAGGCGTTTGCCTCAGGCCGGTATAAATTACTTCCATGCCTGCATCTCTTAAAGCAGTAGCAATGACTTTGGCGCCACGGTCATGGCCATCCAATCCTACCTTGGCGACTAAAACTCTGACAGGTCTGTTCATACCGGCAATCTTGTATCGCCAAAAATACATTTCTTTGGGCAACAGCCTTGTAAATTACATGCATGCAGTACAAAAAATCCGGAAACACGGCACTTGATTATTCAAGTGGTTTAGGGTTTTTGTTTATGGTTCTTTTAAGCCGGGCTTCTGGCCAGGAATGATTATTCGCATTAAGAACAAAAACCATAAACTATAAAGCCCCGGTTGCATTCATTTCATTCGTGTAAATTCGTGGCCTGATGAAAGCACTTGTTTATAAATCAACCGGCAGCTGGTACACGGTAAAAGATGAGTTTGCTAAATGGCACAATGCCCGTATGAAAGGGATCTTTAAAATTGACGAGATCACCAGCACCAATCCCGTAGCGGTAGGAGATGAAGTAGAAATAGAAGTGGAGAATGAAGGGGAAAGCACTGCCACTATCACAAAGATATTCGACAGGAGAAATTATATCAACCGGCAATCACCCCGCTTTGCCCACCAGCATCATATCGTGGCGTCCAATCTCAGCCAGTCCATGCTGGTAGCTACGATAAAAGAGCCCAAGACTTCGCAGGGCTTTATTGACCGTTTCCTGGTGGCTTCGGAAATGTATCATGTGCCACCGATCGTTGTATTCAACAAAGCTGACCTGTATAAAAAAAAGGAACTGGAGAAATTCGAACAATGGAAAGCGATGTACGAAGGAGTAGGATACAAGGTTTTCCTGGTTAGCGTGAAAGACAGGGAAGGAATAGAAGCTGTGAAAAAAGAACTGGCTGATAAAACAACCCTGATCAGTGGGCATAGCGGCGTGGGTAAATCCTCTTTACTGAATGTTATATTACCTGGCCTGGTATTGAAGACCGGGGAGATCAGCGGCTGGAGCGGCAAAGGGCAGCATACCACCACTTTTGCAGAGATGTTCGATCTTTTACCGGGCAGCGGCAAAATTATTGATACACCCGGTATGCGTGAATTCGGGCTGGTAGATATAGATAAGCAGGAGGTCTCGCATTATTTTCCTGAAATGAGAAGAAGGTTGAATGATTGCCAGTTCAATAATTGTTTGCATGTAAACGAACCTGGTTGTGCAGTAAAGCAGGCGGTGATAGACGGAGAGATCACTGAAGACCGGTATGTGAGTTATGTCAATATTCTTGACTCGGTAGAGAAGAAGAGTTACTGAAAGCGAACAGTTGAGGCTTAATTAGAAATACCGGGTGTTTATTCGGGTGGCAACATGTTCTTAAACCTCTTTGCGCCGATGCTATTGCTTTAGCGTAAAAAGCAGTAAATGTTTGGAGAGTTTTCTTACGCGATATTCCTTTTCCCTTCAATATTAAACAACTTCGCCTCGATCAGGTTGGCCAGGTCCACTACGGCTTTATTGTCTTTGTTCAATGCATCACGGGTTTTGGTAGGAAAAAGGGAGATGCCATTATAGATGCTGTAATGAAGTGTCAGCTGGTGTCCTTTGAATTTAAACTCCCAGTCAATCGCATCGAAATCATCTTCTTTGTTGGTAAAATTGACGCGGAAAGTGTCGGTGAGAATGTCTGCTACCTGGTAGAATCTTTTGAGGCCGCCGTCATCAGCGATGATGGCTTCAGTGCATCCTAAACTGGTTCGTAGGGTAAGGCTCATAGTAGTATAATTTAAAATTTCTGGCTTTACTATAAGACCCGGATTTCAAAACAATCGCTGCACTTAATCTAAAATTAACTTTTGAATTTCCTGGCTTTCCTGGCCGCTTTTGCCGAGGCTGGATCACCGCTCACCAATTTCTCAGCGCCTACATTCTTACCATTGGTAGGACAGCCGGAACCTCTTTTAAAGAGGTTGCATGAGGTTGTCGTCATCAGGAAAAAACCGATTATGGTAACGACTAGAATTTGTTTTTTCATTGGTATGTTTTCTATAACACTAAAACGAAATTAGATATTATTAATTGCCTGTGCCAGAGTAAATATACGAGTGTGCTATGGCAACAGGCAATTGGCAAAACCGTACTCTAGTTACTTATTCTCAATTGTTTATTGCTTATTTCTCCCTGAACCAATCCGCATATTTCACATAGTTATTGGCGATCCGGTCAATCTCGCCGCTCACTTTTTCCTGCGAAATATCTTTTACTTTCCTGGCCGGTACCCCTGCGTAGATGGACCCGGGTTCGCAGATCGTATTTTCCAATACCACGGCCCCTGCGGCAATGATCGTATTACTATGTACGACGGCATTGTCCATAACGATTGCACCCATTCCGACCAGCACATTATCATGCAGCGTACAGCCATGCACGATCGCATGATGTCCAATCGAGACATTATTCCCAATAGTTGTGCCATAACGCTGATAAGTGCAATGAATACAGGCCCCATCCTGGATATTTACCTTATTGCCGATGCGGATAAAATTCACATCGCCGCGCACTACCGCATTAAACCAGATACTGCAATCGTCGCCTATTATCACATCACCAACGATCGTAGCATTAGGCGCAATGAAAATATTATTACCAAACCGGGGGTTTTTGCCTTCTACAGCAAGTATTACTGGCATGAAAAAAATTTAATGTGATAGTCCGGAAGTCGGAAAGACCGGAAGACCGAAGTCCGATAGAACTATCCTGGTAAATGAAATGTCTTCGGTCTTTCCGACTTTCGGACCCCCTGCAATATTAGATAAATTCTTTGCCTCTTTGCGCGGCCTTTGCGTTCTTTGCGTGAAGTCTTTTTTATCATGAACCAACGGGAACTCTTTCTGAAACATGTGGCGCAAACTTCTCCTTCTCCACTGGCGCTGGAGATCGTGAAAGCAGAAGGAGTTATATTATATGATACAGCGGGTAAAGAATATATTGACCTGATCGGTGGTATCAGTGTAGCCAATACCGGGCATCGTCATCCGAAAGTAATTGCGGCGATCCACCAGCAACTGGATGCCTACCTCCATATTATGGTATACGGTGAATTTGTAGAAACGCCGCAGGTGCAATATGCCCAATTGCTTACAGCCCATTTGCCGCCATCCCTCAATGCCGTTTACTTTACCAATTCCGGCGCCGAAGCTGTGGAAGGCGCTATGAAACTGGCGAAAAGGGTTACGAACAGAACACAGATAATAGGGTTTAATAATTCTTATCATGGCTCTACACAGGGAGCGCTGAGTGTGATAGGAGATGAGTACTGGCGAAATGCTTTTCGCCCCCTGCTGCCGGATGTGCTGCACCTGGTATACAATTCACTTGACTCATTAAAAGAGATAACAGCACAAACAGCCTGTGTGATCGCCGAAACGGTACAGGCGGAAGCGGGTATCATCGCGCCGTCAAAAGAATGGATGAAGGCTTTGAGTAAACGATGTACCGAAACAGGAGCGTTGCTGATACTGGATGAGATACAAACAGGGTTTGGTAGAACGGGTACACTCTGGGGTTTTGAACATTTCGGCATCATACCTGATATTTTATTGCTGGGGAAAGCCTTAGGAGGCGGTATGCCTTTAGGCGCTTTCATTGCAGATAAAAAACTGATGGATGCATTAACAGACAACCCGGTTCTCGGCCACATCACTACTTTTGGGGGACATCCTGTTTGTTGTGCAGCTGGTATGGCGGCGATGAACGTATTGCTGGAGGCCCGGAACTCTGTTCCGGGCGATGAACGGAACGGAGTTCCGTTCGCCATAGCCGTAAAAGAAAAGCTATTTCTTTCATTACTGGTTCACTCCAAAATAAAAGCCGTCCGTTCATTTGGCCTATGGCTCGCCATAGAGTTTGATTCCTTTGAGACGAATAAAAAAGTAATAGATAAATGTATTGAACAGGGAGTATTGACAGACTGGTTTTTGTTTGCTTCAAATTGTTTACGTATTTCACCACCACTGATCATTACAGAAGAACAGATAAAAAATGCGTGTAAGATCATTATTGAATCATGCCATTAGTAAATTTTAATAAAACATATTTATGGAACTTCATGAAAGAATACAAAAAGCATATAAAAATGTCAAAAGTTACCCTGAGCTGGTAAAGAAAATGCTCGCTGTTAAGATCAAATCATACACCGTGGATGTGGCTACGGGTACTATATTGTATCGTTTCAGCAAAGGCAGGCATGTTTTACATCCCGGCACTGCTGAAAGAAATATTGCTGCCGCATTTAATAATGATCAAACGATAAAGGCTATCAGGGATAATCAGCAGGGAAAAACAGATTACCCCGCTTTTATGGAAGATATTGCTGTGGCCGGTATCCGCTTTTATGAAGCTACTCTTGAAGGCGATAATAAGCGGGTCACTTATATTGGTTCCGGTGGCTTTTATGAAGAAAGCATTCCTGTTTAGCTCAGAGCGTTCTAAAAACCAGCGCTGCCAGGATAGCGCCTGCTACCGGACCTGCCAGCGGTATCCATGCGTATCCCCAGTCGCTGTCTCTTTTTCCCGGTATTGGTAAAACAAAGTGCGCTATGCGCGGCCCCAGGTCTCTTGCAGGGTTGATAGCATACCCGGTAGGCCCGCCTAATGATAGTCCAATGCCTAATACAAGCAGGGCAACCGGTAAAGCATCTAATGCGCCTAAGGTTTGCGCGGACTTTGACATGGTCAATGCACCGAATAATAAAACGAATGTTCCGATTATTTCTGTCAGCAAATTAAAAAAGGGATTACGAATAGCAGGAGAGGTGGCAAACACAGCCAGCTTCACTTCCCTGTCTGCTGTTTCATCGAAATGCTGTTTATAGGCGATCCATACAACTACAGCGCCGGTAAAAGCGCCGGCAAATTGTGCAGCCAGGTAAGTGCCCAGCAATGAGCTGTCAAAATCACCGAAAGCGCTTAATGCAATCGTCACAGCGGGATTCAGGTGTCCTTTACCTCCGAGTGTATTTGAAGCATATACCCCGATAAAAACAGCCATGGCCCATCCCAATGTAATGACGATCCAGCCGCTGTTATTCCCTTTTGTTTTCGCAAGAACCACGTTGGCGACTACGCCTCCTCCGATAACAATAAGTAAGGCCGTGCCGGTAAATTCTCCGATAAAAGGTGACATAGCAATCAGTTTAAAGTTGGCAGATAGTTTTTGGCAATAGCATTAAAGATATTGATTTGTTCTTTTATCCAGTAGTCATCCTTACCCATTTCTTCAGCCATCAGTGTAGCCACTATTGATGCTGATCCAATAGCCGCTTTTGCATCCAATAACAGGCTTCTTGTTCTTCTTGATAAAAAATCTTCTACGGTCATACACATTTCCTGCGCAACGGCTGTTTTGATCACTGCTTTTAATTGTTCTTTCGTCAAATGAAAGATTTCAGCATCTGTAGCGGGTTGATCATGTCCATACAGCCTTAATTCTTTGGTAATACACGGGGTTGACGGCAAGCTATTTTTTTCAATTGCAATGCCTACCACATCTTCCGCCATTTTACGGTAAGTGGTCCATTTGCCCCCGGTAATGGTGATAAGCCCGGAGTCAGCTATGGAGATAAGATGATCTCTTGATAATGCCGCCGTTTTTTTGCTGCTGCCTTTTACAAGCGGCCGTAATCCTGCAAACATGCTTTTTACATCACTAAGCCCGGGGTCTTTGGTAAGATACCGGCCGATATGTTTTAGTATAAAATCAATTTCTTCTTTTAATGGCACAGGCTCAAGCAGGGAAGCATGATCTTTTGTTTTTATGGGAGTGTCAGTCGTTCCCAGTACGATCTTATTATGCCAGGGTACGGCAAATAAAACCCGGCCATCATCTGTTCGTGGTATCATGATGCCGGTATTGCCGGGTAAGAACTCTTTGTCAACGACCAGGTGAATACCCTGGCTGGGCGTGATCATTTGTTTATGCTTTGGCTCATCCATATTCATTACCGAATCGGTGAATACTCCCGTAGCGTTGATAACCGTTTTGCTTTTTACTTCATATTCCTTACCCGTGAAAACATCTTTTACTTTTACACCGCAAACTTTTTTATTGATTTTTAAAAGCCCTGTTACCGGGAAATAATTCAATAATGTGCCATGATGCAAAGCAGCAGTTTGCGCCAGGTTGATCGCCAGTCTCGCATCATCAAATTGCCCGTCATGATAGGCTATGCCGCCACGCAATCCTTCGGGATCAAGGGTAGGCGCTAATGCCAGCGTTTCTTCTTTGGATAAAAACTGCGAAGGGCCTAATCCTAATTTGCCGGCCATCCAATCATATATCTTTAATCCTATTCCGTAAAAAGGACCTTCCCACCATTTATAATTCGGCACAATGAATTTCTGGTTATGCACCAAGTGAGGGGCATTTTTTATCAGGAGCCCTCTTTCTTTCAATGCTTCCATTACCAGTTTGATATTGCCCTGTTGCAAATAACGTACGCCGCCATGCACCAGTTTGGTTGAGCGGGAAGAAGTGCCTTTGGCAAAATCATGCTGTTCGAATAAAATCGTGCTGAATCCTCTTGTTGATGCGTCAACAGCCGTTCCCAATCCCGTTGCGCCACCTCCAATGATACAAATATCCCATTCTGCAGCGGATGCCAGTTGTTGTATCATTTGTTCACGGTTCATCAGGGTTTATTGTTGGATGTTGGATGTTGGAGGTTGGAAGTTTGGAAGTTTGGGGTTCTTTAATCCGTAATGAGTTTATAGCATTTGGCAGCAAAACTACTATTAAATGTATGTTTCTATGATGCACGATTTTTTCAACTTTAAACAACGTCCAACCTCCAACGTTCAACCTCCAACATCGGACCTCCAACACCTCACCCCGCCCACGCAATACTCGCATTCACCGCTCTCTGCCACCCTTTTATTAATTCCTTTCTTTTTTCTTCTTCCATTGATGGTGAGAAGGACTTATCTATCTGCCACTGTTGTTGTATATCATCAATATTTTTCCAGTAGCCAACAGCCAGACCCGCTAAATAAGCTGCACCCAATGCTGTTGTTTCAGTGACAGTAGGCCGCACTACTTTGCAGTTCAATATATCGCTTTGAAATTGCATTAGCTGGTTATTGACAGTAGCACCGCCGTCTACTCTCAGCTCTTTTATTTGTATGCCTGCATCGGCTTCCATGGCTTTCAGTACGTCATATGTTTGATAAGCGATACTGTCTAATGCAGCTTTGGCTATATGTGCATTGCTGCTTCCCCTGGTCAATCCGAAAATTGTTCCCCGCGCATAGGGATTCCAGTGCGGTGCACCCAGGCCCGCGAATGCAGGAACGATATATACGCCATCCGTATCCTTTACCTGTTGTGATAACTTTTCAACTTCTGCAGAGGTACGGATGATCTTTAATTCATCTCTTAACCATTGCACAACCGCCCCGGCGATGAATACACTTCCTTCCAAAGCGTATTCCACTTTATCGTTTATTTTCCAGGCTACCGTTGTCAGTAAATTGTTTTTTGAATCAATCGCTTTTTCCCCGGTATTCATCAGCATAAAACACCCGGTGCCGTATGTATTCTTTACCATACCCGGCTGTGTGCACATTTGCCCGAACAGTGCAGCCTGCTGGTCGCCGGCCATACCGGCAATAGGAATTCTTGAGTCAGGAACAAAGCTTCCTGTCGTACCGTATATTTTGCTGGAAGGTTTTACTTCAGGTAATAAGCTTTTGGGAATATCAAACAGTTTCAGCAGATCTTCATCCCATTCGCAACTATGAATATTTAGTAACATCGTACGGGAAGCATTGGAAACATCGGTCACATGCAATTCACCGCCGGATAATTTCCATGTAAGCCAGGTATCAATAGTGCCAAAGGCCAGGTCGCCATCCGTTGCTTTCTTTCGTGCCCCAGCTACATTATCCAATATCCATTTTAGTTTGGTCGCAGAGAAATAGGCGTCAATGATCAATCCTGTTTTTTGCTGTACCTGTTTGGCAAAGCCTGCCGATTTCAGTTCATCGCAATAGGCGGCAGTTCTTCTGTCCTGCCATACGATCGCATGATAAACAGGTTTGCCGGTAGCCCGGTCCCATACCACTGTTGTTTCCCGCTGATTGGTAATGCCGATACCGGCTACCTGCCGCATAGTAATATTTGCTTTAGCCACGGCTTCGGCCATCGTGCCGTATTGTGTGCTCCATATTTCTTCTGCATCATGTTCTACCCATCCTGGTTGCGGAAATATCTGTTTAAATTCTTTTTGGGCTACACTGATGATATTACCCTGTTTATCAAACAGCATACTTCGGCTGCTGGTAGTGCCCTGGTCAAGCGCAAGAATGAAATGTGACATGCCATCGTTTTTGGTAAAAGAAAGGTAGCAAAAAAGTCCGGGCCATTTCGAAAAGACCTTTTTTGTAAGTCAGCGTATACATCATGCACGAAACGTTCCCTATGCCTGGGCCAAAAATTCACGGGCCGGATGCGGAATGCTGATCCTGTTAGTAGATCTTTTATCTCGCGAAAGGTATTTTAAATCAATGTTCTCGCAACGCCGCAACGACTGATTTTCAATAGGACATTCTTTGCGCCGTTGTGCCGTTGCGGGATTTATTTGACTTTTAAGACAGCCTCATCGTGCCTGAAGCTTGCAGTCGGTGACAAGGCTCAACAAAGTGATATAGCGGGTAAATCTTTTTCTAAAAACTCAACCGGAAACTACCAAACACACCAAATCGTTCAGTCGTTGATTTTGGCAACCTGGCAGGTAATAAACGCCAGACAAGATCAATACGGAGAAAACGGAAGATATTATCAATACCTGTACCCATTTCCAGGTAAGTTTTTCCGTCAAGGGTTTGAAAAGTATTCCCGTCTTTAAAATTAAGCGCCTTATTGCTTTCTGACAAACTGCCCCAAAGTGCTTTGGCTGTCCAGAACTGGCGGAATTTTAATTTGGGAAATAACCGGAAGATGCCGTTACCGATATTATGCTCAAAATTGATACCGGCATATTGATCATGTATGAATTCGAAACGGTTCATCATATTGAATGCATACTTATTATAATAATATAGTTCATTGCCCGGAGCGATATCAAGCAATACATAAGGTAATGTGCCGAATGTTTTACCACTGTATACCTGGAAGGATATGTTGCCAAACGGGGGTATTATTATATAGTCAGAAACACTGCCTGATATTTTTGTATAATCATAGCTGCTTTTGAGAAATCCTGAAAACCCCCTTGCTATCGTGAGTTCGCCGATAGGATAGGGACTGCCGAGGCTTGTACGGAAGAAGTTGGTCTCTAAAAATTTTTCGAGATAGGCAAACCGGAATCGGATACCTACTTCCGCTGACGTCATCGGCTCCCTGCCATTTACCACGGCAAAGGAATCTTTGGATAAAAGATTCTTCAAAGGAGTGTATCTCTTATGGGTAAAAGAAAAGAGAGTAGAAAAGCCTGATCTTGTCTCATTAAAAAATTCAAAACGCTTTTCTTTTACCTTCAGGAATTTCAAAGGGATATTTTGTTTGCGAACTGCCAGGGCGAATATATTATCCTGTGTTACCTCACCATAATAATTTTGCCCGAAATCGAGGTCATTGGTATAAGCGCCATATAAATAGAAACGAGGGTGTTTCTTGGGTAAATAAAATACTTCTCCTTTACCTTTCAGTTTTTTATCGCCAAAACCGTAAGCGAGATAAGTATGCCACCACCATTTTTTATCAAAATGCTTATTGGTGCCAAAATCAAATCTTGTCCGGAATCCTTCCCACGAGTTGGAAGTGACCCAGTTGTACCAGGGACCGATCTGGAAATTGCCGACATTCATATAACCGGTAGCAATAAAATTGAGCCGGTTGGTGAATTTCTGGAATACCGGGGCGTTGATCAGGGTATCAATCATCCGGATGATCCCTTTTTCTGAACTGCTCAGTTCTTCATGCCGGGATTCTTCCCAGTAAGATCTGTCTTTCTCTGCTGCATCGGGGAGACTGATAACCTCTTCTAATTTTTTATTATTGCTTAATTGTGTTTCGACAGAGGTATCATTCACGACGATATTCCTGTAGGTAGACGTTTTTCGGCCGATCACACCGGGCTTGTCTTTACCAATAGGTGATATATCTGCGACGAACTTGTCTTTTGAAGCAAACCAGGTAGAATCGTTAAGAGAAGTAAATTCCTGTATAAGACTTAGTGTTTCAAGAAAATTGATATTGGCATCTTTCCCGAGCCGGAGGTTCATTTTTTGTATGGCAAATGTACCTGCATGTATCCAGCCATCTCCTTCAAAAGTATTGGTACCGTTTCGTCTTGGCGTGAATACAAGATGATAAAAGCGGCTGCTTCCCATGGTCTGGGTATCTATTACAGTGTAGTTATAGTAAAGGTCGCCGTTATCACTCGCGGGGCTTACAAACTGTTTGTCAAAAATGGGAATGAAATTATTATACACGTTCACCACCTGGTCCATGCCTCCCAGGAATTTGATCATGCTTTCATTTTTTATACCATTGGTGTTGGCAGCTTTGATCACTTCCCGGCGCTTTAGCGGTTTTTTCTGAAAATAATAGTCAGAGATCGCTTCGGTAAGATAAGTAGGCAGGTATTTACCGGTTTCCGATGAGTCTATATTTTGTTTAATGAGTTCGCCTGCCGGTCTGAAGGGTTTGAATTTTGCGAGCCGGTGGAAGTTAATATTTTTAATATCCAATTCCAGTTTATTGTATAGCTCGTAAGAGAAATTGTCGAACCGGTAGGGATTGTTTGCCGGTTTATGCTGTACGATCTTTCGCCACAGCAAAAGACCTTTATTTACTTTCACTTTTACTTTTACTCCTTCATTAAATGTTCCTCTCTCCATATTGATAAGGATCGTTGCAGAATCCCTGCTCTTATCAATAACCAAAAAATAGGGCTGGTATCCTACGCAGGTAATTTCAAGCGTATCGGAAGGCCATTCTTTTAATGAAAAGAAAAAAGAACCGGAGGAATCAGTAAGACGGCCGGTGGTGGTATTCCTGAATTTGACAGAAGCGAAAGCCACCCCTTCTTCACTATGGGAATCTTTTACCACACCACTAATCATTTTCTGCTGAGCCTCAGTGTTTACGACGAGGAAAAAACAAAGAAAAAAGAGTATGATACGAACGGTTAGTTTCAACAGGCTCATGTGCTGCAAATTTACTTACTGGTGGCCATTTTCATTTAAGCAAACAGGCAATTAATGGGCCGGAAGCCAAAAAATTAATTTGGAAATCAGTGAACCTTCTGTTTACTTTGTGTTTCAAAGTGCTTTTATGAGCAAACAAAACCAACCACAAGACAGTTTACAGGAGGTACAGGACATTAAACGGCTGATGGAGCGGTCCAGCCGGTTTATTTCTCTCAGCGGACTTAGCGGTGTAGCCGCAGGAGCTTTTGCCCTGGCCGGGGCGGGTATTGCCCGGTATGTAATTTTCAGGGATTATTACAAAGGGTATAATGACCGGGGATATTTTGACGGGACTGATTTTGCCAAACTAAAGATCCAGCTGATCGGCCTGGCGGCTGCGGTGTTTGCCGTTGCATTCCTGTCGGCCTTTTATTTCACTTGGAGAAAGTCTAACCAGCAGGGGCGTTCGTTATGGGATCATACATCCAGGCGGTTGTTCTGGAATATGATAATCCCTTTAACCGCCGGCGGTTTATTTATCCTGGGTATGTTGCAATACGACGACTGGCGTTTTGTAGCGCCGGCCAGTCTTATTTTTTATGGACTGGCGCTGGTAAATGCCAGCAAGTATACACTGACGGATATCCGTTATCTTGGCTACTGTGAGATAGTGGTTGGATTGGTCAATATGCAACTGATAGGATATGGCTTATATTTTTGGGCATTGGGATTTGGCGTTTTGCATATAATTTATGGAATAATCATGTGGTGGAAGTATGAACGAAACGGGTAACTCCCGGCGTGAATTATAAAATTAGTTATGAAGAATCCGATAACAGGTTTAAATAAAGTATTTGATAACAGGATCCGGCTGGGCGTGATGAGCATCCTGGTGGTGAATGAAGAGATCAGTTTCAATGATCTGAAGCAAATGCTGGAGGTAACGGATGGCAACCTCGCCACTCACCTGGTAAGCCTGGAGGAGAACGGGTATATCAAAGTTCATAAAGGATTTATTGGCAGAAAGACAAACACCACCTATTCAGTCACAAGAAATGGAGAAAAAGCTTTTAGTGAGCACATCACTGCATTGGAAAATATGATCAAAGGGGTAAAATAATTTTTTTTTGTCCATATACTTTGAAATACAAAGTACTTTTAAAAATGAAAAAACAAACTACTTCCATCAGGCGCCAGATCATCTTCTTCATGATCATTCTTTTTGCAAGCGGGCTTACCGCCATTCCGGTGGAAACAGAACTGGCTTTTCTTTCCCGCTGTTTTTCACCTGGTACAATGATCGGGGCATGGATCGAAAAGGTTTATATAGGAGTGAGCAATACTAATAATGATTATCCATTTATCGCTTATGGATACGACTGGCTCGCCTTCGCCCATTTTGTATTAGCCATTCTTTTTATCGGCCCTTTACAGGATCCTGTCCGCAATAAATGGGTGATTGAATTCGGAATGATCGCCTGCCTCTTAATTATCCCTTTTGCGCTTATTGCAGGTCAGTTCCGCGGCATCCCATTCTGGTGGCGGCTGATTGATTGCTCATTCGGAATCATCGGGATCATTCCTCTTTCTGTTTGCCTCAAAGCGATATACAAACTTGAAAAGGAAAGCACTAAAAATCATCAATATGAAATCATTGCTCAGATCTAACTGGCAATCAGGGTTGGCATTTTTACTGGCAATCCCCACTGCCTGGTTCGTTTTCATTAACATACTCAATGAACGGGGATTCAACGGACCCTATAAGGCATCACAACCCATTCTTGAAAATTTAGGAATCAAGGAATCACTGGGATTGAACATCAACCTGCTTATTCTCTTTGGACCTGTAGCCGCCTGCTTTCTTACACTTGCCCAGGTAGTGAAGATAGAATGCCTGTTTACAGACAGGCATTTCCATTTTCATTTTGCTATCAGGAAACGCTGGTTTCCCATCCTGACAGGCGCTTTCAGCCTGGTCCTGATGGCGATACTATCATTTTATTTATTTGGTGAGAACTGCCACCGTCAATAATTGTTTATGCTATTACACGCTTTTAATACCTGGTTTGTCGCTAACCTGCTGTACCCATTGATGCTGTTTGCTGCTTTCGTAGTAACAGGAGAGTATACCACTGCTGATATTTTCCACGCCGAATCTATCACCATACTTATACTTATCGTTTCATTCTCCGCCTTTTTTTCTGTTCCGTCGCTTTTCGTCAGCCGGGTTTTATTACGAATAATCGTTTTGACAAACGATACCCTGATCATGAAGTTCATCGCCTGGTTATTCGCTGCATCCTTACTGGTTATGCTGGATGTACTGGTAACACTTTTTCTTTTCAGCGGAGATATAGAAATAAGGTCTTTATTATTTGCGCTTCCTGCCATAGCGGCAACATGGGTTTCAATACTTATTCGCTGGAAGCAATTCGTGAGCCTGGTGCTTATGCAAAACGTAACCGATAAAACAACCGGGTAACATGAAGACAATGAAATTCTCTTTTCGTAAAAGAATGCTAAGCTTCCGCTTTGCTTTTAACGGGATAAAAACATTTTTCCGGGAGGAGCATAATGCCCGGATCCACCTGGCGGCGACTATAACGGTATTTTTTGCAGCATGGTTCTTTGATTTAATGCGCCATGAGATCATTTCGCTGATCATTGTCACCGGTTTTGTATGGGCGGCGGAGATATTCAATACGGTGGTCGAAAATACCATGGACTTTATTTCGCCTGCATATCACCCCAAAGTAAAGTATATAAAAGACCTGTCCGCCGCCGCCGTACTGGTTGCTGCATTCACTGCACTTCTTACCGCTTTGATCATATTTATTCCCAAATTCTTTTAAATGACACAACTATCAGTTCATAAACCAGTCTTTTCTTCTTCTTTTACATTGCATCATTGGTTCATCGTTTCCTGCAGTTTTAGTTATTTGTTGTTGTGCGGAAGGATAGCAGCTACAGGTCATTTGACCTATGTTTTTCTTTTATGGAATCTTTTCCTCGCGTTTGTTCCTTATGCCATCAGCTCATGGCTGTCACGAAGCATCCGGGCTATTGGAAACAAATGGATCCTCGCCCTCTCACTGGCCGTCTGGCTTTTATTCATTCCTAATTCTTTTTACATACTGACCGATCTTTTTCACTTACGCTATATCCGTTCAGCGCCCAAATGGTTCGATCTTTTATTGCTGTTGTCTTTTGCCTGGAATGGTTTGCTGTTTGGTATTGTATCAGTAAGAAGGATCGAGATCATACTGCATAGTGTAAGCGGCCGGCGACTTTCCTTCTTCATTGTTTTTGTGGTCATGTGGCTGAATGCATTTGGTATTTATATCGGCCGCTTTCTTCGCTATAACAGCTGGGATATAGTGGCGAGACCGTTTTCCCTTTTCAGCGACATGCTTGAGATACTTGTCTATCCTTTTGATAATAAAATGGAGTGGGGAATGATATCCTGTTATGCAGTGTTTATGACACTATTATATGTCACTGTCAAAAAACTATCTGAAAATTTTAACCAGGTCAGCAAATAAATCATCAAACAAAATCAATCAAAAATGGAAACACTTGTTACAAGCTTTTGGCAAAACAGTAAATTACTTATCAAGGGGCTTATGATCGGCGCCCTGGTATTATTCTTACTGATACCCGCTCATTTCGTTCAGGATCTTATCAAAGAAAGGGAAGGCCGGCAAAAAGAAGCGGTGTCAGAGGTAAGCGGTAAATGGGCCGGCCGGCAAAACATTACCGGCCCCGTACTGGTCATTCCCTATAATGAAAATACGACCGGTACGGATGGCAAACAGCTTATCATACGTCACCAGGCTTATTTTTTACCGGATAAACTGGACATTCAATCAACAGTCAATCCCGAAAAAAGATACCGCGGCATTTACCAGGTGATGTTGTATTCATCCGGGATCGCTATGACGGGCAAATTTTCTCCGCTCCCTGTTGAAAAAATGAAAATATTACCTGCGGATATTTTATGGAATGAAGCGTATGTCAGCATGGGCGTATCAGATCCGAAAGGTCTTAAAAACGAAATTCAACTGAAGTGGAATGATTCTACTATAGGGCTAAGCCCCGCGGCTTCGGGCAATGCGTCCTTAGATGAATTGTTTACCGCTCCTTTGGAATTAACAGAAGCCGTCATAGCAAAAGATATTACTTTCTCCGCCAGCTTAAACCTGAATGGTTCGGAACAATTATTATTTACTCCTGTTGGTAAAGAAACAACCGTTGAGTTAAAATCCGGCTGGCCCGATCCGAGTTTTACCGGGAGCCAGTTGCCGGTCACATCTGATATCAGGAAAACTGGGTTTACCGCCAAATGGAAAAACCTTTCTCATACCCGTAAGTTTCCGCAGCAATGGAAAGATAATGCCTATACATTAGGAAATTATGTTTCACCACACGGTGCCGATACCATGAACACTATCTCTGCCGAAGCTTTTGGCGCTGATCTTTTCGTACCGGTTAATGGCTACCAGAAAACAATGCGTTCCGTCAAATATGCTATTCTTTGTATCCTGCTCACCTTTGCCGCTTTTTTTATTATAGAGACCATTAATAAAAAAGCGGTGCATCCATTTCAGTATGCACTGATAGGATTAGCATTGATACTCTTCTACACATTACTCTTATCCTTTTCAGAATATACAGGTTTTAATATTGCGTATATCATTGCCTCGGCAGCTACGGTCGGGCTGATCGCCTGGTTTGTAAAAGGGCTATTACAATCCTCCAAACTCACGTCTGTTCTTTCTGTGGTACTGGTGCTGATGTATTCCTATGTTTTCACCATACTGCAGTTGCAGGATTATTCATTATTGCTTGGCAGTATTGGTTTATTCCTTACACTGGGCGTCATCATGCATTTTTCCAAAAAAATTCAATGGTAACCCATAAATAGATGTTATGAATTATACAGATTGGAAAAACTATTTTATCAGCAACCAGTCACACTTCAGGGATATTGATTTTTCCATCGAGGATAAACTATCAGGGAGTGAAAGATCAGTTATCTATATCTCGCTGCAGCAATTTCAGCGGGGAGAAAACTCCGAAGGGAAGCACCTGTTTTCTTTTGCTAAGAAAAATCCCGATCCGGAATACCTGCCCTGCATCAGCCTTTTTATACGGGAAGAACAAACGCATGCCCGTGTACTGGGCGCATTTATGGATAAACATGGTATTCAAAAGATCAAAGATCATTGGGTGGATGGCGTTTTCCGATGGCTGCGGAAGATCACTAACCTTGAAAATACGATCAGGGTATTGCTCACGGCTGAAATAATCGCCAAAGTGTATTACAAAGCATTGTATAATGCTACCAACTCGGCCCTTTTGCAAAAGATATGCAGGCAGATACTGCGGGATGAGGATCAGCATATCAGTTTCCAGTGTTTTACACTACAACCTTTTTACCAGCGTAAATCTTTACTGGGAAAATTGTTTGTACGGGTATGGCATCTGACATTAATGACGGGAACAATTGCCGTGGTATGGTGGCATCATAAAAAAGTACTGCGCAAAGGCAGGTATAGCTTCACGAAATTTTTTACAGATACGCTCACTGTTTTCTTTCATGCGGAAAGAAGTATACGAAACAAAAGATTTCCTGAACGGAGAAAAGAACTTGCATCAGCATAAATACGGTTGGTTGGTTTTCTCTGCCCTATGTACAAAAAAGAGGCTGTCTCAAAAGTCAAATAAATCTCGCAACGGCGCAACGACGCAAAGAATGTTCTATTGAAAATCAGTCGTTGCGTCGTTGCGAAAACATTGATTAAAGTACTTTTGAGACAGCCTCTTTATATTAAATACATTTGCTTTGTTCAGAAGTCAAGACCCATTGCAAAATACCACATCGGCTTACCCCTGAAAACTCCATTCATTTGCCAGGCTGCATCTACGCGGATAAAATAGCCAAGCAAGGTGCTTCTTGCGCCAAAACCATATCCTCCTGCCAAAGGACCGATACCACCTGCTTTTACCCTTACAGTAATCGGGGGCGTACCATATACAACAGAAGGTCTTTCAATTTTGCCCAATTCACTATCCCAGGCAGTTCCGAGGTCAAAGAACTGTATCACCTGGAAATTGCGAAGAAAAGCATTATTAATAGGCTTGTTGAAGAAAGTAGAAAATACCGGTACCCTTATCTCACTATTCAGCACCAATGCGTTGTTTCCATTCGCTACATTCTGTTTGAAGCCGCGCAGGTTCACCGCCAGTGACTGGTAGGTATAATCATTAATAGGCCTGTTGGCATCATTGAATTTCGGAGAGAACCAGTTGTCTACACCGCCGAGATAATAGATTACACGCTGCTTACCCCACGAAAAATCTCCGCCAGCCCTTACTGCCCATATCAGGTTGCGATAGATGGGTACATAATTGCGTACATCGAAGCCGGCATTGAACAGGAATTTGCCATCCGTATTCTTTACATCGCTTAACTGGGTAAACCAGTCACCGAAAATCTTATAACGAAGACCCGTCCATATATTGGTTGCCGGGTTCAGTGTATTATCGTAAACGTATTCAAGGCTGAACTGGCCATAGGTTGATTTCTGATCTTCAGCCTGTAGCGACTGGCGGTCACGGGATGTTATAATTAACTTATCGAAACGTGGCCCGAGTGTAGCCCGTATACTCCTCGTTCTGTCTATCGGGTATTTTAACCGCAGAAGATAATAGTTGGCGAACTCCTTACCCAGGTATTGGGGTAAATTGGAGAAACCAACCTGGTTGCTGCTGCGGTAGTACATCACTCCCCAGTCAAGTCTTTTACGGAGATTGGTGAATTCAAACAATACATCATTATCACGCAGGTTAGGCGCTATACGTATACCGCCGGAAAATTTTACATCTTCCATAAGGTCTGAAGTGCCCATCCTGATCAAACCATTAAAGTCATTACCATTTGACATATAGATCGGGCCGGCGCCACCTCCGTATGGTTGAAACTTATTGACCGCTAAAACAGAATTACTGAAACCAGTCACTACATAATCAGCAAAGAATTTTGGCGGACGGTATTCAAACACCCGTGCTTTCTTCAGCACGGTAGTTCTGACGATCTCTGTTGATTCTATCACCCTGCCGGTCTTGCTGTTGGTATCGGGCTTTTCATTCTGAAACTCATTCTGGAAGAAATCATTTTGTTTGCCGGAGGTATCCTGGCTGTTCTTTTCTTCCTGTGCAGCATTCTTCAGGAGTGTTCTTCTCTCCGCATCCATTATCTGTTTTACATACTCTGTAGGCCTGGCGGATATATTACGGCGGTGCAAAACGTTCTCATCTACTTTCAGCCTGTAAAGTAATTTTACATCGCCCAGTTTTACTACTTCACTTACCTGCTGGTTATCGCCTGCTGTTCTTGTTTCCAGCAAACTGCTCTGATAGTTCGTCAGCGGGAATACATACGACGAATCGTTGGTGACCGAGAAAAAACCTACAGAATCAATATCTGTTTTATTCCATTCTTTCAGTACGCTGTCTACCTGGCTCAGTGGCGGGTTGCGGAGTATCTCATCGCCAATGAATACGAGTGTATCAAGACCCGCTCTTTCTGTTTGAAAAATCCCGCATAGCGGTTGTTAACGCCGTTCTCATCGCTTACGAACGTGAAATGCGATGTATTGTATTGAGAAGGATATCTCGCATTGCCATATTTCAATGCAGATAGCTGGGAAATTTGTTTGAATTCAGATTTGTTCCAGTTGTCCACCAAAAAAACATTGAAATGCGCGGCCGGTAATGAATCATCAGTGCTGATCGCATTGGCAGACGGGCGGGTTGCTGGAAAAAATGATACCTGTTTTATTGGGAAAAGCGACAAATGACGGATCAAGATCATCGTATACATCATTGGTGACCTGGTCGAATGTCTGTTTATCTATTTTATACGTATAAATATCCGTTTGCCCGCTGCGGATAGCGCTCATCAAAAGTGTATTGGCATCCAGCATATACTTGATGTCCTGCACCTGGTCAAACATCGGGAGTTCCTGTTTGATGATCTTGATGCGGTTCACGACATCATAAACAAATAATTTTAGTTTGCCTTCCTGGCTATATAGTACCGCCAGTCTTGTTCCTTTTCCATCCCAGGCAAGAATGGGGTAGTTAGGATTTTTTTCATCTTCCCTGGAGCGGGTACCGAACTTCAGGAGCACTTTGCGGCTCACAAAATTTTCCATCAATACCACGGAGTATATTCCTTTTTTGAATTCTACTACGGCATAGGTGAAACTCTTGGGCTGCGGGCTTGCATTAAACGGATAAAATCTTTTTTACCGATCACTTCGCTGATAGATAACTGGCCTTTGGGAGAATTGCGGCGGCCGCGGAGATCTTTATAATATCCCTGCGGTATCTCTATCATGAAGTCTTTCAGTACATCTTTGAATTTTTTCTTGGCTACTTTTTGCGAAGCGCTGTTCAGGTTGCGGTATACGCGGGCGAGATATAATAAATAAGTCGTTTTGCTTTTGCCGTATTTGTCTGCGATATATTTCCAAAAAGCATGCCCGGCAAGATTGGGCTTTTCAAAAGCAAACTGGTAAAAATTAGTGTATTTGCCGGAGAGCATGATACCGCGCAGATCATCATCCAGCGCGGGGCTCCAGTTCTCGGCCGCATATTCGATATAGCCATCGGTCAGCCATTTGGGAAGATCGAGTAAAGCCTGGTTGGCGGCTACTTCGCCCAAATCATCACCGAATAAAATATTTTCTACCAGCACACGGGCGATACCCTGGCGTATCTGGCGGCGGAGATTATCATGGTTGCCGTCAAAATATACCAGCATTTTATTGTTCACCAGTTTGGTGACACCGCCTGTATTCTGCCATTCGATACCCAAACCGATATTGGATTGCTGCATCTCGTCGAAATTGTTGTACACAACGATATTGGTGCGGCGCTGCAAACCGTATTCTACAAATTCTTCCAGGCCCGGCAATTCGGTTTCGGCGATCTGTGCGACATACTTTCCAAGCCCCAGTCCATCCTGGCTGAAATAGGAATTAAAATTTTCCGTCTGGTAATATTTCCATTTGAACTTCTGGAATTGTACCCGGTTCTTCCCGAATTCCACAGTGCTGACCTGCGCAGTTGATTGTGTCCAACAAAAAAGGGAAACGCAGGCAATCAGGCTTGATAGTTTCTTCATAAAATCGTTGCTGTTTCTAAATCTTAATTAATCGCACAGTTTGTCCTAAGTGTTGCCGGTTGTGGTTTAATTAACTAAAAGATGGGCTCATCCTGACGGGTACCCAAATCCTGTTCAAATTACGATGAATTGACCAATGGAGATGTATCTTTATTTCCTATGGAGCATCCATACCTAAATTGTGTTTTAAAAGTACAAAAAACCATCCATGTTAAGCGTTAAGGCGTTCACATTTAGCCCGGTGCAGGAGAATACCTATCTTTTGTATAACGAAAAAAGGGAGTGCGGCATTATTGACCCGGGCTGTTATTTTTCAGAAGAAAGGGATGAACTAAAAACGGCTATTGAAAAGGAAGGCCTGAAACCGGTTTTGCTGCTTAATACCCATTGCCACCTCGACCATGTATTTGGCAACAAATTCGTGCACGATACCTGGGGATTGACCCTGCATATCAACGAAAAAGAGAAGCCGGTACTGGATTTTGCTCCCCAGTCGGGCCTGATGTGGCAACTGCCTTTTGACAATTACGAAGGGCCGCTGGTCTATTTAGAACCGGGAACGGCCATAAAGATCGGGGAGGAGGAACTGCAGGTGCTATTTACCCCGGGTCATTCGCCGGGCAGTGTTTCTTTTTATTATGAAGCAGGCCATTTTGTAATAGGCGGCGATGTCTTGTTTGATGGTAGTATCGGGAGAACCGATCTGCCGGGAGGAGATTTTAAGACATTGGTGAACAGTATCCAGACCCAGTTTTTCACCCTGCCGGATGATACCAAAGTGTATCCGGGGCATGGACGTATGACAACGGTAGGGTTTGAGAAAATGAATAACCCTTATGTGAAATTGTATTGAGGAAAACTGAAAGATGGAAAGTTGATGGGTTGAAAACGATGAGTATTATTTCAGGTCTTTCAGAATTAGTTTCGCCACTTTGGGATCTACAATCACTGTATCATGTTCGAAGTCCAGTTTAATACGCCATTTCTGCATGGTGGTGGCGCCAATGATAACTTCTTCAGATAATCTGTCCACAACCATGAATTCATCACTCAGGTTAATATCATTGATTTCAAAATCAAGCCGCATCCCGCTTTCTACTTTCAGGTACTGATTTTCTGAAGCAGTTCCAAAATACCTGGATTCTGATAATTTATCCAGCAATCCAATTTTTTCAGCGAGGTCTTCACGAATACAGGAATAGGTACTTCCTGTATCAAACAAAGCGTATAAATTTTTTCCCCCTTTAGAGCCTTTAAAAAATATGGGTATCTTAATAATCATAACTGTAAAAGTAACAAAATATATCAGCCATTCTTTGGTATAAACCTCTTAATAAAAGGGATTTTCACCAGCTCTTTTTGTTCAATCCTCGAAATGAAATAGGCAAAGAAGAACAGTAATGAAGTGGCACTGATAAGATTGAACCAGCGGTTGGGCCATAGGTAAACCACCCGTTTTTTATGTCATGGTTTTTGCAGCTCACACACATTGCAGTCCTTGCTTGCTGCGCACAAACCCAACAGCAAGCAACCACTGCAAGCCAGCAACACGAAGCAAAAAACCACGCCATAAAAAAACGGGGTGAGCTACTTAAACATAATGTGGCCTTATAGTATTTTTTGCCACGCTATTGCAAGCAAGCCAACGCAAAAAAATCCTATAAGCACATTATGTTTAAGTAGCCAACACCGCAGCCACCAAAAAAAGCAAGCCCGGCTCATTTGCATGCCAACGCATTTGCTTTTTTGGTGTAGCCGTGTATGACCCACCCTGCGAAAAAGCGGTGTGCAAGCACGGATTTATTTTTATGCCATCTTCCTCCGGTCGGTCAATGGCAATGCCTACCGGCAGTATGGTTGCTATCGCATTATTTTATTTATTGAAAGTCTTACAGTGTAAAAGTCATTACAGATTACCAAACCTGCCGCAGGTGCTCCGAAGATTACAAACCTTTGAAGAGAATACGGGCACCTTTGGCTTGCAAAAAAAATATAACGATTGCGGATACAACCAGTATTACAGGTATCAAAGTTCACTGCCGCAATCATTATATTTTTTTCGCGTTGTAATCCTTAAGCCAAAGAAACCATTAACACAAACTTTATCCATCAATAGTATAGCCGGTATAGAAAAAACAGTTATTTTTAAGAAACAGTTCTTTGATAAAAGCCCTGGATTTTTTGGAGAAGGTATAGGGTTAAAAGTGGAAGTGAGGGGAAAAGCGGAACATATTACACCACGTTTGGGTTGACGATGAGTGGGATAAGTTCTAAAGCACTAAACTTTGGAAATCCTGAGAACAAGGCAAAATTCAATAGTATTGAACAGAACAATGACTTTGATTTGAATATGTACGATGCTCACTTCCGAAATCTTGATCCACAAATTGGAAGGTTCTGGCAACTTGATCCCAAACCAACAGAAATGGTTAGTTCTTATGCTGCAATGCTAAATAACCCTATTTTATTTAGTGATCCTTTGGGGGATACGACGTGGATTTATAACAACTCAGGAACTTTATTAAGAATGAATCCAGATAAATTAAAAAATCAAATACATTATATAGATGGTGATAAATACAATAAGCTGACAAGTGAAAATACAAAGGATGGAAAGATAAATGATAAGAACTTAGGTAGTGCTGTGCGAAAGAGTTCAACTGCGTTTATTGGAAATAAGACGCTCTCAGATATGAAGGCCATATCTAACCAAGCTGTTAAAGAAAAAGTTGAAATTGGATTTGTGGGTGTGGTGGGCAAAGACAGAGAGATAAGGCTGAAGGCTCTTCCAATAGATAAGGGAGGAACATATCAAGGTGAAACGGATGCGGGGAATCAACTTAAATCCGTCCCCGTACTTCGACAGATTAATGAGCAATACTCTAAGTTTGAACAGACGAAACTATTTTTGGAAGGGCATGTTCATGTAGCCGCTTATCTTGACGGGTGGAGTGCTGGCGATGGAAGCGATCGTGCTTTTCAGCAAACATTCGGTCAACCCACCAGCGCTGGAAATGCTGATTATAATCCATCACTATACAGGGGAGATAATAAAAATGGCGTACCGGGCCCTGCACCGGCATTGTTATTAACTCCGCGTGGAGTGAGCGTATATGGGACAAGCACACCAGGTCATCCGGAGCAAGTTAGTTATATTGGATATAAGAGTTTAAAATAAAGCCAATGAAAAACATGTTTATTTCAATTCTTATTTTGAGCTTCTTCTATTTTGGATGTAGGGAAAAGTCAAGTAACTCTCGTGACATACCTGTAAAAGATAATTTAAACAATGACTCTTTATTTAATTCCGTAGTAAAAGAGTTCACATTACCATATCCTGAGAACTTTAAATTGGATAGCAACACATTGATCTTTTTTGGTTCCAGACCTTTTGACACGTCTTTTTTGGTTCACCTGAAAAATGGATCAAAGGAAATCGAGGGTACTTATTATGAAGTCATACCTACTTATCATATGGATATAAACAATTTTTCAGTTCCCGCAAACAAACTTTTATTTTTTGAAGGGTATAGTTTTATACTCGACACTTCAAAATGGCAAAAAATAAAAAGCCGGACCGAAGGTTTACTATTAGACACCACTTCATTTAATATTTATAACGCTTGCCGAGACTGCGAAGTATATGGCTTATATTATAGCACTAAAAGCAATATAGGTAATGCTATTAAATACCATCCTTTTTATAAATATTTAAAAGAAGTATTTTTAGATAGTTTTATTCAAAGAAGAAAACCCGTTATGTATAAGGTAAAATAAAATCAATAACAACAAAGCCGCAGTGATGCGGCTTGTGTGTTTTACGGTTATGCTTTTTGCTTTAGCTTTTTGTGAGTTGTTTGTAGTTGTGCAGTGGTAAGGTAGTTGTCCACTACTTTTAAAATCGTTTCCCTGTCATCGTCGTCAATTTTTTCCAATAGCTCCAGACGATGGAGCATTTTTTTATCCTTTACCACAAAAGAAGAAGCGCCGACTAAGTAATCTAAAGACACATCGAGGGCATCAGCAATTTTTGCGGCCACATCCACAGAAGGAGTAATCTCATTACGTTCATAGCGGCCAATGATGGCCGATGAAGTGCCCACTTCTTTAGCCAGTTCATCCCTGGACAGGCTTTTGTCTTTGCGAAGCTGTATTATCTTATTGCCAAAATCCATACTGTATAGGTGCTAAAATTGCCATTTATAGTAACGGTTTAGCGAAAATACTTCACATAAAGATGCCAAACAACATTTAAAAGTTTGGATTATATTTACCAATCTGTTAGCTTTGTCACCAATAGGTAACAAAAAATATTTTTTATGGAAACCAAAATCAATATTGGCAATCCGGAAGCCATCACTTATCAGACAGAGGAATTAGGCTTTACGATATTAGGCGGCATCCGGATAGATGGCCTGGACAGAATGAGAGTAACAATGAAAATTGAAGTCATCAACAGAAAGCTACAGCATTACCTGAACAATCCTGATATAGCCAACCTGGCCATCCGGCACAACTTAGATCTGTACAACGACATCCATGTAGAAAAGCTGATACGGAAAACAGCAGAGCGTTTAGAGGTTGGAACATCACAGCTTGCAAAGGCAATGGCTGACATTACTAACCAGCTTGAAGTTTACAGGTTGCAATTAATCGAACAGCAGCAAGCAACCAAGGAGGAAAGAAAAAAGATATTGAGTGAAGCGGAGCAAAAAGAAGCGATACAGTTTTTACAGCAAAAGAACCTGATGCAGGTAACCAATGATCTGATCGGCAAGAGTGGCGTGATCGGTGAAATGTTCAACAGGCTTTTAATGTACATCATCTTTACCAGCAGAAAAAGAGAAAACCCTTTACATATCATAAGTTTTGGGTCAAGTGGTGCAGGTAAATCACATTTACAAGAGAAGCTTGCCGAGTTGATACCGGATGAAGATAAAATAGAAAGCACATCATTAACAAGCAATGCACTTTATTACTTTGGGGAATACGACATACAGCATAAGATCATTTTGATAGAGGACATGGATGGTGCCGAAGCGGTACTGTATGCACTCAGAGAACTGATCAGTAAAAAGCATATCATTAAACTTGTACCGCTCAAAGACAGCAAGGGAATCACCAGGACGATCATGTTTAAAGTGAAAGGTCCTGTAACCGTTGCCGGTAGTACAACACAGGAAAAAATTTATGAGGATAATGCCAACAGAAGTTTTTTGATCTACATAGATGAAAGCCCTGACCAGGATGAAAAGATCATGGAATATCAAAGAAAGAAATCAGCCGGTACGATTAACAGCGAAGAAGAAAGACAGATCAAACAACTATTGCAAAATACTCAAAGAGTATTGCAACCGATCAGCATCATAAACCCTTTTGCAGAGCAACTCAAAATACCAACGGAAGTTTTTAAACCGAGACGAACCAATGCCCATTATTTACAGTTCATTGAAGCAGTTACTTTTTATCATCAATACCAAAGAGAACAAAAGGTAGATACAAGCACCGGTGAAATGTATATCGAAACCACATTGCAGGACATCGAAGAAGCTAACAAGCTGATGAAAGAAATTTTGCTTCGCAAATCCGATGAACTGAGCGGAGCAACGAGAAATTATTTTGAGTTACTCAAACAACTGAAGCAATCCACTTTTACCAATAGAGGAATCAAACAGCAGTTCAGAAATATATCTATCAGCACCATCAAGCGGCACAACTTAGAACTATTGCAAAGCGGTTACATTAAAAAGAGAGAAGATAAAAAGACAAAAGCCTATCACTTTGAAATCGTCTCTTACGAAGAATACAAACAGCTACAGCAAAGTATTGCAACTGTCCTGGACAACATCTTAAAGGAACTTACAGCCAACCGGCCTAAAGCGGCTCAATCAGCTAATGAGCCGGTGAAACGAAGAACCAGCAAGGCTTTAGCGGCATTGGCTCAATAGCTTCTGAAAACGAACAAGCGGCACAAAATTATTGTTCACTCAAATCAAACAGAAATGAAACGATTATCTGTAACAGCACCAGCATATCAGTACATCGAGAAAAGTTTTAAAGAGTGGTTAGATGTGTTGGGTTATGCAAGCCAGTCAGTGTATCAAATGCCATTAGCGGTAAGAGGATTACTTCACTACCTGGAGAAATGCGGCAAGACGCAATTAGCTGACATTACAGCCGACATCATCAAAGAGTATTACTATAGCCATCTTAAAACAAGAACGAATTATTTACACCATGCAGGAGGCTTAAGCAATGTACACCTGAACAAGCACCTGCAGGCATTAAAGAAGTTCACCGAATACCTGAGACAAACCGGCAAGCTGCAGATCCATGTATTAAATATGAAATGGGAAAAAGTAACTGATGAAAAACTAACCATACTTACTGAAGAAGAAATACAGCAACTCTTTAAAGTAACAGAGCAGCCGCATGAAAACAGGAAGTATCATAAGTCAGCAGATGTTTACGAAGCGATACAGCAAAGAGACCGGGCAATGCTTGCCATCTTTTACGGTTGTGGTTTACGAAGGAATGAGGGAGTATATCTTGACATTACAGACATCAACCTGGACAGGGAAATATTGCATGTACGGAAAGGAAAGAATTACAAAGAACGTTTTGTTCCCATCAGTAAAAGAGGAGTTCAACACTTAGAAGATTATATCTACAACGGCAGACCCATACTTTTAAAAGACAACAAAGAAGATGCTTTATTTATCAATGCTCACAATGGAAAGAGATTAGGCGGCCAGTTGATGTTAGTGAAGCTGCAACAACTCATAAGGCAGACAGACAATACAGAACTAATGCAAAAAGAAGTCGGACTGCATACACTCCGGCACAGCATCGCCACCCATTTACTTGCAAACGGAATGAAGCTGGAAAAGATAAAAGATTTTTTAGGGCATAGCTCACTTGAATCAACACAAATCTACACTCACTTAATAAACGAAGAAGATGGACAAGTTCAATGAATACTTAATCATCAAAGGTTACAGCACTGCATCAATCAAAACCATTATCCGTTCAACAGAATATTTTTTTAAATGGTGTGAAGCAGATAATATCAGCGATATAGCAGCAGTCAGTCATAACGATGTGGTGGCGTATGTAAAAACCTGCAATGCCAAAGGCACAGGAAGAAAGACAGTTGCCCATTACATCATGCACTTAAAAAAATACTTTGATTTTTTGCAGGAAGAAGGCGAAGTGAATGATAACCCATGTTCCAATATCAAGATCAAAGGCATCAAAAGAAAAGTCTTGTATGAAATCTTATCCATACAGGAACTGGAAAACCTTTACAACAGTTACAGCACAGAGATAAAACCGAACGAAGAAATAAAGTACATGCCACCACAGGAGTTCAATATACTCAGCAGAAAGAGAAATAAGATCATTACCGGATTATTGGTGTATCAGGGTCTGAGAAGTGAAGAAGTAAAACGATTGGAAGTAACAAACCTGAAGCTGAGAGAAGGAAAGATATTTATTGCTGGAAGCAGGCGAACCAATGAACGGACGTTGAAGTTAGAACCACAACAGATTTTTGATCTGCTTGATTACATCAACGACACAAGAAAACATTTTTTACAACTTACCGGCCAGCCAACGCAACAACTTTTTATCAGCAAAGGAAGCAATTACAGCAATGTGATGAGTTACTTAAACAAACAATTACATCAACTTAACAGTAAAGTGAAAGACTTAAAGCAAATAAGAACTTCTGTTATTACTCATTGGCTGAAACTTTATAATCTTCGGAAAGTGCAGGTGATGGCAGGGCATCGTTATGTAAGTTCAACAGAAAGTTACCAGGCAAATAACCTGGAAGACCTGAAAGAAGATATCAGGAATTACCACCCGTTTAATTAACTTTAAAGCCTATCAAAAATGAATATCAGGTTGAAAAGAGAGGAAGAAATAAAGATCCTTTGTGCTGATGATATTTACAGCATCATGCAAAAAGTGTTGTTACGGGAAAGCAAGATAGACCAGAACCGGGAACATCTCTGGACGATCAGCTTAGATACGGCACACCGGGTGCTTAATATAGAACTGGTAAGTATGGGCAGCATCAACCAGGTAATTATAGAGCCGATGGAAGTGTTCAGTGTGCCACTGCAAAAGCGGACAGTCAGGATCATCATTGTACACAACCATCCGTCCGGGGAGTTAAAGCCATCGGCAAAAGACAAGGACATGACTGATCAGTTAATACAATGCGGACGGATATTAAATGTGCCGGTACTGGATCATATGATCATTACGGAGAAAACCTATTTTAGTTTTGCAGACAGCGGGTTATTGCAGGAACTGGAGCAAAGTAAAAAATATGTGCCTGAGTACAAGATCAGGGAAGAACTTAAACAGCAGTTGGAGCAATCAATACAGCAAAAAAGTACAGAAGAAGCAAAACGATCAATGGCAAAGATCATGAAGCAAAACGGAGAACCGGTAGAAAAAATAATGCAGTACACAGGGTTAAGCAAAGCAACTATCCAACGTATCAAAAGTGAATAAACCGAAGGGACATTATTAGAGAGCTAAGCTACACAAGAGACTTTTTTTGAAAGCAAATCACAACTATAATTTTTTTTAAATTGAAACCAATTTAAAACAGGCTTTTTTAAAAACAGGAACCGGGCAAACATATAGCCGCCAATAGCCCATACAGCATTGGAAAGAAGATTAACAAATATGTCCCTGATAAAATCCATTGATAAAACAAATATACAAAACCCACCGCACAGCACGGCTTGCCCCGCCGGAAGAAGGGCGAGGCTCTGCGATGTTGCCCCCGTTTTTTATGTCATGGTTTTTGCAGCTCACACACATTGCAGTCCTTGCTTGCTGCGCACAAACCCAACAGCAAGCAACCACTGCAAGCCAGCAACACGAAGCAAAAAACCACGCCATAAAAAAACGGGGTGAGCTACTTAAACATAATGTGGCCTTATAGTATTTTTTGCCACGCTATTGCAAGCAAGCCAACGCAAAAAAATCCTATAAGCACATTATGTTTAAGTAGCCAACACCGCAGCCACCAAAAAAAGCAAGCCCGGCTCATTTGCATGCCAACGCATTTGCTTTTTTGGTGTAGCCGTGTATGACCCACCCTGCGAAAAAGCGGTGTGCAAGCACGGATTTATTTTTATGCCATCTTCCTCCGGTCGGTCAATGGCAATGCCTACCGGCAGTATGGTTGCTATCGCATTATTTTATTTATTGAAAGTCTTACAGTGTAAAAGTCATTACAGATTACCAAACCTGCCGCAGGTGCTCCGAAGATTACAAACCTTTGAAGAGAATACGGGCACCTTTGGCTTGCAAAAAAAATATAACGATTGCGGATACAACCAGTATTACAGGTATCAAAGTTCACTGCCGCAATCATTATATTTTTTTCGCGTTGTAATCCTTAAGCCAAAGAAACCATTAACACAAACTTTATCCATCAATAGTATAGCCGGTATAGAAAAAACAGTTATTTTTAAGAAACAGTTCTTTGATAAAAGCCCTGGATTTTTTGGAGAAGGTATAGGGTTAAAAGTGGAAGTGAGGGGAAAAGCGGAACATATTACACCACGTTCGGGCTGACGATGGCGGGGATATCGTCGAAGGCTCTTGCTTTCGGAAAAGACAATAAGTATGATTATAACGGAAAGGAAAAGCAGGAAAAAGAGTTCGCGGATGGAAGCGGATTGGAATGGTATGACTATGGGGCGAGAATGTATGATGCGCAGATTGGAAGATGGCATGTGGTTGATCCGTTAGCTGATCAATACAGAAAATGGTCTCCTTACAACTATGCTGTTGATAATCCAATAAGATTTATAGATCCCGATGGAATGGGGACTAATGATGTAATTGTATTGCTTCAAAAGCCTGAAGATGGCCATAGTTCAGGACATCAAGCAGTTTTAATTGGCGATGATAAACAAGGTTGGACTTTTTACTCGAAAGATGGAGCCATGAGTAGTAGCGGCGGGTCAAGTGGAAAAGGGCATGCAACTATAGGGAAAACATTTAAAACACTTGATGAGTTTACAAATTCTGAATACAATACTTTTAAAGGTAATTATGCTGATGGTAAGGGAAAAGAGACTTCCGAAACAGATAGTGATGGGAATGTCAAACAAAGATTTTCGGATGGTTTCCGCATTAGCACAGATGCAGCAACGGATGAAAAAATGAAAACAGCGGCAGCAACAGAAGCAGGTACTTCTTATGTATTAGGATTTCAGGATTGCACTCAGGTTGTAACGGAAGCTTTAAATGCTGGGGGATTAAAGAATGGAGAAACCTCCCAAATTACACGTATTCAAGGTAAATCAGAAATTGAGTATAAGTCAACAGAAAACAATTGGTTCCCCGCTGGAAAACAAGCCGAAATTGAAAAAAGCAATCCTGGCGTTCCTATCGACGCAAATTTAAAACCTGTAACCGTAAATAATCCTACTATCGCCAAACCATTTATACTACCATCATATAAAGATAATACCAGGCTCGCTCCAAATTACATAATAAGATAGTAAAACTTAATGCATACAATAACCAAATCTGAATAGAAAATGAAAAAAACACTTAATATACTATCGGTGCTTTTAGTATTATTTTCATTTTTAACAATGACGGGTTGTGACAATGCAAATGGATTATTTGGACATAGCGAAACCAAAGAGGAAGCTAAGGCAAATGGGTCAACTATAGCTGAATATATTCCAGATAAAAAAGATTTTGACCTTCTTGATGGAACAAAAATGCAAATCGATACCGCTTGGACAGAAATTAGTTTTACTTATAAGAATGGTAAACGGATACTTGATTCAACATATGGGTATCACTTTTCTATACCATTCAAAAAAGAAATTGCAGGGAGTTTTACTTTTTCACTTAGTTTGGCTGATACTACAAATAGAGTTTTTACCAGTGGGATGGACGAAGGTCTTGCGCAACTGTGTCCGCGACACTTATATAAAAAAATGCAAGTCTTATTGGAGCAAAAAGATACAGACACTTCAAAAGGGTGGAAGCATCCAATTATAACAGATACTATTACATTTGTGAGAGTTAAATAATTTTAGAAACAATAAAACTTACATCTAAATAGATTACATTTTTCTTATTACCCGGCTTTACCCACCGGCTGCTCAATGTGATAGATGGCGTCAACGATGCACAGATAAAATTGCCGACTTCTACAATTCATCCTAACAGTGGCAGCAAGAGCAGCAGTACGACAGGTTATACTTATGATGGTAATGGCAACATGATCAAAGACCTGAACAAAGACATTATCACTTACGCAGCAGTAATGGTATTGAATATAACTATCTGAACCTGCCGCAAAGCTTTACGGTAAGAGGCGTTTCTGCCGATAAAGGAACGATTGAGTATGCCTACGATGCTATAGACAATAAGTTAAAGAAAGTGGTCACCGAAGGGGCGGTAGTTACTACTTTATACCTGATGATGGGCAATTATGTCAATGACACCCTTCTTCCATGCCGAGTGTCCGTCTCCTTCATAGGCGATGTGTCAGATGGCTTTGTGCCTGGATATGTGGCACTCGCCGTGAAATTGATACAACGGCAACATTAACCGGGCAGAGCAGCAGCATGCCAAAGGCCTATCTTAACACTGTTTTCTTCGATGAACAATTTAAGTTTGTATCACAAAACAGCGAGATCGTGCAGGTAACGACTAAAGGCAGCGGGCAAACAATAACAAGGATAGATGGCAGTGCTAAAGAGGCGGCGAAGAATGGCTATGCCTACATATTTGTGAATAATGAGAGCAATAATTTTGTGTATTTTGATAACCTGCAGGTGACGCATATTAGAGGCCCCTTACTGGAAGAAACCCATTATTATCCGTTTGGGTTGACGATGGCGGGGATAAGTAGTAAGGCGTTGGCATTTGGAAGCCTTACAAATAGGTATAAGTTCAATGATGGGACTGAATTAGAAGACAAGGAATTTTCAGATGGTAGTGGTTTGGATTTATATGCAACTGAATTTAGGGGCTATGACCCTCAAATAGGGAGGTTTTGGCAGATTGATGAATTGGCTAGCTTCGATTATGATTATTCTCCTTATGCTTTTGCAAATAATAATCCTATCCTATTAAACGACCCTCTGGGCTTAGAAGCGGAATCCAGCATGCTTCAGCCAGCTCCTAAGGAGACATCTACTAAAGATAAGCCCAAAGAATTAAAACCAGTTGTAGTTACAGGTGTACGAAAGAAGCCCCAAAGTACTTCGGTTGGACAACCGGGATTTGCTGAAAGTTTGATACCTGTTTGGGGTTCCGGTAGAGCAGCAGTAGATGATTTTCAAAATGGCAGATGGGGTTGGGGCATTTTCAATTCTGTAATGGCAATTGCTGATGTATTTACTTTTGGGGGAGCAAGTACCTTAGTAAAAGGTGGAGTGAAGACTGGAATTAAATTAGCTGAGAAAGAAATTGTCGAAGAAGTTACTGAAGAAGTTGTTACTAAGACAACAAGAACCCTTTTGCTGAATGAAGGAATTAATATTACCGAAGATGGGTTTATACATGTGATGCAACGACATTATCCTCGCTCTGGAATGTTTTTGAGTAAGAGTAAATTTAGCATAGCTACCCGGGAAATAGTAGATTTAATTAAGAATTCAGCACAAGTACCAAAAATACTTCAGCGAGGAGGTAACTATCAAAGAATTGTTGATGCAGGGAAGATTATAGGAGTTGATGCAATTACAGGGCAAGCAACATCTAAATTCACGATAATTACAAACAAGGCTGGTGATTTAATAACATCATTCCCCGGTTTACCCGGAAGATAAAAAATACAGTTATGCCTTTGGATATATTAATTGATACAGGTAGCAAAGAAAATGCGAAACCTTTAATGTTATTCATTGAAGAATACGATTCGATAATGGAAGTATTGGAAAAAGAAGAGAGTTTTCCCATTATGAAGACGATTTTACTGAATTACTATGGAGAAAGTGAAGTTTACATAAACAAACTGACTGCATTAAGGCAAGAAGTTATGCAATTTAAAACGTTTAAAGTCTCTGAAAAAGTAGGTGCTTTTTTAAACGAGTTTGTAAAGCTTATTGAATCAGCAGAAAGGGAAAAATGTACGATAAAATTAATTGGTGATTAAAAAGTTTTAAATATGATGTATAACAACCACTCCTACCCGAGTGGTTTTTTTTGCCTATGCCTCAACGATTATGCAACTAATACCAATTAGACATTAAAAGAATATCTGAATGTTTGTTTGTAAAACTCATTACCACATATTGACTGTATGAATGCTGGCGGAGTGGATTTGATGACGTCTGACAATTTATGCTGTAAACTTTCCAATGAGTGATAAGCTACCATACTTACTTTATCTTTAAAGTGTCTCCACATTTTTTCTGCCGGATTTAATTCCGGAGTATAAGGGGGTAAAAAAAATAAGCGCCATATTCTTTGGTATTTGTAATGACTTTGCATGATGAAAAGCCCCATTATCCAGGATGACTATTTTAAATTCATCCGCATCTTGAGCTGCCATCTGATGAATGAATACCTGGAACGTATGACTATTACAATGGGGCATCTCCAGCAAACAACTGCTACCAGTAATGGGAGAAAAAGCACCAAACAAATAAAGGTTATCAAAGCGGTGCAGAAAAGGAGCTACAGGTTTTATTCCTTTGGCTGTAATCATTCTTCGCAGAATAGTCAGTAAGCCAAAGCGGCTTTCATCTTCAAAATATAAGTTGATAGTACGGCAACCACTTATTTCATATTTTACTTGAAGTGACTTGAACTTTTCAGATAGGTTTTTTAAAAACCGCTTCATCAGCGGGGGATTTTTGCACATGGCTCTTGCGGCTTACTTTGAGCCTGGCCCCATACTTTCGCTTTACATACTTATTGACTGCATGGTACTCCATACTAATATTAAACTCCGCTAATAACCATTGCTGTATCTCTATGAAACTCCTGAATCCTTCTTTGGGATTATTGAGCCGCTGAGCTAATTTCTTTTCTGCTGAGCCTGTAATCTTCCCCTTTTTAAAACCCCCGCGGTTTTCAATGAGCAGAGCTTCAATACCTTTTTTCAGATAAATCCTGCGCCAGCTAACCACGGAACTATGGCCTGATCCGAGTATTGAAGCCAGTTTGTATTTACTTAACGACCCTTGCTGCTTAATGATAATAAGCATTTGCAAGGCCTTGAACTTAGAAGGAAAGCGCTTTTGATATAAGCGTAATTCAGCAACAGTTTCTTTAACGATAACCTGGATAGATTGTGGCATATGCAAATATACACCATCATAACATTATTTTAAAGTCTAATTGGTATAAACACAACCAACCCACACTGTTTCATCTACAAGGACATTGAAGATATCCATTATAACCACCTGAACCTGCCGGACAGCATCACGGTAACCGGCAAAGGAAAGATCATCTACACCTACGACGCGGTGGCAATAAGCTAAAGAAAGTAACGACGGAAGGAGTAAAAGTGACCACGACCCTTTACTTAATGGGAAACTACATCAATGACACCTTGCAGTTTATCGGCACGGAGGAGGGAAGAGCAAGGCCAAAGGACAGTACCTCGGTGGTATATGACTATTTTATCAAAGATCATTTAGGCAATGTAAGAATGGTACTGACGGAAGAAGCGCAAACGGACGCCTACCTGTCGCCCTCACTGGAAACAGGTAACCTGGCAAACGAAAAGAAATTCTATACCGGCCTGGATACAGGGAGGGTGAACAAGAGCGGTGTAGCCGGATACCCGAGTGATACGTACACTAGTCCCAACGACTATATACAGCAACTAAGCGGCAGCGGCGCCAAAGTAGGAGCCAGTATCGTATTAAAAGTAATGGCGGGAGATAAGTATAATATCAGGGCTACCAGCTGGTACAAAAAGAACGGGGCGTCGCCCAGTAGTCCCAACAGCCCCAATGATCCCTTTACTGATCTGCTGAATGCACTGAGCAGCGAAATATCAGGCGTGGCATCAGGCAAGGCAACGAGTTCACAGTTATTATCGAGCACCCCTTTTAACAGCAACATCACAGACTTTTTAAACGACCAAACTTACACAAGCGGACGACCGAAAGCTTATATAAACTGGATGGTGTTTGATGACCAGTTTAAATACGACTCAGCGAGTTCAGGCTTTGAACAGGTGGAGAGCCGACGAGGTTTTTACGACACATACACGGGATAATTTAACGATACCTAAAAGTGGTTATTTGTATATTTATGTGAGTAATGTTACCCCCAACATTAATGTGTTCTTTGATAATTTGCAGGTGACGCATGTAAGAGGCCCTCTACTGGAAGAAACACATTATTATCCATTTGGATTGACGATGGCTGGAATATCATCAAGAGCTTTAGCGTTCGGCAGTCCAAATAATAAATTAAAATATAACGGAAAGGAAGAGCAAAATCAAGAATTTTCTGATGGGTCGGGTCTCGAATGGCTGGATTATGGGGCAAGGATGTATGATAACCAAATTGGGAGATGGATGGTTCGTGACCCTAAAGCAGAAAAGTATTTTTCATGGTCTTTATACAATTATGTGGCTAATAATCCTATCAAGTTAATAGATATAAATGGAAAGGAATGGGTTGATTCAAAAGGAAACCTTATTTATTCAAACGGCAAATTTACAGAATATGCTACAACTAGTGACAAAAGATTAGGAGAAGCTCTTCAATCAACTAAAACCGGTAAGGCGCAATTTGAGAAATTAGTTTCAAGTGAACAAAAAACACAAATAAATTTTAGTTCAGAAGATGTTTCGGATAAAAAATACCCTTTAGATTTTCATATGGGCCACACAGATAATGTTACTGATGTTGCACAAGAGTTTGGGCCAGGTGCAACAAAAGATAAGAAAGCTGATGTTAAGAGTTCAATTATCACAATTTATACCTCAGAAATTGATCGTGCGTTGGAAGCGGCAGAAAAATCTGATAAAGAAGGGTATGAAATTGCAGATCCAGTATATGGCACATACCGACTGGGCTTAATTTTTTTGATTATTTAGCATTTGTCGTTGGTCATGAAATTGAACATACAACAGATTCAAACGCAACAATCAAAGAAAATAAAGGGAATTTGCCTGCTGAGACAGATGCAAATAAGGTAGCGGAAAAAGATTATCGCTGAAATAAAGAAGAATAAATAAACTAAAAAGAATCGAATGAGCTTAAAATTTTGTTTTCTTTTTCTCTTAATGACTTTTGCTATGGAATTTTATGCTCAAAGAGCACTATCCAAAGCTGAAATTTTCACTCTTGAGAAAGAGAGCTTTATCCGTGAAACAACAAGGAGGACAGCCTTATTAATCTAGTCCTGGATGACAGCACACTTGAGTACAAAGTTCAATCACTTGTTAAACAAATCCAAACAAATAGCGATGCCTTAGCTATTATTCGAATTGCTGATTACGGGCTAATAACTTTAGATAGTTGTAAACAAGGCGTGCCTTCCTCTGAAATTATTATTTTTTGGCAGAATTTTGGCAGAACTTATCTGCAAAAATTAACAAATCACTGCATTGGGCCGGTTAAGGAAGTTGTAGGTTCATCTATTTTTTCTTTTTATAAGCTCAATAAATCTAAAATCAGAGATGAATATATTATGCCAGTAATTTTAGGAGCAAAAATGGATGCCGGTAAGATAATATATAACAAGATAACTTCAAGCCATGACCTATATTATTCTATTTACTGTAGAATGGGAGTCTGTGTTAAAGTTTCGCTTTTTTCACAAGGTGATATAACAAATAAACAAGGACTTTTCTATCAAGACAATGTAGAATCAAAGCTCTATAAATGGTTTTTGCTAGTCAAAGAAGATATTTCGAAATTTAATTCTACAGCATCATGCTGAAGAGACGCATTATTATCCGTTTGGGTTGACGATGGCGGGGATTTCTTCTAAAGCACTTGTCTTTGGAAGTCCTGAAAACAAAAAGAAATTTAACGGAGGTACAGAATTAAATCCTGATTTGGATTTAAGCTGGTACGAGACTTCGTTCAGAACCTATGACCCGCAAATTGGAAGATTCCATCAGTTAGATAAGTTTGGAGAAATAGCAGAGGGCTGGTCACCATATGTCTTTGGTTCTGATAACATGAAGTTCTTTATAGAATGAATGATGCTGAGGGAGCCTTTATGGGAAATGCAGGACACGAACTTGCGCATGCTGCAGATAACAAAAACTTACAGATGCACATGCGTAATTTTAAACTGGGCGAAAAAAATGATGTAGAAAATTATCCCGGAGGCCCTGAAGATGTTGAAAACGACTATATTAAAACAGGACCATCCTTAAAAGATATTATTGAGTCATTTTATTTTTATTTAATTGAATATGAAGCTTTATTTGATTTTAATATTTCTACTTGGAACAAACTCCCTTTTGTTTTCGCAAGTCAATGATCGTTCTTGGATAGCATTTTAATTAAGAGACTAATAAAAGAAGGTGAACTTGAGAAAGTGAACGACATCAACAAATACAGAAAGATAGTTTTTAGTCGTGAAATTGTAAAAGACACCAGTAGGAAATCATTTTTTATCATAATAAAGTTTGGAGTAATGGCCTCACATGGGAAACAATTTTTTTGCTACATATTCGGTAAAGAGCTTGTCTTTACAAAGTCTTATGAACTTAAAGAGAATTAATGGCGATAACATCCTTATTTAATAATTATCATTTCGACTTTGATTATCAATTAAGAATTACTGAGATGATGATTACTGAAATAAAGTTTGATAACAAGCAGTATAAACTTAACGGCAATATCCCACAAAGGAATAATTAATGAATGATTCAGACAGTCTATTTATGAAGGCTAAAAGCCCTTCTTCAAATACTTCAAAATACAGCCACTCTTCGGAGTGGTTTTTTTATGCCTAAAGAGTTTACTTGGATAAGGAAGATGGATTATATGCAGATAACCAATGGTACGGTGGCACTAACAGTGCAAATGTTGCAGAAATAAAGAGAGGTGTTGATGCTGGTGAAATCAAGTTTGATGATAATGCTGTTATTGTTATGGTTGGATGCAATTTGTGGCAAAAATGATGGAACAATTTCTATAGCTGAATCTATGGCACAGGAGTTAGGAGTAACAGTATATGCTGCAACTGGCTATGTTTACCCGGAAGTTGTAAATGGCAAGGAAACAGGAAAACTCAAAACTGATGGTACTTTTAAGATGTACAAGATGACTGGAGAGACTACAATTGAAATTCCTGGGTATGGTACTATGACCATTCCTGCTGGTGTGGGAACAACTAATGTTGGTAAAACTATAGACCCTGCTAAACTTATTCCTCAAAAATCTAATTGACAAGTATGCGATACATGATTTTTATTTTCAACATTATTAGTATTTGGGGTTGTGATTCTGCCTCAGATAGCAAGGGCTGTTATAAAAGATAGTAGTGTTAATGAAACTAAAAGCATTGTTTGTGATCAGAATTACGATAGTTTATTGCTTAAATACGCAGATGAATTTACCCCTACAACAATAGACTTGAATAGTTCGCTATCTTCCGATTTAAAATCTTTTCTTTTATCAGTTGATACAAACTGCTTGCGAAAGCAAACAGAGTACAGATATTTTATAGCTCTGATTTTGGAGAAATTGGCTCTTTATCATTTAAAATGTTGTAACCAGCACTATGATTTGTATCAAATGCGAGAAGGAGCTGCGGCTGTAATTATTAATGAGTTTAACAAGCTTGCTGGTAATGAAGGCAAGCGACTTGAAATGCTAAACTCAGGTCTTATAACGGACTACATAAACAGTGACAAAACACTGTCAACAAATCCAGCTATTATCAATGTTATGAAGGCTATTGAATCAGAAAGCAAAAGAATTGGAAAAGGAATTTGAGATTACTGCAATACATGTTTAATTTTACGATTGGAGATAAAAGAATCAAGGAACTCAAAGATGAGTTCCTTATCTTTTTGTGAGAGCTTACTAATGTCTTGTATGTGGTTGAGTGTTGCAGTATCCAGTTCAGCATCGGTATTTCTGACCTCGCTGGAAACAGGTAACCTGGCTAGCGAAAAGAAATTCTATACCGGCCTGGATACAGGAAGGGTGAACAAGAGCGGTGTAGCCGGATACCCCAGCGACACCTATACCAGCCCCAACGACTATATACAACAACTAAGCGGCAGCGGCGCCAAAGTAGGTGCCAGCATTGTACTAAAGTAATGGCGGGAGATAAGTATAATATAAGGGCTACCAGCTGGTACAAAAGAACGGGGCGTCGCCAGTAGTCCCAACAGCCCCGGCGATCCGTTTACCGACCTGCTGAATGCACTGAGCAGCGAAATATCAGGGGTGGCATCAGGCAAGGCAACGAGTTCTCAATTATTATCGAGTACCCCTTTTAACAGCAATATCACAGACTTTTTAAACGACCAGGCCTACACCAGCGGGCGACCGAAAGCCTATATAAACTGGATGGTGATTGATGACCAGTTTAAATACGACTCTGCGAGTTCAGCTTTGAGCAGGTAGGAGCGGATGAAGTTTTTACTGAGCACACACGGGATAATTTAACGATACCGAAAAGTGGTTATTTGTATATTTATGTGAGTAATGTTACCCCTAACATTAATGTGTTCTTTGATAATCTGCAGGTGACGCATATACGTGGGGCCGTTATTGGAGGAAACTCATTATTATCCATTTGGGCTGGCGATGAACGGTATCTCCAGTAAGGCTTTGGCTTTTGTAGTCCTCAAAACAGATACAAGTTCAATAAGGGTACAGAATTAAATTCAGATTTTGATCTTAGTTTTTATGAAACTGAATGCAGGCTATATGACCCGCAAATAGGAAGGTTCTGGCAGGTAGATGAACTGGCAGAATCAAGTTGGGAGTGGTCTCCTTACACATTTGCACTTAACAATCCCATTGAGTTTAATGACCCGTCAGGCTTAGACCCGGAAACATCCACACCTGACAAGCCAAAAGAATTATCCGAAGTAGTTGTAGTCGCAATCCCGAAAGGTCAATGGGCAAAGCAAAGGTTATATTATGATGTAATGGATCAATTAAATCGCAGGGGGGCTACTATTGATCAGATATTGCAACCGAGCCTGCGGGAAATGATGTACAATTTTGACGCTATTACAAAACATAGAGAAGCGGTATCGGCGATGACCCGTGCAGGTGATAAAGTTTTCCTTGAGATTGGTTCTTTCTTTATTCCGATGGGCTGGCTGACAAAGGCCAAGTACGCAAAATATGCGTTGAGGCTATTTCAGGCAAAGCGGGGCCTTACAGGATTGAAAGCCTTAAAGTATGCAATACAATTTGGTATAAAATCATATAGGGAGCTTAAAAAGGTAAGCCCGTTAGGTTCGCAAGTTCATCACTTGCTTGAAACAACGATTTGCAAAACTATTTGGACAAAACGCCGATGATATAAGGCTTCGATCGTCTTAACTAAAGAGGAACATCAGGTATTCACTAATGCGTGGAGGGCAGAAATTGGATATGAGGGTTCAAAAGCTGGAATAACTACAGCAACTGCGGTAAGAGCTGATGTTGAAGCAAGCAGCACAAAAAATTTATAAAGACTATCCCGAAATTCTAAAAGTATTGGGGTTATAACATGAAAAATTTGCATAAAATATTTTCTGATTGGAATAAGAAACAAATTGCAATACTTGCAAAGCATAATATTAAAGTCGAAACAGGATATGATTCTTTTTGGTTAGAGGAGAATGATACTTATCGACAACTAAAACCCTATTTTGATGAGTGGGAAAATTAAAGAAACCTGTAATATCCAAATTTTCTGAAGAGGAGGAAAATAATGCAAAGCGATTGATATTTTTAAGTCCGTGGGCAAATGGTTATCCGATGCCGGACGGCGATAGCGGTTACCAACATACAACGTATGATAACACTGCATACTGCAATACCTGCGGCATGGGTTTGAAACAAAGGAACCGTTCCCGTTTGAAGAAAACTCCAAACTGGAGCGGCCATAAAAGAATGTTTTCTTTGAATTGGGTGTATGATGAGTTCTTTGTAAGAAAGGATTTTTATGAAAGCCTGTTCAAACCCATCGGCATAAAAAGCGAGAAAGTATTATTGTACAAGAAAGAAACGTGATTGAAGATACGGTACAGCTTATTATTCCAGAAACAGAAATATCTCTTAATCTGGAAGGTTATCCTTATGAAGTTTGTAAAGTTTGTAACCGTAAACGATATGATTTAATCAACAAAGGTTTTTTTCCCTCCCTTTAAAGAAGATGTTGGCGATATGCAGATTTTTAAAAGCAAGGAATGGTTTGGAACAGGCGCAAGTGCAAATATATTTTCATATCACAGGCATTAAGACAAGAGTTTATAAAATTGAAGATTAGTGCTAATTATATTCCTTGTGAGTATTAAGTGACATAAAGCAAAAGCCCGGCGCTGCCGGTCTTTTGCTTTATGCAGCTATGCTTTTTGCTTCAGTTTTTTGTGAGTTGTTTGCAGTTGAGCAGTAGTAAGGTAATTATCTACTACTTTTAAGATCGTTTCCCTGTCATCATCATCAATCTTCTCCAATAGCTCCAGACGATGGAGCATTTTTTTATCTTTTACGATAAAGGAAGAAGAACCGACCAGGTAATCCAACGACACATCAAGGGCATCAGCAATTTTTGCCCCCCGTTCTTTGTAGTGTTCCATTGTTCTTATCAATAGGTAAAGTATAAGTTATAGGGTTGTTGTGGTTAGCTTGCAGCTATTGCTGTCCGGGAAAAACGCCCCCCTCTGCCGGGAAAATAGCGTAACCGTCTTTTATAGCTCCTTGAGGAGCTTCCTGTTTATCGAATGATCTGATTGATACCAGGGGCTATACAGGAGCCGCCTGCCGGCATATAAAGGCGGCTCCTATGGAGCCTGATTCGTAATATCTCATTTTTGTGTCTATAAACAGGGGTGCTCCATCGGAGCATAAAAGCCCTTAATCTTTGCAATATCCATTTGTAAATAGCAAGCCGTCCAGCAGACAAGTACTACTAAACTCAATACAGTAATATGTTTGTTGATAACGGTCATTTTTTCCCCGGACAACAATGGTTTGCAACGAAGCATCGGCCTCAACGAGGCCGTACGGCTTCGATTTTCGTGAGGCTTTTTACTTTTATGGGTCTACCGGAAAAACGTTAAGCATGCTGTAAAACTCCTTTTACCTAGAGTATTTGGCTCAGGAGATATCTTAAGATAAGTAATTTATGTTTACAAGAGTATTGCTTTTTAGCACATTGATTATTGGGTTATATTCTTATAATTCGCGCCAATCATCTGTAAGAAAGAAGATCAATTTTGAATTTGTTTGGGAATGTACGCACCGATATTGTTTTAGTGATGATTCTCAAAGCAGCTATTCGGAAATAACTTATCACGCTTCTACCTGTATCATTACATGTACACCGTTCGATTAAAAACGTATAGTATGAATGTGTTATTAGCAACAATTATTTTATTGGTCAACACCAGCATTTATGATCTGCAGTTTACCGGTATTGACGGCAATACTATTTCAGTAAACCAATATGCCGGTAAAAAAATATTACTGGTGAACATAGCCACCGGCAGTTCGAGAGTCAACCAGTTAGCCGGGCTGCAGCAGCTACAGCAGCAGTACGGGGATAGCGTAGTGGTCATCGCATTCCCGTCCAACAGTTTTAGCCGTGAAGCCCGTAGCAATGCTGAGATCAAACAATTCTGCGAAGCTAATTACGGGGTTACATTTTTGCTGGCAGCAAAAAATCCCATTGCCGGACCCGAGATACAATCCATGTATCATTGGCTGACAAACAGGAGTGAAAACGGGGAAACGGATGAACCTGTAAAAGGGGATTTTCAGAAATTCCTGGTCAGTAAAAACGGTGAGTTGATCGGTGTGTTTGCACCATCCGTTGACCCTATGAGTACTGAAATAAGAAACGCGATAGAAAATTAAAGTACCGGACATTCAGAATCATTGTTTATGAGAAATAAAATCTTCCTTGTTCTGGCCCTGACCTTTATTATTTCTTCTGCCAGGGCGCAGGTATCATATATACAGGCATATAATCCTGACCCGTCAAGGTTTTACCAGCGGGTATTGGCGCCGTTGAAGCCCACACAGGATACCGCGGATGTTATCCTGTCTGCATTACCGGAAGATGTCAATATCGTTACCCAGTATTTTGATTTTATCGGGCGCCCGATCCAGAAAGTGGTAAAACAGGCTTCACCGCTTAAAAAAGATTATGTAGCGCCTGTGTTTTACGACAGGTTTGGAAGAGTGACAACACAATACCCGTCGTATGTACAGCAATCCGGTAATACGGATAACGGAAAATATAAATCAACAGCACTGGTGTACGATTCCGTTTTTTACCGGTCACTTTTCCCGGATGAAGATGTATTCTGGAGTCAGGCAGAGTTTGATGCGTCGCCTTTACAAAGGGTAAAAAAAATAATGGCGGAAGGAGATAGCTGGACAGGAGCAGGAATAGGGAAAACGGTCAGCCAGCGGTCTAATGCCGTCAGCGACAGCGTTCGCTTATGGACGATTGATATCAGCAGCGAAGATGATGTGCCGGCTACCAGTACGATGTACCAGGCCGGAAGCCTGCTGGTAGATGAAGTAACGGACGAGAGAGGAATAAAAGCGGTGGTGTATAAAAACGAATCAGGGCAGTTAGTATTATCCAAAGTGCAATTGGCTAATTCGCCGTCAACTGGTCATGCCGGTTGGCTTTGCACCTATTATATCTATGATGAAATGAATGCCCTTCGCATGGTGATACCGCCCAAAGCAGTGGAAGTATTGATGGGTGTAAGCTGGGACCTGGCGGGTAATTCTTCCATACGCACAGGACTTTGCTATGCTTATTATTATGATAGTAAGGGAAGGCAGATCATGAAATATATCCCCGGTAAGGACAAAAGTTATATAGCGTATGACCAGTTTGGGAGGGTCGTGATGACGCAGGATGCTAATCTTCGCCAGTCCGGTCAATGGGCTTTTGTAAAGTATGACGGGCAAGGCCGGCCTATAAAATCCGGGCTGATCAGTTCTGTGTTGATAAAGGATAGTATCGTTGCCCAGGCCTTCCGCAGTGCCGATTATCCCACCCTGGGCGGTACCTATACCATTACTTCTGAAACATGGTACGATGATTATACCTGGACATCCGGCACACCGCTGAACAGCACCCTGGTAACAACAAATATCAACAGTACAAATTTTTATACCACCTATAATACTTTTCCCGAGTATGCGCAACAGATCACGGAAAGCAAACGCATAAGGGGTATGTTGACAGGAAGTAAAAAGATCATTATCGGTACATCCGATTATCTATATTCCCTTCCGTTCTATGATCAGTATGGCAGGGTAATACAGGTAAAGGAAACGAACTATACCGGCGGAACTGATGTAATGACAACGCAATATGATTTTTCCGGTAAAGTAATACGTAATCATCTTGCGCATCAGAAATCGGGCACCAATGCGCAGACGCATACACTGCTGACCAAATATGTTTACGATCATGCAGGCAGGATATATACCGTTGCCAAGGATATTGATGGTACGGGAGATAAGACGATCCTGAAGAATATTTACAATGAACTGGGGCAATTGCAGACAAAAAGGCTGGGAGTCAACCCGGGTCCGGGCGGTGGCACTTCGATTGAAGACCTCAACTACGAGTACAATATAAGAGGTAAACTGCTCGGGGTGAACAGGGATTATATCAGGTATGAAGGTACCGGGTACTGGTTTGGTTATGAACTAGGATATGAAGATCCCACTACCAGTGTAACGGGGCAAACCTATGCCAACCCGCAGCTAAATGGAAATATAGCGGGTGTTACCTGGAGAAGCCGGGGCGATTCGGAAAAACGAAAATATGATTATACCTATGACAATGCCAACCGTCTCCTTAGTGCAGATTTTAACCAATATACCGGTAGCAGTTTTAATAAGACAGCGGGAATAGATTTTAGTGTTACGAATATGACTTATGATGCCAATAGCAATATCCTTACGATGGCGCAAAAAGCGTTAAAACTGAATGCATCTTCGCCGGTTGACCAGATGAGGTACAGCTATTTTTCCAATAGCAACCAGTTACAGCAGGTATATGATACGGCCAATGATAACGCAAGCCGCCTGGGAGATTTTAGATACGATGCTGTGGCAAAAACATCCACGGATTACAGTTATGATGTAAACGGCAGTATAATATCGGATCAGAATAAGAAGATCAGTAATATCACTTACAATTATCTTAACCTGCCCTCCCTGGTCACTTTGCCGGGTAAAGGAACGATCGCTTATACCTATGATGCGGCGGGTAGTAAAATAAAAAAAGTAACTACTGACAGTACCGGGAGTACTGTAAAGATATCTTCAACACTCTATTTAGCCGGTGGTGTTTATGAAAACGATACTTTACAATTTACAGGGCACGAGGAAGGAAGGATAAGATATAAAAGCGGTTCTTTCTTTTATGATTACATGATCAGGGATCACCTGGGAAATGTAAGAATGATACTGACAAGAGAGCAGCAAGCGGATGCTTACCCGGTCGCTTCCATGGAAACCGATTCTTTGGCAATGGAGAAAACCTATTACGGGGGACTTGATTCCGGCCGTATTAATAAAAGCAGTGTGTCAGGTTACCCGGCAGATACCTATACAAGCCCCAATGATTTTATACAAAAACTGAATGGAAGCGGTGTGAAAATGGGCGCCAATATGCTGCTAAAAGTAATGTCGGGAGATAAATTTAATCTTCGTGTAAACAGTTGGTGGAGCAGCGGTAACACGCCGGGATCAACTACCAGCCCGTTAACGGACCTGCTTACTGCAATGAATAGCGTTGTTCCAGGCGTAAGCGGAGGCAAAGCTACTGCCGGCGAATTAAACAGTGGCAATGTCTTATCGCCGGTCGCTACAAGTTTCTTAAATAGCCAGAGCGGGTATACTACCAGTAAGCCAAAAGCGTTTATCAACTGGATATTGTTTGATGAGCAGTTCAAATATGTGAGCGGAGGCAGCGGTTTTGAACAGGTAGGAAGTTCAGGTGATTTTACGACGCATACCCGGACAAATGTGCCGGTGAGCATGAACGGATATTTATATATTTATGTAAGCAATGAGACGCAGAATATAGATGTGTTCTTTGATAATCTGCAGGTAACGCATATACGCGGCCCTTTACTGGAAGAAACGCATTACGGCCCCTGGGGAAATACATTGACAGGTATAAGCAGCAAAGCGATCGGCAAACCGGATAATAAGTTTGAATACAATGGCAAAGAAAAGCAGGAAAAGGAATTTGCAGACGGAACAAGTTTGGAATGGTATGATTATGGGGCCAGGATGTATGACTCACAGATAGGCAGATGGCATGTGGTTGATCCATTGGCAGAAATAAGCAGGAGATGGACGCCGTATAATTATGCGTATAATAACCCGATACGGTTTATAGATCCGGATGGGATGAAGGCGCAGGTAACACCAGAGGAAAGAGGGAAGAATCGGGATTTGGTATCAGAAGCTAGGAATAATAGGTTTGACTGGAGTAGTGCTGATGCTAGAGAGGCGAGTATGGTTTTAATGAGCGTTTATTTCGAGCTCATCAAATCTATGCTTGGAGGCGGTGGAGGCGGTATTGCCGTACAAGTCACATTAACTTCTTCAATATACTCTTACACAAATCAGAACTTATATGATGAAAGCGGTAATAAATATAAAACTGGGGGTAATAATTTTTTGGATAAGACGCTTAACGCACTAAATAAAATATATAATGCTGGCAGTATTGGTAAAGCATTTTTGAATGCTTTTAACTCTTTTGACCATAAAGTTACAATAATGGATTATAGGCAGGCTATCCCAGAACAGTCAAGTTATGATCCAGATTTAGATATTGTTTTTATGGATTTCGATTCGAAGGATAATTATATACAGACCGCTGGCTATGGGCCTCAAAATTCATTTGTAACTTTAGCACATGAACTCGGGCATGCTTTCAGTGATGCATCGGGTTTCTATGATAGCGGTGTTTGGGTAGATGGAAATAAAACAGAAAGTGGTCAAGCTATCATGAAAGACGAATGGTTTGCTGGTTTTATTGAAAACCTGATCAGTTGGGAAGCAGGAACGCCTCTTAGAGTATTTTATGGTGATATAAATGGTACGCCAATTGAGGAAACAAGGCTTCTTAATTATGAAATACAATATAAGCCAGGCAAGAATTCTTCAGATTCATGGGTTCCTGAAATGGTTTATTATCCTGTAAAAGGTCCTAGTGATTTATTGCCAAAATTGTTAAACTGGCTAAAACCGTAACCTAAAAAAGAAAGATATGTATCGAGTGATAATTTTGTCTGCAATTTTCGCTATAAATGGCTGCAAATCACCTAAGCCATGTCTTAGTCCTTTTTCGGAGAGAATTGTAAGCCTTATTGAAGATCAGGCTAAATTCTCTGAATTTAATAAAGAGAAACAAATCGATAATAAAACTAAAATTGTCAACAATCTTTGTTCTCATTTTAAAAATAAAGAAAGAATTCTGATTGTTGATATTCCACTGTCCGGGGCCAAAGGATTTTATGGAGCTGTATTTTTCTATAATAGCGATTTGATTTTCTCATATAAGCAGGAAGAAAATAAGTTTAGAATTAAGAAAGGATATGATTTTGATAAAAATAGAAATCTTGAAAGAGTTATCTTAGCAGTTAAAGATTCAACAATCCAAAAGCTTTCAACGATGGAATCTTTGAAATCACGTCTTTCAGACGCTAAGCCAATTAATATATTTTATTTGGATGACAGTAATAAGATCTTTAAGCTTTCTATATTGGTAGGTAATCAAATATTGCCTATTCGAAAGTCTGACAAGTAGTTGGCTACAGAGCAGCCTAATCTATGATAATGAGAGTGCAATAGAATGTTTTCCTAAAGTAAGCACAAATGGAACCTAAGCAAGATCCTACAGTAGTGAAATAGCGTTTTGGAAGTGTTCATTTATGTAAATTCAGATTATGCTTAGTAAGAGTATTTTTTTATATACTGATTATTGTATTCATATAAAGTTATCATGATTTGGAAAAAATCCTCTCAGGATTCTCTGCCTTGCCAAAGTGACTCTGCCCATTATCTTATTAAACAACTTAGTTGGAGTTCTTTTAAAAATGTTATCAAAGAAGAACGTATTCAAGAAATAATAGAAACAAACGTTATGAATAAGCTTATGCCAATTATAACGAGGGTGAAGGTGATGAAGGTAAGACTATTATGAGGATGAATGGTTTGCTAGTTTTATTGAAAATACGGTTAGTAGTGAAGCTGGTCTGCCACTTAGAATGTACTATGACGATAAAAATGGAGTATCTCTGTTGAAAAAGTATGGCTGGAATTGAGAAGATGGGTCATGTTAGTGATTACATAGGAGGAGGTGTTGACATTATCACATCATACATTATTATGGGGGTCTAAGGAGAGGCAAATAAGATTTCGATTTGTAGATGGGAATATAAGAGGGTCACAAGATATCTTTGATAATGAAAAATAAACCATACCCCCGGGAAATGGTCTAATAGGCACTACACCTGTTAATGTTTTTTTTGATGTTACGGTTGAAGGAGTAACGTGCGACAGGGCTGAGGAAATTATTAATAAAGAATTAGATAATTCAATGAGCTTTTTCTCATTAGATGCCACAGGAAACTCACACACTCAATTGAGAGATGGCGATGATCCTGGGGCTTTTAATTGGCAACAGTTGGAGGCTACAAATTATACGACGGCTGCACATGAATATGGACACGTTTTAGGATATTTTACGGGTGAAAAGATTTACAAGGATGGCAGTCAGCGACCAGATTTAAATGGGTTTACGACTCACTCAATTAAGGATGAGTTCAATTTTATAATGAACTTAGTGCGGGACGGACAAGCAACTCTCACTGGCAGAAGAGTAGATGCGTTGGAATATACAAGAATAAATGGCGGCGCAGGCCTCCATTATAGCAATCATCCAGACACTCATTTCATTGGCAACTATTATACAAAACCACCGGGACTGGAGTAGTGAATTATCAAAGATATTATGCATTGATTTTTATGAAGCATCTGTATAAAGATGTATTTAATTTTTAGTTTAAATAAAGTAATATGGGAAGATTATTTTCAGTGTTTTTCAGTGTTTTTGTTAGCTCTATATGTTTTGGGCAAATTTCTTTAGCGAAATATCGGTCAATGACTGATAGTATAATTAAAGCCTACTTTTCCTCATCTGTTTTTAGAAAGGCAAATTGTACCGGCTACTTTGCGCAAGAGGCTAAGACAGGAAATTTAATTGGCGGGAAATATGAAGATGATAAGAGTAAAGAAGTAAATATAGAATTAATAACTATGTTTTATTCCCTTAAATCAGAAGAGTTAAAGTATGAATTTGGCTTTTCGGTCAGTATTGATTCGAATTCAAAGATTTATCTACATGAAGAGATATTTGATATTCCCGTATGTGTAAGAATGGGTAAGCCTTGTTATTTTATTACTAAAGAAAGAGCTATTGCCAGAGCTCAAAAAGATTCAATACAGTATTTCACGAATTTGATAGTAGAAATGAAAAAACCGAAGAATTCAGAGGATTATTATTGGGTAGTAAGTGGGCAAGATAAAAGAAACGTCGATTATAGCATTAAGCCTAAAGATGGGTGGCAGGTTTATCCAAAAAAGAAAAGTAACACAAGATATCTGAATGCCAAAACCGGTGAAATATTAAGTTATGACGAGTATCAGTGTATAGATAAGAAGGATTAGATATTCTTTCGGCAACACTGTTATGCTTCGTTTGCAACGAAGCATCGGCCTCAACGAGGCCGTCCGGCTTCGATTTTCGTGAGGCTTTTTACTTTTATGGATCTACCGGAAAAACGTTAAGCATGCTGTAAAACTCCTTTTACCTAGAGTATTTGGCTCAGGAGATATCTTAAGATAAGTAATTTATGTTTACAAGAGTATTGCTTTTTAGCACATTGATTATTGGGTTATATTCTTATAATTCGCGCCAACCAGCAAAAGGGGTAAAAATTTGGCAAAAGCCGTCTCAGGACTCTTTGTCTAAGATTGATTCATTGAAATGGATAATGTACATTATGAATTATTATAAAAAGTTTACCATTTCAGACATAATAATTTGCCTGAACTTAGTATTTTGGAATGTGACATACAATATAATGGCCCGGTTAATAATAAAAAGGACACTACCATTTATACATTTTATTTTTTCAAGGATAGCGCTTCAAATATTTATTCCCTTGACAATATTTATTTTAGCGGGATAGGTTATAGTTATAAGGCGCATAATTATTATCCAGTTTTGGCTCATGCCTATGCAACATTTGCTGAAAATACTGATACAGCAATTTTTTTTGAAAAAGAGAGACGAAGATTTTAGAACATACCTCAAAACGTATCCAGGAAATTTGTCGCATTGGTTGAAAGATGAAGCCATACGCCGAAAGATATTATCCCCGAATAAATAGGAAGCATCTGTAAGGGTATGAGCATAATTGGAAAATGCCATTTATGTACGGGGTAGTGTTTTCGCTTCTTTACATGAACTAACCAATTCCCAAACGATTACAGTAGCAGAACTTAATTTTTAGTAAAACAACATGTAATAAAAATATTGTAATATGACATCAGCAATCATTTTCTCCAAAAACCATTTATATTTCCTGGTATCATCCGCAGTTATTTTTTTAGCCGCATGCAATAGAAATAACTCAATCTCCTCTATGAACCCGGATAATGTCTATAAGAATTGGCAATTGGTAAATTAGATAATAAGTTTGAATACAACGGCAAAGAAAAGCAGGAAAAGGAATTTGCAGACGGAACAAGTTTGGAATGGTATGATTATGGGGCCAGGATGTATGACGCACGGATAGGAAGATGGCATGTGGTTGATCCATTGGCAGAAGTAAGCAGGAGATGGACGCCGTATAATTATGCGTATAATAACCCGATACGGTTTATAGATCCTGATGGGATGAAATCAACATCTTTTGCTGAAGGGAATGATCATGCTGGAGCGGTTTCTGCCAGAGATCTAGGAGGACACGGCTATTGGCAAAATCAATGGGATGAGATATTAACTCAGGCGTTTGTAAGTGCTTATATAGAAGCAATCACTACACAACTCGGGGGCGGTGGTGTGGCACTTTGGATGGACAAGACATTCCACAAGGCTCTACAGTATTTTTTGACCTAAAGGGCAATCAATTAGGTATATTTCGCGATTATTCTGATAGAGTTACAGTGTCTGTAATATATGATTTAGCCGGATTTCAGGATATTTTAGACTCTTATAATGGGAGTGACCAATCAGAAGAAAGAATAACTCCTTTATTAACAGGCTATGGAGTGAACTATGATCTGCAAGAGTATTTGGATTGGGGATCTGCAAATAGCAATGATTATTATACAGGTGCAGATTATACCGATAACGATGGACAAGGGGCGTTAAAAGTTGAACATCTCTCTTTATTGAAAGCAGATAAAAATGGCTTTATGCGTATTATAACGGCGATTAATGTACGTGGAACACCTGATGGATTTGATGATATTGGCAAAGGAATAACAATTCATAATCATGTCAATGAAGGAAGGAAGTATTGGATTCTGAAGGTGCGAAAATATACTTAACGCCAGAAAATGGAGGCATGGCGACCGATATTCTATATGGCTCAAAATACGGCGCTTTTTCTTTTGACGTAACAGTCATTAACAACAGAGTGTATCTTTATAATAGTAAAGGAATCATTCATACGTATATAAAAAATTAATTATGAGGATAATTTCATTACTTTATCTTTTATTTATTTCAAATTTTATTCTTGCTCAAATACCAACTGATCTGGATAATAATCAAGGTTTGAGTATTGATAGTTTGAAGTGGAAATTCTATATTTTTAACACACGATGTTAAATTAAAAAAATTGCCTGCTACAGTCAACTATGATAATTCGGCACAAGATTCTATTCTTGCTTTACTAAGTTTTGATGTTAAAAAAATAGAAAAAGAAATAAATAATTCGCAACTAGATTCTTCCTTTGCCTCACTAAGTTTTGATATTAAAAATAAGAAAAAAAGAAATAGTAGGAGACACTGTCAAATACTATTTCGACTTTTATAGACCTAATTCTAATGACGAATTTGTGCAAAAAAAGGCAGACTTTTACGTTGGAGTTGGCTACGTTAAAAGCCGCGGAATTTATTACCCTATCCTAGGAAAAAGTGCTTTCGATGTAAAATTGGAGTACTATGAAGCTTTTTTAAGAAAAAAGAACAAATTTTTTTTAATTATCTAAAAAAATACCAAGGAGAAATGAACGCTTGGTTAAAACAAGAGATAGTCAAGCGAAAAATCATTAATTAAGGTAAAAGGATCCGATCTTCCTATCTGGCTTACAAAGCACATGGCCAGCACAATTCAATAACTTCCCATTACTGAAGGCAGAAATCGATAGATAAGACAGTACTTGTATTGCCGGAAGCAAATCCCTTTCGGTTTCATGCTGTCACGGTTAAACAACAATATATGATATATAGGATGATTTAGAAGTTCGGGTGATTTTACGGCGCATACCCGACAAACCTGCCGGTGAGCATGAACGGATATTTATATATTTATGTAAGCAATGAGACGCAGAATATAGATGTGTTCTTTGATAATCTGCAGGTAACGCATATACGCGGCCCTTTACTGGAAGAAACGCATTACGGCCCCTGGGGAAATACATTGACAGGTATAAGCAGCAAAGCGATCGGCAAAACCGGATAATAAGTTTGAATACAATGGCAAAGAAAAGCAGGAAAAGGAATTTGCAGACGGAACAAGTTTGGAATGGTATGATTATGGGGCCAGGATGTATGACGCACAGATAAGCAGATGGCATGTGGTTGACCCGCTGGCAGAAGTAAGCAGGAGATGGACGCCGTATAATTATGCATATAATAACCCGATACGGTTTATAGATCCGGATGGAATGAAATCGAAGGATTTCTCAGAGTCAGGCTATTCCGGCAGTGTTGGGCGAGACCTTGGAGGGCATGGTTATTGGGAAAGTCAATTGGATGCTATTTTAACTGGAGCATATATAAGTGCTTATTATGATGCGATAAATGACCAGTTGAGCGGTGGTGGTGGTGGAAACAATGCGGGCGACAAAACAAAAGCCTCAATACAAAAAATTGTGGGAGAGTTTTATGGAACTATGAAAATGGGAGATAAAGATGTAGATTACAAGGGATTTTTTAATTATGACGTATTAAATAGTAAGGTTTTTTTCGGGTTGTCTTATGAAAGCAACCTTATCGTTTTTAATTTTGATATTGCCGCAAAGGATTTTTCTATTCTTTATGATGGCGCATTAAAGGATTATCCTGGAGGTCTGGGTTTTCCAGAAGTTAGCTTGGAAGCCTCTAATCATTTAGAGAAAGTGAACGATGCTTTTGAAGACGAGTTAGTAAAATCTGCAGGTAGATTTTGGCTTGATGCTTGGCAAAAATTGCGAAAGGAAAATGGAGCTACAGTCAAAGCAATAAAAGGAGAGTTTAATTGGCCGCTTGATTGGAAGGAAAGAAATTATGTTTATGATGAGAAGAATAAAAGAAATGTGGCGATTGATTACACGATGATGTTAAAGATTATTCTGCCCATTGGCCCGGCTAAAATTGATTTAGGCCTTATAACTGTAAAGGCTGCTGTCGCAGTTGCTTATATGGGTGTTTGTGTACAAAATTGTCAATAATGAAAAATAAAAAAATGTTCAGATTGTTACTCTGCTTAATGGTTGTTGTAAGCAGTTGTAAGTCACAAACTACATTTAGTTTACGATGTGAAATTCCGGCTGGTATCTCTTTTAAAGACAGCAGTCAAGTTTTTTTAATAAGAAGCCATTGGGTAGGTTATTAGTTAAAAAGCTTGAATCTAATAAAATTACTGCTACAATTAACTTTGGTCAGAGCATAACCGTGCCTCAAAATTCTGTTTTGGTTTTTCACGAGAATCATTTGGGGGTGAGTTGTTTTGAAATAATTGAAGGAAATTCAAAGGCAGCACTTAAAAAAAATGAATTAATTACTTATTCTAATGATTCATCTAAATTAGTAAACGATTCTTTACCTAGAAGGAATAAGATAGATTTAAATAAGTTTACCAACCCAAAAGTAATTATTGACTCGACAAATAAATAAATCTGCATTGCTGCATATGTGAACTTACAATCAAAGTATAAAATTCCTGAGATGATTCATAAGCCCTGAGGAACGGGGGAAGAGTCAAAATAACCCGCTGTCCTGAGTATGCAAACGCCCGTTCTTCGTAGTGTTCCATTCTTCCAACCAATAGGTAAATTACAAGTTATAGTGTTGTTGTGGTTAGCTTGCAGCTACTACTGTCCGGTAAAAAGCATTTTGGTAATATAGAAAAGGAGGTCGTTTGACCTCCCAAAATTGGTAGTTTTGAGTTACCACACAAAAAACTAACCAATGAACAAAAGTACTTTTTTTAGCGGACAGCCGATCTTTGCTCAACTCTTGAAATTTGTTCCTAAAGACACTGTATTACGCATTGCCCATGATAGTAAGTCTGACCATTATTGCAAACGATTTAGCACTTACGAACATCTTGTTACTATTCTGTATGCCATATATAATAACTGCAATTCATTAAGAGAAATAACAACCGGAATGCTGGCTTCAGAACAGCGATTAGCTCACCTGGGTATCAGGTATCATCCAAGGCGCAGTACTATTGCTGATGCTAATATCCGCAGACAGGCAGAAGTTTTTGAGAAAATATATTTCAGCATTTTAAAGAAGTATGCTCATTTTTTATCGGACAGCCGGACTAATAGTAAGGCCTCAAAAATCTATATACTTGATTCCACTACTATCAAATTATTTCATGATGTACTGCGTGCCGGAGGCTTGGTTCCTGCCAGCGGTAAGTGTAAAGGTGGCATTAAGGTCCACACGATGATTCGAAGCGATCAGGATGTTCCTTGTATGATCCGTTTTAGCTCGGGGGTAGCACATGATTGTCAATATTTAAAGGAAATTCATTTGCCTAAAGGATCAATTATTGTTTTTGATCGTGGATACCGTGACTTTGCTACGCTTAATAGGCTTACCAATGATGGCATAACCTGGATCACCCGCCGAACTGATTATCTGGCTTTAGCCGAAAAGGATAATCTTATAAAACCAGACACCGACAAAAGCATTATCTATGACCGGAAGGTTATCATTGGACACAGAACCATTAAACACCGGGTAAATGCCAGGTTTATCCGATATCTTGATCCCAATAGTGGCGAGGTATATGAGTATTTCACGAACAATTTGAAAATGAACGGATCAACCATCGTTGAACTATATCGCAAACGTTGGCAAATAGAATTGCTGTTCAAAAGAATGAAGCAAAATTACCCGCTTAAATATTTTTTGGGTGATAGTGAAAATGCAATCAAGATACAAATCTGTTGTTCACTGATAGCCGATTTACTCTTGAAAATTGTAAAGAAAGCTGCTGCAGCCAGATGGTCATTCTCTAATCTTGCATCTATTGTACGATTGCATCTAATGACCTATATCGACCTTTTTGGTTTCCTTAAATCTCCGGAAAAAGCATTACTGAAACTCTTTGCAGGGCCAATAAAACAGAATTATAATCAGCTTTCTTTTGTAACATAAGACCCTTGCTAATTAAAAAATGGAAATCTGGCTTTCAAATCCAGTAATGTCAATGACTCCTTTAGCAAATCATATTTTAACCGGACAGTAGTAGCTTGCAGCTAACCATCAGCCCCAACGGGGCTGTCCCGCTCCAATGTTTATGAATGTAGTTGTGCTTTCAACGGTAATATAATAGAAAAAAACCAGGTATCAAGGTGTAAAAGACCTTCAACGGCTGTATAAATTCATTTTTCTTTATAAAAAAAGAAAATATGAATGAGGGTGGCTATAAAATCCGGAACCAGGCAGCTATACATTTTATAACATTTGCCGTGGTTGAATGGGTAGACGTATTTACGAGAAAACAATACCGGATATTGTTTTGGAAAGTATTAAGCACTGCCAGGAAAACAGGGCTTTGTTACTGCATTGCTGGTGTATTATGAGTAATCATCTGCATCTTATTGTTTCAGCTCAAAACAAGGATCTGAGCGATGTGCTGAGAGACTTTAAAAATTTACGAGTAAACAACTCGTAGCTGCTATTGCAAACAACAGTCGGGAAAGCCGTAGAGAATGGATGCTGGAAATATTCAGAAGAGAAGGGGAAAAGAATAGCAGGAATAAGAATTTCCAGTTCTGGCGGCAGGACAACCAGCCACAGGAATTATATAGTTCATCTTTTATTTTTCAAAAAAGAAATTATATTCATAATAATCCTGTAGAAGCAGGTATAGTAGAAAGGCCGGAGCATTATCTTTACAGTAGTGCGAGAGATTATGTTCAAATGAAAAAGTGTGGTTTACTGGATGTGGCTTTGCTGTAAATAGTTACAGGCCGGCCTCTTTGAGGCCGATGCTTCGTTGCAAACGAAGCATAACAACCCTATAGTTTGCAGGTTTTCTGAAAGGGTGGAGAAGTGGGAACACTACGGACAACGGGGGTACGGGTCTGGATTGGTATGACTATGGAGCAAGGACGTATGATGCGCAGTTAGGGAGATGGCACGCGATTGATCCACTGGCTGAGGTAAGCAGGAGGTGGACGCCGTATAATTATGCATACAATAACCCTATTCGTTTTATCGACCCAGACGGTATGAAGGTTATGGCTTATCCAGAGGACAGGGGCAAGGGAACCGCGCAAATTGATTTTCAAAGCAGCCGGCATGATTGGAGCGGATTGGATGAAATGGAGGCAAGATCAGCTGCTGCTAGATTTGCAGTAACTTTTTGGGGAAATATAATGGCTTCATTTTATGGAGGCACTGCTACAGCCCCGGCTGGAGTCATCTTAATGAATAATGGAGCTGTTATTTCAAATGATGGTAAATGCAATAGCGTCTATGTTCATCATTTTAGTGATGATTCCTATCACTACAAGGGTGAACTTGGGGGAAAGATTGATGCAAATGAAATTATCGATAACATACTAAAAGCCAATGTAAAAACAGCTGGTAATATTATCAATCCAGGAACATTTGCAGATCTGGTGAGGAAAAATGGGGACTGGGATTATAAAAATAATACCAAGACTATTTTTGGTCTGGCAGTTAAGTACGATGACCAAAATAAAACATCTACAAAATTTACCTTCTATGGTCAGGAAATGGATGCGTATGAATTTGGTAATTTTCACTACGGTGTTGTTGGTAAGGCCCTTTATTTTGGGAGCGAACAACTTCTTTTAAGGCAGGCAGGTGCTGCACAAATTACGGATGGTACTTCGGAACCTCAATGGCAAAAATATAAGGAAATAAAAGCAAGTTATCAAATTGCCGGATATGGGTCACAGACTCAAATAACATTTCGAGAGATGATTGAGCCGTATGGAGACGATCCGCATGACCAGGAAATGATAAAAAAAGGATTCAAATATTACGATACACATTATTAAAAACTTAAGTAAATGAGAATAAATAAAATTTTATTACTGGTGATGGTACTGGTAGGATGTAATCAATTTGAGAAGACTGAAACACTAATCTCTGAATATAAATTGGACAATAACGGGAATATCCGTGCTTATTCAATTGGAACCGGGGCAACTACAAAAGATCGGATAGAAATTAGATTGCAAAGTTCAAAAAAGGAGGAAGTAGTTAAAAAAATTGAGGGATTTGGAACCGGTTATAAAACCGACATAATCAAGATTAATGATACTTCTTTTATAATTAGATTTACTGATACTTTGGACTTTAAGGGGAAAACAAAAGATTTCAATTTCAACATTCCTGCGAAATAGTTCCTTTGACAGTTGGAATGGATACCATTCTTTTAGATAAATAGTGGGTATTTAGAATTTAAAGGATAATGAAAAGATATTTGGTATTTCTAAGTTGTATCATTTGTTTTTCAGAGTGCGGCTTTGAAACAAATACAACTGATACTCAAATTTCCGAAACGATAGAGGAATCAAAAAAGAATAACTTTTTTGTGTGTGAACTTAATAGTGTCAATAGCAATGATGGTTTTTTTTAAATTCAAAAAGGCCTGGATTGAGCATGATTGGAAGTACAAAAAGAATTTATTAAAAAAAGACCCAATCCAGCGCGATGGGTATCAACTAGTGTTTCAAATTTCTGAATACTTAAAGCCAGGCATCAATTTTAAGTCACATCTTTTAGACTGGTCTATGAAAGGCTCAAATGGTGACTACATCGGGACAAGTAGTAGTCAGTATTTTATGTACTTAAAAAGAATGAATTGGCGCAGATAAATATTTTATTGAGGTTATTAGGGATAAGGACAAGGCAGTATTAGATACAATAGAATTCCAGGTAATTAAAGGGGATCAGAATATTCAAAAATAGTATTTTACCTTACTTTGATTGCGGAACAATATAGGGATATAGGCTTGGAAAAATAGGAGCATGGACAAATGACCTGATAGGCGGGCCATCATCTACACCAATTGTTGGGAAGAAATATTTGAAAACTCGTGTAAACCGAAATAGACAGAATATAAAAGCTATTAAAACAATACAGTCAATTTTAGGAGCAATACCCTTTATTTGGCTAATTCTATTTCTTGTAGTTTTAGCAAAACGAAGCATAAATGAAAAATAAACCCCTGTATTTTATTATTGGATTTATGTTGTTCTCTAAGATTTTGCTTTGTCAAAGTGACTCGGTTAATTATTTTATTAAGCAACTTGATTGGAGCTCTTTTAATGAAACAACAAACTATGTTCCCAAATTGTTCGTAAACGACGTAATTGAAAGGTTAATTATAATAGATGATCCCAATAAAGTTGATTTATTGATCCAAAGTCTTAAAGATCCTATTAAAACTGTTGCGGCTCATATTGTCCTAACAAGAGTTTTTGAACCTTCATATAATAGGTTTGAAACTCCGGACGTTTCCGGAAGCCCTTCTACTATTACCTATAAGTACAATGGGTGTCCTGGGAAAGAACATATAAAGGGAACAAAGATATGTAGGTAAAATAAATCCCAAAGCTATTAAGTCTATAATAGAATACTGGAAAAAAAGACAACTAAAATAACATTCATGAACTTGTATTTGCTGCATCGGGCTTCAATTGTTTTATCATTCTCGTGCAGCAACAGTCCCGCAACTGATGTAAACCCCGTTTCCTGCTGCCCTGAGTATACAAAACCTTTAAGACTCTCCTGAGTTGCAAACTTAGGAGAGCTCTTGATATGGGAGAAAGCTTTAACGAGGTGGGATACTCAGGATAGCGGCGGGAGGGCCAGTCGTCAAAGACGAATGGTTTGCTTGTTTTATTGAGAATTTCGTAAGGGGTGAAGCGGGACTTCCTTTAAGGACTCACTACTCTGATGATGGCAAGGGCAATCCTGTTGAAGAGTCAAGAGTTCTAGATGGCCCGGATATTTTAATAACTGGATGGAATGATGTACCTACGGGCGATAAGAATAACCCCTATGTTCAAGTTCCAGTTTATACGAATTTTTATTGGCCCAGTATGAATCCTAGTAACACGTCTATAGAGGTACATTTGGTGCTGAACCTAGCCGGGAAGGTGGTGATATTTCGAATTCTTGGAATAATGGTTCAAAAGCAGCTCCATATTTTGATGTTGTAATTAGTAGAAATATGATTTGGTTCTACAACAGAAACGGTGTGGCTTCAACCTTTAACAGATAAACTAAAGTCATTTTATGCTTACAAAAGTATTACTTTTTAGTACATTGATTATTGGATTATATACTTATAATTCGCGCAAGCCAGCAAGAGATGTAAAAATTTGGCAAAAGCCGTCTCAGGACTCTTTGTCTAAGATTGATTCATTGAAATGGATAATGTACGCTATGAATTATTATAAAAAAGTTTACCATTTCAGACATAATAATTTGCCTGAACTTAATATTTTGGAATGTGACATACAATATAATGGCCCGGTTAATAATAAAAAGGACACTACCATTTATACATTTTATTTTTTCAAGGATAGCGCTTCAAATATTTATTCCCCTGACAACATTTATTTTAGCGGGATAGGTTATAGTTATAAGGCGCATAATTATTATCCAGTTTTGGCTCATGCCTATGCAACATTTGCTGAAAATACTGATACTGCAATTTTATTTTTGAAAAAGAGAGACGAAGATTTTAGAACATACCTCAAAACGTATCCAGGAAATTTGTCGCATTGGTTGAAAGATGAAGCCATACGCCGAAAGATATTATCCCCGAATAAATAGGAAGCATCTTTAAGGGTATGAGCATAATTGGAAAATGCCATTTATGTACGGGGTAGTGTTTTCGCTTCTTTACATGAACTAACCAATTCCCAAACGATTATAGTAGCAGAACTTAATTTTTAGTAAAACAACATGTAGTCAAAATATTGTAATATGACGTCAAGCTTTTTCGAATTCACGGCGATCAAATAACCAACTATTTTGGTAATCCGGACAAATAGACTTTTTGAGTTATTAGGAACTCGGGGGTTCTAATAACTCCGGTTGAGATATTTCGTTCCGATTTCATCGTATTCCTGAGGGAACGGAACAGACTCATGATTCATTTTAGCGATGTTTCCTATGGAAGCTTTTAGCGTTGGCATTTTAACCCAGCTTATGGGCCTTATTAAACAGTTATGAAACTAATCCTACGGCTTGCGCTTAGTTTATTTGTCGTGTTGCTTACATAGTGAAGCGGGTATATTTATGGAACAAAAGACAGAGTTAAGAAGACTCAAGATTATGAATTATAGTGACTGGAAGTATTAATTTTGTTTATGGGTTTTAATTTTTTTGACTATATATTTTATAGGGTATATAACGCCTACCAAAGCAAAGGTGATACAGGGGTTTTGCCGGAAATATATGCTGTTGCGATAGTTGTCCTGTCTATCTGTATAAATGTCATTTCAATTGTTTTTTTGGCCTTAAGAGCTTTTAGCAAGAGCACCCGGAGTATAGTAAGTGTTTAATAGTTTTTTTCATATTTGTTGTTGTGGTTTTATATCTTATACTTTTAGCAAGAGCACCCCGGAGTATAGTAAGTGTTTAATAGTTTTTTTCATATTTGTTGTTGTGGTTTTATATAATTACAGATTATATAGAATTGTGGCGTAGCTAATATTCTGGATAAATGGAACAACACTAAAGAGTACATAAAGGATCATTTCAATATTAAAATGAGAATCTATTATATTTATCAGTAATATTTTTGGTTATACTTATTGTTACAGGAAAAAAGGCTTAATACCTCACAGTTATATTAATCATGTTAAAATTCAAAATCAATTTATAAATTCTTTAAATGTGTTGATCTGTCGTATAGTCACTAACATAGACTTTGAAGCCACTTTTACTTCCGAGAATTATTGTAGGCGTTGAATTTCAATAAGACGGCGGAATAGATTTTAGTGTTGCCAATATAAGTATTATGAGAAGAAGATTGATCATTCTTATTTAGTTTGTTTGCTATCTTTTGGCGGCTATTTCATATACAAACAATTCATATTCAGCATTCAGGGCAGTAGTTTTTAAAATGATTGTTATGAAGAATTTTCCGGAGATTCATCATTTTATAAAAACCTGGGCATAGTTTTGGATCATTATCAGTTGACTATAAGATAGATCGGTCAGCGTGCTTAAAGTAAAAAGAAAGATTAGCGGTGATAAAGAACTTGTCTATAATTATACTCAAAAGGCTTTGGATCGCGAATGGATAAAGACGCATAATGAAGTAGCCAGATAATAGTATTAGTTAAATAAAGTAAGTGACACTGATTTTTGTAAAACGAGTTGTCATAAAAGTGGGAATGTTATTTATAGAGCTTCTGTAAGTAAAGCACTATTACCTGTTTAGCGTTTATTCCAGGCAATAACAAACACAGAACTGTAATTTGGTTCTGTTAAGATTGTCTTTAAAGATGATACTGCACAGGTTCTGGCAAATACACGCCGTTAATAATACGAAGCAGGGTGAAAGAAAATTTTCCTAAACTTTCCCGCCCCTTCTTAACAATACACTTCCTTCAATACCTTTGCCCCTCATGCCAGCAATTATACAGGTAAAAAATCTTAGCAAGCAGTTTAAAGAAATAAAAGCGTTGATGACCTTTCTTTCAGGTACCCGCGGGACAGATATACGGTTTCTGGGGCAGAACGGCGCCGGTAAATCAACCACTATCCGGATGCTGCTGACATTGATCACACCAACATCGGGGTCTATTGAGATATTCGGATGGATCTTTTACACCATCGCAAAGAGATACTGCGGCAGACAGGCGCCATCATCGAAAGGCCCGACCTGTATAAATACCTTACCGCATCGGAGAACCTGAAACTTTTCGCCACGATGAGCGGGATGAAGGTCACAGACAAAAAAATAATGGATCAGCTGCCATGGTTGGCCTCGCCGAAAGAGCACACAGCAAAGTAAAAACCTATTCGCAGGGAATGAAACAACGCCTCGTATCGCCACCGCGCTGGTGCATGATCCCCAACTGATCATTCTCGACGAACCTACCAACGGCTTGACCCACAGGGTATCGCCGATATACGTAACCTTATACTCCACCTGAGCAGGATCTGAAAAAAACATTAGTGGTATCCTCGCATCTCCTGCATGAAATGGAAATGATATCCGATTCCATGCTTATCATTGACAAAGAAAAAAGTAGTGGAAGGAAAGGTGAATGATCTCTTTGACCCGGCCGAAAAAATAGTAGAACTCGATACCACTGACAATAACAGCGCCTACGAAAAGCTGCAGCGATCATCTTTGCGTATGTATTTGCAGGAGAGAAAAACCAACCTGCTCATTTAAAAATGCACCAGTCAAAAGTACCGGCGGCCATGAAGGAACTCATGCACATGGATATTGAGGTGATCTCCTTCATGCCAAACATTCACTGGAAGATTATTTTCTGTCATTAACATCAGCCAATCAGCATGTGGAGTCTTTTAAAGATTGAACTATATAAATATTCAAACCGGCCCCGTACCTATATCGCTTTGGCGCTGTAGCCGCTATCGTTTTTCTCTTCAGGCGGGTTGAAGTTTGATGGTACGTTCAAAGACCGGTTATTGAACGGGTACTTCATTTGTTTCGCTGTACTGAATATTTTACTCATACAAATGCCCCTGCTTGTAGCCCTTGTAGCCGGTGATGCCATCGCCGGCGAAGCCAATATGGGTACATTACGGCTGGCCCTCGTAAGACCTGTAAGCCGCACAGAATATATATTGGTGAAATTCCTGGCCTCATTTATCTATACCGTTCTTTTACTGGTATGGCTGGCCGTCCTCGCCCTGTTTGGCAGTATGCTCATCTTTGGTGTCAACGATATGACCATCTTCCGCTCAGGCAGTATAGAAGTGATGAGCAGTACCGATATATTGTGGAGATATTTCGCTGCATTTGGGTATGCCTCTGTAGCGCTTACCGTTATTGCCGCTCTTGCATTCCTGCTGAGTGTGTTTGCAGAAAATTCCATAGGCCCTATTGTGGCGACCATGAGCATCGTTGTCGTTTTAACGATACTGTCTGAAATGAATATACCCATCTATGATAAAACGATACGGCCGTATTTGTTTACTACCCATATGGTAGCCTGGAAAGGATTTTTTTATGTGAAAGCTACAGAGGATGGCGTAACGATCAACGGCTCCATTGCCAACCTGCCTGCCATACTCAGAAGTTTGTCCATACTTGTTATTTATATAGCGGCATTTTTATCAGCAGCGATATGGGTGTTTAAGAAAAAAGATATTTTAAGTTAATAAATATACCGGTGATGAAAAAGACTTTACTACTTATTCTCTTCGCTGCTTTTTGTATACTGAAATCAAATGCCCAGGCAGCGGAAGAACTGATAGCACAGGTAAAAGCAAAGCTGGATAAAGTGAACGACTATGAAGCCAGCGGTAAAATGAAAACCAATGTTGCTTTTATTAAAGTACCGGTTGCCACAGTAAAAGTTTATTTTAAAAAGCCCGGCAAGCTCAGGATCAAAAATGAAAAAGGTATTTCTTTTATACCCAAAGGATCGGTAAATGTAAATCTCGGGAATGTATTTGCCGGTAATGCGAACTATGAGATCATTGACGCGGGTTCCGAAAGCGGCACAGGCTACCGCATCATCAAACTGTTGCCGCAGGATGAAAATGCCGATGTAGTACTCTCTACTTTATATATTGATGAGAAGCTGGCGCTGGTTAAAAAGGCAAAGACCACCACAAAAGAAAATGGAACCTACGAACTGGAACTCAGTTATGGCAAATACGCTGAATATGGCCTGGCCGATAAAGTGATCTTTTCCTTTAATACCAAAGATTACAAACTCCCCAAAGGCGTCACTTTTGATTACGATGACGGAACAAAAAAAGATGAATCAAAAGATAAAACGAAGAATAAAAAGGGAAAGGTCGAGATCACGTACTCCTCTTACATTATCAATAAAGGCGTGGCTGACAATGTTTTCCAGTGATATTCCGCCTTATTCTGCTACAGCCTTTTTTTACCCCTGAAGTTTAAAAAAATTCGCTAATATCGCACTCTCTTTTACCCCCGCCCCCTGAATAACACTTTTCTTATCAACCTCCTACGAATGGCTTTTAGTCCATCATTTTAAGAATGATGCGGATTTTCCAATTCCTTTAATAAGATTAAACGATTGCCTGGAAGCTATGCAGCTTTCAGCGCAATGGCCGGTTATTCAATCATCCTGAAAGCATTGTATGATGAAAAGGATTTTTTTTATCCATTGTTTCTTTTTTGTCTTGTATTGTTCAACGGCATCGGCGCAGACTTTTGTTAACGCCGGTTTCTCCACTAATAATATTGGCGCTAACTGGGATCAGCCGATAGGCGCCACCTTTTCCAAAGATGGTCTGAAAACTATTCGTCTGGGAAAAAGGAGGCAAAGTATTCGTGTGCAACAGGAATGCTTCAGGTCTTTATGATAAACAAACTACTCCTGTATTGGATATCTCTGCCGAGGTTGGCAACTGGGGTGATCACGGGCTCATGGGCTTTGCCCTCGACCCTGAATTTAATGCCAACGGACTTATCTATTTATTATATGTAGTAGACAGGCGTGTATTGATGAACGATAATACTATAGATGCCGACCAGGGATTTAATGCTACCATCGGGCGTATTACCCGGTATGCTACCAATACCAATGCAAGCCAGGAACTGGTAACCGATCTTTCAACACGTGTGGTGCTGCTGGGTGAAACCCGGCAGACAGGCATTCCGATCTTACATGACTCACATGGTTTAGGCACTCTTGCCTTTGCCGCCGATGGTACATTGCTGGCTTCAGCAGGAGACGGAGCAAGTTATACCGGACCAGACGGAGGTAATATGACCGGCGTTACTTACCATACGCAGGCTATCACAGATGGCATTATCCGCACACAGGAAATGTGGGTGCTTTCCGTGCACAAATGATCAATTCGCATAACGGTAAAATTCTGCGCATGGATCCGGTCACCGGCAATGGCATCAGCAGTAATCCTTTTTACCTGGCAGCGCAACCGCGTGCACCCAGATCAAGAGTATGGGCCATGGGTTTAAGAAACCCTTTCCGGTTTACTGTAAAGCCCGGCTCGGGATCAACGAATCCATCTGCCGGCGATATCGGAGAATTATTTATCGGTGAAGTAGGCTGGAATATTTATGATGAAATAAATATCATTAAAGAACCGGCAAGTAATTGCGGATGGCCGCTTTTTGAAGGAATGGCATCATTGGTAGATTATACAAACCTCAATACGGCAAATGGTGATGAGCCTAATCCTTTATGGAACACGGCAGGTTGTACCGGCGCCGCGAAACAATTTTTTTTATTTAAGGAACTGATGAAGCAGGCAACAGCGGATAATAATGATACAGTATATAATCCCTGTAATGGCGCTGCTCCCATCATCAGCGGCAGCAGCAATCGTTTTTTTCACAGGCGGCCGGTGATTGACTGGCAGCACGGCTCCAATGGTACGAGGGTTCCTTTGTTCAGCGGCAACAATGCCACATTTGCACAAATTGGTACTGCTGCATCAGGTGTAGACGGTACCCCTTTCCAGGGTATATGCAGTATTGGTGGATTATGGTACACCGGTAGTTTGTTTCCTGCAAATTTCAGGAATACGTATATCCAGGGAGATATGGGTGATTTCAACAAGGGGTGGATGAAAAGTTTTTCTATTGACTATACAGATGTAGTGCAGAAAGTACAGAATATAGCCAGCGGCTTTGCGGCTATCGTTTGTATGGTAGAAAATCCGTTGGACGGAACAGTAGTATATGCAGACATTGGTAATGGTACGGTAAAAAGGATCACGTATGGCGGCAACCAGTATCCTGTTGTAAAAGCCACATCGGATATTATTTACGGGCCTTCTGCATTGAACGTTTCATTCACCGGCAGTAATTCGTATGATCCCGAAGGAGGAAGGCTGACCTATTCATGGAATTTTGGTGACGGCTCTCCTGTCAGTACATCAGCTGATATATCACATCCATTTACAGCGCCTGCAGGTACACCTAAAAAGTATACTGTTATCCTTACGGTAAAAGACAGTGTAAATTTTACCGCGGTTGACAGCATTATCATTTCTGTTAATAATACACCGCCCAATGTAGCTATTACAAGCCCTGTTCCTAACTCTACATACAGGCCGGGTGTTGATACGACGTATGCTTTTAGAGCTACGGTAAGCGATGCTGAACATAATGCTTCTCAGTTAAAATATGAATGGCAGAAAATATTGCGTCATAATTTTCATGAGCATCCCGGACCTATTGATACCACCAGGAATACATCAGGCATCATTGCCCGTATCGGTTGTAACGGGGAAACCTATTACTGGGTCATCCGGCTAAAAGTAACAGATGCTGCAGGTCCTTTCGGCTGTTGACTCTGTAAAAATATACCCGGCTTGCTCTGCAGGACCGTTGCCAATTGTATTAAGAAAATTCAGTGTAACGCAGCAGGGCGCGGAAAACATGGTGAACTGGGTAACAGAAACGGCGATGCAGGTAAAAGACTTCGAGGTAGAACGGGGTACGGATGGTAGAAATTTCTTTACCATAAACCGGCAACCGGCCAGCACGTCGGCTGGAACCAATGAATATAATTTTATTGATAATAATTTTCCGGCAGGCGTTAATTTTTACCGCTTAAAGATGATCGAGGTCGGCGCGGTGATCAGGTATTCGGCTATTATAAAGATCTCCGGCGAAACAAAAGGAAGAGACCTGGTAATATCTCCCAATCCCATTATAGGTAATTTTTCAGTACGGTATAATGCATTATCGAAAGGCCCGGTGGTTATCCGTATCAGCGATATAAATGGAAGAATAGTCAATACCGTTCATGAAACAGTAAACAAGGGACAGAACCTTATTTATCTTCAGAACATGCCCACATGGAAACCGGGCATATACCTGCTCACCATCAGCAGGGCAATGACAGGCAACAGGGGAAATTAATAAAAGCGGAATAAAAGATTAAAGATAATGAGGAAGACCCGGGGGTTAAGCTATATAGCTTAGCCCTCTTTTATTTCCTCGTCTTCCATACGGGCAAATGACTCGGCGGTTATCTTTCTTACAGGATTCTTGCGATTGTCTTCATAGCCGGCGCGGCGGTTAATGATATCAATACATTCAAATACGGCGGCTATAAAAGAGGAGGTATCGGCTTTATCCTTTCCGGCAATGTCAAAAGCTACTCCATGATCGGGAGAAGTTCTTACCGCCGGAAGCCCTGCTGTAAAATTTACGCCTTCACCGGTAGCCAGCGCTTTGAAGGGTATCAGTCCCTGGTCATGGTACATGGCTAATACAGCATCGAATTTTTCATGATGCCTTCTCGCAAAAAAAGCATCGGCGCTGTAAGGGCCTACGGCCAGTATATTATTGTTCTTCGCATCTTTGATCGCAGGCTTAATGATCGCTTCTTCTTCAGTGCCAACAAGCCCTTCGTCACCTGCATGAGGATTTAATCCCAGTACCGCGATCCGTGGTTTGTCTATACCAAAATCTTTCCAAAATCTTTTTGCAGGCTTTTGTTGATAATGGCCAGCTTGCTTACAATGGCTTCCCTGGTGATATGTTTTGCTACCTCGCTTACAGGAATATGTTCTGTTACCAGCGCTACGCGGAAATTGCCGGCGCAAAGCATCATCACTACATCGTTTACACCGAACATCTCTTTCAGGTAAGGTGTATGACCGGTGAAGCTGAATTCAGCTGACTGGATATTTTTTTTGTGGATCGGTGCCGTTACCAACCCGTCAATTTGTTTTTGTTTCAAAGCAGCTACAGCTGACTGTAACGAGATCACTGCGTATTTGCCCCCGGCATCTGTCAGCTGACCGGGATTAATAGCTGTTTCTTCTTCCCAGCAATTGAATAAGTTGATCTGTTTGCCGGCGAGGCGGGTAAACTCTTTGGTGTTCTGGTAATTGAAATTGACCTCGGGAATTGATTTCTTATAAAAATTAATAACCTTATTGGAAGCAAAAACAACCGGGGTGCAGAATTCAAGTATGCGGTTGTCTGAAAACGTTTTAATGATGAGTTCTATCCCGATGCCATTCAAATCGCCGCAGGAGATACCGATAACAGGTTTATTTATAACAGTCATAGCAATAAAATAAGTAATAAAAATACAGCTTTTACGCTATCTGCCGCTGAAAGAAGTTGTCTCATTTTGCAGGAAGAAAATATTTCCCACAAAGGGCACTAAGAAGTTTCAATTGAGTGTAAACGCTTTGTGGTCTTTGTAGGATAATGCTGAAATGAATTGAATGAGACCTGCACAAAAAAACCGCCTCGTTCAGACGAGACGGTTGTTGGGTACGGATTGTTCTATAGATCAGAGAGCGTTTTTAACCACTTTGCGGTTAATGAATATTTCATTACTTCTTATCCGGAGAATGTAAGTGCCGGATGGAAGTATATCTGTATTAGGCAGACTTAATGCATTGATACCGGTACGCACGGTATAATTATTTTTTATGACCACTTTGCCAAACAAGTCCAGCAACTCTGCCTGGATCTTTGTTTCCGTTTGAGCCGCTATATCAAACTCAAGTGAATAATTGAACGGGTTGATCACACTGATAAGGCTAAGTGTCTCACTGCCCGCGCGGCTTAATTGAATCGTACGGGAGTATTTTTTAGCGCCTGACTGATCTTTCATCAGCAAACGGTAAAAGACTTTTCCGGTTACGGTACGGGGTCAATAAAGGAATAGGCGTTAGTGGCAGCCATATAATTATTTAAGCTATTGACTGATCCGATAGATGTAAAATTATTGCCGTCAGTACTCCGCTCTACAGTAAAAATGATCGGTTCTTCTTCTTTCGAAGTGGTCCAGGAAAGATTGCCCTTATCGCTTACTAATCTGCCATTGAAAGACAGCAGGTCTGATTTGAGCGGAACGCCGCAATCATTCACAGTAAGAGTAATGGTAACTCCATCAGAAATATTACAGTTAGGGTTTGTAAGATTAGAGGCAGTCGTGGCTACTACCACCCTGTAGAGGTCGCCATTATTGAGCATGGTAGTATTACCGGGCGGCACAGTATAGGTAGTAATATAATAATTGGTATCGGGGATAGTGGTCACGCCTGTTATATCTGTCCACGGCCCGGCACCGACCTTTCGCTGCCATTTATACGTAGTATAGTTTTTGAAGAACGAACTTATCGTATCTGCAATACTGATAGCATTGCCGTGGCATACATTTGGATTAATGGTAGGTGAATAACTCATCGTGGGCAAACAGGTAGCTACCGCGATATCATCCATTACCCAGTCATTTCCACCGCCACCCTGCGAGTTGTTGCGGATGGAGAAGGTAGCATTGGTTTGCGCCGTGTCAGTACGGAATACAAATCCTTTCTTTACCCAGCCTATAGTATCAATTTCCCCTGTGCTGTAGTAATCAAGTCCGTTCAGGGCAAAAGAAAGATTGGGATATACACCCGGATACCCGTTGGCAGGTGAGGTAGGTGTACCGGCAAACTGCGCACCTGTTGAGTCTCCACCGCAGGTACGGCATATATTTCTGTACCAGGCCGAAAATTCATAATAAGTATTGGGGCAAAGATTAGTCAGGGTTTGAGTATATACTTCAGATGCTACATAATCAGCATTTACCATCAGCATGTACCCGGCGTTCGTGTTTCATCGGGCGGCACATTACCCACGGTGGTACTTGTACCGGTATGATCACCATCAATATACCAGTGACCATTGTGCATCCTGTTATTACAGTTCAGGACATCGCCGAAGCTAACGACTCCGCAGCTGGGTACTTTGTTAGCATTCCTGTTTGTACGGCTTCGCGGGCTTATATTATTTACAATAGCGTAACGGCCATCACCCAAATGATTATACGTATTCACATCATTGGCAAAGCTATAGCCGGGTATAGGTGTGGTAAGATCGGTACCACGGTTAAGCCCGGTGCCTGTACCGAAAGTTCCGCCTACTTCCACCGCGTTATTCAAACCGATACTATTAGTGCAAAGACTAAGAGGATTGGAAATAAGAATTTTGTAAGAGGTAGCGGTAAGCGTTACATCACTGCCGCCTGTACGATAAATAAACCGTGCGGGGCTCAATACGATAGTATCTCCCACCACGCCTGTCACCTTTACCCTGTAAGCAACGGCAAACAATAATGCGTTACCAAATACAGTGGGCCTGTTGGTATTTAACATGCTTCCGTTCGTTGTGGTAATATTAGTGGCCGTATTATCAGGAGGTGTACCGGGGTTACTGGTTCCAAAGCCCAGGTTCATACGTATATTAAATTGATTGGCCGGCAGCGGCGAAGGCAGGTAAGTGCCCGGATCACTATCGGCTGCAGTAGTATATTGTTTATAGGTCAGGCCCTCATTGGTGATTACCTTGAGAAAATTACCGGCGCCGGTAAGCATGGTGGTCTTTGTAGGAATATTGTCAACAAATCTTAAGTTGGTCATTGTGGTGGCTACCGTATGGTTAATCGTCATCCGTATCTCCAGGGTATCGCCGGGCTGTACCACACCACCCGTCGTTTTCTTAGAAATGTTTACATAGCTGTTACCAAAACGTACTACCGGCAACAGGGAACTGGTTATACAAATATTAAACCGGGCATTTCCTTTTGGAAGAGGTGCTGTACGGGAATAGACCCGTACATATAAGTAGTACCTGCTGTCAGTGTACCGGTCATTGCTAACGGATCAGCACCACAGGCGAAAGGAGTAAGTGTTCCGCAGTTGCCTGTGAATACCTGGATAGCCGGGTTTAAAAAATTGGTTCCCATTCCGCTCACATCAATCGTGGCGGTATTATTAACAGCGGTGAACTTATACCAGACATCATATACTAAAGTGCCGGGGCAGGAGCCATGTAAGGGTATAGCTGACGGCGTGGCGCCGGCCATATCACCTGCCAGGTTGTTGCAGGCGCTGGACACAGATATATTTACGGCGCCTGCACATTCATCATTAGACGGTGCAGGAGTTACCGGATCTGCAATACAAATATCAAAATAGGCGCCGTTCGTTATAGATGCCGAGGTAGAGAACACCCTTATATAATAAGTAGTTCCGGGAGTTAAGAAATCCGCCGCGATAGAAGTAGTACCGCACCAGATTGTTTCAAAGCCATCGGTTCCGCAAGGATCGCTGGCTTTAACCGGTAATAAAAGCTGTATACCCGGATTAGTAAAACCAGCGGTAAGGTTAGTTAGTGAAATTGTTGGATTTTGAGTTTGGGCTACAAAACTATACCATACATCATTAATAGCCGTTCCGGTGCAATTGGGATACTTGGTGGTAATGATGGTCGGTGCCGAGCCGGTAGCTCCATATATATTACCCGGCGTAGTTACACAGGGCGCCGGTGATATGACTGAAGTTAATGATATTGCTGTGTTGCAGTTATTGTTGGCAGGTACCGGATCCGTTACGCAAATAGTAAAGCCCCAGGCTGTAGCATTTCCTGTAGCGGTACTGGTAGCGTTTGTATAAATACGGATAAAATAAGTCAGTCCCACTGTTAAGGTAGGATTGAGATCAAGCGTAGATCCTGTTCCTGAAATACAATTGACAGGTGTAAAACCTGAAGGGCATGTGCCTCTTAATACCTGTATCTTGGTTCCGCCGGTACTTCCCCTCAAACTGGTCCCGATAGAAGACAAGGCTATAGTAGGGTTAGTGGTCTTTGCGACAAAAGAAAACCACACATCTATACCGGGTGTTCCTGTACACGTACCGCTCGCTGCCACGTTAGGCGAAGAAGTATTTTTGCTCTTCAATGTCTGGCCGGTCAACCTGCTTGTACCATCTATACAGGTTGTTGCTGATGAAATAGCTGTGGGAGCGCTGCAAGCATCCGCTTGTGCAAAAGTGTGTAATGGGAATATACAGCTAAGAGTAAACACGCATACGATGGAAAAGACAAGACTGCGTATAGTTGTTTTCATAAAAAATGGATTCGTTCTTACGGTTTCTTTGGATGTTGGCCTGACAAAATAACACCAACTGTCCTACATAAACAATAGAATATATCCTTTGTTAACTAAGTGTTTTTACCAATAAATATTGAGTAGTTATCAGGTTGTAAGAGTTACTAACAGTAAATATCTTGGGCCAAAATCCAGAACCAATGAAGAAGCTCCACCCGCTTAAAAATCTTTTATTTTGTTTTAGCCTCCTTTTTATTTCTAACCATTTATTCTCACAGGCCATCTGTACCAATGCTATAGATATTGGTACCATATCCGGTAATTTCACGCCAGTCTCCGGGGATCTGTACAATGCCAACTCCACGAATATTACGGGAGGAGGTTGTGGTAACAGGGCCGATATCTGGTATAAGTTTACGTTGCCTGCTGGTTCTACCGGCGCTATTATTACAGTAGTGCGTAAACCTACATTCAACCAGACTCTCGCTGATAATAATACCTATATCGAGCTCTTTAACGGAGGTACCTGTGGTACGGCTACCGGTGCCAATAGCCGGGGATGCCAGAATATCTCGATACCCAGGAAACACACAGGGCTGACAGCGGGAGGAACTTATTATTTCAGGGTAAATACCACCGTAAACGTTACTTCACAGGCAGCCACTGATTATGGCCTTAACGTATACGTAGTAGCTGATAATGATAACTGTGCAAATACGCCTTCGGTATTAGTACCCGGAACATCACTCGACGGAACACTCTGGGGCGCTACCAATTCAGGTATAGCTCCTTCTTCCTGCAGCTCAACTGCAGATGATGATGTATGGTATAAGTTTACCGCACCTTTTACTTATGCTTCCTTATCATTGACCAATATTGGTTCTGACTTTGCTTCTGCAGGACCCCGTATGGAACTTTTTTCAGGCACCTGCGGAGCGCTGGTATCCAAAGGCTGCAGCGGCAATTCCAATGTTATCAATACAACATCGCTTGTAGCCGGCACTTCTTACCTGGTAAGAATATATTCTGCCAATGCAAACCCACAGGGAGGCTCAAACGCCAACTGGGGATATCGTATTTCATTGACCCCTTCTTCCAAAGTAGTAGTAGGCTCCGGCCGTATGAAAGAGGTCTTTCACCAGCAGATCATTTCTGCTCCCAATATATTGAATGATCCATGGGAGATTACTTATGGCCCGGATAATAACTTATGGGTGACAGAATCCAAAGGATACCGCCTGTATAGAATAAATCCTACGACCGGGGTAAGAGATACCGTATTGAACGTTTCGCAGGGCAGTACATTCTTTACTGCGCCGGCAGACGTGGCCTTTAATGCACAGTTCGATATTTCTGTTCACAATCCGCAGGGAGGCTTCGCAGGTATGGCGTTTCATCCTAAATTTTTAGATCCTGTCACACCAAAGAACTATGTGTATGTTTCTTATGTATATAGTTATGACTCTGCGAGTATACATAATGGTAACTGTAAGTTCTTCAAAAACCGTTTAGTGAGATTTACTTATAATACCGGCACTAACAAACTGGAGTCGCCCGTATCATTGTGCGACACCTTACCCGGTGGTAATGATCATAATTCACAAAGAATATATATCGCTCCCGTTGGTGATAGCAGTTTTCTCTTCTATGCACAGGGAGACCTGGGCGGAGGACAGCTTGATTGCTATGCCCGTAAACAAAAAGCACAGGTGCTGAATTCTTATGAAGGGAAAATATTAAGGTTTAACCTGGAACCTGATAACGATCTCGGCCCCAGCCTGCTCAACAAATGGATCCCTAATAACAATCCTTTTAATGCCACACTGGGAGTACAAAGTGCTGTTTGGGTAACAGGTATCCGTAATAACCAGGGATTTGCTTACGACAGCGATTCAAGTATTTTATATGGTTCATCACATGGTCCGTACAGTGATGACGAGATTAATATTATAGAACCGGGAAGAAACTATGGTCACCCGCTGGTAATTGGTTTTAAGGGCGATAATAATTATGCCAATTCATCTGCCGGCACTCCAAGAAATTCTCCCGCGTCAACCTGCCCGGTCATCGGTAACGAAAATACCAACGCCACCAATATCGGTGCTTCATATAAGGACCCGCTTTTTACAGCTTATCCGTCAAGCCCGTCATTCCCCAGTATCTACACTGATATATGGAATCAAACCAGTACTCCTAATAATGGTATCTGGCCTTCAGAAGCGTGGTCGGGACTGGACCTGTATACCAACAAGGTTATTCCCGGCTGGAAAAAATCATTGGTAGCTGCTTCATTAAAATGGGGAAGGCTGGTGCGTTTGAAACTCGGAGTGACAGGCAGGGCAACAGCGCCTACCAATACAGTAGCAGATACGGTTAGTTATTTCGGAAGTCAAAACCGTTTCAGGGACCTTGCCTTTGATCCTAACGGGAAAGATATATATGTGATAATGGATAAATCAACTACAACCTCGGGCCCGAGTTCTCTTTTCCCGGTTGTTCCTTCCTGCAAAGGTTGCTTGCAGAAATATACCTTCCTGGGTTACGCAGACAACGGAGGTAAGAGTTCTATAGATACTTCTATTAATGTTACTAACGGTCCCGTCAACATTTGTAACCCCGGCACCTCTGTCACCATTGATGCTACCAATAATACTCTTTGGGTGCCGATAACCGGTCCTGATGGAAATATCATGGCGGAAATAAATGCCATGGGCCAGGACATGGGTGTAGTCAATTCTTCTTTTTATAAGAACTCCGGAGCTATCAGGATAAAGACAGGCGTTCATTACCTGGATAGAAATATGACCATTTCACCGGCTGTGACCACCTATAGCAACGATGTGAAAGTAAGACTGTATATTTCCAGGGCTGAGTTTAATGCCCTGGTGGCAGACGGTACTATCGGTACCATCGGGCAATTGAAAGTGCTGAAAAATAATGATGCCTGCGGATCAACCGTACTTACACCTACTACTGCTTTTACTCCCAGCAACAGCGGGGTAGACCTGGTACATGGTGACAGCGCATACGTATTGCAGATAGCTACCAAGACTTTTTCTTCTTTCTATTTTGCAGTCAGCAATTTTACCTTACCGCTCGAACTGCTGACATTCAGGGGATCGCTGCAGAGCGATGCCACACAACTGGTGTGGGAAACAGCTAACGAGAACAATACCTCGCATTTCATCGTGGAAAGAAGTATTGATAATGCAAGCTTCACCAGTATCGGAACAGTAGCGGCAGTGGCAACAGTACTACCAATATCAGGTATGGCTATGCAGATAATGATGTCTATACGCTTCCTTCAATTGTGGTGTATTACAGGTTGAAACTGGTAGATATTGACGGGTCATTCAAATACTCGAATACTATTACTATTAACCTGGCTGATATAGCCGGCAGGGTATCTGTTTATCCGAATCCTGCTTCGAATGAAGTGAAAGTAATGATCAGTTCAGCCGCAGACGGAAAAGTTACCTGCAAAATAACCGATAACGCCGGGCGTGTGGTATTGCAGAATACGGCTCACGTTAAAAAAGGAAATAACAACATAACAATTGATATCAACAAACTTGCAGCCGGTCTGTATCACGTAAGTGTATCAGGCGCCGGAATAGACCAGAAGGTCAAACTGCTCAAACAGTAAACAAACCCTTTATATTCTCAGAAAGACCCTTACTTTTCCTGGTAAGGGTTTTTTTATACACCTGCTTATTACAAACAAATAGTTTGGGGGCTTTACGATAGTGGTTTTAGTGAGGGCATAAATAAATCTACTCTTTACACTGTTAATGCGGCCGTTAACATAATTAGTCTGCAGCAGATTTATTAATATTAGGATAAAATAACTGGCACCCACCTGCGCCGGAAAAACCAGTAACCATGAAACCAATCAAATCACCATTGATCCTGGTCGTTTTACTGCTGTTATTTCACCTGGCCAATGCACAAACCGGGAAATACAGTAAGGTAAAGATCTATATGCCTGCTGACAAAACGCAAAGGGCCGGTCTTATTGGATTGCTGCAGATTGATCACTTCATTGAAACAGAGGGTGGCGCTATCATCACAGAGATCAGCAGCAGCGAGCTGGCACAGCTGAGAACCACTTTCTACCGGTATGAAGTATTGGTTCCTGATGTCGCACGCAACCTGGAAGAAATAAACAAAAAGTATTACGAAGAAAAAGCGAATCCCGGTCAAAACCGTATGGCCTTCGAACAAACCGGGCAAACGGTGAATAGTATCATACCTGCTCCTTCTTCATTTGTGGTGCAGCCTTCATTCGGTGGGTATTACAGTTTTACCCAAATGGAAACAGCTATGAATAACCTGGTGGCTGCTTATCCTTCGATTGTGCAAAAAACTTCACTCGGCCAGTCGTACGGCGGAAGAGATATCTGGTGTATAAAAATTTCTGACCAGGTAGCTACCGACGAATCCAATGAGCCCGAGGTTTTATATATGGGATTGCAGCATGCAAGAGAAGCTATCGGTGGAAGCAGCATGATATTCTTTATGCAATACCTGTGTGAAAATTATACTACTGACCAGAGAGTAAAGGATCTTGTTGATAACCGCGAAATATTTATCATACCCTGTATGAATCCTGATGGCTGGGAATATAACAGGACCCATGGCGGCGCAGGCAGCGGCTGGCGAAAGAACAGGCGTGATAACGGAGATGGTGAATGGGGTGTTGACCTCAACAGGAACTGGGGAGTTGACTGGGGTAACTGCTCCACGCCGATCGTTGGCAGCCCATCATCCTGCGGCAGTAATAATCCTGCAGCAGATACTTATTATGGGCCCAATGCATTTTCCGAACCGGAAACACAGGCCATCCGCAATTTTACCTATACGCATCATCTTGTAGCTATGATAGATCAGCATTCCTATGGGCCTTATTATTCACTCCCATTCGGAAGGCCAAGCTTACCTGCCAATACCATGCTGGCAAATGATGATAAGTTTTATACGTATGTATCAGGAGCAATGGGAAATTATAATGGCATGAGATCGGGAAACAGTCCGCAGGCCCTGGGATATGAAGTAGCCGGTGGCGTAAAAGACTGGATGCTGAAAGGAAATATCGGAACAGGCACCAAAGGAAAAGTAATGGGCATGACAGGTGAAGGAGGAGCAGGCGATGGAACAGGTGGCAGCTTTGGTGATTTCTGGGCGCCTGCCGGCCAGATCATCAACCTCTGCAAAGGAATGGTATACCAGAACCTGCAGTTATTATATGCAGCGGGTTCTTATGTAAACCTCCAGGACCGCGGTGATATCAGCCTCGGCGCCACAACAGGCACACTCAGTTTTCATATTACACGTGTCGGGTTGGAAAACCAACCGGTAAATATCTCTGTAATACCGCTTGAAAATATCCAGGCGGTAGGATCGCCTGTTAATGTTACAACACTTGCTAATTATTATGATACATATACAGGTAGTATCAGTTATTCACTTTCATCTTCTGTAACAAATGGTAAAAGGATACGATTGCCTGGAAGATCGAAACAGGCGGGTATACGTATTATGATACGGTCACAAAATTCTACAACCCGATAGTATTATTTGAAGATGATATGGAAGGATCAGATGTTACCGGTAACTGGACCGTATCCAATGGATGGAATTATACCGCTGAAGACGCATACAACGGCAGCAAATCACTGGCTGAATCTCCCGGTGGTAATTATTCTTCTAACTCAACACGAAGGGCTACCTGTAAAGATGAATTTGATCTGAGCGACGCTACAGCAGCCTGGCTTAGTTTCTGGGTAAAACACAGGGCGGAAAATTTTCATGACAGGTTACGCGTGCTTGTATCGGATAATGGAGGAACAACCTGGACGCCGGTCGTTGGAACAACAACGATACAGGAACCCGGCACTTTCGATGGCAGTCATATTAATGGTGAACCATCTCTTACAGGAATAAAAGAAGAATGGACAAGAGAATTATTTGATCTCGGAGACTGGTTAAGTACCGCGGATCTGCAATTACGGTTTGAATTTTTATCAGATGGTGCCACTTCGTATGATTTCAGTGAAGATGATGGTTTTCATATTGACAATGTAAAAGTGATCAAGAGTACCACACCGCTGCTGACGCTTCCGGTACATTTTATCAGCTTTACAGGCAAGCTGCAACCGGATAAAACGGTTCGCCTTGACTGGAAAGCCGTTACTGATCAGCAGCATAAATATTTTGAAGCAGAAAGATCGCAGACGGAACAAATTTTATTTCCATCGGCAAAGGACCTGCTGCCGCACCATACTGGATGATTGATCCGTCGCCTGCTATCGGCAATAATTTTTACCGTATCAAACAGGTTGACCTGGATGGTACTATCACCTATAGTACTACTATTACTATTTATTACAATCCTTCAACATTCAGTGTATCGGTATATCCCAACCCGGTTAAAGAGGTATTGAATGTAAGAGTAAACTCTGCTGTAACCGGCAGGTATACTATCAGTATTACTGATATGGCAGGGAAGAAAAGTGTATAGCGAAAGTATAATGACGGGCGCTGCAGGAGGAGAAATAAATATTGATTTTAAACATAAGGCAGCAGAGGGTCTATATACTCATTGTACGAAACAGTAAAAAATGAAATAGTTGCTTCGGAAAAAATAGCGAAGCAGTAGTTCGTCCGGAAAGCATTCTACCCAACCAAATGAGGCTGTCTCCAAAGTCAAATAAATCCCGCAACGGCGCAAAGAATGTCCCATTGAAAATCAGTCGTTGCGGCTTTGCGCCGTTGCGGGAACATTGATTTAAAATACTTTTGAGGCAGCCTCATTTGGGTGGGGAAAACGTATTGAATATGTCCTTAACCGGCCCCAGAGGCAAAATGCACATCCTTAACCGGTTAAAAAAGCCCATTACCAGGTCGTATAAATGCTGATACTGCCTGTATTGAGCCAGCCCAAATCATTAGGTGTATACAGTAATAACAATAAGGATTTATACTTTTTCTCAAACGAAACTGCCTTCAGGCAAGGGCTTCTTGAATACTTAGGCTATTTTTCATAAAGCAAACCCACCATCCCGAACAAGGATTTCTTATTTCCCGGCGTAATGCTCAACTTCCCGGAATAAGTAATCAGTATTTCGATAGTACTCTTAGAGGATAAAGTGAGCTGATGAACAAACTAAAATCCGTACTATGAAAAAAAAATTTACACTGTACTTTTTTCTTGTTCTTTGTGCATTGTCAGATTTCTCTTCTGGCGTGAATGCCCAATGCGGAGTGGGATATACTGCTGCTCAACTGAACTGGGATCATATTGATTTTTTACCATCGAATAATGTAAGATATACCGGTTTCTACCTCTCTGCGGCATTTCCATACAACCAGCATTTTACCATAGGTACACGCAGGCTGAACTTTGTAATGGCACCACAGGCTAATATTACTTTGAATGGTGAGAACGGAACAAATACAGCGCATGCCGGTAGTTTTGCCACGGCTGGTGAAGATGTACAGTTTACAACTACAACATCAGGCAACACCACCATCACCATGAGATTTGATGCCCGATGTAGCTAATGTAAGATTCTCTTTGTTCGATCTTGACAATAGCCAGCGCGTTACTATCACTGCTACCAACGGCGCCAGCGCCGCCAGAATATCGCAGCGGTTCCTGCAAACGGAGGTTCGGGCTTGGGAGTAACAGGTTCCGGTACCGCCAGTGTTGTGGTAAACACTCCGGGTGGAGGATATAGCTCGAATGATAATAATGGAACGCTTAATGTAAGTGTTACGGGCCCGGTCAGGGAGATCATACTGACATTAAATAATGCCGCCGGAGATATCTGGCTTTCTGATATCGATGCCTGCGTCACCGGTTCTTTCCCCGCAACTTACCAGCAGATATCCAGGCCATTTACCGGGCAGCCACAATATGTGTTAACCGTGGTCAATAATAATATCTATTATGTAGACCCTACCAATGGCAAAGGCTATTTCTTATTTAATGAACCGGGCCATGATCGTCTTAATTCGATGGCCTACGATCCGTACAGGCGCGTTGTTTATTATACCTATAGTCTTACAGACAGGGTTGGCCTTGATCCGGAAGATGATAAAACATTGAAAAAATATGATGTTGATACAAAAACGATCTCGGTAGTTATTCCCGATGTCAGAAACATTTGGAATACCTGTTTATGAAAGCGGTGTTGAATCCGGCGCTGCTACTTTTTATAACGGATCATTGTATCTCGGTATTGAAGGGTACACAGGTACGAGTGGTAGCGGATCTTATGCAGCAGGCAGAAAATCCACTGTATGGAAAATAGATTTTGATGCAGCGGGCAACCCTGTTGCCCCGGCCGCACAGGTATGGGGAGTAACAGCTGATAATGGTACCAATGCGCAGAACATACATGACTGGAGTGATTTTGGAATATCAAATGGCGTACTGACCGATTTCGATGGTTCACAAAGCGGGCAGGTAGATTTCTACCAGTTTAATATGTTTACAGGTGTGCGGGTAAACTATGCGCCTGTAGGTCTTATACCCCGGCAGGTGTCTATTGGCTGGGATGAGAAGCTTTATAATGTTGACGCCGCTATTTCTTTATATAATGGTACCAATGGCGTAGGTGCACTCAATACGATTTACGCTCCTTTGGGACCCGGCTATTCCTACCGGTAATTCGGCAGTTGGGGAGATGCAGCAGGACCGTATCGCCCGTTCCTTGATTTTGGGGATGCACCGGCTACTTATGATCCTGATCCGTGGTCGCCCGCTTGTCATGATACACTTACTCCTACTGTTTCAGGTACGCGAAGAAAATGCGATTAGGTCCTAATGAAGATGTGGAATGGTTAAAAAGAGGATTTACAACAGTAGAAGATAATTACGAGGACGGACTTCCCTTTGTGCCTATTTTTTCTCCTGTCTCGGCAGTTATCTTGCACAGCTCTCCGTGTTTAATAATACAGACAGCAATGCTACCGTATGTGCATGGCTTGATTTTAATGGCAATGGATTTTTTGATGCAAGTGAAAGCATTGTACCCATGGTTGTGACGCCGGCGGGCGACTGCGCAGAATATCTGGTTGAGCTGGCCAGGTACGCCCAGCACACTGGTGGTCAGGCACATATACTTACCTGCGTATACGTATCACTTCCGCTTCTTATAATATGGGGCCGGGCAAACGCTACCGGTTATTATAACAGGGGCGAAGTAGAAGATTACCGCGTTATTGTTGATAATACCGTTCTTGGTATACCCTTGCTTTCTTTTGAAGCAAAAGCGGGAAATGATAATAAAGTTAAACTGCAGTGGACGGCCAATGAAGAAGCCGGTTACCAGGGTTATAATATTCAGCGCAGCAACGGAGCAGGCTGGGAGCGTATTGCTTTTATACCCGCATCACAATCAACAGGACAGTTTAATTACGACCTGGTGGATGACAGCCCTTACACCGGTACATCCAGCTACAGGATAGTAGTGAATGAAACAAATGGCAGTGTACGGTTTAGTAATATACGGTCTGTAAGGATCAGGGATGTGCCTGAATCAATATCCATGTTCCCTAACCCCGCTGTTGATAAAGCTACGATCAGTGTCAGTGGTGTGGTGGCGCAGCAAGCAGGCGATATCCGTATACTGGATGCAAATAATAACAGCGTCTTGTATAAAAAAATAACGCTTATGCGGGGCAATAATACCATTGAGATGCCTTTTTATAGCACGATGATGCCGGGGATTTATATCGTACAGGTAAATACGGGTAGAAGCGTCATCAATAAAAAACTTATTATAAGAAGATAGCTTCGTTAAATAGATCTCGCAACGACTGATTTTTAATAGTACATTCTTTGCGCCGTTGCGGATTTATTTAATCTTTGAGACAGCCTCATTTTTATATTATCATTAAATGATGGCCGGGCACTGCCGAAAGCTTTTTAGTTACATTTGCGGGATGTACACGCTTAAAAAATCTTTGGGGCAGCACTTTTTGAAAGACGAGAATATCTGTCGCAAGATCATAGCAGCATTACAGCAAAGGCCATTTACTCAATTGCTCGAAGTAGGCCCGGCGGCGGTGCTTTGACAAAAACCTGCTCCAGATAGAAAACACAGATCTCAAAGCTGTAGAACTGGATGAGGAGAAAGTAGAATTCTTACTAAAAACATATCCTTTACTCAAAGGAAAGATCATTCACCACAGTTTCCTGGATATTGAACAGCCATTTGAAGGAAAATTTACCGTAATCGGTAATTTTCCCTATAACATTTCTACACAGATATTATTTAAAATGCTGGACTGGAGAAATGATGTGGAGTGCATGATCGGTATGTTTCAAAAAGAAGTAGCGCAGCGCGTAGCCGCCAAAGAAGGAAGCAAGACCTATGGGGTGATAAGTGTGTTGGTACAGCTTTTTTTGAAGTAGAATACCTGTTTGACGTAAATGAAGGATCATTTAATCCCCCGCCTAAAGTAAAGAGCGGCGTTATTACGCCTTTTGCCAAAACAAAAGAACTGGTGATGAAAAACGAAAAAGTTTTTTTTCTCCTGGTAAAAACAGCTTTCAATCAACGGCGTAAAACATTAAGAAACGCGGTAAAAGGACTTTTTGATGCAGCAATATTGCAGGATGAGTTGTTTAGTAAAAGAGCGGAACAATTAAGCGTACAGCAATTCGCTGATCTAACTTTTAAATGAAATGAAGAAGGCAATTATTACAGGAAAGGCGCATGAATACCTGCCAGAAAGGCTGACAGCACAGGGGTATGAAATAATCTACGATCCCAATATCTCGTACGATGATCTTGCCGCGGTCATTCATGAAGCCGAAGGCCTGGTAGTGACTACAAGGATAAAGATAGACAAGGCGTTATTGGATAAAGCCACGGAGTTAAAATGGATCGGCCGCCTGGGCAGTGGTATGGAGCTGATTGATCTGCCCTATGCAGAAAGTAAAGGGATAAGATGTGTAAGGCAGTCCCGAAGGTAATAGCAATGCAGTAGCGGAACATGCGCTGGGCCTGCTGCTCAACCTGATGAACAATATTCATATTTCTTCCGAAGACATTAGAAAGGGACAATGGAAAAGAGAGCAGAACCGCGGCATTGAATTAACAGGTAAGACGATCGGTATCATTGGCTTTGGCAATACCGCAGCGCTTTTGCCAAACTGCTTCATTCATTTGATGTGACGATACTGGCATACGATAAATACAAGTTTGGATTCGGCGTGACTATATCAGGAAGCAAACCTGGAACAGATAGGACGCTATGCGGATGTTGTCAGCTTTCATGTGCCGCCTCACAGATGATACTTTTCACATGGCCAACAAGAGCTTTTTTGATTCTTTGCAGCGCAGACCTTTTTTTTTAAATACATCAAGAGGTAAAGTAACAGAGACCGAAGCTATCATGACAGCAATAAAAGAAAACAGGATCGCAGGCGCTGCGCTGGATGTATTGGAAAATGAAAAGCTCGATATATATACTCCCGAAGAAAAAAAGCAACTGGATTGGTTACTGACACAACCAAACGTCATCATTACACCACATATTGCCGGGTATACACATGAAGCTTCTTATAAAATGGCGAAAATTCTCGCAGATAAAATATTACAATAGTAAAAAGATGGCGTTAATGATTTATTCATTAACGCCATTGGCTATGCAGCTTTCCATTTTCGTTATCTTCTCCAGTGTCCGCGCTCTCAGTACCAGCCATTGTTTCTTGATTGCCAGTCTCCTGCTACCCACACACGGTTTGCGGATCTTCTCCAGTGCCCTTCTCTCCATTGATAACGGCCACCACGGGCATACCAGTCTCCATCTATCCATACATAACCGGCACGCGGTGCGGCAGGTCTTACATAATACGGAGGATCCGGCCTTGAACTTACTGTTATCTCGCTGGGACCACAGGAACTAAAAAATAACAGCCCGCTTATTGCCAGTCCCAGGGAACAAATTCTTTTTCATAATGCTTTGCTTTAATTTATGAATATGATTCGTTTGCCGGCGGCCGGATTAAAAACCCAATAATTATGCCAGCGGATTATGTCTTCAGAATCAGGGTTTTGCCATAATAGGATGCAGGATACATTTGGACATTTTAAAATTTGTTTATTATCTTTGTTTCAATAATGCAACGCTTCAGTAAATCCTGGGGCGTTGTTATTTTTTTATTAAATCACCAAAGGAGGGATTATGAGCAGCTTTCAATATGTGACCAAAGAAACCCTTGAGCTGATGAAGGCAGAACTGCAGCGGATGAAAGGAATTGATCGTCCGGCAGCCAGCCGCGCCATTGCAGAAGCAAGGGAAAAAGGTGACCTGAAAGAAAATGCAGAATACGATGCCGCCAAAGAAGCGCAGGGAATGCTGGAAGCAAAGATCGCTTCGTTAGAAGGAGCAGTGGCTACTATGCGGGTGCTGGATGAATCTAATATAGATACCAGCAAAGTTTCTATTCTCACTAAAGTTACCTTGACAAACTTCAGTACAAAAAAACAAGTGACCTACCAGATCGTCGGCGAAAAGGAAGCAGACCTGAAGGCCGGTAAGATATCGGTAAGTTCACCTATCGGCAAAGGGATATTGGGAAAACATGTGGGTGATACCGCCGAAGTACAGGCTCCTGCAGGTGTTATGCAATTCCGGATAGAAAAGATCACGGCATAATAAGCAGTATAATTTATACATAATGCCTCTCGTTTTGAGAGGCATTTTTATTTAAGGTAGTAGATTTGCAGAATAACAGTGGTCATGTTCAGCAGGGCGAAGTATTATTTACTTTCATTGAAGTCAAAATTTTTTGGTGGTATGACAATATTCTCAAAGATCATAGCAGGGAATATCCCTTCTTATAAAATAGCGGAGAATGAAAAATTCTTTGCCTTCTCGATATCTTTCCTTTAAGAGAAGGACATGTACTGGTTGTTCCTAAAAAGGAAGTAGATAACCTTTTCGATCTGCCGCAGGAATACCTGGAAGAAATGCTGCTCTTTGCCCGGCCCATTGCCAAAGCTATAGAAAAGGCTTTTGATTGTAACCGCTGCGGTATGAGTGTAGTCGGGCTGGAAGTGCCTCATGCGCATATTCATCTTATACCCATTAATTCAGCAAACGATCTCAATTTTACACAGGCAAAACCGCAGGCATCTCTGAAGAGCTGAAGATAGTGCAGGAGAAAATACTGGTTCACCTGTAATAAGGAGGAAGAGCAAACAGGTGATCAATAGATCATTTCTTGATACGCCCGGGATTTTTTTTAATAAAATCACTCCAGCTGCTTTTGCTGATAGCTCCTTTCTTTTTAACAGGCGCTGAAGTTAACAGCAATCTTCCCTGGAAATGATGACAGATCGCTACTGCCAAAGCATCCGTAGCATCAAAATGTTTTGGCTTTTCTTTCAGTGAAAGAATATGCTGCAGCATTTTCCAGACCTGTTCTTTATCCGCATTGCCATTACCCGTAATGGATTGCTTTATTTTTTTGGGTGAATATTCGGTAACAGGCAAACCAGCACTGATCGCTGCTGCAATAGCTACGCCCTGCGCCCTGCCCAACTTGAGCATACTTTGTATATTCTTACCGAAAAAAGGGGCTTCGATCGCAAATTCGTGGGGTTTATATTTTTTTCACCAGCAGTACGATCTGCTGGTGTATGAGCTGCAGGCGTTCATAATTGTCTTTTTTCCCCGAAAGCTTAAGCACACTCATTTCCAGTAATTCCATCGAGTGGCCATTAACGGCTATCACGCCATGTCCCATAATAAGGGTGCCGGGATCAATACCAAGGATTATTTTGACAGGCTTTTGCAAAGGGACTGTATTTTTACATGATTTATGAAGCTGAACCAGCCGCCGATGAATCCCGCTATTTCCGGGATATCATAGGTTTATGCTTCCAATATTACACAAATGAAATTTCTGCAGCATAAAAATATCAAAATCTTCCTCAACTACTTTCTCGGGCCTTTATTGTTTGTATGGGTGTCTTATTCCATTTACAACCAGGTTGCAGCATCAGCCTAACCTGGAAAAATCATGGCAACTGATACAATATTCATTCGGCAGCCGTAACATTTGGAACCTGTTTACCGTATTTGCATTAATGATCGTCAACTGGGGTATTGAGGCTTTCAAGTGGAAACTATCCGTTCAGCGCATTCAGCAGGTAAGCTTTTTTACCGCTTTCAAAGCCATATTATCCGGCACATCATTTTCCGTCACTACTCCCAACCGGGTAGGAGAATACCTGGGCAGGGTACTGTATATGAATGATGGCAACAGGTTGAAAGCGATCTCTCTTACCATCGCCGGCAGTATGAGCCAGCTGATCGTTACTTTACTTATGGGCTGGATAGGATTGCTGGCATTAAGAGGCTCTATTGAGAGCAGCCATATGCTGTCGGGTATGTGGATACAGGTAATGATATTCGGGGTATTATTTGTTGTCTTAATTTTAACAGTCTTTTATTTCAGGCTGTCGTTGATAATCAAAGTGGTAGACCGGCTGCCCGGTATACGTAAATATACATGGCTGATCCAGGGGCTGGAAGATTTCAATGCAACGTTGATGCTGCAACTTTTGTCTTTATCAGCAGTAAGATTTTTGGTTTTTATCATACAATATTACCTTCTGTTTCGTTTATTTGGTGTGGAGGTTACGTGGTGGCAGGGATTATGGGCGGTGAGTGTTTCTTTTTTGGTAATGGCAGTCATTCCTACCATTGCCTTGTTTACCGATCTGGGCCTGAGGGGACAAGTGAGTTTGAAACTACTGGGGTTGTTTAGCGGAAATAGCCTCGGGATAAGCCTTGCTTCAGTGAGTATATGGTTTATCAACCTGATCATTCCGGCCCTGGCAGGCAGTTTACTGATTTTAAGTATAAAGCGAATATTCAAGAATAACAATAATAATGAAGAAAGGACTTAAACTGATCGTTGTACCGCTTATCGCACTGATGGCTTTTTCTCATAAAGCGGAAACGCATTTCCAGGATACCTGCAATATTGACAATACCGCTTTCAAAGCAGGCGAAAAAGTTACGTACACCGTTTATTATGCCGTAGCAGGTATTTATGTGAATGCAGGTACCGCCACCTTTACCAATACACTGGAAACGCTGAATAACAAACCGGTCTATCATATAGTAGGTGAAGGCAATACCAATTCTTCCTACGACTGGATCTATAAGGTGCGTGACAAGTACGAAACTTATATTGACACCGCTACCATGCAGTCGTTAAAGTTTGTACGAAACGTGAATGAAGGCGGCTATAAAAAATACCAGAATATTACGTTCAACAAAACGGCCAATACAGCAGTGACCAATGACGGTGTGTTCAAAGTGCCGGCTTGTGTGCAGGATGTGGTAAGCGCTGTATTCTATGCCCGCAATGTTGATTTTTCAAAACTGCGTGCGGATGACCGGATCGGTTTTTCTATGTTCCTCGACAACGAGGTCTTCAATATGTATATACGCTACCTGGGAAAAGAAACCATTAAAACAAAGTATGGTAAGTTCAATGCGATCAAATTCAAACCGCTGCTGCTGAAAGGAACGATCTTCGAAGGCGGTGAACATATGACGGTATGGGTAACGGATGATGAGAACCATATACCTGTACGTATCGAAAGCCCGATCGTGGTGGGAAAAGTGAAAATAGATATGATGGCCTATGAAAATATCCGCACCCGATGACCTCACTGATTAAAAGGCGCTAAATGTGTTTCCCACAAAGCCGCTAAGAACACAAAGAAATACTAAACAGCCTTAGTGGTCTTAGTGTCGTGGTGTTTCAAAACCTTTTATGGGACGATTCGATTATTGTTTCCTGGCGTAGTTTATCAGCAAGGATCAGTAAGAACTATTTTGAACCAGAGACACCAAGGCACAGAGACGGGGAAGAAAAAGGACGTAGTGATCTTTGTGGCTTTGTAGGATAAATTTATTCCTGCACATCTTCCAGTTTAAAAAAATCCTTTGGCTTTATACCTCTCTCGGTTTGCTGCAGGTTGCAGCATTCATTTACCGGGTCATGCTCAAAGAAAAGGATATAGTCATTTTCCACCGCTTCTTTTAAAAACGATTTCTTTTCATTCAGGGTAGTGAGGGGAAACATATCATACGCCATTACATAAGGGATAGGAATATGACCAGCCGATGGTAAAAGATCAGCCATGAATACAATCGTTTTATCCCTGTATTGTATTTGCGGCAGCATCATACTTTCTGTATGGCCGCTTACAAACCGGATAGTAATGTTTTCATTAAAAGGTGTTGATCCCAGCCTGCCATCTTTTGCTTCGGTTACTTCAACGAACTTTAACCGGCCACTTTCTTCAATAGGTAAAATATTTTCTTTCAGAAAGGAGGCTTTCTCCCGGTCATTCGGATTGACGGCCCATGCCCAGTGTTGTTGATTGCTCCAGTAAGTGGCGTTTTTAAAGGCCGGCACTAATTTATCTCCTTCACGAACAATGCTGCCGCCGCAATGATCAAAATGAAGATGTGTCAGAAACGCGTCGGTGATATCATCGGGGTGAAAACCATATTTCGCCAGCGATTTATCCAATGTATCGTCGCCATGCAGGTAATAATGACTGAAGAATTTCGCATCCTGTTTGTCGCCATTACCATTATCAATTAAGATCAGCCTGTTGCCGTCTTCGATCAGTAGGCAACGCAGGGCCCAGGAGCATAGGTTATTCTCATCAGCAGGGTTTATCTTGTTCCACATACTTTTGGGAACCACGCCAAACATAGCACCACCATCTAATTTGAAGTAGCCGGTGTTGATGGAATAAAGTTTCATAAGTGATCCGGGATTTACAAAGAGGCTACAAATTTCTTTTGTTTTACAAGGGCTGCATACAGCCATACTAACCCGATGCCAAAGAATACGATCAGCGACAGTACAGAATTTTTCATGCTGCCGGTCAGTTCTTCTATATACCCGAAGCTGAGCATACCTATTACAATAGCGATCTTTTCAGAAAGATCATAATAGCTGAAGTAGGAAGCGGTATCTTTTGTTTCAGGCATCAGTTTGGAATACGTAGAGCGGCTCAATGACTGGATGCCTCCCATGACCAGCCCAACGCCGATAGCCAGCGCATAAAAACTATACTCGATCGGTTGTTGTTCGGGAGCGAGTTCATCCTGTGCTGCCTGTATCTGTTTATCCAGCTCTGTAGTATTGGCGGCGGCGCCTGCATCTTCTTTCTGTTTTTTCAGCAGGTCCACTTTAGCGTGTGCCGGTTCCAATGCTTCAGCTTTACCTGCCGTCATATAAGCAGCTACGCAAATAAATATCCAGAGCACTACCACGCCCATCAGCACTTTCAGGTTGCCGAATTTTGTAGAAAGATTACTCATTACGTAAGCGCCGATAATAGCCACTAACTGAATCAATACAACGGTGATGATCAGTTTGCTGTCTTCGAGTCTTAATAGTTTGCTGCCAAAAAGAGTAGCGGCCAGCATCACCGTTTGCACACCCATGCTGTAAAAGAAAAAACCGCGCAGGAATCTTTTTAATACCGGCAGGTTTTTTATTTCGTTGTATACTTTTTTAATCTCTGAGAAACCATCTTTGAAAACATTTCCTTTTTGCGGCGGCTTCTTCTCCATTTTGGGCAACCGTGCAAAGGCGATCTGTGCAAAGCTTACCCACCAGATACCGACGAGTAAAAAAGTGATCTGCGAGGCCCTGCCTTCATTACCTTTCATGGATACTACCAGGCCAAAGCCGATCAGCTGCATCAATACACTGCCGATATAGCCGTACGAAAAACCTTTGGCGCTTACCCTGTCGCGGTCCGCAGGCGCAGCGATCTCGGGCAGGTAAGCATTGTAAAAAACAAGACTGCCCACATACCCCATGGCTGCCAGCATAAAAGCCAGTATGCCCAGCCATAAATTGGTTTTGTCGAAGAAAAAAAGCATGCTGCATCCCAGTCCGCCCATATAGCAGAAAAAGCGCATAAAATTTTTCTTGTTGCCACGCGTATCAGCAATGGAAGTAAGTATCGGGTATAAAATGGCGATAAGAAGATAAGCCGCCGCCAGGGAGTAATCGTATAAAGAAGAGTTCACAAATTCTCTTCCGAGGAAAGTGACCTTATCGCTTCCGCCACTGCCTTTTGTAACAGCAATAAAATAGATCGGGAAGAAAGTGGTGGTGATAACCAGGTTATACACTGAGTTAGCCCAGTCATACATTGCCCATCCGTTGATCACTTTTTTGGAAGCTGTTTGCATAAGTAATGGTTAGTTTACAGGTTCGCAAGTTAAGAAGTTACGGGTAGGTATAACTATTATCGTTTAAGCACCCATCCGGTGATCATCCCTTAATAACGCCTGTCAGCAATAAGATAAGGAGTATGGCGCCGGCAATGATACGGTACCAGCCAAACACTTTGAATCCATACACCCGCAGGTAGTTGAGAAAAAAGCGGATGGCAATGATCGCTACGACAAAAGCCATAATGTTGCCAAGACCGAATGCGATCATATTTTCTCTTGACTCCATGATGATCTCATAACCTTTTCTTGGTATGCCGCTCTGTTCCCATTTTTTTACAAACAAAGAATAAGCGGTAGCTGCAAACATGGTAGGCACTGCAAGAAAGAAAGAAAATTCTGCGGCGAGATTGCGGGTAAATTTTTGCTGCATGCCTCCGATGATAGAAGCAGCGCTGCGGCTCACTCCCGGTATCATCGCGATGGTTTGCCATATACCCACGATAAAGGCTTTGGTATAACTGACCTGGTCGTCTGACTCGATCCGGGGTTTATTAAAGGCTTTGTCTACGAACAATAAAATGATACCGCCGGCAAGCATGGTAATGGCTACGGTGGTCGGGCTTTCGAGCAAGGCATCTATTTTGTCTGAAAAGAGAAAACCAAGCAGTAAAGCAGGGATAACGCCAATGATCAGTTTTACATAGAACTGCCAGCGTTTGAAATCAAAGAACTTATTCCAGTACAATACCACTACGGCCAGGATAGCACCGAATTGTATAGACACTTCGAACAGCTTGGTGAATTCATCTTTCTGTATGCCCAGGAAAGAGCTGGTAATGATCATATGACCGGTAGAGGAGATAGGAAGAAACTCTGTAACCCCTTCTACTATCGCGATAATAACTGCCTGGAGGAAATCCATTGATTAATTTGAGAATTTGAAAATAAGATAATTTGAAAACTAAATACAATAAAAAAACCGATCTAAAAATCTGAACTTATTTTCAAATTTTCAAATCGGTCAATGGGCTCATTTATTTTCTTACCCCTTTGGCTTTCTGAATATGGCGAATATCTCGATAACGAGACCGGCCAGTATCAGGATAGGGGCCACCGTAATGCGGGTTTTGCTATATACTTCTTCAGCGTTGAATTTGGAGGGATCTTCACTTTTGCCCCCGGCCAGCAGGAACATACCGATCGTGATCACCACGATGCCCACCAGCATCCACATATAATTGTCTTTTGAAAAGATAGAAGCGCTTGTTTTATTATCAGTCATTTTATACAATTTGGACATGCAAGATAGGGAAAAGTCCGAAAGACGGGAAGTCCGCAAGTCCGGAGCCCAGCCCGATCAATGAAATGACCTTGCTGCTTTTGCAATCGTCTTCTGGTTTTCTTCATAAAAGTCCGAAAGACGGAAAGTCGGCAAGTCCGGAGCCCAGCCTGATGAATGATGTGAGTGTATTGCTTTTGTAATCGTTCTTAGGTTTTCTTCATAAAAGTCCGAAAGACGGGAAGTCCGCAAGTTCGCAAGCCCACCCTGACGAATGAAATGACCTTACTGCTTTTATAATCGTCTTCGGTCTTTCCGTCTTTCTGACTTTCGGTCTTCTCTCAATACAAATCATCCAGCTTCATCTTCAGGTATTTTATTATACTGCGATGGGTGCTGAACAGGGTGATGCAGATGCCGAGAATGATCAGGACAGAGAAAAGCAGCAGGAGCATATTATTATCACGGATCGTTTTCAGGTCCTCTACCTGGCTTTCGGCCAGCAATATCAGCAGGTAAACAGCGATCGCTGCGATCAAACCGCCGATAGCCCCGTTGATAATGGCCCGGATATTCATCGGCTTGGCGATAAAACCACGGGTAGCGCCTACCATTTGCATGGTCTTGATCAGGAAACGGTTGCTGAACATTGCCAGCCTGATCGTGTTGTCAATTAATATGATCACCACTACCGCCAGTATGATAGCGATAATCAGCATCCCGATACTGATATTGCGGAGGTTCTCACTCATTTTTCCAACAAGGGCTTCAGGATATTCCACATTATCCACCCAGGTCTGTTGCTTCAGGTCGGCTTTGATGCTGGCCAGTGAATCCGTATTCAGGTATTGCTTTTTTACTTTGAAGAAAATAGCGTTTGGCAGGGGGTTAGCGTCCAGTACTTTGTTCCAGTCGCTGTTGCCATCCGACATATAGATCTCCTTGCCTTTTTCCTTGGTCACATACTCGATCTTTTTCACATAAGGCTTGGCGGCTATATACTCCATCAGGGCGGTGCTGTCTTTGGGATTGAGGTTGCCGATGAGATAGGTCCTTACTTCAATACTTTCTTTAAAATAGTCGCCGAGTTTGTTGGCATTGATAACGAGCCAGCCGATGATACCGAGGAGAAAAAGAACCAGGGTCACGCCAACGATAGACATAAAGTACGATGGTTTGCCACGTTTGATAGAGGCCTTACCAGTTTGTGCCATAGTAAAGGATTTAGAATATAAAGGGTCAAGACCCGCCCGGTTAATTATACTTTATACTGGCAGCGGGACAGGCAAAAATAACAGATTCAGGGCTACAATCAGTATTTTTGCTGTCCATTTAAACGATTGCAGCTGAGTGATATTGCCGTGTGATGTGAGATATTTGTTAAAGAAATTTTTAAACAGGCTGCGGTAATTCTGCCGGGCTGTTGTTGCGACGCTCCGTTCAGGGTCCGGTAACGCTTATCATCAATACGGAACAGCATAGCAGGCAGCACAACCCTCAAGGCAGGAGCGAAGACGGTAATACCATAAACATTATAAAGATCAGGAATGGAATATAACTTCAGGGATATTGAAAAGAAATGGCAGGAACAATGGAGAAGGTCCAATGCGTATAAAGTGAATAACGATTCTCCGAAGCCCAAGTATTATGTACTGGATATGTTTCCTTACCCAAGCGGGGCGGGGCTGCATGTGGGGCATCCTCTCGGTTATATCGCTTCCGATATTTACAGCCGCTATAAAAGATTGAAAGGTTTCAACGTGCTGCACCCGATGGGATATGATGCATTTGGGTTGCCGGCCGAGCAATATGCCATTGATCATGGCATTCATCCTGCGGTATCAACCGCCAATAATATTACTAATTTCCGCAGCCAGCTGGATAAGATCGGTTTTTGTTTTGACTGGGACAGGGAAGTCAATACTTCCAAACCGGAATATTATAAATGGACACAATGGATATTCCTGCAGTTGTTCGGCTCGTTTTACAACAGGCAAACGAATAAAGCGGAGAGCATACAAACACTGATCGCTGCTTTTGAAAAAGACGGCAACACGGCTCATCCCTGCCCGGGCAATGCGTCGCTGCAGTTTACCGATTATGAATGGACCAGTTTCGATGAGAAGCGGCGGACGGATATCCTGATGGATTACCGCCTGGCTTATTGCGGTATCGGTGAAGTAAACTGGTGCGAAGCATTGGGAACGGTGCTGGCCAATGACGAAGTAGTGAATGGGGTGAGTGAGCGTGGCGGATATCCTGTTATAAAAAAGAAATTGCGCCAATGGTACCTGCGTATCACTGAATATGCCGATCGCTTGCTGGAAGGCTTGGAGAAAGTTGAATTCAGCGAAGCGATGAAAGAGATGCAGGGCAACTGGATTGGGAAGTCTTCGGGAGCGGAGATTGATTTCAACGTCAAAAGTGAAAAATCAAAAGTGAAAAATCTGCGGGTATATACTACAAGACCCGATACCATTTTTGGGGTAGACTTTATGGTAGTGGCGCCTGAACTGGATATTGTAGAAGATATGAAATCCGCGGGCCAGGCGGCTGCGGTAGATGAATACCTTGCTTATGTAAAAAGCCGGAGTGAGAGAGAAAGAATGGCGGAGAAAAAGATCACGGGTGTATTTACCGGCGCTTATGCGCTCAATCCTTTTGATGGCAGGGAGATTCCTATCTGGATATCCGAATATGTACTGGCAGGCTATGGTACCGGCGCTATCATGGCCGTACCCTGCGGCGATGAGCGTGACCATAAGTTTGCAAAGCATTTTAATATACCCATTACCAATATTATCGGCAAGTATTATGATGGTGTGGAAGCCAATCCTACCAAAGATGCTATCCTGGAAAATTCCGGTTTCCTGAATGATCTCGTGATGCGCAATGCGATCGAAGTAGTAATAGACAAGATAGAGCAGGCAGGGATCGGGAAACGAAAAGTGAATTATAAAATGCGTGATGCCGCTTTCAGCCGGCAGCGCTATTGGGGTGAACCGTTTCCTATCAAATGGATCAATGGTATTGCCTATGCTTTGGATGAAAGTGAATTGCCATTACAATTACCCGAAGTAGATAGTTACAAACCAGGCCCGGAAGGAGAAGGGCCGCTGGCGAATATCCCGTCATGGATTCACAAAAAAGTAAAACTCGCCAATAAAGAATTTACCAGCAAAGCGGAGTCTTCGCAAGTCTCCTCCTTTGGAGGGGATTTAGGGGAGGTTGGAGCTTTAGAAACCAACACCATGCCCGGTTACGCCGGCTCTTCCTGGTATTTTCTCCGCTATATGGATCCGCATAATGACAAAGCGTTTTGCGACCGCAAAGTTTCTGATTACTGGGGACAGGTGGATATTTATATCGGAGGTACAGAACATGCAGTAGGTCATTTATTATACAGCCGTATGTGGACGAAAGCCTTGTATGATCTCGGTTATATCGGGCATGATGAGCCGTTTAAGAAATTGGTGAACCAGGGGATGATACTGGGTTCATCAAGACGCATTGGCCAAATTGTTCCTATTGATACGCAATTAAGTGGAACTAGGGTTGATGTAGCAAAGCGCCAATTCAGACCTATGTTTATTTCATTGAGTTATTATCAAAAGCTTTTGGATAAAAGGATTACTCCAGAAGAAGTATTTAAAAGTATTTATCAAAAGAATGGGCTAGTGTTTGATATTACAGATAACGAGCTTGGTTTTTATGGGTTTGATTTATATAATCCAAGAGTGAGAGTAGAAGATGTGGATGGTATTGAGCTTAATATCGAAAGTTTTAAAACTTGGAGGCCAGAATTAAAGGAGGCCATTTTTCTTAAAGAGGAGGACAATAAATTCCTTTGCGAAATCGAAGTCGAAAAAATGTCCAAATCAAAATTCAACACAATCAACCCGGATGATTTGGTTATAAAATACGGCGCCGACACCTTTCGCATGTACGAAATGTTCCTCGGTCCTGTAGAAATGAGCAAACCCTGGGATACCAAAGGCATTGAAGGCGTACACCGGTTCCTGAAAAAATTATGGCGTTTATTCTATGATGAAATAAAAGGTAAGGTATGGACAGAAGAGAAAGCTACCGACGCTGAACTGAAAGTATTACACAGCACTATCAAAAAAATAGAAAGCGATACCGAACGCTTCAGTTTCAATACCGCCGTCAGCGCTTTTATGATCGCCGTCAATGAATTGACAGATATAAAATGTCATAAACGGGAGATACTCGAACCGTTGCTGGTATTATTAACGCCATACGCACCACATATATCCGAAGAACTATATGCGCAGCTACGCCAGGTCTCTCCCTCCGGGGGAGATGTAGAAGGGGCCTTAGTGCTTGATGCTCATTATCCCAAACTTGAAGAAAAATACCTCATCGAAAGCACCAAAGAATACCCCATCTCTATAAACGGCAAGCTGCGCACCACCATGAATATTTCCCTTGATGCAGCACAGCCTGAAGTAGAGAAGATCGTACTGGAAAATGAAATAGTGCAAAAATGGCTCGAAGGGAAACAACCAAAAAAGATCATTTTTGTAAAAGGCAAAATGGTGAACGTAGTTATTTAAACCAAACTGTTTTTATGGGACGCTTTTTTCTTTCACTGTTTTTTATTACCACGCTGCTGTCTTCCTGCGAAGTGACCGTGAAAAAGAATGATGACAAGGAAAAGAATACTGATTCAAAGATCCGGAACGGGATTGTCGTTACTTCAAAAGGCATAAAAGTAGAACAGGCTTTCCTGCTGTTTGAAGACGGCACATTGGTACCCGATGATAATCTGATCAGGGTGAATCAAAAAGTAATCCTCCGGCTTATCGTATCCGGCTGGAAGGAGAAAGAAGGAAAGGTCTTTGTTTCCGGTGGTGAAATGGTAGAGACAAGCGAAGGCGATGTGTTGTTCGGTGATAAAAATCTATTCAAGGATTTTTCAGACGGTATTACGTCCCGGGACGCGGAATATATCAGCATGAATGTGGTGATAAGCGGGGTGACAAAATTATTCGATTATTACAAGGTCAGTTTCCAGGTGAAGGACGACCTCGCCACAGACAACAAACTGGAAGGACATTATAAATTATATTTAAAATAGATCGCCATGAAGCTCATTCTCTCCTTCTTACTGCTGTCTTACTCTTTCATTGCTTATACACAGGAAGATGGTGTATGGAGACGCGCCAGTAAAGAAAGCGAAGCCTATCACCAGTACCGGATCAAACCTACGGTACCGCCTTATGGATTGGCTAAAATAAAAGGACTGATCGCTAAGATACAGGTGGACGAAGAAGATAACGAAGCGCTGAAACCCGCCGTTTATGAAGCGCTTTCGTTGCGGGAAAAATTTACGTATCACATGATCCATGCGGAATCATTCAGCCAGAACTGTGATGCAATGCCGCCCATACAGGACGAGCATAAAAAGATATTCGCTTACCTGCCGGATGCGTTTGACGAATACGCCTGGAGCGACAGGCAATCCGCTTTTTTAAAAAGTAACCGTGATTCTGTTATCGCATTTATGAAAGAAAGCATAACAAGGACAAAAAGAGCGGGTGTGAATTTCAAGCATGCAGTGATCGAGATCAATGCGAAGGAAATGATCCCGTTCCTGGTCGAAACGTATAATGCCGGTAAAAAGGATTTTGATATCCTTACGTTACTGATGAACCTGATGAAGGACAACGAGTACGAGCCCTTTCTTAATTCGCCTTCCTACAGGAAACTGTACAGTGATGATTCCAGCTATATGTCTTACCTGGTTTACAATAAAGGCAATGAAGACCTGATCATCAAAAGGGCGACCGGCTTTTATAATGCGACTAAGAAATAGGATATTTATATCTTCCTTATTTTTTCTTCTTTGCAGTCACCTGCACGCGCAATCTGTCCCGCTGCGCGAAAGAGACAGTTTTGTTTTAATTCACAAAGGCATTTATACTATCGGTAAAAAAGATCATTTGCTTAATCCGCAGCGCAAAGTGGAAATAAATGATTATTACATTGCCAGCAAAGAAACCACCAACCTGCAGTTCGCTGAATTTGTTGCGGCTACTGCTTACAGAACCGATGCAGAAAGAATGCATAATGCCATGGTCTTTCAGCCGGGCCTCAAAGAGTTTGACTGGCTCGAAGATTCAACAGCTTGCTGGCGTTATCCTAATGGCGTCAGCCGGGGTAGCATTGACAATAAAATGGATCATCCCGTTACCTGTATCAGCTACAGTGATATACAGGCGTACTGTCAATGGGCGGGTATGCGTTTACCTTCATTGCCCGAATGGGAGATCGCCTGCCGGGCAGGTTCAGACAGCGATTATTTTTTTGGCAACAGGGATAAGATAAAACAGTACGCCAATATCTGGCACGGAAGAAATCATCTCGCAACAGACAGCAGCGATGGCTATATGTATACATCACCGGTAGCCAGTTTTGCCCCCAATGCATGGGGTTTGTATGATATGTATGGAAACGTATTTGAGTTTTGCACAGGTAAATTAAAAGAGAATGAAAAAAATACGATAGCCCATGCCCGCGGCGGATCGTGGTGGTGCAGTAAAAATGCCTGCAGCTTTTTTAATTCGTATGATATTGGCCGTGTTAATATCCATGCTTCTTTCAGCAACCAGGGTTTCCGGGTGGTAAAATTGTAATTTTAGCGTAATTAATCTTTTCATACGTATGAAAAAGTATGCTCTCTTTATAACATCCTTCATTTTTTCCATCCTGGTGCAGGCACAGGAACTGAATGTAATGACCTTCAATATCCGGCTCAATATAGCGGTTGATAGCCTGAATGCATGGCCTTACCGGAAAGATAAAGTGGCGTCGCAAATCCTTTTTCATAAAGTGAACCTGCTGGGTGTACAGGAAGCTCTTCACGACCAGATGACAGACCTGGAAGAACGGTTACCGCAATTCAAATACCTGGGCGGCGGCCGTGATGATGGAAAGGAAAAAGGAGAATACTCCGCCATTTTTTATGATACTACAAGATTGCAGGTATTAGCAACAAAAATGTTCTGGTTATCAGAAACACCCGAAGTGCCCGGCAGCAAAAGCTGGGATGCTGCCATTACAAGAATGGTGACATGGGCAAAATTCAGGGACAGGAAGACAAAAAAAATATTTTATGCTTTCAACACCCATTTTGATCATATCGGCCAGGTAGCCCGGAGGGAAAGCGCCAAACTTATATTAAGTAAAATAAAAGAGATCGCAGGTACTGTGCCCGTTGTATGTACCGGTGATTTTAACGCAGAACCTTCCGATGAGCCGATCATGGTGATCATGGATAAAAGCAACCCGCTGCATTTAACTGATGCAAAAGAAATTTCTCAGAGCCCTCACTATGGACCAACCGGTACTTTCAATGGGTTCAAATCAAAAGAAAGAAATGATCTGCCGATAGATTATATTTTTCTGAAAGGAAAATGGAAAGTAGCCGGCCATGCGGCTATTTCGCAAACATGGGATGGAAGATTTGCTTCCGATCATTTTTCTGTTCTGGCAGCGCTGGTACTTTAGATCTTTGCTGACAGGTAGAAAAGCGACATATTGATGCAGATAAGGATATTGAACGCCCACCACCACCGGGAAGAAAAATTATTTTTCTTCAACAGGATGTAAAACAGAAAAGACATTACCGCTACACATAACAATACATTGATCACGGAATATTGTATAGCAGGCGCCGGGCTTATAAAATTATAAATACCGCCGGGTACCAGTACTAAAGAGCCTATAGCGCAAATCCATCCTGCAATGACAAAGTATTGTGATCTTTTAACAGGAGGTAACTGCCGCCAGGCCAGCAGCAGTAAGATACTCCAGGTAAAACAGGGTATCAGCATGGTCTTTAAAGTAAGCGTGATAAAGTCTTCTTTGAGAAAGATATTCAGTGAGTATGAAAATATGGCTGTAAGAACAATAGAAGTGCAAAACAATACAATGATCTTTTTCATAAGTAAAGAAAGGAAATTAAATGAACCTTTTGTAATTGTATAAAGGGAAAAAAATTGGAACGCGGAGGCACCAAGGCACAGGGACACGGAGATTTTTAGATTGAATAGCCTGCATGAACGCAGTACATATTCCGCGTACAGAGATAGAGAGATCACAGGGGAACACATTACATCGCTACTATCTCTGCTCTCCTTTTCTCCGCGGCTCTCCTGTGACCCCTGTATTCTTTTGCTCACGAAAGATATATTTCAATCGAACTGAATTCAACAAAAGGACGCTGCATATGGAATAATTTTATACCTCCGTGTTCCAAAATCTATCTTCAAGCACCCAATAAAATATTACCAGCGGTGTACACTCAATTCGTTTCAGTCGTAATTTGACCGGCCAAAACCGTTTTGCATGAAAAAACTACTCATTATCGCTGCCTTAGCTTTTGCCCCGCAGCTTTTCGCCCAAAATGCTTCCGCTTATTTTCTTTCGAATCCCTGTCTTACTCCCGACGGACAAACCGTCATCTTCAGTTTTGAAGGCGATCTGTGGAAAGCGGATGTGAAGAACGGCCAGGCCTCAAGACTCACGGGTATGCAGGGCTACGAAAGCAGCGCAAAAGTATCGCCGGATGGCAAATGGATCGCTTTTACCGGCAGGCAATACGGCAATACCGATGTGTTTGTAATGCCGGTAAGCGGAGGCGATGTAAAGCAGATCACCTATCACAGCGGCAATGATGATGTATCAAACTGGAGCTGGGATTCAAAATATATTTATTTCAACAGCAACCGGATGGGACAGGCTGCCGGTTATAAAGTTTCCGCGGAAGGTGGTAATGCGCAAAGGGTTTTCGGTAATTATTTTTTTCAATACGATCATAATTTAACTGAGCATCCTTTGACCGGGGAAATATTCTTTAATGATACCTGGGAAAGCAGCAACCAGGTGCAGCGCAAGAGGTACAAAGGACCGTTCAATCCCGATATACAATCGTACAACCCGCAGACGAAACAATTTAAAAAAATATACCGATTGGGAAGGAAAGGACTTCGGCGCTACGATTGACAGGAGCGGCAATATCTATTTCATTTCCGACGAAGCCAACGGGCAGTACAATCTTTATACACTGGATAACGGAAAGAAAAAGGAACTGACTAAGTTCTCCTCTTCTATAAAAACGCCCTGTGTCAATGCCAATGGAGGCAAAGTAGTATTTGAAAAAGATTACCAGTTGTGGTTGTATGATGTAAAGGCGGACAAAGAAAGTAAACTGGATATTTCCATCATCCGCAATAATACACTGCCCAAAGAAAAAGATTTTGATGTAAAGGGAAGTATAGAATCCTTTGATGTGTCACCGGATGGAAAAAAACTGGCTTATTGTATCAAGGGGAGAATTGTTCGTAAGTGATATCGAAGGAAAATTCATTCAGCAGGTCAATCGCGGTTCTGCCGAAAGGGTGACCGAAGTAAAATGGCTGAGTGACAGTAAAAGACTGCTGTTCGATCAAACCCTCGAAGGATATACCAACTGGTACACGATGGCAGCAGACAGCAGCGGCACGCCGAAGCGGCTTACAAACGATAAAAAGAACAACCGGTCAGTGGTGATGAACAAGAACAGGAGCAAGGCTGTCTATTTGAGCGGCCGTGATGAAGTAAGATTGCTCGATACGAAAACGCTGGAAAGTAAACGATCGTGAAAGATGAGATAATGGGGTTTTCAAAACAGCCAGTCCCGGTTTTTCAACCCAACGACGAATATGTATTATTTACAGCTTACCGGAATTTTGAGCAGGATATTTTTGTTTATAATATAAAAGAAAATAAGACTACCGATCTCACCAATACGGGCATTACCGAAAACAATCCTCTCTGGTCAAATGACGGGAAGTATATTTATTTCAACTCGCAGCGGCTAAAGCCGGTTTATCCCTTTGGCATGCCCAATGCGAAAGTATACCGTGTACCGCTGGAGAAATTAGATCAGCCTTACCGTGCGGATAAATTCAATGAATTATTCAAAGAAGAAAAAAAAGATACCACGAAGAAAACGCCGGCAACGGCCAGTGCAGATACGAAACCTATAGTGATTGACACCGATCTTATTATGGAAAGACTGGAACAGATCACCCCGGCATTGGGAACACAGTTCCTGCAATATGTTTACCAGAAAGCAGAAAAAGCAAATGTGCTGTATACAAGCAATCACGGCGAAGGCCGCAATGCCCTCTGGAAAACGGTGATCGAACCGTTTGAACAAAACAAAACCGAAAAGATCGCAGGTACTGATGGTGGTTTTGGGTTTGCTGTGGTGGAAGTAAGTGATAAACTATTCGTATTGTTTAACGGTACTATCAATAAGCTGAACCTGGAAGCCAATAAAGTAGATGCGATAAATACCAGTTATACATTCCGCCGCAATTTATCAGAAGAGTTCAGCCAGATGTTTGAGGAAGCCTGGGCGCAGATGGAAGAAAATTATTATGATGAAAAATTTCATGGGCTGAACTGGAAAAAAACAAAAGAATATTACCAGCAGTTTATCCCTTATCTCAATACCCGCGCTGACCTGCGTATGCTGCTCAATGATATGCTCGGCGAACTGAATTCATCTCACCAGGGTTTCGGTACTTTTGGCAATGATGAGACCATTGCACTCACCAACCGCACTATGGAAACAGGAGTGATCTTTGAGAACGATGATCCATTCAAAGTAAAGTATATAGTAAAGCGGTCAGCGGCCGATAAAAAAGGAATAGATATAAAACCAGGAGACGTGCTGGTGAAAGTGAATGATGAAGGAGTAGATGTAAAAAAAGACAGGGATTATTATTTCACACTGCCATCGCTGGACAGGGAATTGAAACTGACCTTCAGCCGCAGCGGTCAGCAATATGAAGTGAAAATTCACCCGCAGGCCACCCTGTTCAATAACCTGTATGATGAATGGATAGACAATAACCAGAAAAGGGTGGATGAGAAAAGCAAGGGCCGTATTGCTTACGGGTATATGAAAAATATGGGCGATGATGAACTGAACCAGTTCATCATAGACATGACGCAGGAATTAATGCATAAGGATGCGCTGATATTCGATCTGCGTTACAATACGGGAGGAAATGTGCATGATGAAGTGCTTAAATTTTTGAGCCAGCGTTCTTACCTGCAATGGAAATACCGGGAAGGGAAGATGACGCCGCAGTCTAATTTTTCACCCAGTGATAAACCGATCATCTTACTCATCAATGAGCAGTCATTGAGCGACGCGGAAATGACATCAGAAGGATTTAAAGCACTCAAGCTGGGAAAGATCGTTGGTAATGGCACCTACCGCTGGATCATCTTTACCAGCGGCGTGGGTTTAGTAGATGGTTCCACGGTTCGTATGCCCGCCTGGGGTTGTTATGGACTGGATGGAAGAGATCTCGAAGCAAAAGGTGTGCAGCCTGATATCCTGGTCATTAATTCTTTTGAAGATAAACTCAATGGTCGCGATCCGCAGGTGGATAGGGCGGTGGAAGAGATTATGAAGATACTGAAGTAAAAGTCCGGAAGACGGAAAGACCGGAAGACCGGAGACGAGTATCCGGATTGAAATGATTTTATAGTTAGCGAGTTCCAAAAACATAATCAGCAATTCATCAACGGGGCCAGTGATAAAAAAATATAGCCGAAGGTTTAAACCTTCGGCTATATTTTGTAACAACAAACCTTGAAACCATTTTAATCCGAAGACTCGTCTCCGGTCTTTCCGTCTTCCGGTCTTTCGGTCTTCCCCAACTACTTCTTCACAAACCTCACCATCGCGCTGCTTCCCTCTGTGCTTTCCAGTCTTGCTTCGTATCTTTTGTCACCCACCAGTGCTACCATGTAGGAAGTATTGGGAGGAATGGAGCCCAGGTTTTCTGCTACCATGATCAGTTCATTGCTGGCGCTTAGTTCACTTACGGCAAGTTTGATGGTATAGGCGCTTCCGAGGAGCCGTATATGCTGAAAGATGAGTTTATCATTCAGGAAAAGAGAAATGGAATCACCGTCAATTTCTGCATTATCATAAAAACGAAGTTCAACGGAATCGCCGGTAACAGGTATCTCTGTAGTCAATACTTTTTTACGTGTTACGAATTTCTCCTCTATGGTTTGTGGCTTTACCGGCTCTGTCACTTTTACAACAGGCTTTGATTCTTCTTTCGGCAGATCATTTTTTTGAACAGGCTTTTCAATCATTACCGGCGCCACCGGTGTTTGCCGCGGTATCGCTGCTGTTTCCGTTTGCTGCTGAAGAGGAACAGTATGCAAAGAAGAGATGCTATCAATAATATAAGGATCATTGCCACCGGCAAGGTAATTATCTATCACATAATCCCACTCGTCTTCAAAATTGCCGGCTGTTATTTTATCAAGATGAAGGTCGCCTTTCGGATCTTCTTCATATACCTTCCCTGCTTTTCCGTCCAGCATCATTTTGCCTCCGCCGGGACAATTGAAATCCGCTCTTGACAGTAAAGGCATCTTTCCGGGTGTGGAAATGCTGAATTTGCCTGATTTTGATTCTATCAGCTGGTCGTCCCACCATACGGCCTCATTGGTGTTCACATCAAAATATCCTTTAATGCTGTACCGCCTGTAATTATCCGGCGACTCATAATAATAAGAGGTTCCGGTAAGGCTATCACCATTCTGAATGATCTTTATTTCGGCTTTTTGCCGGTTGATCTTTCCTTTCCATACACCCGTGATCATCTGGGCAAAGGAGGCGTTGGAGGATAATAATGCCAGGGTAATGAGACAGGGAAGAAGTAGTCCTTTCAAGTGATTGATTTTTAATAGATAAATGGCATTTGTCCGCTCTTAAAACGGAAAGAACAGGCAGATAGTATGTGACTGTGAAAGGCAGTACAAATACAATGAATTTTTAATAAAATAAAGCAGTCTCCTGATACGCAACAAGACTCTGATGCTGAAATTGATAGAGCAAAAGAAAATTGAAGGGAAAAAATTGCTGCAAACGAAAAATTAGATACCTTCCATCACTAAAGTCCTGGACGGGGACTACCAAAACCTTTACTACTTTAATTAATAACTCTGCTTATGAGAAAGATCTACTTTCTATTACTTACTGTTTTTTTCTTTTTTTCAGGATTTATTTCTTCTGCGCAGGTAAACTCGTACATTTTTGTCCAATCTTCAGGAACGTATACTCCTGTTTCCGGGGGAACAGTTGTACATGCATCCGGCTGGGATGATAATGTATCAAATGTTGCCCTGCCATTTTCTTTTACATTTAGCGGAACAGTATACAACGCTGTAAATGTGAATTCAAATGGTTACCTGACTTTTGGCGCTACGGCTCCCGGCACAACGAACTATACGCCTATCTCATCAACTGCCGGCTACGGTGGCGTAGTGTCTGCGTTCGCCAGGGACTTGATCAGCAATGCCACGACGGTAGAGCGGGCAACAATAGGAAGTGCTCCCAACAGGCAATTTGTCGTTCAATGGAATAATGCAAGAAGATACAGCGGCGGCGCCATAGCGGGCGATGTATTAAATTTTCAGATCGTGCTGAATGAAACTACTAACACGGTACAGATAATTTATGGTACCTGTACAGCTACAAGCACCACTTCATTAACAGCCCAGGTAGGTCTTCGCGGAACTACTAATGCTGATTTCAATAACAGGACCACTACTACAAACTGGAGTGCGACAACAGCGGGCGGCACTAATGCTGCCACCTGTACATCCACCAATGCAATAATGCCTGCATCAGGGCTTACGTATAGCTGGAGCATCCCTCCTCCATGCGTTGCTCCTCCGGGCGGTGGCACAACAGAATCAAGTGTGGCCTCAGCCTGTGCGGCAACTCCTTTTACGCTTACTGTAACAGGAGCCAGTTTCGGAGTAGGGATCAGTTATGCATGGGAAACTTCTCCTGACGGACTCGCACCCTGGACAGCAACTGGTGTCACTACAGCTTCTTATACAGTGGCCAACCAGACAACACCTACCTATTACCGCAGAAAAATAACCTGCAGTGCCCAGGATGCTTATTCTTCTGTTTTACTTGTCGGACAGAATGCGCCAACCAGTTGCTATTGTACGGTAGTATTCACCAATAACATAGAACCAATAACGCTGGTAAATTTCTCTAATATTAATAACGCTACTTCCGCCACATTAAACGGCACACCTGCACAGGAAGACTTTACTTCAATAGTCGGCAATGTCGGCAAAGGTTTGTCTTATCCTATCAGGGTAAAAGGAAATACAGACGGAGGCTTTACCACCTATATTGATGTATATATTGACTTTAACCAGGACGGTGATTTTGGAGATCTTGGGGAAAGCTTTTTTGTCGGAACGATTTTCGGCTCAACCGGGCTGGATGCGATAGAAGCAACAACTAATATATTAATACCTCCTACTGCTCTTGATGGTCTTACGAGGATGCGCGTAATTAAGAAATTTAACGTATCGGCGCCTGCCTGCCAGAATGGTACAGGATATGGCCAGGCCGAAGATTATACATTAAGTATAACCACACCTCCTTGTATCCCGCCGTCAGGATTAACCATTACTGTCTTAACACCAAACACAGCTACGCTTAGCTGGACAGCGTCGGCATCTAATCCTGCTACAGGGTATCAATGGGAAGTACGTACATCCGGCGCCGGAGGTAGTGGCGCCGCAGGTCTCGTGCTCAACGGTAATGTGGGTGCAGGTGTTACTACTGCAAGCGCAGCCCCGCTTACTCCCAATACTGCATACAGTTATTATGTACGCTCAAATTGCGGAGGCATATTCAGCGACTGGGCAGGACCATTTGCATTTGCTACACCATGTAATCCTATTGGCGTACCATTCACGGAGACTTTTGCAAGTTTCGCTACTACATTCCCTCCCACCTGCTGGACAAGCAGTGATGCGATATTATTAACGGGTAATTTCTCCAGCGCCTACGGTGCAGGAACAGGATCCGCCAAGTTTGATTTTTATAATGCAGATGCAGGAGTAAACCTCGATCTCGTATCGCCTTTGTTCAATGCAGTGCCTGCCAATCACAGGCTTGTATTTGATCATGCTTATGCTACTTTCTTTGGAGAAAACGATCAGCTTGAAATATCTTATTCTACAGACGGTGGAATTACCTATACTACCCTGGTCACTTATGATGGTGGTACCGGTGGTGAATTGAATACAGGAGGATCGTCATTAGGTGCCTATACGCCGAGTGCTGACCAATGGGCTGAAAAAGCTGTTGATCTGCCGGCCGGTACCAACAGGCTCCGGTTCAGGGGTATCTCTGCATTTGGAAATAACCTTTACCTGGATAATATCACGGTTGAGCCAACGCCTTCCTGTCTTCCGCCAACAGGTTTAATAGCAGCGCTGCCTATATCACCTACCACTGTACTGGTGTCATTCAACTCACCGGGTAATGCATTCATTGTTGAGTATGGAGCGCCGGGCTTTACACCGGGCACTACCAATACTCCGGGAGTGGGTGGTACGCTGGTATTTGGTACTTCATCACCGATCACGGTGGGTGGTCTTACAGCTGCTACTACTTATGATTTCTATGTAAGACGCATCTGTATACCGGGTGTTGATTTCAGTACAAATAAGAAAACTACCGCCGCTACATTGTGTGCGGCTACCAATATTCCTTACTTGCAGAATTTCGAAACAGCCACTCCGCTCGTTGGCTTCCCGACCTGTACCAGTACGGAAGATGTAAATGGTAACAGCGGACCTACTCCGAATGGTGGCGGTGGTCGCTGGATCACTAACAGTATTGCCCAGACTTTTGTTTCCCCATCAAAAAGCATGTGGTACATATATGATCTTGGTAATCCTGCCCGTGGTGGTGACGACTGGTTCTATCTGCAGGGCCTGAACCTGACAGCGGGTGTTTCTTATCGTGTGAAAGCCTATTACAAAGGCTCTGACGCACCGACCTGGTTTGAAAAATTTGAAATAAAATATGGTACGCAGGCGTATTCAGCGTCAATGACCAACCTGATCTATTCTAACCCGGGTACTACTACCGCTGTTGCGAATCCTTTCGATTCACTTGTCGCTGATTTTACACCTTCTGCTTCCGGTGTTTACTATATAGGTTTCCACAACATATCCGATCCTGACCAGGCATTCCTGTTCATTGATGATATCAGTGTGAAGATTTCACCTAAAGTAGATGTGGGTGTCACAAATATTACTCTCCCGTCATTGAATTGTCCGACCAGCGGGGTATTTGTTCAGGCCACTATCAGGAATTATAATACGACGATACAGAATTTTGCCACTTACCCTGTTACGGTCACGGCCACGATTACCGGGGCGGTAACGAGTACGCTAACGGCCACACTGAATGCCGGTACGCTGGCTCCGGGGGCTTCTATGGATATTTATCTCAGCCCTTCACAAAACTTCACAGTAGCCGGTATATACAATATCACCACAGCTACCAGTTCACCGGATGATCCGGAAACAGGGAATGATGCATATGTCACATCTATTAATGTCAACCCGAATCCTCCGGCGCCGGTCATTACGCCTGCTGCTTCTCAGGTATGTATAGGAGGCTCGGTACTGCTGAACACCCAGTTTACTAATCCTCCGCCTCCGCCGGTAACATTACCAGCTGCAGCGTCCGGAGCGATCACCATAAACGTTCCTGATGGAAGCGCTGCAGGCATTACACATACGATACCTGTTAATAGTGTTCCGGCAGGAGCTACCGTTACGGGTATAAGTGTATCCATAATTGATCTGACCCATACTTACGTCAGCGATATGGTCATTAACCTGAAAGCGCCAAATGGCAAAATACTGAACCTGTTTAATGGAAACGGAGGAAACGGTGACAACATTACCAATGCGGTGATCAGCTCAACCGGTGTAAACTCTCTTTCCGGATCCCTGGCACCGTTTACAGGCACATGGATACCCGATGCCGCTACAGGAGTAGGACCAAACGGTTATATTTCAGATGTTAACTCATTCTCCGGTTTATATTCTGTAGGAAATGGTAACTGGACACTGGCTTTGGAAGATCTCTTTGGCATTGACCTCGGAGTATTAAAATCCTGGTCTATTACTATCACTTACCAGATGGCAAACCCTGCTGTTACCTGGACACCGGTATCCGGCTTGTTCACCAATGCCGCAGGAACTACTGCCTATACAGGTACTGATGCCTTCTCGGTATATTCCAAACCGGCTGCCACAGGTACGTATACATATACCGCTACTGCCACTACTTCCGCAGGTTGTACAGCAACAGGCACCGCGACTGTAACCGTGAACCCTTACCCGGTTCTTACAATAGGAAGCATTCCTGATACAGTTTGTATCAGTGACCCGATCCTGCAATTGCCGGCTTCTCCTGTTGGTGGAAACTGGACAGGCGTAGGCGTATCCGGTAATACCTTTGTACCGGGAGCTACAGCTGTAGGCACCTATACACTTACCTATACATATACCAGCGCTTCCGGATGTACAAGCACTGCTACAAAACGTATCGCAGTGAAAGATTGTCCTGAAAGGATCATCCTGCTGCGTGATAATGCGGTGTTGTTGTACCCGAACCCGAACAATGGCCTGTTCAACATCCGGATCAATAGTGTGCTGTATAGTTATCTGGGCATGAGAGTGTATACCAATAGCGGAATACTGGTGAGGACACAGCAATTCAGCGGATTGACTTACGGCCGCGTGATACCTGTTGATCTGACCAATCTTCCCGGGGGATCGTATATCGTTAAATTCTATTACGATGATGGAATAAGAACTTCAGAAAAGGCCTTCAAGGTTATTATAGGCCTTCCATAATAAGCTTTAATGAATAGTTTGAACAAGCCGTTTCGCTTTTAGCGGGGCGGCTTGTTCTTTTGTTGCCGTTAAACAGTAACTTCAGCAGCG